>DATGQZ010000018.1:0-18989 GCA_035303945.1 Cyclobacteriaceae bacterium
GGAAGTGGGTGAGCAGGATGAGGAACGAACGCGAAAATATGGACCCAGAAAGAGTAGCGCTGCTGGAAGCCATAGAGTTTGATTGGGGGTATAAATTTGCCCCCAAGAAGGAAAAAGTGATCACCAGTTGATCACCAATCTCAACCATTGGAAAGATGTGGGAAGTTCAGCTGTATAGCTTCTCACATCTATTTTTTTGCCCTGCTGAGGCAATGCCCAGAAGAAAATTTTCAAATTCTTCAGTGTTAAAATTGCTCATCCCCTCGTGGTAAAACACGATTTCTCCGGATGGGTTTACAACTAATGTAGTCGGAATAGCTTGGCTTTGGAGTGATCGATTAAGGCCTAGCCTGGCGTGCAGTACCGGAAAAGTGAATTTTTTGCTGCTGACAAACTTCTTGCTCTTCTCGAAGTTCTCGTCCAATGCAATCATCAAAAACTCCAGATCTTCTTGGTGCTTGACTTTTTTATAAAGTTCTTCAATATGCGGCATTTCTGCACGACAGGGGGGCACCAAGTCGCCCAAAGGTTGATAAATAAAGTTTTGCCTTTGTAGTTTTTCAATTCAATAGAATTGCCTTCCAATGAGGTGAATATTCCTTGGTAATCAAAAGCGGGTGATACAGGACCTGCTTCTTTGGTGTCTGGTTTAACAAATCCGGTAGCCAACACAATAGACTGCAAGCCTCCTACAATGGGGGTCATCCAACCGGTAAAATACAACAGCGCCCCTATGCCTAGGATGATTCCCCAGCTCTTCACTTCTTTTTTCCAGCTCATGGTCTAAAATTAACGAATGATTTACAAAGCCTTAGTGACAATGGTTACAATAATTGGAAAGGGTTTCTTAAATAACTATTAAATTGCGCCCCTATTGACGCGAAATGAAGGATAGCATGAATATAGAGCATTATTTAAAAATAGCAGAAGAGCTGAATGTCAGACAAAAGCAAGTGTCTGATACCATAGCGTTGTTGGATGAAGGGGCAACTGTACCATTCATTTCCAGGTATCGAAAGGAAGTGACAGGAAGTTTGGATGAGGTGCAAGTGGCGGCGATCCGAGACCGGGTTCAGCAGTTGAGAGAGTTGGATAAGAGAAGAGATGCTATCTTAAAGTCCATTGGCGAGCAAGGCAAGCTTAGTCAAGAGCTCGAACAGAAAATCCAAGCTGCAGAGACTATGTCAGTTTTAGAAGATCTTTATCTTCCATATAAACCAAAAAGACGGACCAAAGCCACTGTTGCTAGAGAAAAAGGTCTTGAGCCTTTGGCAGAAGTCATTTTCGCCCAAGACTCCATTTCATTGGAGCAAGAAGCCGAAAAATTTGTTGATGCCGAAAAAGAAGTAAACAATGTAGAAGAGGCATTGCAGGGAGCAAGGGATATTATTGCCGAGTGGATTAATGAGGATGCGGAATTGCGTAAAAAGATGCGTGATCTATTTATTTCGGAAGGCAAATTTGTTTCTAAAGTTATACCTGGGAAGGAAGAGGAAGCCATTAAGTATAAAGATTATTTCGACTGGACTGAGCCGATCAAAACGGCTCCTTCACATCGGGTATTGGCCATGAGGAGAGGAGAAAAGGAGCTGTTTTTAATGCTGGACAGTTGCCCTGAAGAATCGGAGGCCATTGCTTTGATGGAAAACGCTTGTATAAAAGGAAATAACCGGTCAGCTGAGCAGGTAAAATTGGCTATCAAAGACTGTTACAAGAGGCTGCTTAAGCCTTCTATGGAAACCGAGGTCAGGCTTTATACCAAAAAGAAGGCGGATGAGGAGGCCATCAAAGTTTTTGCGGAAAACCTGCGACAGTTATTGCTCGGCGCACCTTTAGGAGAGAAGGCGGTTATGGCCATTGATCCAGGTTTCCGAACCGGCTGCAAATTGGTATGCCTTGGCCCCCAAGGGCAGCTGCTACACCATGATGTGATTTATCCCAATGAACCACAGCGCAAAACAGCTGAGTCGGGCGCATTGGTAAAATATCTGGTGGAAAAATATGCCATAGAAGCCATTGCTATAGGCAATGGAACGGCCAGTAGAGAAACTGAGCAATTTGTCAAATCCTTAGGATTGGCGCCACATATCATCGTGGTTATGGTCAATGAAAGTGGGGCATCTATTTATTCTGCCTCTGAAGTAGCACGAAACGAATTTCCCGATCATGATCTAACGGTGAGGGGAGCTGTTTCTATTGGCAGAAGGCTGATGGATCCCTTGGCTGAGTTGGTGAAAATCGATCCCAAATCCATTGGCGTAGGGCAATACCAGCATGACGTCGATCAGACTGCATTAAAGACCAGCCTTGATGATACCGTAATGAGCTGTGTCAACGGGGTAGGGGTAGAAGTCAATACTGCCTCCAAAGAGTTGTTAACCTATGTGTCCGGTTTAGGTCCTTCTCTTGCAGCGAATATTATAAAGTTCAGAGATCAAAACGGCCCGTTCAAAAGCCGTGAGCAGATCAAGCTGGTGCCACGATTGGGCGATAAGGCTTATGAGCAAGCAGCCGGCTTTTTAAGGATAAGGAATGCGAACAACCCCTTGGATGCCAGCGCGGTTCATCCCGAGAGTTACCCGGTTGTAAGCAGAATGGCTGCCGACCTGGGTGTACAGATCAATGAATTAATCAGCAATCCGGAGGTTCGGGCCAAGGTGGACGTAAAAAAATATGTTTCCGACAGTATTGGTTTGCCCACGCTGCAGGATATTATGGAGGAATTGTCTAAACCCGGAAGGGATCCAAGGGAGACTTTTGAAGTCTTCAACTTCCAGGAAGGGGTCAACAGTATGGAAGATCTTAAGGTGGGGATGAAATTGCCGGGCATTGTGACCAATATTACTAATTTTGGCGCATTCATAGACATTGGGGTACACCAGGATGGATTGGTTCACCTCAGTCATCTGGCAGACCGTTATGTGTCGGATCCCAACGAGGTGGTAACTGTCAACCAAAAGGTAGAAGTTACGGTGATGGAAGTGGACCTTCCCAGAAAGAGGATAGGCTTGAGTATGAAAAAAGACCCCTTTGCGGAGAGATCTAAAACGAGAGAAGACAAAGGTCAGCGGTCTCGCAAAAGAGAGAACAGAGAACAAGAAGCAGAAGGAGATCTTGCAGCTAAGTTGGCCATGCTGAAAAGTAAATTTGGCAAATAAATCATTTCCCGCGGATAGCATTAGCTTCCTTTTGCTATGCTATCTGCGGGTGTTATTTTTTTAATCAACCGGGCATGGGAGATTTTAAAGCGAAAATGAACAACAAAATTCTTGGAGATTTTTTAATGATTTGGTAACCTTTTGTCGTTAATTTTGCGTTATAGTCACTGATTTCGATTTACTGCTGTTTTCGGGATTTAGAAAAAGATAGTCTGTTTAGGAAAAATTTTTGGTTCAGAAATTTGTGAACTAACAAAACTAATTTTACTTTTGCGCCGTTATAAAGCCAAACAGAAAGAAAAACCAATGAATTTATCGGAACGCAAAAAGGAGATAATTGAAAGGATTGGGGTCTTTTATGAAAAGAAAGGGCTTCAACCTGTGGTGGGGCGGATCATGGGGCTGCTATTGGTGGCAGAACCTGCTGAAGCAACCTTTGAAGAAATACAGGAGGAATTGCAAGTAAGTAAAAGCGCAGTAAGTACAGCTTTGACTTTTCTGCAAGCAAAAGAAACGGTGGAGTATACCACCAAGCCGGGAGAGAGAAAACGTTATTTCAAGCTGAGACTAAGAGACTGGAGAGCTGAGCTGAAAAAGGAATTCGAAGAGGTGTTGAATATGGAAGATCTTATCACCGAGATTATAGAATTAAAAGAAGACCGAAAAAGCGATGTCTGCTGCCGCTTATTGGAAATGAAGGACTTTTTTGGATTTATGAGAAGAGAACTTCCTCTTTTGGTGAAGAAGTTCGAAGCCACCAGGAAGTAAAAAATTTCACTTTTAGGTTCTTTTGATTCAGAACTAAATGATCTATAAAATTTAAGAATAATACGTGTTATGTCAAAAAACGGTAGTTTGTTATTGATGCTTCTGATGAGTATCAATTTTTCAGTATTTTCTCAAAGTTCTTCTTCTGCCAGTTCAGAGGGATATTCTTTGCAGGAGGTGCTTAAGATAGGGCTGGAAAACAGCTATGACCTTAAAAAAGCAAAACTGGATGAAAATGCTGCCGCTTATCAGCGGAAGGAGATCATTGGAACAGGACTTCCCCAGTTCAAAGCGTATGGGAATTACAATAACTTCTTGAATGTGACGCCTATGGGTATTCCAGGGGGAGTGTTAAATCCGGAAAGCAGTCCAACAGACATTGATGTGATCCAATTTGGCGTGCCACAAAGTCTACAAGCCGGATTTCAATTGAACCAACTGATTTTTAGCCAATCCTATTTGGTGGGTTTGAAGGCTGCCAGGACATCTGAAGAATTCTACTTGCTACTTACTCAGATGAGCGAGGAGGATATTCTGTATGACTTGGCGATGAATTATTACAATGTGATAGGTCTTGAGTTACAGAGAGAAAACATTGACGCCAATATGGACCGTCTGAACAGTCTTGAGAAAATCCTGAGGGTGCAGATGGAAAACGATTTGGCCAGGAAGATCGACTATAACCGGGTCAAAGTCAATTTGACCACCTTGGAGGCTAAAAAGGATGAACTGGAAATCGGTATTGTTCAAAGCAAGAATTACCTGAAGCTGCTTATGGGCATTTCTATGGATGCACCGCTTGAGTTGGAGAGTCAAGACTTTGAGCTTGATCTCGCCCAGGCTTTACCGCCTAGCCTCAACAGCGATCTTCAAAACCGGGTAGACCTTAGGGTTTTGAATAAACAACAAGACCTGTACGGTTTGGACATTCAAAATATTAAGTCCGGCTATTATCCTACATTGGTGGGCTTTGCCGATGTCAATTACAACACCTTCTCTAACGATTTCACCTTCCTGTCCCAAAGTAAACCTTGGTATAGAGGTGCTTTGATCGGGTTGAAACTAGAGGTGCCGATCTTCGATGGATTCCAGAAAAGAAATAGAGTGGCACAGGCAAGAGTGAGGTCACAGCAATTGGATCAAGACATTAAGAAGGCCACAGAAGCTGCTACAATGCAACATCAAAATGCCGTGAAGAAGCTTACTTCAAGCATTCACTCTGCCAAAGCGCAAGAGGAAAACCTGAGGTTGGCAGAGGAGGTGTATGCGCAGACCGAGCTGCTTTATAAAGAAGGCTTGAGCCCACTCACGGACCTCTTAGAGGCAGAGACAGCCCTTAGAGAGGCAAGAACAGCGTATAACAATCAACTGATTAACGTAAAAACTGCCCAGGTGGACCTTTACAAAGCAACCGGTGACATCAGCAAAATGGCAGATTAAAATTATCGAAAACGTAAACCAACTTTTAATCAAAAGCTAATACAGCAAATAAAGATGAAAAAAATAATCCCAATACTAGTTCTGGTACTTATTGTAGGAGGCATTGCCTATAAGTTATATGACAATAAGCAAACAATGGCGATGGAAGCTGAAGAAGCGATGAGAACCAGCCAGTTTATTCCTGTGACGACGGAAGTGGTGGGTAAATCCAATGTCAATGTAAACTTTACCTCCAATGGCACATTTATCGCCAACCAAGAGCTGAATCTGCAATCAGAAGCCAGTGGCAAGGTGGTGAAGATTTTTAAACGCAAGGGAGATATGGTGCAAGCGGGACAGCTTATAGCCCAACTGGATGATGAACTGCTGCAATCTGAGCTGTCCATCACTCAAGTAAGCTATGACCAAGCCAAAAGAGATTTGGAACGATACAGAAACCTTTCAGGTTCTGACGCAATTACCAAAAGGCAGTTGGAAGATATTGAAAACGGTGCCAAAAATGCCGAAGCGCAGCTGAATATAATCAAAAAGCGAATTGCGCACGCCAAAATCACCGCTCCTATTTCAGGGTACATCAATGAAGACTATATCGAAATCGGAACTTTGGTGGCTCCCGGTATGCCTATCGTGGATATCGTGAATACCAAGCCATTGAAATTGGCGGTGACAGTATCGGAATCTGAAATTGCACAAATAGAAGTTGGAGATGAGGTAACTGTTAAAGCGGGTGTGTTTCCCGACAAAGCATACAAAGGTAAAGTGAGCTTTACGGCTTCTAAAGGTGACGCATCTTTACGGTATGCTGTAGAAATCAGTTTGGAAGGTGATACAGAGGGTATCAAGCCTGGTATGTATGGTAATGCTATTTTTAACTATGACAAGCAAGAAGCGGTATTGATCAACAGAAGAGCTTTAGTAAACGGTGTCAAAAATCCTCAAGTCTATGTATTGGAGGACGGTAAAGCCAGATTAAAGCCCATCAAGATTGCTTCTATGGGCCAAGATCAGCTGGTGTTGCTGGACGGGCTAAGAGAAGGAGAGAAGTTGATAACTACTGGTCTGATCAATTTGAAAGACGGAACCGCTGTAACGGAACTTTAAGCTTCAATTGAGAATCTAAAGAATCTACAATGCAAATCGCGAAAATATCGATACAAAGATCCACGATTGTCGTGGTGATCTTTACCATACTGACACTGGCGGGGCTTTTCTCATATACCCAGATGTCGTATGAGCTTTTGCCAAAATTTAGCCCTAACGTACTGACTGTTTCGACAGTATATCCAGGTGCTGCACCATCCGAAGTAGAAAACTCCGTAACCATAAAGCTGGAGGATGCCCTTGCCTCATTGGAAGGGATTGACCAGATGAGATCAACGTCCATGGAAAGTGTGTCCATCATTACCATTGAATTGGTGGATGACATTGATGTGGATATTGCCTTGCAAGATGCACAGCGTAAAATAAATGCTGTATTAGGTGATCTTCCTGACGATGCTGACCCTCCGGCTTTGGGCAAATTCAGTTTGGATGATATGCCCATCATGCAGTTGGGTGCTTATTCCAACTTGTCCGACACCGAGTTTTATGACTTGATGGACCAAAGGATACAGCCAGCCCTTTCACAGGTTGATGGTGTGGCTCAGGTAAACCTTTTGGGTGGCGCAGAAAGAGAAATCAAGGTAAACCTCAACCGTAACAAAATGGAGGCTTATGGTATTTCTCCCTTACAGGTAAATATGGCAATTGCCTCTTCTAACCTAGACTTTCCAACTGGTAGAATCAAAAATCAAGATGAGCAAATTTTGATCCGTCTTGCCGGTAAGTTTAAATCTGTGGAGGAAATCGGTGAGTTGGCCGTTGCCTACAAAGCTGATGGTTCACCTGTCAAAATTAACGATGTTGCTGAAGTACTGGACTCCAACAAGGATGAAGAAATCATCAGTAGATTGAACGGTAACAGTGCGATCGCTTTAACCATTCAAAAGCAATCCGATGCCAATGCGGTGGATGTGGCAAAAGAAGTTGAGGTTGTATTGGTCAAGTTGCAGGAAACGTATAAAGCCAATGATCTGAGATTTGAGATTTCTCAGGACTCTTCAGAGTTTACTTTGAAAGCAGCCAATGATGTGATTTTTGACTTGGTACTGGCGGTTGTGTTGGTAGCGGTGATCATGCTGTTGTTTTTGCACAGTGTAAGAAACGCTATTATTGTAATGATCGCCGTGCCAGCTTCTATTATCGCGACATTTACCGTGATGTATTTGGCGGGCTTTACCCTTAACCTGATGAGCTTGTTAGCCCTTTCACTGGTAGTGGGTATTCTTGTGGATGACGCCATTGTGGTGATCGAAAACATCTACCGTCATATGGAAAAAGGTAAGTCTGCCATTCAGGCTTCCTACGATGGGATCCGTGAGATCGGCAGTACGGTAATTTCGATCACATTGGTTATTGCGGTGGTATTCGTGCCTATTGCGTTGACAGGTGGCCTGATTTCAGGTATCCTAAAGCAGTTCAGTATTACCGTAGCAGTGGCTACCTTGTTCAGTTTGTTGGTGGCATTTACATTGATTCCATTGATGACTTCCAGATTTTCCAAGCTGGAACATCTGAATAAGAAAAGCCTTTTTGGCAGGTTTATCCATGGCTTCGAAAAGTTTTTAGATGGTTTTGTAAAATGGCTATTGGGCATCCTCAATTGGGCTTTCGGCCACAAGGCAATAACCTTGATCATTACCTTCGTGCTCTTTATCTCTTCTTTCTTCTTGGTCAGCCAAGGGTTTATCGGCAGTGAGTTTGTCAACGAAGGTGACAGGGGCGAGTTTATCATCCGCCTTGAGCTTCCTAAAGATGCTACCTTGGAGCAAACCAACTTTAAGACACGTGAGGTAGAGCAATACATAGAATCTCTTCCAGAAGTAACAGGACTTTTCACCACTGTAGGTCAGACCTCCGGCATGTTGACAGGGAGTTCCTCTTCTCCCTATGCGGCAGAGATTATGGTCAAATTGGTAGATAGAAAACAAAGAGATCTAACTGCTCCTCAGTATGCCAAAAGGCTGGAAATTGAACTGCAGGAAAATATCGTCGGTCCCGAAATTACCGCAGTACCCGTAAGTATGATGGGATCTGCCAACGAAGCCCCTATTGAAATTGTGGTGTCTGGTCCTGATCTGGACGTACTTAGCAGCTTCTCCCAAAAAATCATGGAAGAAATGGCGCAAGTGCCTGGTACCCGAAAAATAGAAACTTCTTTAGAGGAAGGTAACCCGGAGATTAGGGTAGAGGTGGACCGTGCAAAAATGGCTGATCTTGGCTTAAGCATGGATGTGGTGGGCGGTACCCTTCAAGTGGCCTTCAATGGCAATACTGACACCAAATTCAGGGATGGCGATTATGAATACGACATCAATATCCGAATGGATGAATTTGATCGGAGGTCTGTGGCAGATATTGAAGCAATAACTTTTGTCAACAACAAGGGTGAGGTAGTTCAGTTGAAACAATTTGCGCAAGCCATTCAATCTGAAGGTCCTGACAAACTGGAAAGAAAGGATAGAATTGGTTCAGTGACGCTTAAGTCTCAAGTATCAGGAAGACCTACCGGTACAGTAGGTGCCGAAATTCAGCAGCGTCTTGCCCAATTGGAGTTGCCGGATGAAGTGAGTATTTCCTATGAAGGTGACCTAAAAATGCAGGAAGAAGGCTTTGGCAGCCTGGGTATTGCTTTGTTTGCATCCATTCTGCTGATCTACCTGATCATGGTGGCCTTGTATGACAGTTATGTGTATCCATTCGTGGTGATGTTCTCGCTTCCATTGGCGATGATCGGTGCGCTATTGGCCTTGGCTTTGACGGGGTCTTCCTTAAGTATCTTCAGTATGTTGGGTATGATCATGCTGATGGGGCTGGTGGCTAAAAACGCAATCCTTTTGGTGGACTTTACCAACCAGCTGAAAGATGCGGGGGTGCCGTTGAAGAAAGCGTTGCGCAAAGCGGTGGAGATCAGGTTCCGCCCTATTCTGATGACTACGCTTGCTATGGTGTTCGGTATGTTGCCGATTGCCCTTGCTTCAGGTGCCGGTGCAGAATGGAAAAACGGGTTAGCTTGGGCAATTATAGGTGGTTTGCTATCATCCATGTTCCTTACTATGGTCGTAGTGCCTGTGATCTATTACATCTTTGACAGGATCCTCGCCAAGTTTGGAAAAGACAAGAAAGAGAAAATTGTGGTTGAGGATACTCCATTGCATGAGATGGAGTCCGAAGTCGCTGAATACGTTTAAAATTTTTCAAAGGAAGTGGAGTTGCGTTGTAGCGTTTAGCACTCCACTTCCGTACTAATCAAGAAGATATGATCAACAGCTTTAAGATTACCACCATACTTTTTGGCTTATTGAATATTGGCCTTTTTGTACTGTGGATGTGGGATTACCAAATGATGGGTACGCTGTTCGGTGTAGAAGTGGTAGGTGAAAGAAATTTGATGCCTTATTTCTTTTTGGCACTAGGACTGTTTGCAGTCGCCAGTTCTGCCTTACATGAATCCAGATCAAGGGTGATTTTTCTGCTGGTAATCCTTTCAATTTCATTTGTCGCATTAGTTGCTAACCTCCGCTTCGTGCTTGAGGGCGAGCTTAAGGGAATGGCCTTTATCACCGTGTCTTTTTTGATATTGGGAATGGCCAGTTTATGGAATGAACGTAAACACATTGACGAAACTGATAACATCTAAAATAATGACTGACTATTCAAAAATTAAATCCATGGTAAAGGTCTTCAAGACTTATGGTATTGATCAGCCTTCCAAAGTGAGGGATGCCCGATTTGAAAAGGATCTGGGTTTTGACAGGGTCTTTGTCGGAGGCTTGATTTATGATGTGGAAGAGGCATTGCAGGTAGTGCTTAACGAGGAAGAGGTGGATCGTATCCAAAATCCGAAAGACCTGATCCGCTACATGCTGGACAAAACCAGTTTGTCGTAAGATGAGCGAATCAGTGCATGAGGACCCCCGCCTAAATAGCCGGGGGTCTTTTTTTTGAGGGATATTGTCTGTTATATCTCAAGCAAGGGCTGGCAGTATGTGGTAGCAGGATTTGACACAAAGACATACTCATTTATGACAGATGTTTATTTTATGAACATTTATTTTGTTTATAAAACAAACATTTTTAAATTAGCTGATGAAATAAGGTTGATCCCATGACGGGTCACTTATCAAGAAAATCAATCATTAAGCCAATAAAGTCATGAATAAGGGGTCTTCAATTAGAATTGTCAGCAAACAGCTTCCTTCAGGTAACCAGCAGGTGAAATTTTTTATTGAAGATGAGCTTCATCCAAAATACGGCTATCTTCTGATCGAAGGGGCCAAGAGTCACGCGGAGGTGGTGGCCGAAATACAGGAGAGGATGGAAATGATGGAAAAATCCCGTCTTGACCTTATGCGCTTTTCCTTCAAAAAAACATGGAAGGACGACCATAATTTCTACCTTTACAGTGCATAAAGGAGGAGATGTTTTTAGGTAAAAATCTACGCTATTTAAGAAAACAACAGGGCTTGACCCAGAAGGATATCGCCGACAAGCTCGATATCAAGAGGACGATGATATCCGCTTATGAAGAGGGGAGGTCAGAGCCGAAGCTGAGCAGCCTCAATATTCTGGCCGCTATATTTCAAGTATCTGTGGATAATTTACTAAATAGGGATATTGAAGTACAGGGCAAGCCTCCTATCCAGGAGCCACAGCTCAAGATCCTAACCGTTGCCGTGGACAAGGAAGACAATGAAAACATTACCATGATCGGGCAGAAGGCTTCCGCAGGATATCTTAACGGATTTTCTGATCCGGAATACTTTGAAAGGCTACCGCAATTCCACCTGCCCAACCTTTCCAAAAATGCCACCTACCGTGCCTTCGAAATCAAGGGGGATAGTATGTTGCCCCTGGTCGAGGGGACCATTATTATCGGAGCTTTTGTGGAAAATATCAGAGATATCAAAAATGGCAAAACTTATGTTCTTGTGACGGCTTCCGAGGGAGTGGTCTATAAAAGAGTTTTTAACTATTTGGAGGAAAACGGCAAGCTTTTCCTGAGTTCAGATAATGAACTCTATAAGCCTTATGAAGTGTTAGGGTCTGAGATATTGGAAGTTTGGGAGGCCAAGGCTTTTATCTCTACGGATTTTCCCCATCCAAAAGATAAAAGTGCGCCTTTGACGCTAGAGGATATATCCCAAATGATCTTAGAGCTGAAGTCCGAAATTCGTCAAATCAAACTATAGCGGGATTTGTCATAAAAACTGAGAACAAATCCCTTTGTGAAGCTTGAGCGTCAGCAAAACGGCCTGAATTTTTTTATTGATTGAGAAAAAATAATGATAACGGTTATTTTTTAAGCTGGTTGCTCGCAAAGTACATTTGACAAAAGAACAACATTAGGCGCTCCCGCTGAAGGAACCTATCTGGATCTAGTCTAAGGAACATTTATTGCGGTTTAGCATAACAACAGAAATGTACATAACAATAATGCCGCTCTCTCAGGAGGCGGCATTATTATAGATGATTAGTTTATTTTCTTATTGGATTTCTCCACTTTCGGCTTTCTCAATCAGTTCTTCATTGGCCCAAATGGCAATTTCAACCCTGCGGTTTTTAGCCCGTCCTGCTTCGGTATCGTTAGACTCTACCGGTTTATCGAAACCCATACCCCGTGTTGAAATCCTGCTGGCGTCTACCCCTTGCATCTTCAAATAATTTGCTACAGAAATAGCCCTTCTCTCGGATAAGCCTTGGTTATATTCGGCGCTTCCTTTGTTATCCGTATGACCTTCAATCAGCACATTGGTGTCAGGATAATCATTAAGAATACGGGCCAACTCCATCACACTCTCTTGAGAAGCAGGGGTCAACTCATAAGAATCAAACCCATACAAAATACCTGACTCGAAGGTCAACTTAATACCTTCGCCTACGCGCTCTACTTCGGCAGCTTCAATTGCTTCCAGTTCTTTGGCTTGTTTATCCATATACCTACCGATCGCTGCACCTCCGGCACCGCCTACTGCAGCACCTATGATGGCTCCGGCAGCTGTGTTGCCGCTCTTCGATCCTATAAGGCCTCCAATAGCTCCACCGGCGCCTCCGCCTATAGCCGCACCCTTTCCTGTGTTGCTCCAGTTGGCGCAACCAAACATCATGGCAGCACTTAAGGCAATCCCTAAAATTGGTTTAACTGATTTCATAAAGAATGTTGGTTTAGTTTCATAAATTCATCTTTGATCTTTGATGCTGCATCAAATGATTCATCGATGTTTATGACACCTTTACCAAATTCATGCCAGAAGCCGTCCCCGCAGTCGATATAGGTTCCGCGTTTGGTAGGGGGAGTTTCTTTCGCCACCTCATAATTGTAGTCGGGGAGATAGATATAAGATAGCAAAGGCTTGGTTTCCTCCCAGCCAATTTTTCTTGGGGTATTGTTGATCAGCAACTCAATTTCCCGAATAGAAAATCTGACAGTGAGTTCATAATCTGTAATTTCCCCTTGCTTGTTAACTTGGCGAAACCGCACTGTCAAAGGTGCTTCCCTTTTGTTGATTTCATAAATAGCCTGTATAAACTCCTGCGAAAGGTACAGCCATTCTTGCGGGTTGGTGGGGACAGCCCTGGAGATTTTGCCATGAATATCTTTCGCTAAGAGCCGAATACCACCTTCATCTTCCAATGCGGTTTTGTTGGACCATTTACTTTGTGCATAAAGTTTTTTCAGGGGTTGCTCCCATACTTTGGGGATTTCCCCCACAAAATCGTAGTCATCGTTTAAGGTGAAGCCTTCATTAAGAATCTCGTCCTCGGTAACCTCATCCCTGTCCGTATAGTGGAGCTTAAAGCTGGTGTTTATAAAGTCTTTCTCGAATCCCAGCTTCAACTTGAAAACATGACTAAATGGAGGTGGAATGGTGCCGGAATCATATTCTATTTCCAGCCGGATAATATCATCGGTCTTTAAATGCATATAAAATAAACATCATTTTAAATTAAAAGTTTACAGCTTCCAACTTTATCGGTTGGGATCTCTGGCGTTTTCTGCTTGGGAAGCCATCCACCGAGCTAGACTCGCGTCTCGATTTACCTTATGGGAGGCTGTTTCCGCAAAGTTAGGCACAAAGAGCAGATCTTTTGGCGCATGATAGGCGCTAAGTTTTGTTTTAAGCTGGTGCAATACTTCTTTGACCTTTGGCTCTGCTACCGGTTCGGCTTCTACCAGTAAAATGACTTTTTGACCCAGTCTTACATCAGGCAAGGCAGTGACAAAATAGCGTTGTCCCGGAAAATGAACTGCCATAATATCCACCGCAGCTGCTTCTACTTCTTCGGGCTGCACTTTGACACCTCCCGTATTGATGGTGAAGTCAGCCCTGCCTTTCCATATAAAGCTTCGATCGGAAAGCATTTCCACAATATCATTGGTCCAGATCCACCTATCATTGGTCATGGGTGCCTTCACTGCAAGTTTTTCCTCCTCGTCTTGCCGACACGCCACGCCTGGCAATAATTCATATATTAATGCGCCATCAGCTTTAAGGTTTGCCAGTGCAATATGGGACACGGTTTCGGTCATGCCATAGGTCTGGTACAGGTTGCCGGGAAGTAGCGCGGCTTTATGTCTAAGGCTATCGGCTATAGGAGCTCCCCCGATAAGGAGATGCACGATATGAGTTAGCATTTGGGCAGTATGCGCATCGTGGAGACAGGTTTCCAACTGGAGCGGAACCATGGTGGCAAAGACAAATTGCTGCACTGGGTCGATGCTAAGAAGGGGGTTGGACTGAGGTTCAACAATATACAGGATGCTATCCCATTCCATGGCCCTGACCAACATCATTTTGCCGGCGATCATAGCCGTGTTGAGGCAGCAAAGGAGATTGGCCTGTACGGGGATGTTGAAGAAGTCGCGGGTAGCTTTGGCACTGCTGCTCATTTGAGCCCTCGTAACCATGATCTGTTTAGGTGTGCCAGTCGATCCGGAAGTTTGCAGTTCAAACAGATGTTTGCCGTTCAGCCATTCATGGCAAAAGGATAAAGAGGTTTGGAAGTAGGGCTCCTGTGCGGGCCATTGGCCATTCCGGATTTGCTCAAATGTGAATTCCTTTCCCTTGATAATGATCCTTCCCATGTGTCACCGCCTTTTTTTCGCAAATTACGAAGATTTTAAAGCTAAGCCGCTCCGTATAAAGACAGAAAATTCAATTTTAGCTATCTTTGCACCCTATGAGCAAGACTGAATTCAAACGATATACCATTACTTCTGCATTGCCTTATGCCAATGGTCCGCTGCATATTGGCCATTTGGCAGGATGCTATATTCCATCCGATATTTATGTGAGGTATCTCCGCTCCCAAGGTAGGGATGTGGCATACATATGCGGCTCCGATGAACATGGCGTGGCCATTACTATCAAAGCCAAAAAAGAAGGCATTACTCCCCAGGCTGTGGTTGACCGCTACCACAACATGATGAAGGAAAGTTTTAAAGAGTTTGGGATAAGTTTTGACCATTACTCCAGAACCTCCGCCAAAGTTCACCATGAAACGGCTTCCCAGCTTTTCCTTGATCTTTATAAGAAGGGCGAATTTAAAGAGCAGGTGACCGAGCAGTATTATGACGAGGAGGCCAAACAGTTTTTAGCCGATCGCTATATCGAAGGTACCTGCCCCAACTGCGGTTATGAACATGCTTATGGGGATCAATGCGAGAAATGCGGTACTTCTTTAAGCCCGACAGATCTCATCAATCCCAAGTCCAAGCTGAGCGGCAATGTCCCTGTGCTGAAGGAAACCAAACATTGGTTTTTGGATCTGGCACGGTACACTGATTTTCTGAAGAAATGGATCTTGGTAGACCATAAGGATGACTGGAAAAACAACGTGTTGGGTCAATGCCGATCATGGTTGGAAGCAGGAGATGGCCTACAATCTCGCTCTATGACCAGGGATATGGACTGGGGTATTCCTGTGCCTTTGGAAGGGGCGGAAGGTAAAGTGTTATATGTATGGTTTGATGCACCGATAGGTTATATTTCTTCTACCAAAGAATGGGCAGCGGAAAAAGGAGTTGATTGGGAACCATACTGGAAGGATCAGGATACCAAATTGGTGCATTTTATCGGTAAGGACAATATTGTCTTCCATTGTATTATTTTTCCTGCGATTCTTAAAACACTTGGCGACTTTGTTCTTCCCGACAATGTTCCTGCTAACGAATTTCTGAATTTGGAAGGGGACAAGATTTCCACGTCAAGAAATTGGGCCGTGTGGCTCCATGAATATCTGGAAGAGTTTCCTGGTAAGCAGGATGTGTTGCGGTATGTACTTACCGCCAATGCGCCCGAAACCAAGGATAACGATTTTACGTGGAAAGACTTTCAGTCCCGCAACAATTCGGAGTTGGTCGCCATCTACGGCAATTTCGTCAACCGGGCAATGGTATTGACCCATAAATTTTTTGACGGCTATGTGCCTGAAAGGGGAGAGCTCAGTGCTTATGATAAGGAGGTGCTTGAAGCCTTGGCGGCTTTCCCAGAGAAGATCAGCGCATCCATTGAAAAATTCCGCCTGAGGGAAGCTTTAGCTTTGGTGATGGATTTTGCCCGTCTTGGAAATAAATACCTGGCCGACACGGAGCCTTGGAAGGTTATCAAAGAAGATAAAGCGCGTACGGCTACTATATTAAATATAGCACTTAATATCACGGCTAACCTGGGAATTGTGTCTGCACCCTTTCTGCCCTTTACCGCAACAAAATTATTTGAAATGCTGCAGGTGCAGCCTTTGTCTTGGTCGCAAGCCGGCAATGGTTCCCTGGTTCAAGGGGGACAGCAGCTGGGTCAGTCGGTACTTTTGTTCGATAAGATAGAGGATGATGTAGTGGAAGCGCAGGTGAATAAGTTACTAAATGCCAAAAAGCAAAATGAAATGGAAGCCGCTGTAGTCCCTCCCGTCAAGGAGACTGTTGTCTTTGATGACTTTGCTAAATTAGATATGCGGGTGGTTACGGTATTGGATGTGGAGCGGATCAAAAAGTCCAAGAAGCTGCTGAAACTTACCGTGGACACAGGCTTAGGGCAGCGGACAGTCTTAAGCGGCGTCGCCGAACATTTTGATCCAGCGTATCTAAAAGGCAAGCAGGTGACGATGTTGCTAAACCTAGCCCCTCGAAAAATGATGGGCATTGATTCGGAGGGGATGATCCTAATGGCCGAAGATAAAGATGGAAGCTTGAGGCTGTTAATGCCCAACGAACCTACCGCTCCTGGTTCTCCTATCAGCTAAAAGTACAATTTGCTTTCCAAAAAGGTGTTGCTCAAGCGGCACCTTTTTTTGTTTTTCTGTGACGTGGCAAGCACAGTGGACATTGCTGTGCGGGTAAGAAGCAGCCAGAATCCCATAGATGATATGATTTTTTATGGCTTTTCAAATATCGAGATAAATAAAATTTTTAATATTGCTACAAATATATTATATTTAAAGATGTTGATCCGGTGATATGAAAATTCCAATAATAATTTTTGCTTTAGCATTGTGGTTCATCGTTCCTGAAGTGGTTACTTTAGAAGACTTGAAGTGGAAAAAGCGGGTGGTTTTGTTTTTTCCCGAATCAGATGATTTTTTGATGGAGGTAAGCGACAGCCTGCGGGTGGAAATTGAAATCAGGGACATTATCTATTTCGTGATTGCCGACAGCCTGCAGAGCAATGGCAAATACCTGATGGAGGAGGCATATATAGAAGCCCTCAAAAAGAAATATCTGTTGGGTGCCAAGGATGCATGTTGGGTATTGTTGGGAAAGGATGGGGGAATGAAAGCCCGTTATGAAGCGCCTTTGGATTGGCATGAAGCCCTACAGACGGTTGACGACCGCAATCTTAGAGGAGAGTTGGTCAGTTGGTAACTACTGTCCTATGAATCTTGCCCCTTTTGTAGCTTATAAACTTTTCGGATGCAGAAATATTTTTAATCTTCTTATAATCAATCCATTTGCGGACCAACCTTGTTTAGGGTGCAGGAATGTAAGGTTTTAGTTTTTACTTTAGGAAAAAGTTTTCTAAGTTTGCCACACAATTTCGGGGTGTAGCGCAGTCCGGTAGCGTACTTGCATGGGGTGCAAGGGGTCGTGGGTTCGAATCCCGCCACCCCGACGAAATTGACCATAAGCCACTGATAATCAGTGGCTTTTTTATTCTTGCGGACATATTGCGGACAGATTTCCCTTTAATTTGTTGGTCTAATAAAGTAAGTTAAGTAGGACAACTTTTGTGGAAACCAAAAAAGAACATTTTCCGGATCAAGCGAAATTACCGGGGAGAAGCATAAGATAATACTCCCAAGCCGCAAAGTTGAAGCAGAGACCGTCACGATTTTTCAACGCTCTTTGATGTTCAAAGAGTTGTTTCTTTTTCGCCTGCCAACCGGAAAGCAGGCGTGAAAAACGATATTATTGAGAGAACTACGACAGGCAGTGCACCAAATTTAATTGTCTTGAGTCGCTGACCTCTGGCACGCTGTCCACCATTTTAGGTTCCCCTGTAAGCTTTCTACATTGTTTACTATGTGTCCACAGGCGAAAGCACCGAGCTGAGCAAGAAGCTGGAACTAAGCAGAAGGTGATGAGGGCAACGGCCAGTAGCGGCAACTACCCGATGGACGGCAAGGTGGGCATGGACGAGACCTATGTCGGCAGGCAGGATGAACAGTGAGCGGAAGGAAAAAAGCATTCCCGGGATTTATGGCCGTGTCGTGGAGACTGCGGCCCGAGAAAACCTAAAGCGGTTTATGCTGGATCATCTAGACGCCGGCGCGAAGGCTCGGACCGACAGATGGGGCGGCTATAAAGGTCATCAATGTGATTGGAAATCCGGCTCAATTTTCATCCGGGATATGAGTAGTGTATCTGTTCTTTCTTATACCATAATACAGCATTTTCTGGGCTTTATTCACTGTGGTCTTCTGTGGCAGTTTTTAATTATCCAATTTAAAAATCAGGTAATCACAAGGTATTAAGAGCAAAAAACAATTTATATGCTGCTATCCTTTACCTGAATTTTGTCGGATGGCATCAAAGTACGGTGTCTTTTTCTCTTCCACACATTGACAGGCATAGAGATAGAGCGATGCGCTCCAAGTTTGCCAATCTTGGCCCATGGGCTTTCCATGTTGTGGTGTGACCCACTCATTGAATCCAAAAGAGACTTGACTTGATCGGGACTGCTCAATGACTTGAGTTAGAACTAAAAGTTTCCTTTTAGCCAATCTATATTTCTGAGCGGCTACCAAGGCTGCGATATAAATTGCACATACAAAAGGCCATATTCCCCCGTTGTGATAATGTCCCGGCTGGTTAAAAACGCTATACCTTTCATGCCAGTCTTTGTCCGTTGGCTGGATAAACGGGAAGAAATTTGGAGGGAGATCTAAAGAAAGTAATCCACTATGCATCATTGCGCGACACTCCTTTTCAACCCATGCTATAATAGCCGCCGAACGGCTTGGTGAGGCTATTCCGGTCAGAATAGCGAGGCTGTTACCAAGCAGGTCAAAGCGTTCACTGCTTAACAC
>DATGQZ010000019.1:0-52461 GCA_035303945.1 Cyclobacteriaceae bacterium
CAAAGGGCTTCATGTAATCCTTCGCTTTGGTCAAAACTTGATTGGCCGCATTGGAAAGGTATGGTTGCTGACCGCTCACTTTTGGGAAAGACTTAATAATGTCATCAAGTTTTTGGGTGATTATTGCTTTGTTAGCACCCAGCTTTTTGAAAAGAAAATCTGTTACATTTTCGTCCTGGGTTAATATTCCTTTCAAAAGATGCGCTGGTTCTATCGCCTGCTGTTGCTCGGCGGTACAAATCTCTACTGCCTTTTGAATAGCCTCTTGGGATTTTATGGTAAATTGGTTAAAGTCCATGGGTCAGTATTTTTATTCGTTCTAAACTTATCTTTCAATTACTTAATGATTTATTAGCGTGGCTTTTCAGAAAGGATCAAATCCTGCACCATTCTTAGGAGTTGTATTAAACCAGAAAAAACGTCCGATTTTGAATGATAAAGCGCGTGTTTTTCCGACTTTTTGGCAGAAAAAACCACTTTTTATGCTGTAGCTGTGACATTAACGCGGGAATACCAGTTGGAGTAGCTAACTTTAATGCGTTTTTTAAAAATAGAAACATGCTTAAACGAAGATTTATTCTGTTGCTTATTGCATCAGCGGTAGGATGTGGAAAAAGTGAGGAAGTGTGCTTACCTCAAGAACGAAGTCAATCGCTCGCAGCTATCGATTCATTAGCGGTAGGGTTGGGTTGGCCGGAAGATCTGGACATCAAGCCCTTTGCCGGACCGGATTTAGTTCCCAGTCCAGCAGCGCTAGCCGTTGCACCATCGGGAGAGGTTTATGTGGGAGTAGATATGATCGGCTCCTTGGGTAAGGATCCAGGTAAGGGCAGCATCGTCCGCTTGGTGGATTGCAACAATGACGGCATTTTGGACAGCTACACCGAATTTGCACAGGTGGACAATCCTAGGGGTATTATCGTTTTGGGCAATCAGGTGTTTGTGCTCCACACTGTTTTTGGTGAAGACGGTTTGGCTTCAGGAATGGATTTGGTTGTTTTTGAGGACAAAGATGAAGATGGTGTGGCTGATGGAGCGTCTAAACCTTTGATCCAGCACATTAGCAATGTAAAGTACATCCGTGAACGGGGCACTGATCATGCTACGAATGGCATTCGTCTCGGCATCGATGGTTGGATTTATATTGCGGTGGGTGATTTCGGTTTTCATCAAGCAATAGACCGAGAAGGCAATGAACTAACGATGCTAGGTGGAGGAATTGTACGGGTTCGGCCTGATGGTACCGAAATGGAGATCTATAACCATGGAACCCGAAATGTGTATGATTTGGCTATCGATCCCTTTATGAACATCTTTAGCCGTGGCAATACCAATGATGGTGGAGGATGGAATATCCGCTTTAGCCATCAGATCCAGTCTGCGGAGTATGGCTACCCTGTGTTGTTTAAGCATTTCACAGAAGAAATCATTCCAGCGATGGTCGATTTGGGAGGGGGATCCGGTACAGGGGCACTCTACCTTGACGACGATACTTGGCCCGATCGTTACAACAAGGTGCCGATGATGGCGGATTGGGGGAGAAACCAGCTTTATATCCATAGGGTGAAGCCTGCCGGTGCCAGCTATACCCAACAGGAGGAAGAGTTCCTGAGGCTTCCTCAAATTACTGATCTCGATATTGATGCCTCTGGAAGAATGTACCTTTCAGCGTGGGACGGAGCAGGCTATTCCGGTGATTCAACAAAAGGCTTTGTAGTGCGGGCTGTTCCTAAAGATTGGGACTACCAGCCATATCCTCGGCTTAAGTCGGCATCGATAGAAACGCTCCAAGAATTGCTCAAATTCGGAAGTGCCGCAGCTAGGCTATACGCCCAACAGGAATTGCTTACCCGACCCAAAAAGAAGGCAGCGGATGCTGCTTGGAGTGTAGCAGTTGACAATGATGCAAAATTAGAGCATCGGGTAGCGGGAATGTATGCTTATGCGCAACTGTTAGGCGAAGAGGCGATTAGCCGTTTATTGGAATTGGTGGAGCAAGACGACATGCGCGAATATGCACTTCGCGCACTAACCGATAGAAAGGCTATCGCTGAGCAAGTGCCATTAGAACCTTTCTTAAATGCCTTACAGGATCCGAACGAAAGGGTGCAAGCTGCAGCAATTATTAGCTTAGGGCGAATGGGCAAGCTTGAAGCAGCTGAAGCATTATTGGCTACAACCGTTCCTTCCTCTTTTAAAGCACCTGCTGTAGGAGAGGAGGGTCCGCATGCTACACCCAATTCGGCCATTGTGCCGGCCCATCTTGCCGTCCGGTCACTGGTCCAGCTTCATGCCGTGGAACAGACCCTTGGAGCAATTTCTGCAAATCCTGATCTGGCGCTCTGGGCTTTGCGCTACATGCATGATGTGAAAGCCGTAGAAGGTTTAATTAACGCTTATCAAGAAGCAAGAGGAAGTGAAGCGAATAACAAGGCTTTACAGCAGAAAATACTGGTCACCTTGGCGAGGCTTTACCAAAAAGAAGCCGATTATGACGCTTCTTGGTGGTGGGGCACGCGCCCAGACACCCACGGCCCCTATTACCGCCCTGTGACTTGGGAGGCCTCTCCCCAAATAAAAGAACTACTTCTGACAGCATGGAAGCAGGCTGGACCGGCCGAAAAGGAATTCTTTGCTGAGCTTAACGGCAGAATGCGGTTGGGCATTCCCGAATTTGGAGGGGAGGAACGATCAATGGTAGTGGAGGAAGCCAAGGTGGATTTGGATAAGATCAAGAACAAGAAAGGTCAGGTTGGGGAAAGCTCTATTGAGGATATCATGCTGGCAATGGCTGAAATCGACGGCGATCCTGTATTGGGAAAAACCATCTACATGCAACAAGGATGTACCGCTTGTCATAGTATTGAGAAGGGTGAGCCGCTAAAAGGTCCTTTTATGGGCCAAATTGGCTCTATTATGAGCCGACAGCAAATCGCTGAGTCCATTTTAAAACCAAATGCTTCTATTTCGCAGGGATTTGCTACTGTATTAATTACTACCAACGATGGTAAACATTTTATGGGATTTATAACGGCTGAATCTTCAGAGCGCGTGGTACTTAGAGACATTACAGGCGCAGCTCACACGATTCGCGCCGAGGATATTCAAAAACGGGAAGAGCTTGCGACTTCCATGATGCCGGAGGGTTTGGCCAATTCCTTATCCTATGAAGAGTTTGCTGCGTTAATAACTTTCCTGTCTCAGCAAAAAGAATAATATGTTCTGCCCGCTCAGCATTTCAAGTACTTGCTGAGCGGGATATTTTGGTTTATATCGGGTTCGAAAAATTATTCGTACTTTTGTACCCATGGACAAGATCGGGGTGAAAAAGGATATCAGAAAAATGACGCTGACCCAGTTGGAGGAGTTTTTTCTGACAGCGGGGGAGAAAAAATTCCGGGCAAAGCAGGTTTATGAATGGCTTTGGAACAAGTCGTTAAAGAATTTTGACGACATGACCAATCTTTCTAAGCCTGTTCGCGAACTTTTAAAAGCCAATTTCACTATTGATCACATCCATGTTGACCTGATGCAGCACAGCGTGGATGGCACCATCAAAAATGCCGTCAAGCTATATGATGGCAAGGTCGTTGAATCTGTATTGATCCCCACTTCCAATAGAATTACTGCCTGTATATCTTCACAGGTGGGCTGTAGTTTGGATTGCAACTTTTGCGCCACTGCCCGTCTAAAGCGAATGCGCAACCTAAATGCCGCAGAAATTTATGATCAGGTGGTAGCCATCAAAGAAGAAGCGGAAACTTATTTTCAACGCCCACTTACCAATATTGTCTTTATGGGAATGGGTGAACCCTTGTTGAACTACAACAATGTCATTGAGGCAATTGAAAAGATTACTTCTCCCGAAGGTCTTGGAATGGCTCCAAGAAGGATTACCCTCTCTACGGTAGGCATCGCCAAAATGATTAAGAAGCTCGCCGATGATGAAGTTAAATTTAATCTGGCGCTGTCCCTCCATTCGGCCATCAATGAAACGCGAAGCAGGCTGATGCCTATCAACGAGTTCAATCCCATCGAGGACTTGGCTGAAGCGCTGAAATACTGGTATGACAAAACCAAAAGGAAGGTGACGTATGAATATGTCATCTGGGATGGGATCAATGATGATGAAGAACATGCACGGGCTTTGGCTCGATTTTGCAAACATATTCCTTCAAAAGTCAACATTATTCAATACAACCCCATTGATGAGGGGGAGTTCCGTCAAGCTTCACAATCTAGTGTTGACTTATATATTAGGATCCTAGAGCAACAGGGAATAGTAGCCAAAGTCCGAAAATCGCGTGGGCAAGACATAGATGCTGCCTGTGGCCAGTTGGCCAATAAAAATGAAATTGAGATCCTTAAAGTCTCGGAATGATTGATAAAGAAATATGCTTGCTGAAAAGCTAAAAGAACAAACAAAAGCGGCTCATATCGAACTCGAAAAGGCTCTCGTTCAAAAAATCAAGTCCATTACTACTATCGACGATTATCTACAGATATTAATTTATTTTTATTGGTTTTTCGATCCTTTGGAGGCAAATATCCGTCGCCAGCTGGAGCACGTTTTGCCGGATATCAACGAAAGGAGGAAGATGACTTGGCTAGAAGAGGATATCCAAGCACTAGCCTCCGCTGCCCAACCTATTAAGCCTTTTCAGGAACTCCCATTTGTTCAGAATCAACAGCAGGCCTTCGGTACCTTGTATGTCATTGAAGGCTCTACCCTTGGTGGCCAGGTCATCAGCAAGATGATATTGCAGCGTATTCCTGAGCTGAAAGACAAAGGGTTAAGGTTCTTTTCTGGTTATGGCGAGAATACCATGAAGATGTGGAATGAGTTTAAAGATCATCTTAACAGCAGGCCATGGACAACAAGCCAAGAAGAGGAAATAATCGCAGCTGCAAATGCTACCTTCAACTTATTTAAGCATTCATTTGCTTAAAATATAAACTATCTTTCAGCGTTTACCTTTTTGTAATCCATTCGTTTTTGTCTATCATTACAAGAACTTTTATGCCTACAATAATCTAAAGCTTTACTCTTATTTGTTCATACCCGCTTATGCTTAATTATCAAGAATTCAAGGTAGATCTGTCTAACTGTGATAAGGAACCTATTCATCTAATCGGACGAATCCAGCCGCATGGTTGGCTCATGGTGATAAATAGGGAAACTTATGGGATTGAACAGGTAAGTGCCAACATTGCTGATTTTGTGGCGGATACAGCGTTAGAGCAATGGCTAGAAAGCTCCATTTTTGATTTTCTCCCTAAAAAATCGCAAGAATGGTTCGAAAAGGTTTTTCTTCCCAAAGGCCATGGTACCATCGAAATAGGGACTAGAAAATTTTACGGCTTCGGTCACCTCTCAAACGACAAAATCATTTTAGAGTGTGAACCTTATTTTGATCCCTCGCCTGATGACAAATTAGCGGATATAGAAAGGGTTTCCTCTTTGAAAATACAGCTGAACAAGATGGATGACCTGCTCGAAATAGCTGATTTGGTAGCCAAAGAAATGCAAGCCTATCTTGGCTATGACAGGGTAAATGTCATTCGTTTTGATAGAAATTGGAATTCGGAAGTAATAGGCGAAGGGTTAAGCAGTGACTTAATATCCTTTATGGGACATCGTTTTCCCGCCAGTGATATTCCTCAGCCTGCTCGTAACCTCTTTCTGCGGAAGACGGTGCGTCAAATCCCCGATGTTAAGGGTAGGGCGGTTAATATTGTTCCCTATGTCAACCCTTCTTCGGGTACGCCTACCAACATTTTGGGATCGGAATTGAGAAACCCCTCCGAAATTCACTTGGAATATCTCAGCAACATGGATGTCCGTTCCACAATTTCTTTTTCCATTATTGAAAAAGGGAGACTGTGGGGTCTGATCTCCTGCCATAATTATAAGCCTGTATTTATTGATGCTTGGAAACGTAAGATAGCTTATTTGATGACCCAGGCTTTGGCCAGTGAAATTACATCTACCCAAAACTCTGTCGATCTTAAGGCTTTTAAAATTTTAAACCACCAAAGACTGGTGTTGGTAGAGGCGCTGGAACGGCATCCAAATCTTTCTTCTGGACTTGCGGCTGAGCCTTTACATCATTTGATTCAAGGAGATAGCTGCGGGGCTGCCGTGATGCTCAATCAAAAACTGTATGTATATGGATTGACACCCCCGGAAAGTATTATTCAAAGTGTAATCGATTGGTTGGTGGAAAACAATAACAAAAAGATTTTCCATACGAGAAGTCTTTGGAAAGATATTCCATCAGCAAAAGCGTATTTAGAGACTACATGTGGATTGCTGGCATTGGAAATCTCCAAGTACAACCATGAGTATTTGCTGTTTTTCAAGCCGGAAATTCCAAGAGTCAGGATCTGGGCGGGCAATCCTGAAAAACCTGAACTGGCTGATGGGGATTACATTCACCCTAGGAAATCATTCGAAAAGTGGGAGGAAATCGTCAGGGGGAAGTCTCAAAAATGGAGTAAAAATGAATTAGATGTCGCCAAGACCTTTGTCAAGGACTTGACGGCTTTCCAACTCCGGGATCAGGCCGCTACCCTGAAGCGTCTCAACACGCAGCTGGAAAGAACTGCCAGGCAGTTGCAGGCCAAAAACAACCAGTTGGAGGATTTCAGCATGATCATGGCCCACAATCTCCGGGGCCCGATGAACAATATCTTGCTGCTTCACGAATATTATCAGGAAGAGCCTACAGAGACCAATAGCCAATTTGTACTCCAGAAGATTCCATCTATTGTAGAGAACATGATCACTACCATGAATGACCTGAATAAGGTGATGGATGCCCGTTTGGAAAACGAATTGCCGTCTGAGGAAGTGCAGCTTGCGGAGTTGATCAATAGAGAATGGGAAAACCTGCAAACCGAAGAGATCTTGGCTTCGGGAGCTTGCCTGGTAGCTGACCTTCAAGTTCCTTCTGTTTATCTTCCAAAAGTTTATGCGGAAAGTATTCTGCACAATTTTATTTCCAATGCCTTAAAATACCGATCAACAGAGCGTCAGCCAAAAGTGGAGGTAAGGTCCTGGGAAGAAGGAGAGGATATCTTTTTGTCGGTTTCAGACAATGGTTTGGGAATGGATCTAAAAAGAGTGGGGGATAAGCTTTTTGGATTGTACAAAACTTTTCATTTTCATAAACAAGCTAAAGGTATGGGCTTATACCTAACCAAAATGCAGGTGGAAACCCTGGGCGGAAGTATTTCTGTACACAGTGAGTTAGATAAAGGCACAATCTTTACAGTTTCTTTTCCCAGGTCTCAGATGGCATTGTCAGAGTGAACTTAGTAGGTCATTCTTTTGATTTTCCTGTGACAAACATCCCGCCTAAGCGAAGAAAGACGGCAATAATCGCAGCGAGAGATGTTAGCAATGCATTGACATCCTGTAAGATGTTTACTCTTCCGAAGGATATGAAGGCGATCAGGCTGATGATGACCAATATTAAAACCGCGGAGGCGGTGCTCCAATTCCCCTTCTTGTTGCTTTCAAGCTCTCTTTCCAGCGCTTCATCGCTGCTCACCTTGGTCAGAACGAAATTGGTGAAGCTTTCATTCATCAGGTGGAGGGAATGGTCATAGACCAAGAGTCCTTTATGTAAAAGGTCGATGATGCCATCTACGTTGTTGGCATTGACAAACCGGTCATGTGCGATATCAAAGATAATATACCGTTCCTCCTTAGTGAGTGAGTTCCAGATGGCATAATAATAGGTAAAGGAGGTCTCCTGTACATTGAGTATATGGTTGTCGTCGCCCGCAAACTTTTTATCAAAGAGAATGGCGTATTTGATCTTGATTCTATTGAGATATTGGCCGTGACTAAGTTCCCTGGGGGTGGCGTCTTGGTCATTAACAGTGAGGGGGATGGTGATGCGGTAGAAGCCGCCTAAAAGGTGCTGCCACTGTTTGAAAGTGGATTTAAGGCCATTGAGCCTTTCGATGTTTTCTAAATTTGTCAGGCCGATAGCACTGGCCTTCTTGATACGTTCTTCATAAAATTCGAAAATTTTCGTTGGGCTTATTTCTGACGAGATGACTATCCGAATGGACGGATTACTGACCAGTCTTTGCAATATATTGAGCTTGATGTTGTTTAAGGCCTCATCGTCATAAGCATATTCGAAATGTTCAATATATACCAGCAGGGGAGCTTTGCCTTTTCGTGCATGTTTATCATGCAAGGCCTCAAGCAAAGGCGCATAATTGGCTTGAGCATTCTTGACCAACCTGTAGACGGGGATCCGGAAGTTTAAAGGACTACTGGCAAAATGCGGTACCCCTTCTGCAGGGTTCGGATCCTCAAACTTTTCAATGAGGTTGGGTAGGTCTAGTAGTTCGATACTATAAAACCCGTCAGTCTTCCATCTTCGCAATTGGTGGTATATCTCATACACATGGGAGGCATTGACGCCAACAATAAAAGAATTGTTGAAGGAGTCGTTGAGAAGATCAGCTCCCTGATAGGCTTCAATAAGCTTTTTGCTGATTTCAATAGGATGCCGAGGACGGATCATCTTGGCATAGCCTTTAAAATCAAGGCCGTAGATCTTCTCTGCAACCAGACCAATCAACATATAGCTGATCAGCATCAATAAGGCGAAAAATAATAGCATGCCCCACCAGTTGGAGACGAAAAGATCCTTAAAGCTCCCTATGGATACAGAGACCGTCTGGGTAGTAGATGCTTGGGGGAAATGGAAACTCTGACCATCGAAACTCCAAGGGGCTCCTTTTCCGGTTCCGATATAACCTTGAGATTGGGTTCCGTATTTGTCAAATTCGACGCGCATTTGGTCGTACCACCCTTCGTCCCCTTCTGTACTTTTCCGTTGAGTGGAGTCAAGTGGGATGGAGTCACGCTGCGCCTGGCTGATGGAATCAATCTTAATCAAATGGGTTAAAATTCGCTTACTTCCTGCCGCCTTTTCCATCTGATCAATAAATCCATCCAAGGGTTCTACTGTAGGCGCTGCGATCTCTTGTCTTTTTTGGATCAGTGGGGCCGATTTCACCTGCCTCCAATTTGCGGTGCGTTCTACTAATGAATGGGCTTTTTGCTTAAACAGAATTTCTTGCTCGGCCCTGTAGTTGATACTGAAGAAGATCAAAGTGGGTATAATGGAGAGCAGGAGGATCAAGGAAGTGTTGTATATTTTGTAGTTGAGGTACGGATCTTCCGACTTGACTATTGACTTGCTAAGCTGTTCCCAGCTTCCGGTCCGGGCAAACGCAACGGCACCGCGACGGTAGGTATAGGCAGCGATGCAGATTACAAGGATTAGGATGTCCCAAAGCTTGAAGAAATCATAGTGAGGGTGGATAATCATCAATTTCGTGATGATCCAGAGGATTATGTAGGCAAGGACGATGCTCCAAAATGGCATGAGACTTCCTCCTTTGCCATATTGGGTATCCACAAGTTCAATATTAGGGAACGAACGGGAAATGAAGAAGAAATTCGTCATGACCAGGGAAAGGCCGGTCATGACCACAGAAAGGATCAATAAGACGGGCGAACCACTTATATATTGATAAATGATGAGCGACAGGATGAGATATACCATGATGATGGTGTTGACAAAGAGCATTTTTTTGTACATAGTGGCGTGTTTGCTGTCAAGTAGCGGCCTTAGCCAATAGAGCACAAACGTTTTTTGCTTCAGTTTTCTTTTTTTGCGGGTGACTGCAAATAGAGGCAGGTAAATGAGGAACAATAGGATGAGAAAGGCGATCTCCATCTCTGCCGTTGTGTTCAGTGCAATGGCATTAGGCGAGTAGCTGTAGGATTTATCCAAAAAGGTAGCAATATAATATCCCTGCAAGCCTGGTACCTGTTGCACATAGACGTAGTGATCCATACCCATGTACCGTACCGCTGTAAACTTTGTTTGTCCGCTGCGGACATAGGAATCGAGCATGCCTCCGGTTTCCTCTAAAAAGTTTTCGTTCAGGTTGCGCTGAATATTTGAATGAAAAAGGGTTCTTCCTTCTTCATTAAAGAAACAGAAGCCGTAGCCTTCCTCCAGCACCGGATCCATCATAGACACAGATGAGAAGCTGGTGGCCAGTGTGGGGTAGGTGTTATTGCCGCTTGCGATCCCTAGTCCCAACTCGTAGTTGCCATCGGTAACCGATCGGATCGACTCAAAAGCAATGGTGTCTCCATTGAACAAGATGCCTTTATCCTGAATGATATCCATGACATAGCGCCTGTGGCTCAAAGAATTGATCCGCTGGGGTTCTTTCTCACTGGATAAATAGATGCCGATTTCCCCCTGATCATTTGCCCAAAAAATGGAATTGAAGTAGGGGAAATTATCACGACAAAACGGATGGACCCAGAAGCTATTAATGATTACCTGACTACCATGCTCATAACCACAGTTTTGAAGATCCTTACAAAGAAGATCTAAGATTTTATCATGTTTCTTTAAGAAATCAGTCTCTTGATTATCCAGCTCTTTTTTTACGATCTTAAGTTGCCTAAGAGCCTGTACTATTTCGGCTTGAAAATTTTCAGCCAATTGATTGTTTAACGCCTCGAGCTTTTCTCTTTCCTTCCCCTTATCAGTAAAAATATTGGTAGTGAACTGTAAAAAGAACAGGATGATCACCATGGGTCCGATTACCAAGGAGGCTCCAGCTAGGAAGACATCCTTGGCTCCCAAACGCTCCGCACTGCTCATCACTTGGAGCTTTAAAAGAGGTAATCCTAGAATCATCAGGGTGACCAAGATAAGCGCCGTGGTCACCGTAAAGATCGAAACCTCTTGCTTTTGTCGGTTTAACGCTGATCGTTTTACAAAGCCCAGAAGATAAATTTGGGTTTTATCTTGTTCCGTCAGAAAGCTGGTAAAAACAATGTAACGGTCCTCCCCCGAGTCCCATTCAAACATGCTTTTCGATTGGATACGAGAAACCGTAGAATCTTCAAAACTGATATTGCCGGAAGGGTGATTGGTAAAAAGAGTGCTCCCGGATTCTTTTTCCAAGCGAACTATAGCGATGGATTCAAAATTGTCTTTTCTTAGAATGAGTTCTTTGCCCAAGAAATCGGAGTAAGACTTTTTGTATGACATCTTGTTGTTGACCCAAGTGGCACTGTCCTTTCGTGCTTGAAAACCGTTATGGGATGAGGTATCAGATTTCCAACCGGGAAGGTTTTTGCAACGTCCCCTTCATTCTTAATCAGCAGCCCAATATTAGCCCTGATCTGGGTCAACACCCGCATTTTTTCGGCAAGGATCTCAGCCTCCTTTTGTTTGACATACACCAAAAAATAAAAGGCAAAGCCTAGCCCGATGATGGCAAGCGTGGATAAAACCATCCAACCTTTTTTTGAGAGTCTCATATGCGCGTGTCTAAAAGTAAGTACCTGATACGCCTCTTTATGAGAGGAACAGCATTTCGTAAAAGGAAAAAAAGTTAAAAAATAGATCAGGTCATTAAAATACCCAACCTTTGGCATTTTGTGTTTATTGAATCCTTGCGAAAAGGCTACAAATACCGCTTCAGCAATGTTATCGTATTTCTGATCCCCTCGTCTTCCGGCTGGTTGAAACCTTCATATTCGACGCCGATGTAACCGCTAAAGCCGGAATGCTTGACCAGGCGGATCAGCCTTTTGTAGTCCATATGGGGTTGCTCCCCGTTGGCATCGAAATCATAGGTCTTGGCACTTACACCTTTAGCGAACGGAAGCAGCTCTTCTATACCCATATAGCGATCATATTTTTCCTCGCATTCACGTTGGGTTGTGCCCCAGGGCTGGGTAATGCAAAAAATGCCGAAATCCGGCAAGGTGCCGACGTTATGACGGCCGACTTCCTTCATAATAGAAGCCAGCCAAAAGCCCTTGGAGGAATCGCTGCCATGGTTTTCCACGACGATGTTCAAGTCCATTGTACCGGCAAATTCTCCGAGCCTGATAAGCGAATCAATGGAGGCCTCTTTTTTCTTGTCAATGTTTCCTTCCCCGTGGAGGTTCACCCGAACGGTTGTACATTCTAGAAATTTGGCTGCTTCGATCCACATTTTGTGATTTTCTACTGCTTGGAGTCTTTCCTTTTCATCTACGCTCGCCAGAGGCCCTTCTTCATCTACCATGATCAGGTGGTTTGCTACCCCTATATCTTTACTTCGGGTGAGCATCTCTTTTAAGTAGGATGGGTTTTGACCGGCCTCCCTAAAATCCGTGTGAGAATTGCCAAACAGACCGTTCACATATTCAACAGTACTGATGCCATATTCTTCCTTGGCTTTGGCTGCAAAATCAAGATGGGTAAACTTTCCTCCTCTGATGGTCCGGTGAAGCGACCATTCTGCTAAGGAGATCTCAATTCTGCCCAGTGGCTCAGCGTCGGATTTAGCCAGGGGCTGTAGCATCACGGCACTCCCTGCCAATAGGGATGTCTTTAAGAAATCTCTTCTGTGGGTCATGATTTTGGGTTTATCAAGAAATATACATGGAAAAATAGGAACAGCCAAAAGTAAGGTGTTGTGTTGTTCCTCAGGATAAAGCCGGTGATGTAAAAACATCGCTAGCCTACATCACTTATTACTAAAATCAAATAACTTCCTTTTTTCTTCCTTAGTAAGGTTGTCGTAGCCTTTTTCAGCGATCTTGTCGAGGATCTTGTCTATTTCTTCTTGTGTACTTACGCTGACCCTACCACTTGGCTCGGATCTGTAGCTTTCGGATTGGTTTTTCCTATAGGTCACCTTCACCTTGGGTTTGGGGGTGCCTAGACTTTCAAACCAACTGCCAACCCACTGTACCGGCCGGCCGATATCCCTGCCTTGCTGTAGTAAACGAATATACAAGAATCCCAACGCAGCTCCGCCAAGATGTGCCAGTTCACCGCCCGCATTGGCGCCACTGGAATTGGCAAAGGCAACCAACACATAAAAAATAGCAATATATTTAATTCTAACCGGCCCCAATAAGATCAGGTGAAAGGCGGTATTAGGAGTCAATGTTGCAGCACCTACTACAATAGCATAAACTCCGGCGCTTGCGCCCAACATCAAGGCGGAATTAACCTGATCGGTAAATAAAGGAGCAACATTGTAAATCAACAAATAAAACAAGCCCCCTGCAATTCCCCCTAAAATATACAGGTTAACCAATTTGCGGCTTCCCAGATATTCGTTGACCAACAAGCCAAACCAGTACAGGAAGAGCATATTAAAAAGGATGTGGAAAAACCCTTCATGCAGAAACATGTAGGTGAAAATCGTCCAGGGTTGAGACAAAAAATAAGGGACTGAAGCAGGCATCATCAAATAGGATAGCATTTGACGATAAAGGTCTGCTGCACCTCCTAAACTTAGGAAAACCCTTACCACCATCACGATCAAATACAACAGGATGTTAATAGCCAGCAGTTTATAGAGGCCATTATTTCGGTGGTTGAATGCGTTCTTTAGATTATACCAGAATCCGCTGTACATATATCAGTAAAAATTTGTTCTGCTCCTTCTCCAAATTGTAACCAATACCGCACCAATTATTAAACCACTAAGGTGCGCGAAATGGGCAACATTGTCTGTAGGGTTATTAACAAAAATATTATAAACCGTATAGATGCCATAGAATAAGACCAAATATTTTGCTTTAATAGGCATGGGCGGAAAGAGTAAAAACAACTGGGTGTTCGGGAAGAGCATACCGAAAGCAATGAGTACTCCAAAAAGGGCCCCGGAAGCTCCCACCATGGGTATATTGGCTTTCAATTCCCATACCCCGGCCATGTTTTGATAAGCCCGCTGTTGGAGTTCCTTGCTCTCCGGATTTCGGCTGTAGTCATCAATTAGGTCATAGATGCCAGGGCCAAATAAGTAACGGTTTTCGGAGACAAATCGGTTAAAAGTATCTGGATCTGGATTGTTTTGAAACTGTTCAATCTTACTGCCAAGCGCGTCCATCTGATAGGCGGTGTAACCGGAATACAATACGCCTGATCCAACACCACAAACCATCCACAAGGTCAACAATTTTTTGGGACCTAAAAACTGCTCCAACAAAGGACCGAAGATGAAAAGACCCAACATATTGCTAAATAGATGCCAGAAATCGGCATGCATAAACATATAGGTCAGCAACTGAAAGGGAAGAAAGCGCTCGCTTTCAATATAATAAAGGGCAAACATCCCCTGCAAATGCGGAAGGAAGTACGCTGTGATAATAAAAACGCCGATAGTAATCAGCAATAGGTTTTTAACTACCGGAGTGAGGGATCTAAACATATATTACTGCGAAAAAAAGCTTGCTATTTTGTTAAAGTCCAATTTGACAAAGGTCTTGTTGCCAGAAAGCCCATAGTTAGGATTTTGACAGGCGAATAATTGACCAACCAAGGTTTCCATCTCCCGGTTGTTCAATTTTACGCCCTTTTTAAGAGATGACTTTTTGGCTAAGGATCGGGCTAGATTTTCTTTTTTATCCAAAGATAATTCAGATTTGAAATGCTTGTACTGCTCGAGCAGGGCTTCAAACAAAGCCTTTTCATTGTTGATCGTAATATCGGCAGGGATACCATTGATCAGAATAGCATGATGGCCAAATTCAGCTATCAGAAAGCCTAAGGTAGTCAACTCTTCCTTTAAATCCATTACCAATGTAAAATCAGCAGGACTTAAATCAATTGTTTGAGGAAACAGACATTGTTGGGAGGCACCGGTTGAATTTTCCAGTTGCCGTTTAAATTTTTCGTAAAGAATCCGTTCATGGCTGGCCTGCTGATCCAGAACCAACATGCCAAAAGACATTTGCGCTACTACATAAGCCAGCCCTATCTGGAAGGTGATGCCAGTGTCTGCCATGTCCTGAGGCATAGATAAAGGTTCCTTCCTATCCGTTCCGTTAGCCTTACTGGAAAAAGTAAGAAGCTCGGTATCATCATTGTCATGGCTCTGGCTGCCTCTATCCAGGTAATTCGAAGGCTGATTATTTTCAAACAGTTTCTCCCATCCTGACACCTCCTGTTTTTTGAAGGCCGGCGTATTAAAGGTTTTATAGCTATTCTCTCGGCTGACTTCTTCTTTTTTGACAGCATCATTTTTCCAGTTCTCAGCAAAGTTCACGTCAAAGCTGAAATCCAGAGTAGGAACTACATTATGCGCACCCAAGGCTTGTTTGACTGCCGAACGCACCAATCCGTAAACGGTTCTTTCATCGTCAAATTTAATTTCCGTTTTGGTAGGATGGACGTTGATGTCGATGTGGGAGGGGTCGAGATCTAGAAAGAGTACATAAAAAGGATGTTGGTCGCTTGCGATCAGCCCCTCAAAGGCACTAAGTACCGCATGGTTGAGGTAATTACTTTTGATATACCGGTTGTTGACGAAAAAAAACTGCTCTCCCCGCGTCTTTTTTGCTTGTTCAGGTTTTCCCACATAGCCTTTGATCTTTAGCAAAGGGGTATTTTCCTCACAGGCTACCAATTGTCCCTGATAGGATTTGCCCAATAACCCGACAATCCGTTGGCTAAGCTTCCCAGGACTGAGGTTAAACAATTCCATATCATTCTGGTAAAGCATAAAGGCGATTTCAGAATAAGAAAGCGCCACCCGCTGAAATTCATCGACGATATGCCTCATCTCCACAGCATTCGACTTCAGGAAGTTTCTCCTCGCCGGAACATTGAAGAACAGGTTTTTGACGGATATGGAAGTGCCCACAGGACAGGTGGTAGGTTCCTGCTTTTTAACTTCTGAGCCGTCTATACAAATGTGGGTGCCTAGTTCTTCATTTTGGGGCCGGGTTTTCATTTCTACCTGTGCCACAGCAGCAATTGAAGCCAAGGCTTCTCCCCTAAATCCAAAGGTTCGGATAGCAAAAAGATCAGCTGAAGTGCGGATCTTGGAGGTGGCGTGCCGTTCAAAACTCATACGCGCATCAGTCATGGACATGCCTTTACCATCATCAATTACCTGAATCAATGCTTTGCCCGCTTCTTTCACGATGACTTGAACTTTAGAGGCGCCAGCGTCGATAGCATTCTCCAACAGTTCTTTCAGTGCAGACGCAGGTCTTTGAACCACCTCACCTGCCGCAATTTGATTGGCAATGGCATCAGGCAGCAACTGGATGATATCACTCATTTTTACCTCGTCTCTTTAATCGAATCAGCGCAAACCAAAGTCCTCCACCGATGGCTAGGTATAAAAGGTAGTATAATACTTCGTTGCCTAGGTATAGGTATCCTCCCATGCCTCCTAGCAGGATGACGAAAATAAAAAGTCTCAGCAAGCCAGCGTTGTCGAAGAGCGAGGCACGCTTTGCTTTGCTTCTAGATCGGAAAGAACCGCGTATGGCAGAACGGGGTCCTGAAGAAAGGCCCGGATCAAAGTTTTCGTTGGGTTTTAAAAGCCCTTCCTCTTGAAGTTGCCTTCTAATAGCCTCCGTGCGTTGTTCGATTTCTTCTTTAATAGGATCATAATGCCTCGGTGTCAGGTTGAAGCGGTGATATTTCCCTAATTTTACGATGGTTGGAAGTTTCATTGTAATTATATTTTAACATTTGGCATCGCAGAACCGTTGTTTTAACAGCTCTTTCTGCCACCGAAGAGGAACTGTCCATGGATTGTCAGCAGCTTATCCCCCTTGTTTTTAGACTTAAATAAACATACAATATTTAATCCTTTTTTGGTAGGGAAAAAACAGGCATATTGTGTATGTTTGGACTTAGCGAAGATGCCGAATACAAAGGTATTTTATTTATTCTGCAATAAAAATTTAACGGTTTCATGGCTCAAAAAGTTTTGGTAGCCCTTTTTGTCCTTTTATTTTGTCTGAACCTGCTGGTTGCTAAGGAAGAGGCCCCTCCTCAAATGAAGATTGTGGATCCATTGGAAAGCATGGACACCAGGAACCAGAGCAGGTGGGTCGACAGTGTTTTCCATTCTTTGACTTTTGAGGAAAGACTGGGGCAGCTTTTTATGGTGGCGGCCTATTCCAACAAAGATGAGAGGCACAAAGAAGAGCTGTCCCGGCTTATTCGGGAGGAAAACCTTGGAGGGCTGATATTTTTTCAGGGAGGGCCGGTAAGACAGGCGAATCTGACCAATCACTTTCAATCCGTTGCCAAAACGCCTTTGTTTATTGCCATGGATGCGGAATGGGGTGTCAGCATGCGGCTCGACAGTGTGCTGCAATTTCCCAAGCAAATGACATTGGGAGCCATACAGGATTCTAAGTTAGTTTACAAAATGGGTAAGGAAGTGGCAGCGCAGTTTAAAGCTTTGGGCATGCATATCAATTTTGCCCCTGTCGTAGATGTCAATTCCAACCCGGACAATCCTGTCATTGGATACCGTGCTTTTGGGGAGGAAAAAAAGCTGGTGACACGTCACGCACTGGCCTACATGAAAGGTCTTCAGGATGAAGGCGTTTTAGCTAATGCCAAGCATTTTCCGGGTCATGGAGACACCAATGTTGATTCACACTACGCTACACCTGTGATCCATAATTCCCGCGATCAAATTCTTGACATTGATCTTTATCCTTACCGTGAGTTGATTAATGAAGGCTTAATGAGTGTCATGGTCGCCCATCTGCACGTTCCAAGCCTGGGCAGCAAATCCAATATGCCTACCACCCTATCAAAAAGTGTAGTGACAGATCTGCTAAGGAAGGATATGAATTTTAATGGCTTGATCTTCACGGATGCGCTCAATATGAAAGGAGTGAGCAACCTGTATAAGCCGGGGGAGGTAGATTTATTGGCACTGCTGGCGGGAAATGATATCCTGTTGTACTCCCAAGATGTTCCAAAAGCTAAAAAAATGATATTGGAGGCAGTGGATCAAGGAAAGATCAGCCAAGAGGAAATCGACAGGCGGGTAAAAAAAGTGCTGAAGGCCAAGTATTGGGCAGGGCTTCATCGCCCTCAGCGGGTGGATACCCATAAGCTGACAGAACGGATCAACACCTTTGCTGCCAAGGCTACCATAGAAGAGCTCTATGCCGCCTCCATTACGGTGGCTACAAACGACAACCAGTTTCTCCCCTTAAAAAATCTCGAACTGCTCAACATGGCGTCTATAACCATTGGAGGAGATGGAGAAATTTTTAAAAAACACCTTAGCAAGTACGGGAAGTTTGATCATTTTGAACTCAAGAGAAATGCTACCGAAGGGGCGTTGGCAGCTTTAGAGGATGAGCTTAAAGATCACAATACAATAGTCATCGGCTTGATGGGCTTGAGCAATAATCCCAAGCGGAACTTTAACCTGGATCTAAAGACAGTTGATTTTATAAAAAGGCTGAGTCAAAAGCATTCCATTGTGACCGTCATGTTTGGCAATTCCTACGCAGCAAGGTTTTTGGACGAATTACCTCATCTGGTCATTGCTTACGAAGAAAATGAATTTACGGAAAAGCTTGCTCCTCAAGTTATCTTTGGGGGACGATCGGCCTCAGGCGTATTGCCTGTCACAGCCAGTGCAAAGTTACCTGCAGGTACGGGCTATTCAATTGATCCCATCAACCGCCTAGGATATTCTCTTCCTGAAATTCAGGGTATGGACAGCTATACGCTGATGGAGATTGACGACATGATGGAAAAGGCGATCGCCAGAAGGGCCACGCCGGGGGGAACTGTTTTGGTAGCGAAAGATGGGCAGGTCGTTTTTCAAAAAGCCTATGGGTACTATGACTATGAAAAAACAAGGCCGGTCACTACAGAAACCATTTATGATTTAGCTTCCATCACTAAAGTGGTAGCAACCACCCAGGTGATGATGTTTTTAGAAAGTCGTCAGCTTATTAATATGAATAAGAGTGTTGGGGATTATCTGCCGGAACTTAAACATAGCAATAAGGGTAATTTGGTAATCAAAGATATCATGGCCCACGAAGCCGGACTTTTGCCCTACATCCCTCATTTTGCCAAGACTTTGGAAGGAGGCAAATGGAAAAGCGGCTATTATCGAACAGCGCCGGCGGAAGGATATAGCGTACGTGTGGCAGAAAACATGTATGCCATGGATGCCCTGCCGGACAGCGTTTGGAAATGGACCCTTGAATCGGATCTTAAGAAGCTGCCCAGCGGAAGGAAAAAGCATGCTTATCAGTATTCTGACCTGGGGATGTTGATTTTACAAAAGCTTGTTGAAAAAGTGGTCAACCAGCCCATCGACTTGTTTCTGGAACAAAATTTCTATGATCCTCTAGGTATCTACAGCCTTACTTATCACCCCTTGGAAAAATTCGGCAAGGAAAGGATAGCTCCTACTGAAAATGACCGCACCTTTAGGAGAGGTTTAGTACAAGGCTTTGTTCATGATCAAGGCGCTGCCATGTTGGGAGGTGTCGCCGGTCATGCAGGACTGTTTGGCACCGCCAATGACCTTGCCATCGTTATGCAGATGATGCTGCAAAATGGAAGTTATGGGGGAAGGGATTTGTTAGAGGAGAGGACCGTAAAAGCCTTTACGGACCGTCAATCCACCCAAAGCCGGCGGGCTTGGGGTTGGGACAAACCGGCAGTTGAACGGGACAAAGGTGGAAATGCAGGAGTGCTGGCGTCAAAAAATTCCTTTGGGCACACCGGCTTCACTGGGACGGCGGTTTGGGCCGATCCCGATAATAATTTGATTTATGTTTTTCTCGCCAATCGGGTGTATCCCAGTGCCGACAACAACTCGCTGATCAAGGATAATATCAGAGCAGAAATCCATAATACTATTTATAGGTCGCTAAATAGCTGGAATAAAAATATATTCCTAAGTGAACAAAAATAAGGCCTTGCCGTGTTAATCTAATTATCGGTACAGAATGTTTTTTTGACCAAAACGGCATATGAAAATCGGAATTGTCTGTTATCCTACTTTTGGTGGGAGTGGGGTAGTAGCTACAGAGCTGGGAAAAGCCCTGGCAAGGGAAGGACACCAGATACATTTTATCACGTATAGGCAGCCTACCCGACTGGATTTTTTTAACGAGAATCTTTTCTACCATGAAGTAGATATCAAAAGTTATCCCTTATTTGACCATATGCCGTATGAATTGGCCTTGGCCAGCAAAATGGTAAATGTTGTTAAATATGAAAAATTGGATCTGCTGCATGTTCACTATGCTATCCCACATGCTTCGGCAGCATACATGGCCAAGCAGATTTTAAAAAGTCAGAACATAGAGATTCCGGTAGTGACAACCCTGCATGGGACGGATATTACCTTGGTAGGCAAAGATCCAAGTTACGAACCGGTGGTGACGTTTAGCATCAATCAGTCCGACGGGGTCACCGCAGTATCCCATGATTTAAAAAAGGCCACTTACCAGCATTTTAAAATTACCTCCGACATTGAGGTGATCCCTAATTTCATTGATATGGATCGTTTCAAAAAGCAAAAGAAGGAGCACTTTAAGCTGGCCATTTGTCCTATGGGTGAGAAGCTTTTGGTACACACCTCAAACTTTAGAAAAGTGAAGCGGGTGGAGGATGTCATTCAAGTGTTTCACGAAGTGAAGAAATTCATTCCTGCTAAATTATTGTTGGTAGGTGATGGTCCTGAGCGGGATAGGATGGAGCGATTGTGCAGGGACTTAAATATTTTTGATGATGTAAGGTTTTTAGGGAAACTCGAAGCGGTAGAAGAAGTGTTGTCAGTTGCGGATTTGTTTCTCATGCCGTCCGAAAAGGAAAGCTTTGGTCTTGCTGCCTTAGAAGCAATGGCCTGCGAGGTTCCCTTGTTGTCTTCCGATGCAGGTGGCATTCCTGAATTGAACATCGACGGCGTTACGGGTTTTGTTTGTAAGGTTGGGGATGTAGCCAATATGACAAAAAGAGCTTTAGAAATTCTTTCTGATGCCAACCTGCAGGGTTTTAAAGAAAGGGCGTTGGAGCGGGCCAAACAATTTGATGTGGCCAATATTCTCCCTTTGTATGAAGCCTTTTATGTCAAGACAATTGAAAGCACCAAGGCTAAGGCAAAAGCTAGCCTGATTTAGATCATATTTTATTACTGGGATATAACGATGTCATTAAAAAGTAAACCGCTAACTTTGCTGTAATCGTTTGAACCATATTATTGACTGTCAGGAGAGTGAGACTTCCTCAGTCAAAAGGTTTTTATAAAGTAAATTAAATTCAGATGAAAAAGATTGGAAGATTGGATAAGCCGGATAATCATGGTTCTGCACATATGTTCAAGAATCCGGTATTAGAAAGGCTGAGCAGAACCCATATTGCTATTCCCATTACCCTCTTTTTAGCCGTGGGTGCTTATTCCTTATATCATGGAATTACTACTACTGAAATCGCCGGGTGGCTAGGCTTTGTTCTGCTGTTGGCTGGTTTTTTATCCTTTACCTTTGTAGAGTACATGATGCACCGCTACCTGTACCATATGTTGCCCACCAACAAGATCAAGGACAAAGTCCAGTACACCATTCATGGTGTTCACCATGATTATCCCAAAGATAAAGACAGGTTGGCGATGCCGCCGTTTATTTCTGGACTTTATGCGGTGATATTATACTATTTGTTTACCTTTTTAATGGGTGAATATGCGTTTTACTTCTTGCCAGGATTTCTGATCGGATACGCTTTGTATCTCGGAGTGCATTATATTGTGCACGCTTATCAGCCGCCCAAGAACTTTTTAAAAGTTCTTTGGGTCAACCATGCCATTCATCACTATAAAGATCCTGATGTAGCCTTTGGAGTGAGTGTTCCGATATGGGACTATGTCTTCGGTACAGCTCCGAAGAAGTCATGAAGGTAAGTATCGTTGGATTGGGCTGGCTGGGAGAACCCCTGGCAGCGCATCTGCTTCGGAGAGGTCTTAAGGTTAAAGGAAGTACAACAACACCTGAAAAAATAGGAAAACTTAGCGAAAAGGGGATAATGGCTTATCCCTTTTTTTTGGGCCCGGAACCAGCGGGGGACGGTTGGGAGCCGCTTTTCGAGACAGACGTGATGGTGATAAACATACCCCCTCACTTTCGCTCTCATCCCAGCAGCTATCATATCCAGCAGATTAAGGCATTGCGTCTATTGATCGATCAGGCCAAGGTGCCGAAGGTAATTTTTGTCAGCGCCACCTCGGTATACCCTGATCTAAACCAGGAAGCCCAAGAATCGGATTGGTTGGACTTTGAATCTGCCGGAAATCCAGGGTTGTTGCAGGCGGAAAACCTTCTTCGGACGGATAGAGGATACGACTTGACGGTATTAAGATTGGGAGGATTGCTGGGGGATGACCGTATACCTGGATTGTATGTTTCCGGAAAGGACAATGTGCTTGGACACCCGCCTGTCAATTACATCCATAGACAGGATGCGGTAAGGCTAATTGAATGGCTGATAGAAAAAGCGCTCTGGAATGATACCTACAATGGCGTGACCCCATGGCACCCCAGCCGACGGAAGGTATATGAGAAGAACGCTGCAGACTTAGGTTTTGCGCCCCCTTCCAGCTATCAGGATCCCCCTCTCGATCCTTGGAAGAAGGTGTCCTCGCAGAAGATCCTACAAACAGGTTTTGATTTCTTATACCATCCGCTTCATTTTCCGTATATAATCTAATACCCCAGTCATATCTGCCTACTGGCATAGGCTTTGTGCCTTTTTGAAGTTCTATAAAATAAAATCTTGTTTATGAGTGGATTATTGCTGCAAATCGAACAATCTATGGCAAAGGGTGAGCAACAGGGACAAGGATAAATTACGTATATTTGCATATACGAATATGGGGTTTTTAACCGCAATTTAATTCATCTATCTTTACGGTAGAATACTATAATCATGGATAAATATTCGTACATTTCTAATGCCCATGTGGCCTACATCGATGAGCTTTATCAGGACTACAAAAAAGATCCTGAATCAGTTGAACCCAGCTGGAAAAGCTTTTTTGATGGCTTTGACTTTGCCATCACCCGTTTCGGAGAAGAAGAAAACGGGGGCGCCGCTGCTGTTCTAGCAGAGGCACCTATACCATCTGGAAATGGACACCTTTCTACCAAAGGAACCATGATGGATATGGAGCTGCTTCCAAAAGAAATAAAGGTTCGCGCGCTTATTCATGCCTATCGGTCAAGAGGACATCTCAAGTCCAAAACCAACCCCGTTCGGGAAAGAAGAGACAGAAAAGCCTATATCGGTATAGAATACTTCGGCTTGGAAGAGTCTGACTTGAACGTGGAATTTCAGGCGGGCGAGGAAATAGGTATTGGAAAGGCAAAGCTCCACAAGATTATAGAAGCTTTAGATAAGATCTATGTTGGTCCAATGGGCTTCGAATACCTATACATCAGGGATCCTGAGATGCTGGATTGGCTAAGGCTAAAAATCGAAAGAGAGGCGCTAGCATTCACGCCTTCTAGGGAAATAAAAAAGCGTATCCTTTCCAAGCTGAATGAGGCTGTAGTTTTTGAGAATTTTCTACATACCAAATACATCGGACAAAAACGTTTCTCCCTCGAGGGTGGCGAAAACACCATCCCGTTCTTGGATGCGTTAATCAACATCGGCGCGGATCTGGGCGTGGAGGAATTCATGATCGGCATGGCTCATAGGGGAAGGCTAAACGTTTTGGCAAATATAATGGGGAAAACCTATGAGCAGATTTTCTCAGAATTTGAAGGTACCGCCAAACCGGATCTCACCATGGGAGACGGTGACGTGAAGTATCACCTTGGCTTTGCCAGTGATATCGTCAGCATCAACAACAAAAAGGTTCACCTCAAGCTTGCCCCTAACCCCTCTCACCTTGAAGCGGTGAATCCGGTGGTTGAAGGCTTTATACGAGCCAAAATTGATTCCCAGCATCAGGGAGATAAGAAGAAGGCAGTGCCCATTCTCATTCATGGAGACGCTGCGATAGCCGGTCAGGGAATTGTATATGAAGTTACTCAGATGGCCAACCTCAAAGGCTTTAATGTAGGAGGAACCATTCATTTTGTGATCAATAACCAAGTTGGTTTTACGACTGACTTCGACGACGGCCGTTCTTCCATCTATTGTACGGATGTAGCGAAAATCATCGACGCACCGGTTATCCATGTCAATGGTGATAATGCGGAAGCTGTGGTGTTTGCGGCCAAGTTGGCGATAGAATTCCGTCAGAAGTTTAACAAAGACATCTTTGTAGATATGGTTTGTTACAGAAGGCATGGACACAACGAGGCGGATGAGCCAAAGTTTACCCAGCCGGAACTGTACAATGTCATTTCGAAACACCCCAACCCAAGAGAGATCTATGCCAAGCAGTTGATGGAGAAGGGGGATATTGATGCGGAAATTGCTAAGCAATTGGACGAGGAGTTCCGTCAGTTGCTGCAGGACCGTTTGAACCTGGTGAAAGAAAAACCATTGCCTTATCAATTTACAAAATTCGAGCAGGAATGGAAGCAATTGCGCTGGGCCCAACCGGAGGACTTTGAGCAGTCTCCTGAAACTGGAATCAGTGACGAATACATTGAGAAAGTAGCCGAAAGTTTAACAACTTTGCCGAAAGGTTTTAAGCCGCTGAAGCAAATCGAAGCGCAGCTGAAGCAGCGTAAAGATATGTTCTACAATTCCAAGAGCCTCAACTGGGCCGCTGCGGAATTACTAGCTTACGGATCGCTGCTGTTGGATGGAAAAACAGTGAGAATTACCGGACAGGATTGTCAACGTGGTACTTTCTCCCACAGACATGCTGTACTTCACGATGCAAACACCAATGAGCCGTACAACTCATTAAAACACTTGAAAGACAGGAAAGGGAAGTTTTATATTTATAACTCCCTCCTTTCAGAATACGCAGTCCTCGGATTTGAATACGGTTATGCCATGGCCAATCCTCATGCTTTATGTGTGTGGGAGGCACAGTTTGGAGATTTTGCCAATGGTGCCCAAACAATGATTGACCAATTCGTGGCTTCTGCAGAGTCCAAATGGCAAAGGATGAACGGGCTTGTTATGCTGTTGCCGCATGGTTATGAAGGCCAAGGACCGGAGCACTCCAATGCCCGACCTGAGCGTTTCCTCCAATTATCTGCGGAATATAATATGGTCGTGGCCAATATTACAGAACCATCCAATTTTTTCCACTTACTGAGGCGCCAGTTAACCTGGGAGTTCAGAAAGCCATGTGTGGTCATGTCTCCCAAGTCCCTTTTGAGACATCCAAAAGTAGTTTCTCCTATTGAGGAATTTAAGACAGGTAGGTTCAGAGAGTTGATTCTGGATGATGAAGTGGACCCTAAAAAGGTTACACGCGTTATTCTTTGCTCTGGCAAGATTTATTATGACCTTGCTGATGCCAGGGAGAAAGAAAAAATCGATGATGTGGCCATCTTTAGGGTAGAGCAACTGCATCCCCTTCCAAAAAATAAGATTCTCGAAGCATTGAAAGCGTACAATAATGCGGAAATCATTTGGGTGCAAGAAGAGCCTGAGAACATGGGTTATTGGACTTATATTGTAAGAATGCTTTACAAGTACCTCAAAATGGATGTGATCGCGAGAAAACACAGTGCTTCTCCAGCTACGGGTTATATGAAAGTCCATTTGGAAGAGCAAAAGGGAATCGTAGAAAAGGCATTAAGAATCAAATAAATACCCCCATTCCCCACCTTGAAGAAGTGGGGAAATGGGTTTAATTTTATAATTTTAAAAATGTGAAATTAACCTTGGATTGTGATCTGGGGGTAAACAAGACACTATGAGCGTAGAAATCAAAGTCCCTACCGTAGGGGAGTCAATCACTGAAGTCACTATTGGCCAATGGTTTAAACAGGATGGTGACTACGTAGAAATGGATGAAGTCCTCTGCGAGTTGGAGTCCGATAAGGCCACTTTTGAACTGACAGCTGAGGCTGCCGGGGTTTTAAAAACCAATGCCAAGGAAGGTGACACTTTGGAAATCGGTGCAGTAATATGTACCATAGATCCTGAGGGTGTTCCGGGACACGTCGCTTCTTCAAAGCCTGCAGAGAATATTGCTTCCAAGGGATCTGAAGTTGCCAGCAGTGCTAAATCGGCTCCTTCCGGTGAAGTAAAGGAAATGATTGTTCCTACTGTAGGAGAGTCGATCACCGAAGTAACGCTTGCTACCTGGCTTAAAGAGGATGGAGACTTTGTAAAACTTGACGATATCATTGCTGAAGTAGATTCTGATAAAGCTACGTTTGAATTACCTGCTGAAGCTACGGGCATTCTGAGGCATGTGGCCAAAGAAGGTGACACCATCGAAATCGGCGGCTTGATCTGTAGGATTGAGGTTACGGAGGACGGAAATCAAGCGTCCGCCGCAACTCAGCCTTCCTCTCAGGAGGAATCAAATGCCCCTGCAAGCAACAAAGAAAGCTATGCTACAGGACATGCTTCTCCTGCTGCTGCCAAAATCCTAGCAGAAAAGGGAATAGATCCTTCTACTATAAAAGGTACCGGTAAGGATGGCAGAATAACTAAAGAAGATGCAGAAAACGCCAAAAAGGCAGAAAAACCAGCTCCTGCACCCACCCCAAAAGTGGAATCAAAAGAAGAATCCAAACAAGAAGCTCCACGAGTGGCGGGGTCTAGGGAAACAAGGAGAGAGAAAATGTCATCTTTGCGAAGGACCATTTCAAAAAGACTTGTAAGTGTCAAAAATGATACGGCCATGCTCACCACCTTTAATGAGGTGAACATGCAGCCTATCATGGACCTGCGAAAGAAATATAAGGATGCCTTTAAGGAAAAGCACAATACGAATTTGGGCTTTATGTCCTTCTTCACCAAAGCTGCTTGTATGGCACTTCAGGAATGGCCGGCGGTAAACGCACAGCTGGACGGCAATGACATAATCTATAACGACTTCTGTGACATCTCGATCGCGGTTTCATCTCCCAGAGGTCTGGTAGTACCTGTAATCAGGAATGCGGAAAGCCTTAGCTTTGATCAAATTGAAAAAGAAGTGGTGAGGTTGGCAACTAAAGCAAGGGATGGGAAACTGACTATCGAGGAAATGACCGGAGGTACCTTTACCCTCACCAATGGTGGTATTTTTGGATCGATGATGTCCACTCCAATTATCAATGCTCCCCAATCGGCAATTTTAGGGATGCATAATATTGTAGAACGGCCAGTTGCAGAAAACGGGCAAGTGGTAATTCGTCCCATGATGTACCTCGCGCTTTCTTACGATCATAGAATTATTGATGGAAGAGAATCGGTGAGCTTCTTGGTTCGAATCAAGCAATTGCTGGAAGATCCTGCTAGGTTGCTTCTAGGAGTATAACTAAAAATGTACAGCAGTCGGCTCTTTTATGTTCTAGAAGAGCCGATTCTGGTTATAAGGCTAATGATGAATTAGTTTTCAATAAAAAATATTGTTGAATCAGGTAATTTGTACAACGTACAAAACCCTATAAAAAAAGAATATGCAATACGACCTCATAATCATTGGCTCTGGACCAGGAGGATATGTTGCTGCTATCAGGGCAGGGCAATTAGGAATGAGAACCGCAATTATTGAAAAGTATGCTACTTTGGGTGGTACATGCTTAAACGTGGGATGCATCCCTTCTAAAGCATTACTGGATTCCTCGGAGCATTATCACAATGCCTCCCATGTTTTCGGTGAGCACGGTATTGGCCTTCAAGACCTTGAGGTTGACCTGTCCAAAATGATAAGCCGTAAGGAGCAGGTAGTGAAGCAAAACGTCGACGGCATCCAGTACCTGATGAAAAAAAACAAGGTGGATGTGTACCACGGCTTAGGATCCTTCATCGATAAGAATACCGTTAAAGTGACTAAGGATGACGGAAGCTCGGAGCAACTCCAAGCCAAGAATATCATTATTGCTACTGGTTCTAAGCCAGCCTCCCTGCCTTTTATTGATATCGATAAAACGCGGATTATTACCTCTACAGAAGCGTTAAATCTACAGGAAATACCCAAACACTTGGTAGTCATAGGTGGTGGGGTGATCGGATTGGAGCTTGGATCTGTATATGCCCGATTAGGAGCCAAAGTATCCGTAGTAGAATATATGGATTCTATTATTCCTACCATGGATCGTACTATGGGCAAAGAACTACAGAAGGTCCTCAAAAAATTAGGATTTGAGTTTTACCTAAATCATAAAGTAACAGCTGTAGATCATAAGGGCGAAGAAGTAGAGGTGAAAGCAGAAAATAATAAAGGTGAGGAAATTAGCCTTTCCGGAGATTATGTGCTGGTATCAATAGGGAGAAAACCTTATACAGAGGGGCTTAATGCGGAAGCAGCTGGTGTAGAAATAAACAGCCGTGGGCAAGTGGAGGTGAATGAGCATTTGCAAACCAATGTTGACAATATTTATGCAATTGGTGATGTGGTAAAAGGTGCGATGTTGGCGCATAAGGCTGAAGAAGAAGGGGTGTTAGTCGTGGAACAGCTTGCAGGCCAAAAGCCGCATATTAACTACCTGTTGATTCCTGGGGTTGTGTACACTTGGCCAGAAGTGGCTTCTGTAGGCTATACAGAGGAGCAGCTTAAGGAGAAGGGAAGGGCTTATAAGACCGGTAAGTTCTCTTTTATGGCTTCGGGTCGAGCGAGAGCCTCAGGAGATACTGATGGTTTAGTTAAAGTTTTGGCAGATAAAACTACTGACGAAATATTGGGCGTCCACATTATTGGGCCTAGAGCTGCAGATATGATTGGAGAAGCCGTGGTGGCCATGGAATATAGAGCGTCCGCAGAGGATATCTCCAGGATGTCTCATGCGCACCCAACCTATTCTGAAGCTTTAAAAGAAGCTTGCTTGGCTGCAACGGACAATAGAGCGCTGCACTCATAGAAAAAATTTTTGGATTGATTGTTATAAAAAATGCCGCTGGAGGATCCAGCGGCATTTTTTATAACTGATCAAGTGCTAGTTTATTGCTTGGCAAATTGCACAGAAGCTGCAATATTGTTCCTGATAACATTATAAATAGATCCATTGGCGTCGGCGTTGTTCGGACCAATTTCAATAATGCCATCATTATCAAAATCTGTAGCATTGTTGAAATTCACGTTTGCTAGAATTCTGTCCAAGTTAAATTCCAACACAAATGTGGCTCGACCGGAAATCTCATAACCAGCTGACGACTTAGCTGGAACGATAACCGCATCTTCGCTTTCCATCCAGATATGCACAGGTTTGTCATTGACAGTGCCGGATAAGAAAAACGACTTCGCCGGTCCATAGCTATCGACACTTTTGCTCCAGTTAAATTTAATCTCATTGTAGATGCCGCTGGGAGTGTCACCATTTCCTATGGCGTTTTCTTGTACTTCTCCAGCATTGGCCAATACCAAATGTTTGGCCGGAGCACTGGATTTTGCCAATGGAGAATCTGTATTAGGCTTCAAAGTACCGTTCTCCAAAGTGACACCAGCGGCAACTGCATCATGGTGCAAAAACATCATCTCCACATCCTTAATACCTATATTAAAATGTTCCAGAGAAAAGTCACCGACGGTAATGGGCGTTTCACCAGATGTAGAGGAAGCCGTAGCATGAAGCTCTGCGCGCGTAAAACCATGGCGTGGCATATCATCGTCATTACAGGCAGACAAAGTGGCTATCATTCCTAGAGGTAGTAGTGCGTGGGATAGATATTTTATTGTACTTCTCATAAACTAAAGTGTATTTTAAGGTTTGTCGCTCCTGCCCAAAATGCATGCCAGATAGACGTTTTTGCAGCAGGAGACCGATTTGACTAGTTAAGTAATTGAGACTATGGGTATAATCTTTTTGATGGATGAAAGAATATTGAGCTTCGAAGGCAGGGCAAATTTGCGCTTTCCTACATAGGACTTGCGTAAGAAAAAAGGGTATTGAGTTTGTATCATTTTTTGAAGATATCCGTATAGGCACTAATTAGTAACCAATAGTGTTAGTGTTTGCACCCAACATAACCTTTTACCTGTCCTCATCTCAAGTTAAAATGTTTTTTAGACAAATCTCATTACTGTTCTTCTTATGGACGGCAGCATGTCCCGTCTTTGCCCAGGAAAGGTTTACCATTAGTGGAAACATCACCGATGCAGAAAATGGCGAGGGGTTGATTGGGGCTACCGTTCTTATCAAGAACCTGAATACAGGTGGTGTAGCCAATGAGTATGGTTTTTACTCCGTCACTTTACCCAAAGGGGGGTACACTGTAGTAGTAAGCTATGTCGGCTACGAAAGTGTTACGCAAGAGGTAGATTTGAATCAAAATCTCCGGTTAAACTTTGAGCTCTCTTCCCAATCCCGAAATTTGGAAGAGGTAGTGGTCACCAGCGATCGCCCCGATGCGAACGTCAGATCCACAGCCATCGGGGTCAATAAGCTGGATGTAAGGGAAATTGAAGTGGTGCCCGTGGCATTTGGTGAGCGCGATGTAATCAAAACCATACAACTCCTTCCAGGAATCAAGTCCAACGAAGGAGGCGGAGGTTTTTTTGTGAGAGGCGGGAGTGCCGATCAAAATTTGATCCTGCTTGACGAAGCGCCGGTTTACAATGCGTCTCACCTGCTCGGATTTTTCTCTGTATTTAATTCCGATGCGATCAAAGATCTCTCTATTTACAAAGGGCATATCCCGGCGGAATACGGAGGTAGGGCTTCATCCGTGCTTGACATTAGAATGAAAGATGGCAATTCCAAAAAGTTTAATGCTTCAGGTGGTTTAGGTTTAATATCTTCCCGATTGGCGGTAGAGGCACCTATTGTCAAAGACAAGGGATCATTTATCATTTCCGGAAGAAGAACTTACGCTGATCTTTTTCTTAAGCTATCCAGTAATGAGGATCTATCTAAATCCATCCTCTATTTCTATGACTTAAATGCAAAGGCAAATTACCAGCTCAATCCCAACAACAGGATATTCCTTTCAGGCTATTTTGGCAGGGATAAGTTCGGGTTTTCGGACGTTTTTGGCTTTGACTGGGGAAACACAACCGCTACTTTCCGATGGAATCACCTTTTCAACAACAAATTATTCTTAAACTCTACGGTGTTGTTCAGTGACTATAACTATCAAGTGAAGATCAGCGGGGACGAAGGAGAGAACAATGGCTTCCGAATTACCTCAGCCATTCGGGATTTTAGTATCAAAGAAGATTTTGATTACTTCATCAGTCCAAGCAATACCCTGAAATTTGGGGCTCATGTCATTAGACATACCTTTATGCCTGGTGCGATTGAGACAGATATTTTTTCTGATGTCAATGCTTCCAAACTTCAAGAAAAATATGCCTGGGAAGGTGCCGTTTACCTTTCCAATGATACCGAGTTTTCAGACCGTTTGATGGCTAACTATGGTGTGCGCTACTCCCATTTCGCACAAGCGGGGCCTGGTGATGTCTTTACCTATGATGAGAATGGGGAAATCATTGATGTTGCCAGCTATGGTTCGGGGGAGATTGTGAAGACCTACGGCGGCCTAGAACCCCGCTTTGGGCTGACGTATGTGTTAGACGACCAAAGCTCGGTGAAAACCTCCTTTGACCGCAACCGCCAATATTTGCACCTGTTGTCCAATTCCACTTCCGGTACCCCAATAGACCTGTGGATCCCCAGTAGTAACAATGTAAAGCCGCAATTTGTCGACCAGTACGCGGCAGGATACTACCGTAACTTCAAAGACAATACCTACGAAACTTCGGTGGAGCTTTACTACAAAGACATGAATAACCAGGTGGATTACAAGACAGGGGCAGAACTTGTTTACAATGAGAATGTTGAATCACAACTTCTATTCGGAAAGGGATGGTCTTATGGTGCTGAATTTTTCCTTCGTAAAAACACCGGAGACCTCACCGGATGGATCAGTTATACCTGGTCAAAGTCTGACCGAAAATTTGAAGGCATTGATCAAGGGCAGGTGTATCCAGCTAACCAAGATAGGCGACATGACTTATCTTTGGTCGGCATCTATCAGCTAAATAAAAAATGGAGCTTGTCTGCTTCTTTTGTCTACTACACCGGCAATGCGGTCACCTTCCCTATAGGAAAATATCAAGTTGATGGGAAGGTAGTCAACCTGTATGACAAAAGGAACGCAAATCGATACCCGGATTATCACCGTCTGGATTTAGGTGCTACACTCCAACTGAAGCAAACTGAGAAGTTTTCTTCTGATCTAAACTTTTCGATTTATAATGTATATGCTAGAAAGAATGCCTACAGTATCAATTTCAGAGAGGTGGCAGACGATCCCACACGAACGGAAGCGGTTAAACTGTCACTGTTCAACATTCTTCCATCCGTTACATACAATTTTAAATTTAAATGAGCATGAATAGGACCATCAAATCCTTATTAAGCATATTCGGTCTTTTGGCATTGGTCTCCTGTGAAGAGGTTATAGACTTGGATTTGGGGAGTGCCGAGCCCCGCCTCGTTATAGAAGGTGCCATCACTACAGAGCCAGGTCCATATTATGTGAGGGTTCACCAGTCTGTGGATTATGGCGAATTAAATGAGTTTCCGCCAGTGTCGGGAGCAGGTATTTCTATAAATGATCAAGACGGTAACTCGGAGCTGTTGGAGGAAATTGAACCCGGTATCTATAGGATCAGCACCCTGCAAGGCGAACCTGGCAAGACCTACACTTTGTCTGTGGAATATGAAGGTAAGCGCTATACTGCATCCAGCACCATGCCGCCTACTGTTATACCCATTCAGTCGCTCGAATACCTATTTGAAGAGGAAAGTCTGTTTGTTGATGAGGGGTATTATGTGACGGCCTATTTTGCTGATCCTGAAGCGGAAGCCAATTATTTTCGGCTGAAGATGTTTGTAAACGGGGAACCATATTATTTTGATCGGGACGGTACCTTGGTGAAGGATGATAACTTTTGGCTGATCAATGACAAGTTTTTTAATGGCAAATTGATGGACTATGAGTTTCCTCAGACGTTAAAAGAAGGAGATAAGGTGGAGATCGAATTGCATCAGGTCGACAAAGCAGTTTATGATTACTATAGGACATTGGTTGATTTGATGGGCTTTGGGGGAGTTGCTCCAGCAAATCCTCTCAGCAACTGGAGCAATGGGGCCCTGGGTTACTTTGGAGCACTATCAATAAGCTATGCGACCATTACAATTGGTGAAGAAGAGTAGGTGAAAGTTACTAAATCTTAATGTTTTCCGGTCAGGAAGAAGGGTCTGGTAGAGAAAACGTCCTGTCAGCCAATGCAGGTTCGAGCAATAATCCCGTCATTCCGTCAGAAAGTATGACAAGATCGCTACTTTTGCAGAGTGACAGCGCTTGGATTAGTTTTTGTCTGAGCGCAGTACGCTAGAACAACGGGTAAAATGGAATTGAAATTTTATAAGTACCAAGGTACAGGTAACGATTTTGTCATGATTGACAACCGATCTGGTCATTTTGACGAATCAGACTTGGAAAAGGTGCGGATGCTTTGTGATCGGAAATTTGGAATTGGTGCTGACGGGCTGATCCTGATCAAAAATAAAGCGGGGTATGATTTTGAAATGGTGTATTATAATGCAGACGGAAGCCAAAGTATGTGCGGCAACGGCGCCCGATGTGCGGTCGCATTTTCAAGATTTTTGGGCATTTTATCCGATCGTTGCCACTTTTATGCGATAGATGGATCACACGAGGCGGCCTATCGGGATGGGCAAGTGGAGTTAGGGATGATTGCCGTGGATAAAGTAGTAGAATTAGGGGACGATTTTTTTGTAAATACCGGCTCCCCCCATTATGTAAGATTTGTGGATGATGTTCATGCCTATCCAGTAGTGGAGGAAGGAGCACGTATACGTTATAGCGATCGCTATCCCCTAGGAACCAATGTGAATTTTATCACGGTTATGGCAGAGGATGAAATATTTGTAAGAACCTATGAGCGTGGGGTAGAGGACGAGACCTTGTCCTGCGGGACTGGGGTTACCGCATGCGCCTTGGTGTATGGCAAATTAAAAGATTTACATGAAGTTAAAATTCAAACCCTTGGCGGTAAGCTGAAAGTACGCTTTATGCCCAATCCGAGTGGAGGCTTTCAGGATATTCTTTTGATTGGCCCGGCACAAATGGTGTTTAGCGGTAAAATAAGTATTTAATTGATTTTGTAGACGTACAATATTCTTCCCCGCTCAAGCCTGCGAATAGAAGGACGATCAAAACAAAGGAAAATGTTTACCATTTCTCCTAAAAAGAAAGTAATTTTAACACCTTAATACATTAGGTAATTTATGTTGGATTTTATTGCAAAAGGACTTGGGAAAATCTTTGGTACCAAGTCAGATCGAGATATAAAAGTGTTGATGCCCATAGTGGACCAGATCAACGCGGAATATGCCAAACTGAAGCACTTAAGTGATGATGAACTTAGGGCGCAGACTATAGAAATTAAAAGTATTGTCAATGCCGACCTGAAGAGTTTTGATGATCAAATTGCGGGGCTGAGAGACCAGATAAAGGCTTTACCGCCAGAGCAGGTACATGCCAAAGACGCGCTTTTTACACAAATCGATAAAGTAGAAAAAAATCGTGACGAGGCCATGGAGGCTTCTTTGGAAAAAGTGCTTCCAAGGGCTTTCGCAGTGGTAAAAGAAACAGCGAGACGCTTCAAGGAAAATCAGCAGCTGGTGGTTAAGGTATCTCCTCGTGATCAGGAATTGGCAGCTATCAAGCCAAATGTGGTCATAGACGGTGATAGGGCTATCTGGTTGAATAAGTGGACGGCGGCAGGTACAGAAGTGACCTGGGACATGCTCCACTATGATGTGCAGCTTTTAGGTGGCGTTGTGCTGCACAAAGGGAATATCGCGGAAATGGCTACCGGTGAAGGTAAGACGCTTGTTTCGACCCTTCCAGCTTTCCTAAATGCTCTATCCGGTAGAGGCGTTCATGTTGTCACAGTCAATGATTATTTGGCTAAGCGTGACTCTGAATGGAATGCCCCACTTTTTGAATTTCATGGTTTAACAGTGGATTGTATTGATAAATATCCACCCAATTCTCCAGGCCGAAGAAAGGCCTATGCTTCAGACATCGTATATGGTACCAATAACGAATTCGGTTTCGACTATCTGAGGGACAATATGGCAAGGGATGCTTCTGACCTGGTTCAGGGTAAGCATCATTTTGCGATGATCGATGAGGTTGACTCTGTGTTGATCGATGATGCCCGTACGCCGCTGATTATTTCCGGCCCAGTGCCACGAGGCGATCAGCATGAGTTTTACGAAATGAAGCCCAGGGTGGCGGCGTTGGTGGAGGAGCAAAGGAAGCTTGTTCACGGATATTTATCCGAAGCCAAACGCCTTATCAAAGAAGGTAATCAAAAAGAGGGCGGCTTGGCCTTGTTCCGTGCCTTCCGCGGCATGCCGAAGTATAAGCCTTTGATCAAATACCTTTCAGAACCAGGCGTGAGGGTTATTCTTCAAAAGACTGAAAATTACTACCTTCAGGATAACAAGCGCATGATGCCGGAGGCCGATGAGCCTCTGTTGTTCACCATTGACGAAAAGTCCAATACAGTAGATCTTACCGATAACGGAATTGAAGCCATTACCAAGAAAAACGAGGACACGAGCTTCTTTATCCTTCCCGATATCGGTGTTGCCATTGCCGAAATGGAGAAAGATTCTTCTCTTGATGACAAGGAAAGGCTGATTCGGAAGGAAGAGTTGATCAAGGATTATGGTGTGAAGGCGCAACGGATCCATACCGTTAACCAGTTGCTCAAGGCATACTGTATGTTTGAACGGGACACGGAATATATTGTGGTAGATCAAAAGGTGAAGATCGTTGACGAACAGACTGGCCGTGTGATGGAGGGTAGGAGATACTCTGATGGTTTGCACCAAGCCATTGAAGCGAAGGAAAATGTAAAAGTTGAGGATGCTACCCAGACATATGCTACAGTAACCCTGCAAAATTATTTCAGGATGTATCATAAACTGGCGGGTATGACCGGTACGGCGGAGACTGAAGCGGGCGAATTTTGGGAGATCTACAAATTGGACGTGGTGGTCATACCGACCAACAAGCCGATTCAAAGAGACGACAGGCAGGACAAAGTTTATAAAACGGTCCGTGAGAAGTTCAATGCAGTGGTGGAGGAGATCAATGAATTGACTGAAGCGGGACGTCCCGTATTGGTGGGTACCACCTCGGTCGAAATCTCTGAGCTATTGAGCCGCATGCTGACGCTAAGGAAAATCAAGCATCAGGTATTGAACGCAAAGCACCACGCCAAAGAAGCTGATATCGTCGCGGAAGCCGGTAAACCACGAACGGTTACTATTGCTACCAACATGGCAGGTCGTGGTACAGATATTAAACTTACTCCTGAGTCAAGAGCAGCGGGTGGCTTGGCGATTATCGGCACCGAAAGGCATGAATCCAGAAGGGTTGACCGTCAGCTCAGAGGTCGTTCCGGGCGTCAGGGTGATCCGGGCTCTTCGCAGTTTTTTGTGTCGCTGGAAGACAGCTTGATGAGGCTATTTGGATCTGAAAGAATTGCCAAGTTGATGGATAGGATGGGATTGGAAGAAGGAGAAGTAATCCAGCATTCTATGATCACCAAGTCTATAGAAAGGGCACAACGTAAGGTGGAGGAAAATAACTTTGGTGTCCGTAAGAGGCTGTTGGAATATGATGATGTGATGAACTCCCAAAGGGAGGTAGTTTATAAAAGAAGGCGCAATGCCTTGATGGGCGAAAGGTTAGAAATCGACATTCTGAACATCATGTATGATGTGGCCGCCGACCTGATCGAAATGGCCAAATCTACCGAAGATTTAGAGAATACCCGCATGAACATTTACAGTTCGTTGGGCATTGATTTTAAATTGACGGAGTCAGATCTTAAAGGTAAGGATACCGCATCGTTGACCCAGACGCTATTCGACGCCGCCTACCAACATTATGTAAGAAAAAACCAGACCATTCTGGAAAGGGCGCTTCCTATTCTTCAAAATGTATATGCACAGCGCGGAGCCACAGTCAAGGAAATCATGGTTCCTATTACTGACGGTATCAAGCAGATCGGCGTAGTCATCAACTTAGAATCCACCCTGCAAAATGAGGGAAGAGACCTGATCCGAGCAGTGGAAAAAAATGTGACCTTGGCTATCATTGACCAAAACTGGAAGGAACATCTAAGAGATATGGATGATCTGAAGCAGTCGGTTCAAAATGCGGTTTACGAACAGAAAGATCCTTTGTTGATCTACAAATTTGAAGCCTTTGAAATGTTCAAACGTTTTATTGGCAAGCTTAATGAGGATATTATTTCCTTCCTTGCTAAGTCCGAGTTGCCCCGTCAGGATCCTGAGCAAGTAAGAGCTGCGCAGGCACAAAGACAGCCGGAGCCCAAGGTTCAGGCTACCAAAGAAGAGGTAGGCAGTTCTATAGGAGCAGGTCAGCGTGCGGCAGTTGCCCCGCCACAACGACGGGCTCCTCAAGTGGTGGCACCAAGAAAGTCAGAGAAAGTATATGGTAGAAACGATAGGGTTTCGGTTCGCTATGCAGACGGTAAGGTGCTAAAGGATGTAAAATACAAAAGTGTGGAAGAGGATATCGCTGCAGATAAATGTGTGGTGATTGAAGATTAACCTGAACAACATGTTTAAACAAGTATTGCTTTGGGCTTCGGTGCTGTTGCTTTCCGCAGGTTGTGGGATTATCAACATTACCAAAAGCGGAAGTGCTTCGTCGAGGTATGATAGTTACAGTGAAAATCTCGCGGAAAGCAGGATTACCTTTCCTGAAATGCCGTCGGTACCGCTCCCCGACGCCAAAGGTGAGGCAGTAGCTCCCGGCTCTGGGGCAGCGGTGGATCAGGATCTGCAGGACGCTCTTGCGAATTACGCGCGAGCTAAAAGTGAAGAACCCTATTTTAGCGGGTTTACGATTTTGGTCTACAGCGGCTTGGACAGGGACCTGGCTTTCAAAACCCGAAATGATCTTTACTCTTCATTGCCAGATATTCGCGCAGAAATGCAGTATCAGCAGCCAAGGTATCTTGTCAAAGTGGGCAAATACATCAACCGAATAGAGGCATTACAACTATATGGAAAGATAAAGGAGAAGTTTCCCGCAGCCCGCATTATTCAGGATAGATTCCAGAGGGATACTGTAGGAAATGAACAAGATATACAAAATGTTGAAGGATAAGATTAAGTCGCTGGCTCAGCAATACAAGCAACAGGTAATAGATTTTAGAAGGCATCTACACGCTAATCCAGAATTGTCTTTTAAGGAGTTTGAAACCTCCACTTTCGTTGAAGCTCAGCTACGCTCATTTGGGATAAACCAGATTGAAAAAAAAGCCGGAACCGGCTGGGTGGTCTTGATAGAAGGTAAAAATCCTCAGAAAAAGACGATCGCATTGCGGGCGGATATGGATGCCCTTCCGATACACGAGGCCAATAATGTTCCTTACAAATCCGAAAACGAAGGAGTGATGCATGCCTGCGGCCACGACGTCCACACGGCCTCTTTATTAGGGACGGCTAGGATTCTCCATGAGTTGAAAGACGAGTTCGAAGGCACTATTAAGTTGCTTTTTCAACCCGGAGAGGAGCTGATTCCAGGAGGTGCTTCATTGATGATTAAAGATCATGCATTGGAAAATCCCCGTCCTAGTGGCATCATTGGCCAACATGTTATGCCCTTGGTTCCCGTAGGAAAGGTGGGCTTTAGAAAGGGAATGTATATGGCGAGCGCTGACGAGTTGTATTTGACCGTTAAAGGGAAAGGGGGGCATGGTGCCATGCCGGAGTCAGTGGTTGACCCCGTATTAATTGCTTCTCATATTATCGTAGCGCTTCAACAGATCGTGAGCCGAAACGCCAATCCCAAGATCCCAACGGTACTTTCCTTTGGTAAGATCATCGCCAACGGCGCTACTAATATTATTCCCAATGAAGTGAAGATTGAAGGTACCTTCCGGACATTGAACGAGGAGTGGAGGGCAAAGGCGAATAAGCAAATGGTGAAATTGGCGGAAGGCATAGCCGAAGCAATGGGCGGTTCGGTTGAGTTTGAAGTAAGACGAGGATTCCCCTTCCTGCAAAATGCTCCAGAACTCACCGACAAAGCCATCAATGCTGCAAAAGATTATCTTGGAGAAGAAAATGTCGTAGACCTCGACATCTGGATGGCGGCAGAAGACTTTTCTTATTATACCCAAGAAATCGATGGCTGTTTTTATCGCTTGGGTACCGGAAATGAAGCCAAAGGAATTACCTCTGGGGTCCATACGCCCACGTTCGATGTAGATGAAGATGCACTGGAAATAGGTGCCGGGTTGATGGCTTGGCTTGCGGTGAGTGAGCTAAGTGCATAGCCAATAGTTTATTTAGTATCAATGAAAAAATACCTTTTTATTTGGGTTTTGATTTTTGCTCTATCTGTAGATAGTTTTGGATGGGGGCAAAATGGTCATCGAGTGGTTGGGCAGCTTGCGGAATGGCATTTGAATAGAAAAGCCCAGAAAAGGATCAGTGCTTTGTTGGGCCATGAATCATTGCCGATGGTAGCCAATTGGATGGATGAAGTCCGCTCTGATCGTCGGTACAACCATACGGCTCCTTGGCATTACCTTACTATTGAAGATGGGAAAAGCTATGATCCCTCCATTCAAGAGAAAGGAGGAAATGCTTATGAACAGCTCCTAAAGGTAATAGCCTCTCTAAAGGAGGGGCAGTTGTCTAGAGAAGACGAAATAGAGCATCTAAAAATGCTGGTTCATCTTGTAGGCGATCTACATCAGCCGCTTCATGTGGGGCGTGGCAATGATAGAGGAGGAAATGATGTTGAGGTGTATTATTTCAGTCAGAAAACCAATCTTCACAGTGTATGGGACACCAAGATGATTGAAGGGCAAAACCTGAGTTTCACAGAGATCGCCAAACACCTGAACAAAAGGGCGGATAAAGCCACAGTACATCAACTGCAGGCGGCGGATATCATGCAGTGGCTCAAGGAGGCTCAAGACATTCGTCCCATGGTATATGACTTGCCGGACAACAAGCGGCTTTCTTATGAATATGGTTACAAATATTTCCCTGTGGTTGAAGACAGGCTGTTCGCAGCCGGTATAAGGCTCGCTGGAATACTCAACGATATTTACGGATAACTCCAATTTTCTTAATCTAAAAACCCGTGAAATATATATCCGCCCTAGCCCTTTGGACACTATGCAGTTGGTCCTTTGCGCAGACAGACTCTCTCGCAAATCCTAATTACGATAAGGACTTGGCGGTAAAACTTGGCGGAGATGAATATGGGATGAAGACCTACTTTTTGGTAATACTAAAGTCCGGGAGCAACAATACCACTGATCAAGCCTTGATTAGTGAGAGCTTTAGAGGTCATTTGGATAATATCAATCGTCTCGTAGAAGAAGGTAAATTGGTGGTGGCAGGACCTTTGGGAAAGAATGATAATGCTTACCGCGGGATTTTTATATTAAATAACTTAGCATCAGCCGATGAAGCGGCCGAGTTGCTGCAAAGTGATCCAGCTATAGCCAACAAGCTTCTTGATTACGATGTATATTTGTGGTACGGATCCGCAGCCCTGCCGGAATATCTCCCTTTCTCCGATAAAGTTTGGAAGGTGAAGCCCTGACTCAGCCTTATTGCGCCGTGGGGAAGCCAACTTCAACTAAAAATTCAAATCAGCCGGTTCAGGAGCTTTTTTTCAGAGGAGCGCTTTTTGGGTTAATTTTTTTGCTGTATATTATTAAGCGATCGCTTTAAATTTTTGTTGGTATGATCTACGTCTTACTTGGGGTGAGTTTACTCTTTGTTATTATCGGATTTATTGTGACCGAAGGAAACGCCCAATATCTTCTTGCTGGATACAATACCATGCGTGAGGAAGACCGGAAAAAGGTAGATATTAGCGCCCTTATTTCATTCTTCCGACGCTTTCATCTTTTTTTGGGAATTTCACTGCTGTTGTTAGGGACAGCGACCAGTTACCTCATAAGCGAGGAGGCTGGTGGAATATTTTTGGCGCTATATCCTATCCTTGCCTATCTGTATTTTATTGTCATAGCAAGAAAGTATTCGAGAGGAGTCGGGAAGGTGGGTAATAGCATCAGTATCATTATACTGGCAGTAACATTATTGGCGGTTGCTGGGCTTTTGGGATATGGCTTGCAAGAAAATGCGCTTATCATAGAACCTTCAGCTGTTATCATCAAGGGTAATTACGGAGAAACTTTGACAGCTGCCGACATCGCAGGTATAGCGTTGGTGGATCAACCTCCAAAAATCTCTTATAAGACCAACGGCTTTGCTTTGGGATCGGCACGTAAGGGGTATTTTCGAACTTCAGATCAGGAGGTGGTAAAGCTGATTTTAAATGCGAATCAAGAGCCGGTCATCCTGTTTACTAAGACAGATGGCAAGAAGATCTATTATTCAGCAAAGCGTGCATCCAATGAAGAAATAATAGATGAAATACAGCAAGCTTTACCCGATAAAGTGCAAACGCCGTAGCTGCCCCTTTCGCGCCACGATGCAATATACTTGTAGCGCTGGTCAAAAACACCTGCTATTCTCAGCTGTGATAAAATGCTATTGCGGGCTCTTTGCATAGTCATGTAAAGCTTCAAAACAGTCCTGTAATAGAAAATAATCCTATTGTAAGGCTTTTTAATGCAAATGTAACCGCTGGAAGCGCATGAGTAATAGGTGGAAATCCTCATGTAACAGAAATAAATCCTATTGTAAGAGCTGGGAATTATATTGTAACAAAGGAAAATCCTATTGCAATTGAAAAAAAGACCTCTGCAATTGCTTTTTATGCGTTTGCAAAGCATTTTTGATGGTATTGTAAGCTGCCTAAAAACCCGGAGCTTCGTTTTTTTGCGCAAGGACATGCTTCAATCCGTATGGCCTCTTGCTCCGTGGGAAGAGCCTTAAGGCGAAGGGGATGCGCAGAATTTTAGGATAAAGGGTTGGATCGAAATTACCTTTCCTAATCGATTTTTTTAGCTAATGCTTTTCCCTTAATTTAAGGCCATGAAAAGTAAGATAGCATTCGTCACCGGCGCCACTTCGGGCATCGGCAGGGCAACAGCCATCACCTTGGCAAAAGCGGGCTTTCACATCATAGCTTGTGGCAGGAGAGAAGAACGGCTTGAAGCACTTAGGGCTGAGTTGCCGGAGACGGTCAACTTTACCTATCTGGTTTTTGATGTTAGGCATAAAGAAGCCGTTGACCGGGCCATTGATTCTCTTCCTGATGAGTGGAAGGACATTGACGTTTTGATCAATAATGCTGGAAATGCCCATGGATTGGATCCCATTCATACCGGAGATACTGAAGATTGGGACGCGATGCTGGACATTAATGTCAAAGGATTGCTGTACATCTCTCGAAAAATAATACCTGGAATGGTCACCCGAAAGCAGGGTCAAATCATCAATATCGGTTCTATAGCCGGTAAAGAAGTATATCCTAAAGGAAATGTTTATTGTGCTTCAAAACATGCTGTGGATGCTTTGACTGCGGGAATGCGATTGGATCTTAATCCGTATGGCATTAAAGTGATGGCCATTCATCCCGGCGCTGTGGAAACGGAATTTTCAAATGTCAGATTTAAAGGGGACAATCATCGTGCAGACGCGGTATACCACGGTTTCAAACCCTTGGTCGCAGAGGACATTGCAGATATTATAGCCTTTGCAGTGACGCGCCCTGCGCATGTGGTATTGGCTGACATAGTGGTTTTACCGGTGGCCCAGGCAAGCGCGACCACTATTTTTAGAAATACCTAGTATTCAATTGATCCCCTAAGAGCTAGATTAAGCAGATCGTTATGCCGGTGTTGTATTGTTGCACGCTGAATTCATTGTCATGCCTTAAATTTTAGACATATTTTATGAAAAATCAGACCTTGCGGAACCTGTTAATTTTTTGCCTCGTAGTTCTTTTTAGCGGATGGCTCGGGTATTGGGTAGACCAAATCATCGGTCCCCAGCCTGAAGGCGAGACATTGGGTATGGGGATTTGGTTAGTTCTTCCCTTCATCACCATGTTGCTGCTAAGGCAATTTGCCGAGGACGGATGGAAAGATATTGGATTACAGCCGAACTTTAGCGGCAATGTTTCTTGGTACATGCTGTCTTTGATGATTTATCCGCTGGTCACTTTGTTGATGTTGGGTCTGGGGAAAGCGTTAGGGTGGATTGATTTTTCAGGCTTTGATCAAGAGGTATACTTTTCAGGATTTCTAGTTGCCCTGCTTCCCAATTTTATAAAAAATATTTTTGAGGAAATTGTTTGGCGCGGCTATTTGACATCAAAGTTGATAAAGTTAAGGCTTAATGACTTCTGGATCTACCTGATCGTGGGAGGAGTTTGGGGGGCATGGCATGTTCCTTACTACTTATATTTTTTGCCCGAAGCTTCATTACAACAAGTATTGCCCATAGATAGAATTCCTTTTGTACTTTTTGCCATCTTCAGCATGATCTGTTGGAGCATCATGTATGTTGAGATGTACCGTTTGGTGAAATCTATCTGGCCGGTGGTTTTGCTGCATATGGTTGAAGATGCGACCATTAATCACTTGATCTTGGATCAACATGTGGTAATAGATGCTGGCAAGGAAATTCTCGTATCTCCTATTTCAGGATTTGTCACCTCGTTATGTTATATTGGCGTTGGACTGCTGCTACGTCAACGAAGAGTTGCTAGAGAAGCACAAAATACACATGTCACGGTGAGCTAAGGCCGAAGAAATTTTAAATCCTTCAGCGTCCCGCTGTTTTGCTAAAGTGCTAGCCGCGTGCCATGATAAGCTGTAACTTGAATAATGGTGGACGCATTGCCATTACAATTTCTATCCACCTACTCGTCGATTAGAAGTATGACACATTCTTTTAGCACTTGGCTTTTGATAGTATTAATGGTTTCTTGTCAAGCTCCACAAGAAGCTAAAACCGCAGAAGCCCTTGCACCTGATCATGAACTTCCAGTGCGTGATGTGGACCATGTGGCGGAGTTATCCAAAGCTGAGCCTGCACCAGTAGGTGAACTGGAACAGCGCTTAATAGACGTAGGGTTGGTAGATGTTCAGGCTGTAATACCTGAGGTTTTTGTAGAACTAAAATATTCGAGCGAAGACAATTTTTTCGGCAAAGATGTATACGGAGAATTGGAAAACTGTTATCTGCAGCCCGTGGTTGTAGCAATGCTTTCCGATGCTTTGGCCTATTTGCAGCGGCAGCACCCAAATCTCACTTTTAAAGTTTTTGATGGTGTCCGGCCACTAAGCGTACAGCAGATCCTTTGGGATGAGTTGGAAAAGCCGGAGGACATCAAACCCCTCTATGTAGCGGACCCGAAAAAAGGAAGCCTTCACAATTTTGGCGTGGCCGTAGACTTGACCCTTGCGGATGCACAGACCGGGGAGGAACTGGATATGGGAACACATTATGATTACTTTGGTTATGCTGCCTATCCCGACCGGGAAAAGCAAATGGTACAGGAGGGAAGGATTACCCAGGCACAGGTGGCTAACAGGGATATCCTTAGGGCAGCGATGAGCCATGCTGGATTTACCGGAATAGGCTCCGAATGGTGGCATTTTAATGCTTTCAGCCGGAAAGTCGCCGGTGAGAAATTTGAAATGGTTAAATAATCTCTTTATTTTACATCTTATACCTCTGGAAAGTGTCATAACACGGCGCACGAAAGAGGAATCGTTATAACCTCATACAATAAGTCAATCATATGAACCCAAAAAAGAAATTCTTCGCGGCCTTTTCCGCCATTTTATGTGCAGCTATCTTTCTGTTACCCGCTTCCGAAGGATTTGCGCAGCAGTTCAAAGCATTAGTATTTAGCAAGACGCAGGGCTTTAGGCATCAATCTATACCTGAGGGCGTAGCAGCAATTAAAAAATTAGCCTCCAAACATCGTTTTCAGGTCTATGCCACGGAGGACGCTTCTGTGTTTACCAAGGAGGGTCTAGCCAATTATGACGTAATTATCATGATGAGCACTACCGGCAATATTTTAAATGATGAGCAGAAGTCAGCCTTTGAGGCATTTGTAAAAAGCGGAAAAGGAGTGGTAGGCGTTCACAGTGCAGCTGATACAGAATATGACTGGGAATGGTATAGCAGGATGATCGGAGGGCAGTTTAATCACCATCCCCACCAGCAGACAGCGAGGTTAAAAGTGGTAAATAGAAACCATCCTTCCACTTATCATCTTAATGAAAATTGGATTCGAACAGACGAATGGTATGAATACAAAAACTTTAATAAAGATGTGACCATCCTGGTTCAATTGGATGAGACATCTTATGATGTCGGATCGATCCGTGGACAAAAAGCAGGTATGGGAGAAGTTCACCCCATCGCCTGGTATCATGAATTTGATGGCGGCAGGATTTTCTATACCGGTCTAGGACACGTGGAGGAGGCTTTTCAGGATGATGATTTTTTAAACCACCTTTACGGGGGGATTTGGTATGCTGCGATGGGCAAACCATTCTAATCTTCAACGAGAAAAATATTAGCCCAATGGTCTTTTCTGATCATTGGGCTTTTTTATTAGAAATCGGAAAATTTGATGGGCAGCAACGAATCTATACCCTTAGCTACGATCACCCTATCGCCCGGAATCAACATATAGATTTCTATAGGACTCTTGAAGATCCTTTCATATTCAGCTATCGTTTGCCGGCATATTCCACAAGGCGTCACAAAGGAATATTGCGTTGCCTCCTTTTTCTTCGCTACCACTGCCATTTTTACGGGCTTAAGTTCCGGCCAGTTGGCGTGGGCATAAGTCATTACTACCCTTTCAGCACAGATGCCAGCGGGATAAACTACATTCTCCTGGTTATTGCCCATTAAAATTTCCCCATTCTCCAGCTGTAGGGAAGCACCAACAGCAAATCCCGAATAAGGTGCATAGGCTTTATCAGCAGCTTGTTTGGCCTTTTCAACCAAGTGGAGGGACAGCTCAGGAAGTTCGTTAAGGTTAAATGTTTGTAAACTCTCTATATTTGATTCTATGTGCATAATTTGCAGTCACCTGTGTGAATAAAAAGTCCCCTTAGCATAAAGGAGGCTCTATAAAAGTAGTTCTTTCCCTGACCTAAACCATCCATTTGGCCTATTTTTAATCACCAATGTGGATGATCCTTCATGTATTGATCTACAGAGAACTTACCCGAGCCATAGACTAAGAAGACGATCAACAAAATGAGGACGATCAGGGAAATTTCAAATTCCAAATTATTAGCTACGGAAAAGAAGCCCATATTGATGTTGACGAGAAATACAGCCACCAGCAGTATGGGTAGTTGGAACACCACGGCCAAGCGTGTCATTAGGCCGAGAGCTATAAGTACCCCTCCAAATAAATGTGCAAAAGCCACATAGTGTACCATCGCCATATTAAACAAGGCAGTATCTACGTGATTCATCATATTCATCAAGGCTTCCTTGTTGGAGATAAACAAAACTCCTTTGTAGAAGATAAACATACCCAATGCAATGCGGATAAAGTCAATCCATCTTGGATGGTGGGTGTCCGCCCAATGTTCGATGTGCTGTAGCGTGTTCATGGTATTTATTGTTTTGATCCTAAGGGTATTAACGCTATTATCATAACATACGGATGCAGATATTCAGCTTAATCTTCGCTCAGCGCCTTCATATTCCCTTTTTCCAGGCTGAGAATTTTTCTGGATCAGTGTTTTTTGTAATCTGATAGCGCATAAAGTAGCTGTCTGTACTGAAAGGAAGTTCTACCGCTATAGGGCGGGCCCCTCTGAATACGGACAGTTCCAACACCTGCTGGTCTGCAGCTGTTTCTGAAATTTCACTTTTGACAATATCTCCAATCATGACAACCTCATAGGCGGGACTGTCGGGATGCACCGATTTCACCCTCATATTCTCTTCCACCATGATTCCATAGGCGCTTGCGAGGTTATCCATCTTGTGGGCCTCCAGCTGCAGGCCGACTGTTTCCAGTTGTGTGACCAAATAGGGCAGCAGGTCAGTTGTTCCGAAGATGAAATTGTCAAAAAAGTGGCGCACCGTGTCATTGTCTTTTAGCTCTTCAGTAATAATAGCCTGAAAGTCGCCCAAACTGTATCCTTTGTCAGGTTGTCCAAATCGCTGCCACATCATTTTCATGACTTTTGATAAAGAGCTTCCTTCCTCCAATAACAACAGATCGATACAAAGGGAAAGCAAAGCACCACGGTTATAAATGCTTACTTTCCGGTGCGGAGCACCTGCCTTGTAGCCGTCCAGCCAAAGATCCCAACTTGATTCAGCAATGGATTGATTTCTCCAACCAAACTGTTCAAACTCCCGGTTGATTAAAGTTTCCAGAACAGCAAAATAAGCTTCGTCTGAGTAGTAGCCCGATTTCCATAGAAAAAGATCACCCATATAGGTAGTCACACCTTCCGCTACCATTCCTGTATTGATATAGGCTTCTTGACTAAAATCATATGGAAGGAGTTCCTTGGGTCTGATCCTGCATACATTCCAAAAATGGTACAGCTCATGCGAACTCACCCCCATCAGCCTATCCAAGGAAGTCTTTGTAGCCAAGTCTTCGGCAGGACCCAGGGTTATGACCGTGGAGTATTGATGTTCCACCCCATGGTAGTGGGGGTAGGGTAGCAATTGGAAGAGGAAATGATAATCCGCTGCTGGAAAGGCACCGAAAGCATCTATTTGTCGTTGGGTAAATTTGTAAAATTGTTCAAGCAGCTCTTCCATATCAAAATGAATGTCGCCCTGAAACCACAGGTGAAAGGTATGGGCATAGACCTGATATTGGTAGTGCTTTAAAGTGGCAGAGGCAATCAAGGGACTATCCACCAGGTGCTGGAATCCCTCCGCTATGAACTTTCCTGTTTTTGAACTAGGCAATGCGGTGGCGACTCGATAGTTACTGGGTAAATCAAGTTTTATAATGATTTTCTCCTCTTCCCGGCCAAGCACCTGAAAAGCCAGGTTGATAAAGTTGATATATAATTGTTCGTCATCGGACCAACTTCCGCCTGCATCCATTTGCGAGGCATGGAATTGGTATTGGATGCTGTATTTACCCGATTCGCCGGCGGAGAAATACCAACGGTCCTTCGAAACCTTGTGCAATGCCACCCTTTCTCCCGAGGGCGCAGTGATATAAAGGCCTCTTAATTTCTGGGCATAATTAGCCAACTCATAACGGCCAGGCCGCCAGGATGGCAATTGCAGGGTAATGGTTTCATTAGCAGCCGCCTCTAATGTTAATTGGAGATCGATATATTGGGAGGGAATTTTGGTTCTGTAGATCAGGTATTCCATCGGAAATTTTCAAACTTGTATAAAAACAAATGTAATGTACTGGTTTGTAAATAAAAAAAAGCTACCTATCTTTGCAATCCTTTTAGGAAGAGCCCGTAGTGGTGTCATAAGGTTCAGCATTAGTTAGAAAATAAAGCATTACATAATCATGAAAAGAACATTTCAACCTTCCCGCAGAAAAAGAAGAAACAAGCATGGTTTCAGGGAAAGAATGTCAACGCCTAATGGTAGAAGGGTATTGAGAGCAAGAAGAGCAAAAGGAAGGAAAAAATTATCGGTTTCTTCAGAAAAGACATTGAAGAAATAATTCAGTCTGCGTTTTTTTTGACGTACTTTTGGGTTTGGCCAAATCCACAGAATGAATTATCGACTTCAAAAAAATGAGAGACTACATTCAAAAAAGTCTATAAAGGAGCTTTTTAACAAAGGTTCCTCTTTTTTTTTATATCCTTTCAAGGTTATGTATATGACTGTGGAGGATCCCCATGCTGAAACTAATCAGGTGCTTTTTTCTGTTTCTAAACGGAAGATCAAAAAGGCAGTCGATAGAAATTATATCAAAAGGCGGGTCAAGGAGGCATACCGTCTAAATAAATCCCTGATTTCTTCCTCTGTTGCTAAAAATAAGATAGCTTTAATTTACGTTGCTTCTGAGCTGGAAGATTTCCAGACTATTCAACACAAAGTCCAACGGATCTTGAAAAAGATTGCCGATCTAAACCATTTACCGAATTCCGAAAAAAAATGATGTATAGAAGAAATAAAATCACTACGCTGTTGGTTTCATTGTCAGTGGTTGTAGTACTTCTTTTTTCCTTCAACCCCAAAAATGATAAGCTTTTTTCCATTGCCAAAAACCTGGACATTTTTGCTTCTTTAGTGAGGGAGTTGGACTCCTACTATGTAGATGAAATAAATCCAGACGAATTGGTGTCGGTAGGAATCAATGCTATGTTAGAGGAGCTGGATCCCTATACGGAGTATATTCCTGAAGAAGATTCTGATGATTTCAGGATGATGACCACAGGTGAATATGGTGGGGTAGGAGCGTTGATCGGTAATAGAACCGGGATCAATATGATCCTGATGCCCTATAAAGGCTTTCCTGCGCAGGTGGGTGGCTTGAGGATTGGCGACGCTATTCTTAAAATTGACTCCATAGATGTGGTGAAGGAGGAAACTTCAGAAATATCGAAGCTATTGAAAGGACCTGCCAATACAGCCGTTAGGGTGACGGTGAAGCGCGGTGGGGATACTTTGAAAGTAGACTTGACGAGAAAGAAAATCGTTATTAGCAATGTTCCTTATTATGGAATGGTAGACGCAAATACCGGCTATATCAAGTTGACCGATTTTACAACAAATGCCTCATCGGACGTGAGAAAGGCTGTAGTTGATTTAAAAGCCCAAGGTGCTCAGAAACTGATCTTGGATGTCAGGGACAATCCTGGTGGTGTGATGAAAGAAGCCGTGGAAATAGTAAACCTATTTATCCCAAAAGGCAGAGAGGTGGTTAGAACTGTGGGCAAGCTGGCGAATGTCAACGCAGTGTACAAGACCGAGCGTTCGCCATTAGATAAAGATATTCCTTTGGTAGTTTTGATAAATGAACGCAGTGCTTCCGCAGCCGAGATTGTTGCAGGGGCTCTTCAGGATTATGACCGGGCAGTATTGATAGGACGTAAAACGTTTGGCAAGGGCTTGGTTCAAAGCACCATTCCCTTAGCCTATAACTCCCAGGTAAAAGTCACAACTGCTAAATATTATATCCCCAGCGGAAGGTGTATCCAAGCCATCGATTACAGTGATCGGGATGAAGATGGTAATGCTAAAGTAATTCCGGATTCCTTGCGAAAGGAATTTAAAACTCGAAGCGGTAGAATTGTATTGGATGGTGCAGGCATTGAACCTGATGAAGAAGTTCCTTCCAAAGTATATGCACCAATTACGTATAGTTTGGTGACCAGAAGCTTGATCTTTAGGTATGTGAACGAATTTTTCCTAAAACATGAAAGCATAGCTTCCCCGCGCGAGTATCAGGTGTCGGATGAGTTATACTACGATTTTGTCGCCTGGCTTCAGGATAAAGAATATGATTATACCACGCGGGTGGAGAAGGCTATAGAGGACCTGGTTCGTTATTCTGAAAAAGAAAAGTACTACGAAGATATCAAGAACGATATCGCTTCTTTGAAAAAAAGTGTCAGCCATAGTAAGGAGCAGGATTTAATTACTTTCAAGGAAGAAATTAAAGGCGCTTTAAAAGACGAAATCGTTTCCCGCTATTACTATGAGCAAGGGATGGTAGAAGCATCATTGGATGAGGATTCCGAGATTAAGCAGGCGATTCAGGTTCTCGATAACCAAGAGCAGTACGCTTCTATGTTAAAGCCGGCAGACAAACAAAGAGGCTGATAGGGTGCGACATGGGGTTTATACTTTCTATAGAGACCGCTATATCAGTTTGTTCCATCGCACTGCACGATGAGCAGGGGCGTCTTCACGCTATTGCGGAATTGCATCAGGACAATATTCATGCGCAGAAATTGATGCCTATGATCGAAGTCCTTTTGGAGCAAAGCGCGGTAAGCCGAAATCAAATTAGAGCGGTAGCAGTGTCAGGTGGTCCGGGATCATATACTGGTTTGCGTATTGGTGTGTCTACGGCCAAAGGATTGGCTTATGCCTTGGAGGTGCCCTTAATAGGGGTGGATACTTTGGATGCTTTGGCCAAAAGAGCAGTTCCTTTTATTGCCGAAGCGGATGTGGTTGTGCCCATGATTGACGCGCGGAGGATGGAGGTGTATTGTAAGGTGTTGAATGCAGCGCTGGATGAGATCGAACCATTGGCTCCCCTTGTTGTGGATGAGGCTTCTTTTGATGCTTATTTACTTAAGGGCAAGGTTTTCTTTTTAGGGGATGCCAATGAAAAAGTGAGGAATGTTATCCGCCATCCCAATGCAGTTTTTGTCCCCTTACTAAATTCCTCCAGTACAATAGGAGAGCTTGCTGCAGTGAAATTCCAAGCTGGGCGGTTTGAAGATGTAGCCTACTTTGAGCCGAACTACCTAAAGGAATTTCGGGTTTTAAAGTCTAAGAAGAACTTGTTGTTATGAATGAAATAGTCAACCGTGTTGCAAACAGTCCCATTGTTACCATAGACCTGGAGCAATATTATACCCCCGGTGAAAGAATGGCTTTTGATCTCCGAAACCACCTGTACCAAGGTCTGGTGTTGAGGGAGAAGGATTTTCGTGAGGCGTTGAAGCACATGGATTGGGAAAAATATCGGGGGAAGTACGTCGCTATTTTTTGTGGCGTAGATGCCATTGTTCCAACTTGGGCATTTATGTTAGTCATGACTTATCTCGAGGGAGTGGCGGCAGAAGTGGTAATGGGAAATATGGAGGTATTGGAGCAATATTTATTTGAGAAGGCGCTTGAGTCAATTAATCCAGAGGAATTTAGAGACCGTCCTGTAGTGATAAAAGGTTGCAGCAAGGTGGCGGTTCCTTTGTTTGCCTATGGTGAAATTGTGAAGAAATTGAAAGGTACTGCGCGCTCTATTATGTATGGGGAACCTTGCAGTACGGTGCCTTTATATAAGCAGAAGAAAAGTTAAAAGAGAAAAATACTAATTTTCAGTGATTTATAAATAACTTGAAAAAAATATAGAAGGCAGGTTAGGTAATTCTAAAAAAGTGTTTTATGTTTGCAGTCCCATTCGGGAACGCTTAGACAAAAGGTCAGGGCATTAGAGATGAATTCGAGGTTTTATCCAAAATTTTCTCTAATAAAAATTGAAAAATTCTTTTTTAAATTTTGTTGTTTGATAAAAGAATTCTCCTGATATTTGCACTCTCAAATTCGGAAAACGATCCGAAAGCAAGTCTCTGAAAAAAGGGTGTTTTTCCCCGGTATGAAGAGAGAAAGTTCATTGAAGTAATGTAAGACAATACGACGGAATGCATCCTTATGGATGCTTCAGCATCTGAAACGGAACAAAGATGGTTTAAGGCCATCGCAAAAAACCTTACAATGGAGAGTTTGATCCTGGCTCAGGATGAACGCTAGCGGCAGGCCTAATACATGCAAGTCGAACGGTATCCCGTCTTCGGGCGGGAGAGAGTGGCGCACGGGTGCGTAACGCGTATGCA
>DATGQZ010000020.1:0-124379 GCA_035303945.1 Cyclobacteriaceae bacterium
ATCTGTAAAAATTCGTTGTCGATTTCAGGGTTGTATGGTCTGTCAAGATAAAAACTACACTTCATAATGCGGACAAATTGCGGACAAATTTTCTTGTTTTTGTTCTATATCAACTTAATTAAGACACATAAAGTTAAAAACGAAAATTCATAACTGCCTAATTATCAGATAGAAAAAATTAAGTTAGAGAAAGCTATAGAAAGTATTCGAATCCCGCCACCCCGACGAAATTGAAGAGAAGCCACTGATTTTCAGTGGCTTTTTATTTTTTGCGTACATAATGCGGACCAAGTTTCGCGTGTTTAGTGGTATTCTATTTTTTATTTGCTCAAAATGATAATGTCGTACAGTATCATAAACATTATTCAGGTTCGATAAACTGCTTGTTAAGCAGACTCCTCCCCTAAACAAATTCACCTGGATTTATCGCACAATATTTTTTCTTTAGTCAGTCCGAGAAACTTTCCCCTGCGCTAGTGATTTCAGTAGTGGGTTGCTAAATTGGTTCTCTCTTCTTGTAGAAGGTAGGGATCAAAGGCAGGATTACCAGATACATACAAATACGACAGCCAATGAAAACCATGATCATCACCGGTGCCAGTAGGGGAATAGGTGCTGCTACCGCCAAGCTTGCCGCTGAAAAGGGTTATGCCGTGGTAGTCAACTACCGCCGCGATCTACAAGCAGCTGAAGGCGTGGTGGCCCACATCCGACAGGGGGGAGGAGAGGCAATAATGGTGCAGGCAGATATCGCTAGAGAGGAGGATGTGCTCCGGCTGTTTGAGGAGACGGATAGACAGTATGGCCGTTTAGACGCATTGGTAAACAATGCCGGCATCCTGGAGCGGCAGATAAGGGTGGAGCAATTGGATGTGGAAAGACTCAGCCGGGTTTTTGCTACCAATATCATTGGGCAAATACTTTGCGCACGGGAAGCTGTGAAGCGGATGGCCTTCAAGCATGGTGGGCAAGGCGGGACCATTGTAAATGTGTCTTCCATTGCCGCGCGGACAGGATCCCCTCATGAATATGTTGATTATGCCGCCTCAAAAGGAGCCATGGATGCCTTTACCATAGGCTTGTCCAAAGAAGTAGCAGATGAAGGCATCAGGGTCAATGCCGTGCGGCCCGCATTTATCTATACGGATATCCACCGAGATGGCGGGGAGCCTGGCCGCGTGGATCGAATCAAGGAAAGCATCCCGATGAAAAGGGGAGGTTTGGCAGAGGAGGTGGCGGAGGCTATTTTTTGGCTTGCGTCGGATAAGTCCTCTTACTCCACAGGAATTTTCATCGACGTGACGGGAGGGAGATAGCTTAAAAGTGAGCTCATTGTCGCCTAAAAACCAGGTATTTTTGTTTAAAATGGTTCAACGCTCAACTATTGATCGGGAATCGACCGGCACTATCACGAGAAACATATGAACGCGCCAAACAAAATCTCTCAGGATCAGGCTATACAGCAACTGAAACAATCCGGTAAGGAATTTATACCTCTTTTTGAGAACCCATTGCTGTCAGTGGAAGTTTATCAGCCTCATGTGGTGGATAAGCAGCAGCCACATGATCGGGATGAGTTTTATCTGGTGATTTCCGGATCCGGCAAGTTCCAGTTGAATGACGAGGTGATGGATTTTAAGCCTGGCGATTTTTTGTATGTTCCCGCTTATACCGAACACCGCTTTATTGATTTTTCAGAAGATTTTACTACCTGGGTGTTTTTTGTGGGATAATGAATACAATGGACCAAGTTTGGCTTTGGTCATGTCCTGTGGGAATAGGAATTCATTTTCCATATAACCATGATTCCTTGAGGGTCAGTGGGCAATGGTAATTTTATTTTTATCATGTACAAAAATTGCAATCAGGCTATACTGCCAACGCAACTGATTTTTCTTGTTGCTGGGACATATTAAAGGTTTCGATGGATATAAGGGTAAGCATAATAGACAACATCGGTAGTAGCGAGATGCCTCCCATCTGTTTTAACTTATTCTCCACGATGGATTTAGACTTTTCTTCTTTATATTGGGATTAAAATAAAGCAGGCCTTGCCCTGGCCAATGCTTTACTACGCTTAAACCCCAAATATCCAAACCTTATGAAGGGCTTTTGCTGGATCCCGATACTCTGTTGCCTGTTGGCCTTCTCTTGTACACCTTCTCTGCCTGAAGACGTTCAATTGGCCTACGACGCACTTCCGGAGGCTTTGGACTTTAATATCCATGTTAAGCCCATTCTCTCAGACAAATGCTTTGCCTGCCATGGACCGGATCAGGCGGCCATGATGGCAGGACTTAGGCTCGACTTACCGGAGGAAGCATTCGCAGAACTTCCTGAATCTCCTGGCAAGGTCGCTATCCGCCCCGGCAAGCTGGCGCAAAGTGAAGTCTTTCATCGTATCCTTTCCCAAGATCCAGATTATCAAATGCCTTCTCCCAACTCCAACCTCAGCCTGAGCGCTAGAGAAAAGGCCATATTGATCAAGTGGATCGAACAGGGAGCAGTCTATAAAAAACATTGGGCATTTATTCCGCCTACAGATCCTGCGCCTCCCAAGGTAAAAGACCCGTCTTGGACGAGAGGACCTATTGATCAATTTGTAAAATATCGATTAGAAGAAGCAGGCATAGTCCCCTCCGCCGAGGCAGATAAGGAAACCTTGCTTCGCAGAGTAAAAATGGACCTTACCGGGCTACCACCCACCGTTCAGGAAATAAAAGATTTTCTAGCTGATGAAAGCCCTGAAGCGTACGAAAAAATGGTTGACCGCTTTTTGGCATCCCCACACTACGGAGAAAAGATGGCCATGCATTGGATGGATATCGCCCGCTTTGCTGATACTCATGGCTACACAGTGGATCGTTACCGCGATATGTCGCCTTATCGGGATTGGGTAATCAAAGCTTTTAACGAAAACCTATCCTACGATCAATTTATTACCTATCAGCTAGCGGGAGATCTGCATCTTAATCCCAACAAAGAGCAGCTATTGGCGACCGCCTTCAATCGAATCCATCCACAAAATATGGAAGGCGGCATAGTAGAGGAAGAATTTCGCGTGGAGTATGTAGTTGATCGCACCCACACGCTGGGACAGGCGTTTCTAGCCATGACCTTAGGCTGCGCCCGCTGTCATGATCATAAGTATGATCCCATCTCCCAAAAGGAATTCTTCGAACTCAGCAGCTTTTTTAATAATGTGGATGAAGCAGGGCAGATATCCTGGGACAATGCCATGCCCGTGCCCACTATGCTGTTTACCGATGACAAGAAAGACGAGTTGCTCCGCTATCTCCAATTCCAAAAAGAGGCAGCAGAATCCACCCTCGAGGAGCTGGCGAACGCCGAAGAAGCAGCATTTAAGCAATGGTCGGATAGAAAGGCCTATCAAGCCGATCTTCATCGGGAATTTCCGCAAAGCCGTGTCGCTCATTTTAACTTTGATCAAAAGGAGCTGATTAACCAGCTGAACACCCGTCAGCAGGGAAAAATGGAAAGTAACGAAGCCAAAGACATGGTGCCGGAATTGAAAGATGGCTATTTGGGCCAAGCAGTAAAACTGGACGGTGATGCTTGGCTCGATTTAGCCGGTGTTGGTGTATTTTCCAAAAGTGAACCTTTTTCGATAAGTATTTGGGTCCATATCCCTAAAGCGCTTACAGACGGGGCAATTTTCCACAAGGGCTCCGGCGCGGTGCTGTTCAATTATCGGGGCTATCACCTTAGCCTGCAGGATAATAAGCTGGAACTACTGATGGCGCATACAGCTCCTTATAATGCCCTCAGAAAAGTCACGCAAGAAGGAGTTCCCCGCGAACAATGGATCAACCTGATCATGAGCTATGATGGCTCGTCGAAAGCCTCCGGTTTAAAGGTGTATTTGAACGGGGAGGAAATGGCCACCCACACGACGCATGATAACCTTTACAAAGACATTCTCTTTGCAGGGAATAGTCAACCCGGTCTACAGATCGGAGCCGTTTGGAGAGGGAAGGGGCTAAAGGGTGCCTTGGTGGATGAAGTTAGCGTATATGACCAGCAATTGTCTCCTGTAGAGATTCTCCAGATCAGTCAGCCTGAAGCTTACCGCCAACTCTTAGCCAAAGCGCCGGAGCAGTTTTCCCCAAAGGAGAAAGCAGCGTTGAAGCATTTTTATCTTAGCAACTATTCATCTTTCTACCGCCAAAAGCTCCAGGAGGTGGTACGTCAACGGAAAATCCATGCGGATAGCGTAGAAGTGGTGCAGGAGGTGATGATCATGCAGGAGATGAAGGATCGACGGCCCACCTATGTGCTGGAAAGGGGAGAATACCATGCCCATGGGGAGGAGGTGTTTCCCAATACCCCGCAAAGTATCCTGCCTATGGCGGAGGATCTGCCCAAAAACCGCTTGGGTCTTGCCCAATGGTTAATTTCCGACGAGCATCCCCTCACCGCTAGGGTGGCGGTCAACCGATTTTGGCAAAACTTGTTTGGCCGGGGGTTGGTAGCTACTTCTGGTGACTTCGGCAACCAAGGGGAAATGCCTTCCCATCCTGAGTTGCTGGATTGGCTGGCGACACGGTTTAGAGAGTCCGGTTGGGACGTTAAAGCCTTGCAAAAAATGATGGTCATGTCCGCCACCTACCGTCAAAAAGCTTTGCCCAGAAAGGATCTGGAAGAAATAGATCCCGACAATGTGCTTTTGGCAAGAGGGCCATCGATGCGGATGAGCGCTGAGATGATCCGCGACAATGTGCTCTTTGCCAGTGGGTTGTTGGATCCTTCTATCGGAGGGCCCAGTGTGTATCCCTATCAGCCAGATGGTTTGTGGCAGGTCAACGGCGCAGTGTACCGCCAAGGGCAAGGGAGGGATCTTTACCGGCGAAGTCTGTACACGATTTGGAAACGTTCGGTACATCATCCGGTCATGGCGGTCTTTGATGCGCCAGATAGGAGCGAGAGCGTAGGGCATAGGCAAAAAACTAATACACCTTTGCAGGCTCTAACCCTTCTGAATGAGGCCACTTTTGTGGAAGCGGCCAAAGTGCTTGGGGAGCAAATGGCGAGATCGGAGACGCTTACCGATGCGGTACAGGAGGCCTTTCTCAAATTGACAGGGCGGAAAGCCATGCCTCAAGAAATGGAAATTCTGCTTGATCTGCGGGATAATGAATATAAGAAATTTCGTACGAACCGAGAAAAGCTAAAAGGCTGGCTGGCTACAGGAGCCTATGGAATAGATGCCTCTTTGGATCCTAGTCAAGTGGCTGCCAATGCGGTGGTCGCCAGCACCATTATCAATTCAGACGCCGCCATAACCAAGAGATAGTCATGTGTCATCATCAACCCTTTCGCTTAACCCATCCGGATCTTCAGGAGATAGAGAAAAAAATGGATAGAAGGCGCTTCCTCACTCAGGTGTCAATGGGTATCGGATCTCTGGCTTTGGGCTCTTTACTGGGTACAGAAGAGCTTTTTGCTCAACCTATAGCCTCGGAGTTGGGAGCTGCCCTTCCTGGATTGCCTCATTTTGCTCCTAAAGCGAAAAGAGTGATTTACCTCTTTCAAAGTGGCGGTCCATCGCAACTGGATTTGTTCGATTACAAGCCTAAGCTGTCCGATATGCATGGAAAGGAACTGCCTGATTCGGTAAGAGGAGGGCAGCGGCTCACCGGCATGAGTGCTGATCAAAGCAGTTTTCCCGTGGCTTCTTCTGTTTTTAACTTTAGACAATACGGAGAATCCCGTGCATGGGTGAGTGAGCTCATGCCTTATACAGCACAGTTGGTAGATGAACTTTGTTTTATCAAGTCCATGCATACCGAGCAGATTAACCATGACCCGGCCATTACCTTTTTTCAAACGGGGCATCAGTTGCCTGGAAGACCTTCCATAGGCTCTTGGCTCAGCTATGGCTTAGGCGCTGACAACAAAAATCTACCGGCTTTCATTGTATTGGTGTCGAACAACGCCGTGCAGGATCAGCCCCTCTATGCCCGACTGTGGGGCAATGGATTTCTCCCGTCCCAACATCAGGGGGTGCAGTTTCGCTCCGGAAAAGATCCGGTATTATACTTGGGCAACCCCGAAAATTACGATGGAGAGGACCGGCGGGAGATGTTGGATTATCTCAAAGCATTGAATGCGGTACAGCAGGATACTTATGGGGATCCTGAGATCAGTGCCCGCATCGCCCAATACGAGATGGCTTTCCGCATGCAAACCTCTGTGCCGGAAATTACCGATTTGTCAGATGAACCGGACTGGGTGTATGACATGTATGGTGAAGACAGCAGAAAGCCGGGCACCTATGCGGCCAATTGCCTGATGGCTCGCAGGCTGGTGGAGAAAGATGTGAAATTTGTGCAGCTCTATCATCAGGGTTGGGATCAGCATGGTAACCTTCCGGGAGGCATTAAAAACCAATGCGCTAAAACCGACCGCGCAACGGCTGCTTTGGTGAAGGATCTCAAGCAAAGGGGACTTTTGGAGGATACCTTGGTAGTGTGGGGCGGGGAGTTTGGCCGGACGGTATATAGCCAGGGCACCTTGATGCCGGACAATTACGGCCGTGACCACCATCCCCGCTGTTTTACCAAATGGATGGCTGGCGCAGGGGTCAAGCCCGGTTTTACTTATGGAGAAACCGATGAGTTAGGCTATAATGTTGTCAAAGATCCTGTTCATGTGCATGATCTGCAGGCGACGCTATTGCATTTATTTGGCATCGACCACGAACGCCTAGTCTACAAGCACCAAGGTCGGCGATTTAGACTTACAGATGTCAAAGGAGAAGTGGTAAGGGGGATATTGGGTTGAGGTTGATGAATCACCTTGACTTCTATGGTTTTGCAGGCTGCTTTTAGCCAAATTATTCAGATGTTTTGAATGTAACACCAAGAAGTTATAAATAAGATTTATAGGCGCTCATCTCGAATACGACAATTTAAGTGAAGGCAGGATTAATTATTGAAGCGTAAAGAATTGCAATTTTAAGCCTAATATAGAGCCCGGAATTGTATCACATAAAAATGCCGACAACCAAGTGCCCTATAAAAAGGCGATCATCTAAGTCAGAAAATATATGAAGGAACAAAAATTTGACCGACGAAAATTCATTCAAAGATCAGCTGCGACAGCATCGGGTTTAATGTTCATGTCATCCTTGGCGGATTCAGCCTTTGGTGCCTCAGGAGGATTATCGGGCAGCACAATGGCGGAGGCCACTACGAGGCCCGTGTTAAATCCCATCGCACCTAGAATAAAGTTTTCCGTGATTGGGATCAATCACGGGCATATATATTCCCAGACCCAGGCAGTCCTCAATGGAGGTGGCGAATTTGTGTCTTTTTATGCCAAGGAACCTGATCTTGCGGCGGCCTTTTCGAAAAGATTTCCACAGGCTAAGCAGGTTAAAAGCGAAGAAGAAATTTTAGAAGATAAATCTATTCACTTGGTGCTCAGCGCCATCATACCTGACCAACGCGCTCCATTAGGCATCAGGGTGATGCAGCATGGGAAGGATTATATGGCAGATAAGCCGGGGATTACCAGCCTGGAACAGCTTGAAGAAGTTCGCCGGGTACAAAAAGAGACCGGACGAATTTATTCCATCATGTACAGCGAAAGGTTTGAAAACCGTGCTACTGTCAAGGCTGGGGAACTGGTGAAGGAAGGTGCTATTGGTAAGGTTATCCAAACAATAGGATTGGGACCGCATCGAATGAATGTCCAGTCTCGCCCGGATTGGTTTTTTGACAAAAAAAATTTTGGCGGGATTATTACTGACATAGGATCTCACCAGTTCGATCAGTTCCTTTATTTTACAGGAAGCACAAAAGCAGATGTGATCTCTTCTCAAGTGGGAAATATTAACCATCCGCAATATCCAAAGTTTGAAGATTTTGGTGATGTGATGTTACGGGGAGACAAGGGTGTTGGCTATATCAGGGTAGACTGGTTTACACCGGACGGACTGGCGTCATGGGGAGATGGACGCTTAACGATCCTCGGCACCGAGGGCTATATAGAAATTCGCAAGAATATCGACGTTGCAGGTCGTGATGGCGGCAACCATCTTTTCCTGGTAAACAACAAGGAGACAAAATACATTGATTGCAGCCAGGTGCCGCTCCCTTATGGCAGCCAGTTGGTAGATGACGTAGTCAACCGCACTGAGACTGCTATGACCCAAGAACACTGTTTTCTGGCTACTGAGCTCGCCTTGCGGGCGCAGGATCGGGCAGAAAAGATGGTTTTAAAAGCTTAGGTAAAGAGAGTTTATGTTGGAAAAATTGAAACATTAAGGCCATAAAACCGCGCATCTCGTAGCCCTTAAAGTAGGCGCAGCTTTGCATCCGGTATTTATGCCGTTTTTTGAGACAAAATTACACACGTTCTATGTAAGATATAATGGTAAGATTCGAGCGTCATAAAAAGAGAATTTAAAGAGGGAAATACCTCGATTGAATATTGTTCTTCATAGTTCATTAATCGTTATCAATATTTCTTTAGTCTTCTTCCCGTTCACGTTCTGTGACCGATTCGTTTTTTATGAAAAAAGACCACCCCTATAGGAGTGGTCTTTTACTTAAATATTTCCGTTATCAATACCCTTCATTCTGCACCAGATTGGGGTTGATATTGAGTTCTGTGGCGGGAATGGGGAAAATGCGGTGGGTGGGGTCGCTGTCGGTTTTGAAGGTCCAGGGATCTTCCCACTTGCCAAAGCGGATCAAATCATTCCTTCTCCATCCTTCTCTGGCCATCTCCCTGGTCCGTTCTCTAAACAGCTCTTCCAAACTGATATCCGCGTAGTGGTTAGCCTTGCCGGTTGCGCGGGCATACACTTCATTAACCAATGACACAGCCGACTGGCCATTCGGATCATTGCCGCCACGGAGTATGGCCTCTGCCTTCATCAGCAGGATGTCCGCGTAGCGAAAGATCACATAGTCGTTGTTCTGAAACCGGTTGAAATCATTTGCATCGGGGTGGTATTTGATAATCCTATAGCCCTGCCACTGGCTTTCGAGATCGTTCCCCTTATCAAATATGGCTTCGTTTTCCAAGATAATATCCGGCGTCAGCTCTACCTGGATTTGGATCACCTCATTGGGGTTCGGCCCATTATACTTGTCATTAAAGCCGGCCCTGGTAGTACTGACCATAATAGGATTGCCCTGATTGTCAACCTGCTTTCCGGTCAGCCAAATGGCATTCCGCTGGTCATTTTCCTGATCAAAGTATGCGTAAAAGCCTTTTTGAGAGGAAGAAGCATTGCTGGGGTTAAAGTCAAGGCCATACTTGTCTCTGTGTTGTGGTAATAGCTCATAGCGCTGATGCATTATCCCCTGCGCCAATTGGGCTTCCATCGGGGAAGCAAAAATGATCTCACTGATATGGGGTCCATTGTCCGGTTTGAAGATGCTGAGATAGTCCGATACCAAGGAATATTTCCCACTTGCAATAATCGCATTACAGGCGGCAATGGCTTCATCAAACATGGCAGCGCCACTATAATTGTGGTCAGGGGAAAGATAATGAAAGGCATTAAGATACAACTTTGCCATTATTGCATGGGCCATCCATTGGGTGGGCCTGCCATAGGTTGCAGCATTGACTTCAGGCGTCAAATATTCCAAAGACTCCTTCAGTTCATTGACAATAAAATTAAACACTTCATTACGGGATGCGTTGGTAGGCATTTCTTCTTCCCCAAAGACCGTCACAATAGGTACATTGCCGTAAGTGTCCATAAGGAAGAAGTAGGCCAAGGCGCGCATGGTCCTGATTTCGCTGATAAACTGAGATTTAGAAGGGGAGTCGGGCGTATCCTGCAGCATGGTCAAGAGGCGGTTGCTCGTAGATACCATAGCATAACCCCACGTCCAGATGGTGTTTGAAATAGGATGATCCGCCGTCCAGGTATGCTTGTGTAGCTGCACAAAGCGGGCCCCATCAAACCAGTTGCCGGCCCTTGCCACCACTATCCCGTCGTCAGTGCTCCATTCCTGAAGAAAATGGTAAGATCCTGCGATTTCTTCCCTGAGTTGCGTGTACATCTGTCCTGTAGCGGCAATGAATTCCTCATTGGTGATCGGGAAATTGCTCTCCGTATATTCGGACTTTATATCCACATCCAAATCGGTACAGGAGGCTGCCGCCAGCAAAATGCCATTGAGGATGCTATAGAATTTAATATATTTAATCTTCTTCATCAGTTCTGGGTTTAGAAATTAAGGTTAAGGCCCAAAAGGAAGCTTCTGGTTTTGGGATAATAATTTTTCATGTCTATGCCCGGGGTAAGACCGCCAATCTCCATTTCGGGATCAATGCCCCGATAGTCGGTGATGATAAACAGGTTCTGGGCATTAAGGTACAGCCTGATCTTCTTCACATTGTTCGAACGGGTAGGAAAGGAATAACCTAAGGTGGCATTGTCAAATCTAAAATAGGAGCCGCTTTCTAAGTATCGGCTGGAGTATCGGCTGACATTGCCATCGGTGATGGGCTCATCCATGGAAAAGCGGGGGAGGTTGGACAGGGAGGCATTGAAAGGCCGGTTAAGGTCTGCCAATTGGGCGTTGAGGATGGTATTGCCGTAGACCCCGCGGAAGAACATGTTGAGGTCGAAGTTTTTCCAGCTCATGCTGCTGTTAAGTCCATAAAGAAGTTTTGGCTGTGCGTTGCCTAGATAGACATGATCATCTGTGGTGGGACTGGTTGTCAAGCTTCCGTCAGGCTTGCGGTATTGAGACATGCCACTTTCATCCCTGCCTGCAAATTCTAAGGTATAAAACTGCCCGATAGGGTAACCCTCGGCTACGCGTTGGGTGTTGATACCGCTTTGGCCGGTGCCTCCAGGGGCTGCGGTATTCAGGTAGCCTAAGGGCAGATTTTCATTGGTCAGTTTGGTCACTTCATTTTTGTTGGTGGAGAAGGTGCCCATCAGGTCCCACTGAAAGCTGCTGCTGCGAACGGGAGAGGCATTTAGCATAATTTCTATCCCTTTATTGCTGATTTCGCCAGCGTTGGCAATCAGTAGGGGAGCCAGATATTTGGTGGTAGACACCTGATATTCCCAGATAAGGTCGCGGGTTTGCTTGTCATAGTATTCAATGGATCCTCCCAATCTGCCTTCCATGAAGGAAAAATCCAAACCAATGTTAAGCATGGCGGTGGACTCCCATTTTAGATCGGGATTGGCATTTTGCGTAGGACCAATTGCACGCACAAAGTTTCCGTTATCATAGAAAGTACCCACATTCCCAAAGCGCATTCTAGCAATCAATGGGTTGAAACCAAGTGAGTTACCTGTCACGCCATAACCGGCTCTAAGACGCAAATCCTCCAAAAAGCTACTTTGCTGCAGTCCGCCAAGGTTGCTAAGACGGTACATGGCGGAGATGCCTGGGAATGTACCCCATCGGTTGTTGGCACCAAAAGCTGAAGAACCGTCTCTTCTGAGAGATCCCTGAAGGTAGAAGTCTTCACCCAGGGAGTAATTGACCCTTCCATAAAAGGAAATGAGCCGCAACGTGTTGAGGGTGGCGGTGCTGTAATTGGAACGGTTAAAATTGCCAATGCCGAGGTTGTAGTAACCTAAGGCATCAGAGATGAAACCTTGGTTGCTGCTCATAAAGCTGTCGTTCAGCTCATCCTCCTGCCAGGAATACCCTGCCATCAGTTTGACGCCATGGATGCCGGTGGTAAAATTATAGGTGACGAAGTTCTCCAGGATCTTCTTGATGTTTTTGGTGGAGGTTCGGGCGCCATAACCATCAAATCCCTGCACCACCTGAGAGCCGCGATCCAAATATTGACCTGTGGTAACATCCATATTTTGATAGGAAATGCTCAAAGTATAGCTGAGGTTGTCAATTGGCTCAAAATACAATCGTGGATTGGCCAAAATAGTTGTGGTGGTGCTTTCTTCTTTGTTTTGTAGAAGTAAGGCTAGCGGATTAAAATAACTCGTGGTATTGTCCACCAGATTTTCCTTGAAGCTTCCATCTTCTCTATAGGGGCTGACCGTAGGCAGGTATTGAAGCATATTGCCAAAGAACAATTCCGTAAAGGAGCGGTTGCCTGTGACGGTGTTAGGGAAATAGTTTTGCTTCCGGATGGAGTTGAATAAGGTAAATCCCAACCTCAAACGATCATTAAGGAGATATTGTTCGTAGTTGATTTTTCCTGTGGTGCGTTGATTGGCTGTGGTTTTGATTATACCTTCATTTTTGAAATAGTTGATGCTGGCATCATAAACAGCGCTTTCGTTGCTGCCGGAGTAGGAGAGGGTGTGATTTTGGCTGATGCTGGTTTGCATGACCTCGTCCTGCCAGTCCGTATTGACACCGTCATCATCGTTGGGGCCTAAGGCCATATTGTTGGTGGCCAGAAAGCTGCGCAATTCATCTCCGGTGAGCATGTCCAGCTTATTGGACACCTGTTCTGAAGCAACATAGCCATTATAGGAAAATCCAGACCTTTGCCCCCTTTTGTTGGTGGTGATCATGATTACGCCATTGGCTGCACGCGCTCCATAAATGGCGGTAGCCGAAGCATCTTTTAAAACTTCTATAGAGGTAATTTCATCCGGTGCTACTAAGTCGATAGAAGCTCCGGGTACACCGTCAATTATATATAGCGGTTGTTGAGCCGCCCCACTGCGCAAGGTGGAGGGACCTCTAAGAATGACCGTGGGTTGTTGGTTAGGATTGCCGCTACGGGCGATATTGATTCCCGGGACTTTGCCTTGAATGAGCTGTTCTGGCGAGCCTATCAAGCCCGTATTAAAATTTTCCCGGCTAAGGCTTGTGATGGAGCTGGTCAGTTCGCCCCGGTTGATTTCTCCATAGCCGACGACCACTATTTCTTCCAAGGCTGCCATATCTTCGACCAAGGTAATGTCGATCACCGTCTTGTTTCCGACGACTACTTTTTGGGTAACATAGCCTATAAATGAGAAAACCAAGGTGGCGCCATCAGGCACGGTCAGAGCATATCGGCCATCAAGGTCAGTAGCGGTTCCTATAGATGCTCCTTCTAGCGAAACTGTCACTCCTGGAATGGGTTCACCATTGGGACCCACTACGGTGCCGCTTACCCTGACATCAAGCTGGCTGATAGGATGGGCTTTAGCATACTTCCCAAAACTTGTTGGGCTCATTGGGCTGTAGGCAAAGGCGAAAAAGGGTAGTAGCGTTAAGGCTACACCTTTTATCACGGCTTTAGCAACTGCCCTGGGACAATGTAATTTTCTTTTCATAAAATGGTTATTAAGATGGGATTGTTGCAGGTCATGGAAATTATTTTCCATGATCAATATTAAAGATAAAAGGAATACGCCGAAAAATGCGGTTAGGGCTAATGAAGTTTTAATGAAGAATAAAAAATCCATTAATCTACTGACTGCGTCATAGATGGGATGGTCGCTGCCCCTGACTCAATTGCTATGCTGGAGGTGCTGGAAAAAAGAAGGGGACATGCGGCATCCGCACATCCCCTCGACGTTGAGTTTTACCCTGATTTACAACTCAAGATCGACTATGGCTTTGATGGGGATATGCACCCCGCCTTTTAGTGCCACATATTCTTCTGTAACCGCCCAGATCGTGGTTTTTACCTGAAGCAGACTTCCATCTTCGGTCTTAAATATAATTGTCACTTTGTTATGGTCAATGTTGCCTAAGATTAAGGCGCGATCCAAATCGAATTTTCTCAGTCGCTGGCGTACCTGTTCTAAAATGACTTCGTCTTTGCAGAATTTAAGGCTAGGCAATTGTTCCTTTTGAATGGTTGCTATCGTTTCCATAAAGAATGTTGTTGTAGTTAATTGAAGGGTGAATAAGGTAGTTAAGCGGGCAATGCTACAACAGGTCTATAACCTTAAGTTATGGTAAAGGATGAAAAGCTGGTCGAATAGAAGCAGATTGTTGCTTCTATTATTTTTTTCAAAATGGTAATTCTGCCCTGAACAGAAAAACAAGAAGGACGACCCTAGGAAGGACTTGACCTTCTTGAATTGATCGGAAGGGCTTTGTTCGCCGAAGGGTTGAAAAACACTGGGAAGTATGATTGCAGGAGAGGGACAGCTGATCGCACTGAGTTTTTGTGGCTGATCAAAAACAGCTGCAGTACTGCTATTCTCCCTTACTCCAAATAAAAAGGAGGTAAAGAAAACAAAGAAACCAAATATGATCAGTAGTTGCTTCATTCTAAGTATTTACCGTAAGCTATTTAATATTTTGAAAAAATAAAACAATGGCCATCACTTTTTTTACGTTTTCCCTTTGGTCTTTGGCGTTGTGTTTTCCTGCGCGAATATTTAAACGTGGATATTCAGCTTTGGGATATACCCGCTGCCGAATAAATAGGCATGGATTTAGATATTTTTTCGTTACTTTGTACAAAAACTAACACAACCGAATGACATTATTAATTGTCTATTTTTCGCTTGCCATCGCCATTTCCTTTCTCTGTTCGATGTTAGAAGCGGCCCTTCTTTCTGTTACTCCATCCTACTTGTTGTCTGAAGAAGAAAAAGGAAAAAGCTACGCCGTCACCGTCAAAGCTTTAAAGGCCAATGTGGACCGCCCTTTGTCTGCTATTCTGTCTTTCAATACTATCGCCCACACTGTGGGTGCGGCTGGGGTTGGCGCGCAAGCTGTTGCCATATGGGGAGAGGCCTATTTTGGAGTGATTTCTGCCGTGTTGACGGTCGCTATTTTGGTATTGTCTGAAATCATTCCCAAGTCATTGGGTGCTAATTATTGGAAGCAGATTGTACCGTGGATGGGTGTCGTCCTCAATACGATGATATACGTTTTATATCCTTTGGTGCTATTTTCCCAGTTTTTAACCAAAGCCTTCAGCAAAGGGGAGGGGCAGACCACCAGCCGGGAAGAAGTAGCCGCCTTAACTAATCTGGGTGTTCAGGAGGGAATTTTTGAGGAAAGTGAGTCTAAAATCATTCACAACCTTATCCGTTTCAAATCCATAAAAGTTTCCAGCGTTATGACACCCCGTACGGTGGTATTGGCAATTGAAGAAAATCAAACGCTTAGAGAACTTTTTGATATAAAGAAGACCATGCGTTTTTCCCGTATTCCGGTCTATAAAGACACTATTGACAACATCCGGGGCTATGTGTTGAAGTATGATATTCTGGATAAGCTCGCCAACGACGAGTTTGACCACACGGTAAAGGATTTGACCCGGGAAATGACGGTGGTTTTTGAACAGTATTCCATTCCGGCAGTGCTGGAAATCATGATGAGCAAAAGAGAACATATAGCGCTAGTAGTGGACGAATATGGGGGTATGGCAGGGATAGTTACTATGGAGGATATTTTAGAAACCCTCCTTGGTCTGGAAATTCAGGATGAGTCTGACAGCGAAGTAGACATGCAGCAACTGGCCCGAAAACAGTGGATCGCCCGAGCCAAAAAACTGGGTCTTATACTTCCGACAGACGATAATGATCGGAAGCAATAACATCCTACATTTTACAATGATAGCAGCCCCTTCCTTTGGATGCCCGTATTCGAGCGTTCTCGATTCTCTCACACCATCAATAATGACATTGAATATATATGCTCGACCATATCCTTAATAGCCTTGGCTTCGATTCCTTGAACCCCATGCAGGAGAAAACGCTGGAGGCTTCCCGATCATCAGATAACCTATTGCTGCTTTCTCCCACGGGCTCCGGCAAAACCCTTGCCTTTCTGTTGCCCATCGTGGAGAATTTAACACCAAATAAAGGTGATATACAGGGACTAATTATTGTTCCTTCACGGGAATTGGGCCTTCAAATAGCAGAGGTTTTCAAGGCCATGAAAACCAATTTTAAAGTAACTGTGGTGTATGGTGGGCATGAGGTGCGTATAGAAAGAAACAACCTGCTCAATCCACCGGCGGTGCTGATTGGTACTCCGGGTAGGTTGTTGGACCATATCCAAAAAGGTAATGTTGATCTGACAGGCGTAAAGTTTCTGGTACTGGATGAGTTTGATAAGTCGCTGGAATTTGGATTTGAATCGGAAATGATACGAATTATGGACCGCATTCCACAGGTAAAGAAAAGAATTCTTACATCAGCTACGCAAACTGTGAAGGTGCCGCCTTTTGTAGGCCTGAGGGATTACGTGAAGTTGGACTACTCAGGTGACCAGGTGCCACAGCAACTCAGCCTGAAGATGGTCAGATCACTTGCCAATGATAAATTTGAAGCGGTAGTCCGGCTGTTGGGGAAACTTGGTAATGAAGCTGTATTGGTCTTTTGTAACCATAAGGCAGCAGTGTCACGTATCAGTGAGTTGCTAAAGGAAAGGGGGCTATTACATGTAACGTTCCATGGTGATTTGGATCAGGATCAGCGCGAAAGGGCTTTGGTAAAGTTCAGAAATGGGAGTGTCAAAATCATGGTCACTACCGATCTTGCCGCTAGGGGGCTGGACATTCCCGAAGTCCGGCATGTGGTGCATTACCAGCTTCCATCCAAGGAAGATGCCTTTATCCATAGAAATGGACGTACGGCTAGAATGGATGCTACGGGTACTGCATATCTGGTGTTGTCGGAAAATGAAGCTTTGCCTGGTTATCTGAAAGCTGACCCTGAGGAGGAAGTTGTGGGAGATCAACTTGTACCTGAGCAGCCAGACTGGAGTACAATTTATATCAGCGGAGGGAAAAAAGACAAGATCAACAAAGTGGATATTGTCGGCTGGCTAATCCAAAAAGGACACTTGGACAAAAACGAAGTGGGAATGATCGAAATAAAGGACTTTGGCAGCTATGTGGCGATTAAGCGAGAAAAGGTTAATGACCTTATTTCCGCAGTTTCTGATAAAAAACTGAAGAAGAAAAAGGTAAAAATACAGGTGGCGAAGTAGGGATGAAGCCCTAGGGGCTTAGAGACGAAGTAATGGAAGCGACCTTCAACGGCTCATGCTCTTTTGTTGGGGATGGAAGCGATGTCTCCATAAGCACCGCCTTTCCATCCCCAAGTATCTTCCCTCTCTTAGTCTCCTCTACATCCAACCTCCACCTAAGGATTTGTAGAGCATAACAATGTTTTGCAGCTGCTCTTTTCTCAACTCCACATATTCAAGTTCTGCCTCCAGGGCCCTTCTTTGGGAATTGATCACCTCGAGGTAGTTGGCATATCCTACAGAAAACATGGTATTGGCGTTGTCTACAGACCGCCTTTGGACTTGGACTTCATCATTTTTCAGCATGAGCTGCTCTTCCAAAGAGGAATAGGCGTTGATCCTGTCCAACACTTCCAAATAACCTGTCAAAATAGTCTGCTCATATTCCAAGAAGGCAATTCTTTGTTGCGACTTGGCGGTTTCAAAAGAAGTGCGGATTTGACTTCTGTTAAATATCGGTGCTACCAATCCCGCTCCCAATTGATAAACAGAGGACCCTGGATTTAAGAACAGTTTGCTAAAATCAAAAGCATTAAAGCCTGCCATTCCGAACAACCTCAGCGAAGGGAAAAAGGCAGCTTTGGCAACCGCTACGTCAGCTTTGGTGGCCGCCAGTTCCCGCTCTGCCCGTCGGATGTCGGGTCTATACTGCAACAGGTCCGCCGGCACCCCTGTATTGATAATATGGGGGGCAAAATCTGAGGCTGATAAGCTGCCTCGATTAATTTTTTCTGTATAGACGCCCAGCAGGCCTTTCAATGCCAATTCCAAAGATCGAAGCTCTCTTTTCTTCTGCACCAACAAAGCTTGGGAATTTAGCAGTTGGGCTTCGAATTGATCTACGGCCAACTGATTTTCTTTCCCGGTTTGTTTTAGATCCTTAGAAAGCTCAAAGGCGGTCTGCTGGTAAGCGATGTTTTTCTCCAGAATGAGTACCTCTTCATCTAGACCAAGCATCTCATAGTAAAGGTTGGCTACCTCAGCAATGAGCCAAGTTTTCGCACTGTTGGCCATTTCTTGCGATGCCATCCATCTTGAAGCAGCTGAACGTTTTAAGTTGCCATACCTTCCCCAGATATCTAGCTCCCAATTAAACTCTGCGCCGAGGATAAAATCCTTATATGGATCCGGCAATTTTTTATCCGCAGGAACAGTTTCCGACAGGTTGGTGTCCGCGTTGCCGACACCGTCCATGGTGTAATCCCCAAACCGCCTCATGCTGCTCCCGGCGGTCACATTCACTTCTGGAAGTACCCCTACTTTGGACATTCTTAGGTAGGCGCTGGCAATCCGGATATTTTCGAGTGTTTTCTGTACTTCCTGATTGTTTTCTAAGGCGACTTCAATAAGGTGCCTCAGCTTTTCATCTTCAAAGAAAATCCGCCAGTTTGTCTCCGCTACATTAATAGTGCTGTCTCCTGCCTTTGTATAGGTGTCGGGAAGTGCCTGATGCTTATGGTCATCTATTGCCAATTGACTGCTCTTGCATCCCCAGGCCATCATGCTGGCCATTAGGATACTAAGCGTGTAATATCTATATTTTATTTTCATTTTTGATCAATCTTTAGGATAACAAAGCTTATTCTGCAAGGGGAATGGCTTTTGTCACAGATGACTCCTCTCCCCGCTTTTTGTTCAGGTATACGGAAAGGTATTCAAAGACAACAAAGAGTCCAGGAATTAAGAATACCCCCACAATGGTTCCGATCAACATGCCCCCGGCAGCAGCGGTACCGATTGTTCGGTTACCTATGGCGCCTGCGCCACTGGCAATGGTCAATGGGATAAGTCCACAGATAAAAGCAAACGAGGTCATCAAAATCGGTCGCAGCCTTTCCACCCCTCCGTTAATGGCCGATTGGATGATGCCAATACCTTTGTGGCGGTTTTGAACAGCGATTTCTATAATCAAAATGGCGTTCTTACCCAGTAATCCGATCAGCATTACAAGAGATACCTGCGCATAAATGTTGTTGTCAAGACCTGTTAATTTTAGGAAAAGGAAAGAACCGAACACCCCTGCCGGTAATGAGAGGATGACTGGCAGAGGCAGCAAATAACTTTCATATTGAGCCGCAAGCAAGAGGTACACGAAGATCAGACAGATGGCGAAGATATAGACAGCTTGGTTGCCGGAGGCAATCTCTTCCCGGGTCATTCCGGACCATTCAATATCAAAACCTCTCGGCAATACCTGCAGGGCTGTTTCTTCTACTGCGGCGATGGCATCCCCACTGCTGTATCCTTCTGCTGCTTCCCCATTGATCAATGCGGAAATAAACATATTATAACGGGTAAGCTGCTCAGGCCCCAACACCTTTTCCAAGCTGATAAAGTTATTGTAGGGCACCATTTCTCCATGTTCACTCTTGGTGTACATCCTCAATAGGGACTCAGGGTTTCTTCTATACTCCGGTGCGGCTTGGATCATTACCTTGTACATTTGCCCATAGCGTATAAAGTTGGAGGCATAGTAGGAGCCGATATAGCTTTGAAGCGTTTCCATGGCTGCATCTACCGATACGCCGAGCTTAGCGGCTTTGTCATGGTCCACATGCAGTACATACTGCGGGAAACTCGGATCAAAATTGGTAAATACCTCCTTCAGCTCCGGGCGGGCATTAAGTGCTTCCACAAACCGCTGGGTCGTTTCAGCTGTGAGTGCAAGACTACCGCCGGTCTTATCTTGAAGCCTTAGTTCGAAGCCACTGGCATTACCAAACCCGGGTACAGTAGGAGGGGATACAAACTGTATTTCAGCATCGGAGATATGTGACGTACGTTGCTGGTACTTCTGGATCAATTCGTTCACCCCTTCTTCCCGGTCTCCCCAGCCTACCAAATTGATCATTCCCATGCCATAAGAAGCACCGGCAGTTTCGGTAAACAAACTGTATCCGGCAAGGGTGGAGATGGTTTCTACCTCTTCGAAGGGAAGAATGGCCGCCTGCACCTGGTCCAGCACAGCCTTTGTACGCTCTACTGTGGCGCCTGGAGGCGTGGTGACATTGACATAGATCATGCCTTGGTCCTCAGATGGGATGAAGCCGGTTGGAACCACCATGCTCATGCCGTAGGTGGCCAAGAAAAAGCCGATCAGAATTCCAAAGGTTACCACCTTTCGTCCGGCAATGACCTTTAATATACCTGCATACCGCTCTGAAAGCTGATCATACTTTCTATTAAAGGCGGAAAAAAATCTTGACAATAGTCCCCTTCTTTCATGGGCACCTTCATGCTGGGGCTTTAGGAGCATGCTACATAAGGCGGGGGATAAGGTTAAGGCGTTCACGCCAGATATAACAATAGCAATGGCCAAGGTAAGCGAGAACTGCCTATAGAAAATACCAACTGGACCTTCCATAAAGCCTACAGGAATAAATACAGCGGACATTACCATGGTAATTGCTACGATAGCACCGCCGATTTCTTTCATGGCTGCTATGGTGGCGTCTTTGGCGTTTAGTTTGTCCTTATGCATCTTCACATGCACAGCTTCCACCACTACAATGGCATTATCCACCACAATACCTATGGCCAATACCAAAGCAAAGAGTGTCAGCAGGTTGATGGAGAAGCCAAACAGCTCCATAAAGAAGAAAGTCCCAATCAATGAAACAGGCACCGCAATCGCCGGAATCAACGTCGACCTGAAGTCCTGAAGGAATATAAATACCACCAAAGATACCAAGAAGAAAGCTTCAATTAAGGTTTTGACTACCTCGGATATAGAGGCATCCAAAAAGCGGGAAACATCATAGGAAACATTGTAATCCATTCCGGGAGGAAAGGATGATTCCTTCAACTCTTCCATTTTGGCTTTTATATTCGTGATTACTTCTCTGGCGTTAGAACCGGGCCGTTGTTTGATCATAATGGAGGCAGAAGGCTGGCCATCGGTGATGGACACCATGTTATAGTCTTGAGAGTCAAACTTGATCTCGGCTACATCTTTTAGTTTCAACAACGAACCATCGGGCAGGGCTTTAATGGTGATATTTTCATAATCGCTTTCCTGGTTAAAACGGCCTGTATACCGTAATACATACTGCAGCGCCTGAGGATCTTGATCGGAGCTGATGCCGGTCTTCCCGGGTGCTGCTTCTACATTTTGTTTTCTGATGGCATCGGTGATGTCCTGTGGGCTCAAATTGTAAGCGACCATACGGTCAGGATTCAGCCAAACCCGCATAGCATAATCTCTTGATCCCATAATTTCAGCAAAACCTACCCCATCTATCCGTTTTAGCTCGGGAAGAATATTGATATCGGCAAAGTTGTACACAAACTTTTCATCCTGGGTAGTATCGGCGCTCATCAAATTGAGGTACAACAACATGGAGTTGACTTCCTTCTCCGTCATAACACCTGCACGGATCACTTCTTCCGGCAGTTCATCCAGCACCGATGACACCCGGTTTTGTACGTTTACGGCAGCTTCATCAGGATCAGTGCCTACTTCAAATACCACAGTAATGACACTCACCCCATCATTGGTATTGACCGAGGACATATAGGTCATTCCCGGCACGCCATTGATGGCGCGCTCCAAGGGAGTGGCTACTGCCTTGGCCAATACTTCAGCATTTGCGCCGGTATATTTTGATGTTACGGTTACGGAAGGAGGAACGATATCCGGAAATTGCGTAATAGGTAGTGTTTTCAATGACATCAGCCCCAGCAGGGTTATGAACACAGAGATCACTGTCGAGAGGATAGGCCTCTTGATAAATAGCTCTAACATGATAATAATAGGGTTAGATTACAAAGTAGAAGACAATAGGGACTCGTATGCTTGCTGGTCCGTGATTGTATTTGGATTGACCCTTTGGCCGTCCTTTACCAGCTGTATCCCTTCATAGATGATGCGATCACCTTCTCTGAAATCTTCTACCACATAATAGACGTCGAAGCGCTTGAGCGGTCTGAAGCTGCGAATTTTTACCTCATCATTTTCATCTATCATATACACATAGCTGTAGTCCTGTACTTCAAAAGTGGACTTTTGAGGAATTAGGAACACGCTATCCAAGGTGTTTGTCATCATGATGTTGCCGCTGGCGCCATGCTTAAGCAACCCGTCCGGATTAGGAAAGCGAACCCTAAAGGCAATAGATCCCGTTCCCTGCTCAAAATCCGCTTCCATGGTTTCCAGTATGCCCTTATAAGGGTAAACTGTACCATCCGATAGTATTAAGGTCAACTCTGATCCTGCCAAACTATTTTCTCCCTGCTCCAGCTGTTTTTTCATCAGGCTCAGGTATTCATTTTCATTGACCTTATAGTAGGCAAATACTTCGGAGATATCCGTGATATTGGTCATCAGCGTGCCAGAGGTTACCAAACTGCCTGTCTTAAGGGGAATGCGGTCCACAATGCCGTCAAAGGGAGCACGTATGGTCGTATAGGAAAGGCTGTTTTTAGCGTTGTTGAGCAGGGATTCTGCTTCTGCTACATTGGCCTTTTCTACGGCCAGGCGGGATTCCGCGAGCTCAAGTTCAGTAGAGGTAATAATGTCTTTTTCAACCAGTATTTTCAGACGCTCCACCTCTAATGTAGCAGCTTGCACATTGGTTTTAGCCTGAAAAAGTCGGGCATTGGCACGGTTAACCATTTCGTTAAACTCAAAGGAACTCAACTGAAACAAAGGAGTTCCCTTGCCCACGTACTGTCCTTCATCTACAAATATCTTGTCTACAAAGCCCTCCACCTTAGCCCTAATTTCTACAAATTGGACCGCTTGAATATCCGTTACATAGGTTTGAGGCACTTCAATGCTTTTGCTGGTCAATTCCAGTACGGGCACACTTACCTCTTCTTCGGAGGTAACGCTCTTGCTGTTTCCCTCGCTGCAGGATGACAAAATTCCGAAAGACAGTATAGCAAAGCCTATCGGGTACATCAGGACACAAGTGTTCCTGAACTTCTTTTGAAAGAATGTTTGGTTCATTTTTAGAGATTTGAAAATAATATTAAAGCCTGACTTAAGTTAAAGCCGGTATTCGGGTCATTGAGAAACTGAAACAATGCGTAATTGCTGCTCTGTAGGAGCAGGATTCCATCATCAGGATTTGACCTGAGCAAGCCGGGAAGAATTAGAAAGGCTCAAGGAGCGTTGGAGCTCACGACCAGTTTAAGCAGTGAAAAAATCAGTGGGTGTATGGAATCGACTTGTGGTTTCGATTCGGCGTGGATAATGATTGATTGGAGTTCAGGTAGGCCAAGTGTTAAGCTTGTAGGTATGAAAACCAGCCGTTGGATTTTGACCTGCTTGTTACTTTGGCTGCGCAATACAGAGGCAGGTAGGTCCAAATGGTTGTATTCTACCTCCACCACAAAGTTACCTGTGGGAGTGATAGGATGCTCCACTTCTTCCGTATAGGTCACAAAAATGGCAAACAGCGCAAGGGCCAGCATATTTGCCATCATTCTCATGATCGGTTTCAATGCTATATTACCATTTTTATCCATGCCGCAAAATTAGTTTTGTTTTTGAGAAATTCCACGGCAATCTGATAAATAAAGCATTTGATCCGTCGAGAGGGGTATAGAGAGGATGAAGTGTCCACATACACTGGATGAATTGGCTACAATAGACAATCCTTTTTTTTCTTCTGGAGCTTTTTTGTAGCTTCGGAGAGGCAAAGACAAGGTCTTAGCCGGCCTAATTGAACAATTCATTTCTTCGTGAAGCAAAAGAACCGAACCATTGTCATCATCGGAAACGGCATTGCCGGTATCACCTGCGCAAGGCGCCTGAGGAAAAATGATGCTTCGGTGGTGATTAAAGTAGTTTCGGGGGAGACCGAGTACTTTTTTAGCCGGACGGCATTGATGTATATCTATATGGGTCATATGCAATATGAGCATACGAAACCCTATGAAGATTGGTTTTGGAAAAAAAACAGGATTGAACTTCTTCATGACTGGGTGACAGCCGTTGACATAGCCTCTAAGCAACTCCAAACAGCCTCTGGAGTTCAATTAAGCTATGATCAACTGGTGTTGGCCACTGGCTCCAAACCCAATAAGTTTGGATGGCCGGGTCAGGATCTACGGGGTGTTCAGGGCTTATATTCCCTGCATGATCTTGCTTCCATGGAAGCTTATACCAAGGATATAAAGCGGGCAGTGGTGGTTGGTGGAGGGCTGATCGGCATTGAAATGGCAGAAATGCTTATGAGCCGTAAGATCGATGTATCTTTTTTAGTGCGAGAAAAAGGGTTTTGGGATATGGTGTTGCCCAAAGAGGAAGCCATATTGGTGGGAAGCCATATTCAAGCGCATGGGGTTGATCTTAGGCTGGAAACCGAATTAAGAGAAATTAAAGGAGATGGTGGAGGGAGGGTAAGCGAAGTGGTGACAAGTAGGGGAGAGCATCTTTTGTGCGGATTTGTCGGTTTGGGAGTAGGGGTGCATCCTAACATTGACTTAGTAAAAGAGACTGCGGTGGATACCAACATCGGCATACTGGTGGACCATTATTTTGCCACTTCTGTGCCGGACATTTACGCCGTGGGCGATTGTGCCGAGTTTCGAACACCACCGGGCCCACATCGCAAAAATATAGAACAGGTCTGGTATACCGGGCGGATGCAGGGAGAAACCTTGGCGCATAATTTGACCCGTTTCAAGGTTTCTTACCGGCCAGGCATTTGGTTCAATTCCGCCAAGCTTTTTGATGTAGAATACCAATCCTATGGTTTTGTTCCTGCAGTGGAGACAGAAGGCCTTCGTACCTTTTATTGGGAGCATGCTGAAGGTAACATCTGTTTTAGAGCAGTATGGGAAGAAAGCACGGGTTATTTTATCGGCGCCCATGCTTTGGGTCTAAGGCTAAGACACGAATGGATGGATAATGCCATTAGGAAGTGTTGGCCTATTGAGAAGGTGATGGAACGGCTCGGCGAAGCCGATTTTAATCCGGAATTCACCCAAAAATATTATAAGGAGATCGTTAGGGTGTTTAGGAGCGTTTAAGCGTGATAAATTGAGGAGTTGATATTTTAAGAGAACCTAAACCCAACAAAAGACACATGAAAAACATCAGAAAACTCGGGTTGGTCCTTTTCCTTTTGGGCTTGCTGCTCTTTAGCATCATCCCTTTTTTGGGTGATTATGTACTGGACGAAAATAGGCTTCGCGAATCTCTAAAGGAAGAGCATTACGAGAAATTGAAGGAAGAGCTAAGGCCTATGTTTGGAAAAAGCTATTCTTCCAATTTTGATTTTATCAGAGATTTTAACCGCTATTTTGACGGCTATAATGATAAGTTCAAGTCCAGCGAAAACTGGGAGGAAGTGATTTGGGATGATTATGCTTTCACGGTTACCAAGACGGCCACGACTGGATGGATTCTAGATGCCCATCAATGGTTATGCTGGCTTTCGGTGGGCCTGGGCACATTGGGAGTCTTGCTATATGTCTGCCTGGCTTATTATGAGGAGCCTCCTGGGATAAAAAACAATGGTATCTTTTTTTCCTCCATGAAATCTCGGGGCTTCGTGGGCATCATCACTGGCCTGTATTTAATCCTTATTTACATCGCGATCTACTGGTTTCCTGAGTACATAACCAATTGGGCTTTGATGGTTGATCCACTCAGCATCGCCCTGTCCGGTAATCCGGCGAGCCAATGGTTTATTTATGGGATGATTTATACCTTGGCGATCTTGGCGATGGGGATAAGGATGTTTAGAAAATATCGCGGAAATAAATATCAAACCCTTCGTACGGCTTCCGTGATGTTTTTCCAGCTCTCATTTGCCTTTCTTATTCCCGAAATACTTGTATTGCTGAACCTGCCTTGGTATGACTTTAAAAACATATGGCCGCTGGACTACACATTTTTCTTTGATTACCGACTGGACCAGATGTTGGGAAGCGGGGCCATAGGGATGTTTATGCTCGTATGGGGCATCCTGTTGATTTTAGTTGGGGTGCCGGTGTTGACCTACTTTTATGGGAAGAGGTGGTATTGCTCATGGGTATGCGGCTGTGGCGGGCTTGCAGAGACTGCCGGAGACCCTTATCGACAGTTGTCCGATAAGAGGCTGAAGGCTTGGAAGATTGAAAGGTATATGGTGCACGGTGTGTTGGTATTGATTACCCTCATCACCATCGTTACCATAGCCAACTATTTCAGTGGATTTGACCTGTTGGCGGGAGGTACGGGGATGCTGCACGAATGGTATGGCTTTGTAATCGGCGCAGCTTTTGCCGGTGTAGTGGGAGTAGGTTTTTATCCATTTATGGGCAACAGGGTCTGGTGCAGGTTTGGATGCCCGCTTGCAGCGTACCTGGGCATTGTCCAACGGTTTAAGTCGAGATTTAGGATCACCACCAATGGCGGCCAGTGCATTTCCTGTGGCAATTGCTCCACCTATTGTGAGATGGGAATAGATGTGCGCTGGTATGCGCAGAGGGGACAGGATATCGTTCGGGCTTCCTGCGTAGGCTGTGGTATATGTGCGACTGTTTGTCCCAGAGGGGTACTTAAACTTGAAAGCCGGAATGAACCTGCCAGAATGCATGAACCTCCTATTATCGTTGGCAACGAATCCGTGAAGATAAACGCTTAATGATTGTTCTTTATATTTCTGCCCTGGTCTTTGGTTTGGCCATGCTATTCATCTTGATGTATAGTTTAGCTCAGGCTCATCTGCTTTTACATTTTATTCGAACACGCCATTCTTCTAATCCCCCAAAAGCCTTCTCACAAAATCAAGCCCTCCCAAAAGTGACGGTTCAGCTTCCTATCTTTAATGAACGGTATGTCGTGGACCGGTTGCTTGAGGCCGTTTTTGCGTTGAATTATCCATCTGATAAGTTACAGATACAAGTACTCGATGACAGTACGGATCTGACACAAGAGCTGCTCCTGAAAAAGATCCAGGCATACTCCCATCTAGATATACATTATCTGCATCGGCAAGAAAGGGTTGGTTATAAAGCAGGGGCTTTAAAGGAAGGATTGCCGCAGGCAAAAGGCGATTTCATTGCTATATTTGATGCGGATTTTGTACCTGATCCTGATTTTTTATTAAAGGTCTTACCGCATTTTGAAGACCCTAAGGTGGGAATGGTGCAGAGTCGTTGGACGCACCTCAATAGGGATTTTTCGGTATTCACCCAGCTTCAGGCTTTTGCGCTAGATGCCCATTTCTTAGTGGAGCAAATCGGAAGAAATAACCAACATGCCTTTATGAACTTTAATGGGACCGGCGGTATATGGAGAAAGAGCTGCATTTTGGACGCAGGAAATTGGGAAGCGGATACGCTTACGGAAGACTTGGATCTCAGTTATCGGGCTCAGGAAAGGGGCTGGAAGTTTGTTTATCGGCCAGACATAGCTTCTCCAGCTGAGCTCCCACCCGTAATGAGTGCCATCAAAAGCCAACAATATCGCTGGACCAAGGGAGGCGCTGAATGCGCCAGAAAACACCTTTTAAGGGTGCTAAGAGGTAAATTTCCTTTTAGAATTAAATTTCATGCATTTGCCCATTTGCTGAACAGCGCAATATTTATAGCTGTTTTGCTGGCCAGCCTTAGCAGTATTCCTTTGTGGTGGGCCATGCAAGAAGGTCGGATGGGCCAAGGGTCTTTGAATGCAGGCACCTTGTTTTTTCTTGGTTTCCTTATCATTGCGCTGGTGTACCTGTTTTCTTTCTTTTATAGCAAAGACGGCTTTGGGTGGAGATCCATGCGGGTGGTTTGGCAATTACCGCTTTTTCTTTCTGTTTCTATGGGACTATCCTTGCACAATGGCATCGCCGTGGCAGAAGGCCTAGTAGGTAAGAAATCAGCATTTATCAGAACACCCAAATTTAACCTTGCGGGTAATAAGCAGCAGTGGAAGGACAATAGCTATCTCATTTTTAAAATGCCTTTTGTAACCTATTTTGAAGGACTGATGGCCTTATTGTTTTCTGGAATAGCCTCGGCAAGCCTGCTATTAGGCTTTTATCTGATGCTTCCTTTTCACCTGATGTTGGCTGTTGGCTATGGCACAGTGTTTTGTAGTTCCTACCAATCATACCGTCTATGAAGCAAGCACCACCATCTTCATCGTACAAAGAACTGGTCTTTGTGTATAACGCCAGATCCGGATTATTTAATCGGGCTGTGGATTTTGCTCATAAAATTATTTCTCCTGCAACTTATTCCTGTAGTTTGTGCAAACTAACACATGGCTTTATCGGCAAGCATCAGGAATGGGAAAACTTCATCAAGCAGCTGCCTTTTCCCGTAACATTCCTGTATAAAGATCAGACTGATTCGAAAGAGGAGGTACCGCATGTTTATCTAATGGAGGGGGGGCAGAAACGAATACTACTTAAGGCCACTGAACTTCACCAGCTTCCTTCTCTCTCAGCACTTATCAAGGTGATCCAGCAAAGGATCGAATGAGAGGTATAACCGGCAGTAGCCAAACTTTTTGAGGAAAAACCGTTTGTATGAGCATGAGGTTGAAGGCCTTCATCATGTTTATCGGAGTATGTTTACAGCTGGAGGATATCCGGTCACAAACCATTCCACGATTGGGTGCTAACACTGCAGCAGGAGCTATTATCGCCCACTCAACAGCGCTCAAACCCATCTCCCAATCCCATCCATTTGGGTTTACCGCTGCTTGGCAGAGGATGAACATCACTAAGCCCTATTGGAAGGTGTGCAATTGCTTTTAGTACATGCCAAGATTTTACTGTAGGAGTTGGTCTGAAAGCCCATGGGTATGTGGCTGAAAATATCGATCTTGGATTAGGTTGGGACTTTGGAAGACAAAAAATTGGTGGGAGCAGAGATTGTTGGCAATAGATGCTTAAATTGGTATTTGAAACAAATAGGCAACTGCTAATATATTCCTATGCCTGACGGCCGGCCACTGATCGACGTGCTTATTCCCGCATATAATGAGCAAGATGCTATAGGAAAAGTGGTGGGAGAAATTCCTGATTTTGTGAGAAATATTGTCGTTGTAAACAACAATTCCACCGACCAAACCAAGCTAAGAGCGTCCAAGGCAGGGGCCATCGTAATCGATGAGCCGCAGAGAGGATATGGCATGGCATGCTTATCGGGCATAGCGTACATCAAAAGCTTGAAGGTGCCACCGGACATCTTGGTATTCCTTGATGGAGATTACAGTGACTATCCCGAGGAGATGGTACGCATTGTAAAGCCCATCCTAGAGGGGAAGGCGGATTTTGTGATTGGTTCAAGAACAAAGGGCAAAAGTGCGTCTGGCGCTATGACTTTTCAGCAGATATTCGGGAACAAGCTGGCTACTGCGCTCATGAAGTGGATCTATAAGGCAAGTTATTCTGATTTAGGCCCCTTCAGGGCTATTATTTGGGAGAAGCTACTTGCGCTGGATATGAAGGACGAAAATTACGGTTGGACCATTGAGATGCAGATCAAGGCCGTTCAGCATAGGTTGAAAGTCCAGGAAGTCCCGGTAAATTACAAACAAAGAATCGGAACGTCCAAGATAAGTGGTACCGTCAAGGGCACGGTGATGGCCGGATATAAGATAATTTGGACGATTTTCAAATATTTTTGACGACTGTCAAGATTTCAAGCCTTAGCAACAACCATTCACTCTTTATTTTAAATTAATGGACAAGCATAAAATAGTATTTCTTCTTTTTTCAATCATTATAGCCGCTTGTGGTCCGGAGCGTCGGGACGAAGTAGACTTTGACCAGTTTGCCAATTATTGGTTTCAAGGAAAAGCGGAAATCAGTAGCTATAGCCTCACGCAATACCGATACGGTGAGGCTAGAGAAGGAGAGGCGGTATTGGTCTTTGTAACAGAGGATTTTTCCCGTAAAAAGCAGGTCAAGCTAGATGATCCTAAAGCAGCGGGAAGGGATGCATTAAAGGTGTTAAAGCTTAACAAAACCAAAGACTTTATTACCGGAATCTATCCTTATCATATGATGCTTTCGGTCTTCACCCCTGTCTATGACCCTCAGCATGCAGTGAAGGTCAACGCCACCTCCCAAGAATGGTGCGGCCATACTTTTACCCAGATCAATCAAGGAGCCAACCAGTACAAGGGACAGGCTTTCTCCTATTTTGAAAGTGAAGGGGATTATTCATTTTCAGTGAAGGGTTTTCCGGAGGACGACCTTTGGAATTTAATCCGCATCAACCCCAATCAAATTCCTAGGGGTAAGGTCACTTTGATTCCATCTTTGCTAAACCAAAGGCTTACGCATGAAAAGCTGGTAGAGCAGGAGGCGGAAATTACCATTGAAGACGCAGGAGAAAATTTCCAAGTGCTGAAGGTTGCTTATGTCCATGGTAAAAGAATTCTAAAGATCAGGTTCTACAACTATTTTCCTTTTGAAATAATAGGCTGGGAAGAAACACAGGTTTTTGATGATAATACGAGTCAAACTACCAGCGCAAGGCGCAAAGCCATGCTACAGACTGATTATTGGACCCAAAACAAATTGGGCGATGAATCTTTGCGGAGGCAACTAAAACTGGAGCAATGACATTGAGCAAGTTCGAAGGCTATAGCTACGCGGCGCTGTATATATTAGGCATTGCAATTCTAGGTTATTTTCTTCCCCGAACTGCCACTGTTCCGCTCTTCCTTGTTTATGGTAGTTGTTTTCTACTTTATTGGAGACTGTACCAGTTGAGTCTTAAGGGAGCGGATTGGAAGTTCTTGATTTTTTTGGCGATCCTTCTTCGCCTAATCCTGTTGCCCAGCGTTCCCGCGTGGTCAGAGGATTATGCACGCTTCCTGTGGGACGGGCATTTGGTTGTCCAGGGCTTGAACCCCTATATGCAAACACCCGAAGAAATAATGGCTACATTTGAACCCGAATTAGGGACGGTTGATTTATACCAGGTTATGAATTCACCTCAGTACCATTCGGTATATCCGCCATTCAATCAACTTATTTTTGCCTTAGCGGCTGCCATCAGTAAGGGGGATCTACTTCTTGGCGTGATAGTGCTTCGTGTGATTCTGATTTGTTTTGAGTTGTTGGCCTTTTACCTGATTTACCTGTTGCTCTGCCATTACCGGCAACCTATTGAAAAGCTTTTAATATATGCGCTGAATCCGCTGGTAATCATGGAAATTGCTGGCAATTTGCACTTTGAGGGAATGCTGCTTTGCCTGTTGCTTGCAGCGGTTTATTTTCTAGTGTGTAAGCGATATGCAGCCTCCGGCGCAGCCTTAGCCGCAGCTACAGCTATCAAGTTGAGTCCATTGATGCTTTTTCCGGCAATACTGCATCATGTATATAAAAAAGCTTTCTGGCAGTTTGCTGTCGCGGCGGCAGTTGTACTATTATGCTTTTTAGCTCCCTTGGCATACGCAGGGCCTGGATATTTTACTAGCTTAAGCTTGTATAGCGACATTTTTGAATTTAACGCATCTATTTATTACCTCCTCCGTGAAATAGGTTTTTGGACAGTAGGATATAATACCATTGCCATTTGGGGGCCCGCTTTAAAAGTTCTCGCACTTGTATTAATCCTTATCGCTTCCCTTTGGAAGTTCAAAAGCCGTGGGGTTATGTTGCCAGAAAGGCTGATCGTTATTTATTGGATCTATTTTTTACTCAACACGGTCGTGCATCCCTGGTACATTATACCGGCACTTGGTATCAGTCTTTTTACCAAAAGGCAAGGTTTTACGCTTTGGTCTTTTACCATTGTTTTATCCTATCACGCTTACGGCCAGTATCCTTATACTGAATCCGGTTGGCATCCTTGGCTGGAATACGGTGTAGTTGCCTGGGCTTTATGGAAAGATTATATTGAGGGCAGGCAGGCAACAAATACTCACCAAGCTCTCCCATAGCGCTCCGTCATCACTTGTTGCGTTGAAGGATTTTTAGCGCATTGAGTCTATACACTTGCTCTAGCACCCGATCATCTAGCCCATAGCCATACAAGGCCCAGTGGTAGCTAAAGCGCGCATGGTCGTAAAAATGCTCATCTTCTGTTTCCATAATTCTAAAGGTGGTGCGGTACATATCTTCTTCCATGCCCATGTCCGTGCCGTATAACAGCCGGTCTGCATAGCGGTCATAGAACTTCTTGACAGTACGGGGAATAGGTGCTGTTTCAGCAAACCTTGCGCTGATATCCGCATATAGGTTAGGATAACGGTCGAAAAGCTTGCCTAAAATGGAGAGATCATAGGATGAGTTGGCGTAATGGCAGGCAATAAAGGTAGTTTGAGGATTGTCTCTAACAGCATTTTCAAGTATTCGAATCATACCTGCGTGATCAACAATACCTTCTTGATTATCAAGCCGCCACTTGAAGGCGTTCATCAAGCCATCATTGGTATGGTCCATTTTTTCGTACATCCATATCGGTTCCGCCACATGTATGCTGATAGGCATACCCAGCTCTCCTGCCTTTTTGATCAGCGGCTTCATCCGTGGATCATCAATATGCATTCCAAAGGCTTTGGTCGGTCTGGAGTAAAACAGGCCTTTGCCCTTATCTCCCAATTCGCCTATACCTCTTGCGCCCACCTGAAAGCATCGCTCCAGTTCCTTTACCGCTTCCGGTCCAAATCCTGCCTCGTCATACCCTGTATAATCAAAACCACAAAAAAGGATGAAGCGGCCAGGGTATTTGGAATAGGCTCGGTACAGAGAATCAAAGGCTGCGCCTGTTTCGTAGGTCATGACCACCGTTTTGTCGATTCCCATCTTATCCATCGTCTGTACCCATTGGGAGAGATCAGCTTCAGATCTTGCATAGGCATGAGAATGCATATCAATAACAGGGTATTTAGCTTTTTCTATCCAAGTGTCATTGTTTTTGAACAGGGATTGGGGACGGTAGTCCTTCAAAAGTAGTTGATCTGCATTGTCCTTTTGTCCCAAAGCCGGTGTGCTGAGGAGAGAAAAAAGACACCCGACCAAGACAGCAGCGCGCGTGATAAGACCAAGTGGATGAGGGTTCATAAATCGTTATTGATAATATTTTTATTGCGATAGGTTTCGAAAATAAAATATATCAATATATTTGGTTTTGTAAAAATAAAAACCACATAAACCTTACTTTTCTTTATGACTGTTATAGAACCAGAGCTGAAATCGAATCGGCTGGTGTCTTTGGACGTGTATAGAGGGCTGACCATGTTTTTACTGGTTGCAGAGGCTGCTTTAGTGTACCGTGCACTTCATGGAATATTTCCAGAATCCAAATTGATAGAACAATTCTTTCACCATCCCTGGAATGGCTTACGCTTTTGGGATTTGATCCAGCCCTTCTTCATGTTTATCGTCGGCGTGGCGATGCCCTTTTCACTAAGCAAGAGACTTTCCCAAAACGGAGAATATAGTAAGGTGTTCGGACATATCCTCAAACGGTGTTTTTTGTTGTTTCTCTTTGGTGTAGGCTTGCATTGTGTTTATGCCGGAAGATTGGTGTTTGAACTTTGGAATGTGTTGACGCAATTGTCTTTTACCATTCTTGTTACCTTTTTAATCATCAACCTGCCGCTTCGCAGCCAGCTTTTTATTTCCCTGGGATTGCTTGTGTTGACGGAGATATTATATAGAGTCCACAATCCCGCCACCCCCTTTGTCAAAGGAGAAAATTTCGGATCCTGGATGGATATGATCTTGATGGGAAAAATTAATGGTGGAGGCTGGGTGGCCGTCAACTGTATTCCAACTGCGGCACATACCATCTGGGGGGCTATGTGTGGCAAGATACTGCGCTCAGATCAAGTGTCAGGTAAGAAAATAAAAACGTTTTTGATGGCGGGAGGTATTGCGTTGGTGTTGGGTTATGGATTGGACTGGCTAGGTATCACGCCGATCATTAAACGCATAGCTACTACGTCTTTTACCTTCGCTTCGGGGGGTTGGGCTTTGGTGGCTTTGGCATTCTTTTATTGGCTGGTTGATGTCAAAAAGGTGCAAAGCTGGACACGGTTTTTCATCGTCGTGGGAATGAATTCTATCTTTATTTACCTCTTCGCAGAGGTGCTTGGCAAAGCTTGGTTGGTAGACTTTGTAAAAATTTTCAACTTCGGTTTTTTTGGTGCTTTAGGGCTAACGGAGTCTGCTTTAAACCTCCTCAATGCTTTGATCACCCTAGGCTGCATGTGGGGCCTGTGTTATTTCCTGTATAAAAAGAAGATATTCTTTAGGGTTTGAGAATTACCTAATATATTTGGTAATTTGTGCGCTGCAACCAACATGTACCAGAAGATGTATGCATTTTTCAAGGAATTGTTCGAGTACAACCATGTGAGCAATCAAAAACTAATAGAGCGCCTTGCCGAAAACCGTTCTGCTCTTTCGGAAAGGGCTGTTCGATTGATAAGTCATATGTGCAACGCTCACCAAATATGGAATGCGCGTATATTAAAAGAAGCTGCCTTTCAGGTGTGGCAGCTTAATGAGTGGGAAGTACTTCCCTCCATTGATCTGGATAACTACAACAAGAGTGTAAAGATCCTCGAACAAGTGGATCTGAGGCAGGTGATCATGTATAGCACGTCATCTGGAGCAAGGTTTTCCAACAAAGTCAGCGATATCCTTTTTCATGTGATCAACCATTCCACCTACCATAGAGGCCAGTTGGCCATGGATATGAGGCGGTCAGGCCTTGAGCCCCTTAGTACTGATTACATTTTTTATAAAAGATAAGCTTTCGAAAGGTCATCCTAATTCCGGTCCACCGATGAGGAATTGGTTTTCCACTATGCCGGCCATGTGGTTCGTTTTGTAATACATCCTAATCAATTCCCGCTGTATAATAAACCCTTCACTTTGTAGCCAATGGATAAGATCGGTTTTATCCTGAAGCACGTCCACGACTACCGGCTGATCCAGCTGCTGAAGCGCTGAAGACAGTAAGGCTATAGCGGTCTCCTTAGATTTGGCTATTAAAGGGCCTACCTGGTAGTAATTTGTTCCAGGTCTGCCTAAGATATATCCTAATATCGAAGCTTCGCCCACGATGATCCTTGCCTTATCGGGAGATTGATAATAGAGATAGCGCAGCAGGTTTTGTCTCTTCACGCCGTAGATTTGCCTGTCATATTCGATAATATCCGGAAAGGAAGCTTCTTTTATCGGTATGGCTTGGCTCTTAATTGTCACAGCAAGTGGCTGTGGGCCCCGCACCATTCTATAGATACTGTATTCGGCTTCGAAACCCATTTTCTTATAAACGGGGAAGCCTGCGGGAGTGGCGTCCAATTTTATAATAGGGTAGTGCTCAAGTCTTTCCAGAATAGCCTTCATCAGCATTTTGGCCAATCCTAATCCCCTATAGTTCTTTTGTACCAACATCATTCCTATCCAAGCGAGGCTCTTGTCATAGCCAATTGCCGCAACTGTGGCTACCACCCGCTCTTGGTATAGGGCTACAAGACATAGACCCGGGCTGTCCTCCAGTAGCAGCTTCCAGTCATGGATGGTTTGATTCCAGCCTTCTTGCTGTTTGATGTCCATGGCAGCAGGCAGGTCGGCAGCCGTCATAATCCTGATGGTAAAGTCCCTGAAATCCATTGGTTCATCTAGTTTAATTAATTCGTCTATCGCCTGAATAGACGTCTAATGTAATTAAAATACCAAACGAAAGCATATAGTGAATGGAAATGAAAGAAATAATTTATCCAATTTTATTTTTCATTACTAAAATTGATAATATATTTACTTTCGGAATGAAACAAAAGAATTTCTATTGCATATACCTGTGTTTTGCTTTTATAAAACCATTAAATTCAAATGAAACCAAGTAAATCCAAATGCTCCAACCGGCAGCTTATGCCAAAAGCCAGAGGTTACACGAGAGCCTTCTGTATCCTGATCGCCATGTGCTTTACATGGACGACCTATGCCCAAAGTATTGTCATCAGAGGCAAGGTATCATCTTCTGATGGAGAACCCTTAGTAGGAGCTACCATTCATGTACAAGGATCAACGAAAGGAACTGTAAGTGACCTGGATGGATTCTATCAGTTGCAAGCCAGCCCCGCTGATGTGCTGGTGTTCTCCTACATCGGGTTTAAATCGAAGGAGATCACTATCGTCAACCAATCCCAATTGGATGTTGTATTGGAGGCTGATAGCCAAGAGCTATCGGAGGTGGTAGTGACTGCATTTGGGATTGAAAGAGAACGTAAGGCACTGGGATACTCGGCCCAAGGGGTCGGCAGTGAGGCATTGACAGAGGCAAGAGAAACCAATGTGGTCAATTCTCTGAAAGGTAGAATCGCCGGCCTGCACGTCAATCCTTCTTCTGGCGGTGCCGGTGGATCCAGTAATGTGGTCATCCGGGGCGCAAGTTCTCTTACCGGCAGCAATCAGCCTCTGTACGTACTGGACGGCGTGCCGATAGACAACAGCACATTGGATGCCGCCAACCTTTCGGATGGAAGGGACTTCGGCGATGGTATCGGCAATATAAACCCCGATGATGTGGAATCCATTACAGTATTGAAGGGGCCCAGTGCAGCGGCTTTGTATGGAGCCCGAGGTGCTAACGGTGTCATTCTTATCACTACCAAAAAAGGTTCGGCTAGAAAGGGTGTCGGGGTGGAGCTGAATTCCAACTTTACTTCGGAGAGCCCTAATGTTTTGCCGATTGTTCAAAACAAATGGGGTGGTGGGTATGGAGGAAATTACAGTTCTTTTGGTACCAGAGAAATTGATGGTGTAGAATATCCCGTTTACACGAATAGTATGTACGACCATTGGGGAGGGGAAATGGATGGTCGATTGATCATCGTTGACAACATGCCTGAACTTGGCGTAATACCTTATTCACCTCAGCCTGCTGGAAATATCCGTGACTTTTACCGTACCGGCAGCACTGCCACCAACACTGTAGCGATCACTGGAGGCAGTGAGAAAAGCTCCGTGCGCGTATCACTTTCTGATATGCGAAACAAGCATATTCTACCCACAACCAGCTTTACCCGTCAAACTATTGCCGTCAACTTTTCTTCAAAAATAACGGAAAGATTGACCTTGGAAGGAAGGATGAATTATGTGCGCCAAGCAGGGAAGAACCGCCCTGAGTTAGGTTTTGGGGGAGGCAGTGCCAATGTCGCCAACTCCCTCGCACAGCTGGCGCGATTCGTTGATCTCGATTGGTTGAAGAATTACAAGCGACCAGATGGAACCATGGTCAATTATCAGCAGCGGACTCCCCACAACCCTTATTGGATTGTCAATGAGCTTTTGAGTGAGGATCAAAGAGACCGTGTAATCGGATATATGACAGCTAGGTACAAATTGACGGATTGGCTGACCTTGCAGGCTAGGAGTGGGACGGACTTTTATAAAGACGTAAGGTTTACCCGTACCGGCATTGGCACTACGGGCGCGAGCACCATCCGTGGTAACCTGAACAATACGCAATGGGCAGTGAGAGAAGACAACCACGATATATTGTTGATGATCAACAAAGACCTGAGCAGCGACTTTTCTCTTTCCATGTCATTGGGCGCCAATCACCTCAACCGCCACAACGAGGTGATAGGTGTCAGGGGCGAGAACCTGATCGTGGATGACCTCTACCATATCAGCAACGCCAGAAACGTTGTGCCAAGGCATTCCATCACCCGTAAGCAAATGAATTCCGTGTTTGGACAAGCGCAGATAGGCTATAAAAACGGTTTATTCCTAGACCTTACGGGCAGGAATGACTGGTCTTCTACTCTGGGCAGGGATCATTATTCTTTCTTCTATCCCTCTGCCAGCTTGAGTTTTGTATTGACCGACTTCATCGATGTCAATCCGCGCTTTTTATCGTTTGGCAAACTCCGGGCGTCTGTTGCTTCAGCAGGTAATGATGCCAATCCTTACTTGACAAAGGCCGGTTATTCTATAGCCTCGACGGAATTCAACGGACAGCGGTTTGCGACACTGAGCAACCGCATCCCTTTATTGGATCTCCGCAACGAGTTAACCACTTCAACGGAATTTGGTGCAGATTTGCGCTTCTTCCAAAACCGTTTGGCATTTGATTTAACCTATTATCAATCATCGACCAAAAACCAGATCGTTCCCCTGCCTATCTCCCAGTCTTCTGGCTATAGAGATCGAATGATCAATGCCGGTGAAATCCAAAACAAAGGGTTCGAAGCCTTGGTGACCCTCGGCCTGATCAAAAATACCTCAGGCTTCAATTGGGAGATGATCCTCAACATGTCCAGAAATAAATCACAGGTAGTTTCCCTCGCCGACGGCGTGGAATCGCTCGCTCTGCTTGACCATACCTATGCCAGCATAGAAGCCAGGCCAGGGCAGCCTTATGGCAATATTGTCGGCTTCAAATATCTAAGAACCGAGGACGGTCAGCTTTTACTGACTTCTCAAGGTAAGCTGCAACGCACGAATACACGTGAGATTTTGGGCAATATTCAACCTGATTTCTTAGGAGGCCTTACCAACACCTTCTCATACAAAACGCTCTCATTAAGTGCACTCATTGATGTAAGAAAAGGAGGACAAATCTTCTCGCATACCAAATACCGTCAGATGGCAAATGGAACCGGCTATTTCACCCTTCATAGGGAGCCTGAAATGATAATCGAAGGTGTAATACAAAATGAGGATGGCAGCTATTCCCCCAACACCAATCCTGTGGATCCGCAAAACTATTATGCCCCCAGAGCTTGGTCTAACATAGGGGAGGAGTTTGTCATTGATGCTGATTACGTGGCCTTCAGAGAACTTGCCTTAGGTTATGCCCTTCCGGGCAGATTGGTGGCCAAAACACCTTTTACCGCAGCAAAGCTGTCAGTTGTAGGAAGAAATTTATTCTATATCTACAGAGATCCGGAATTTAAAGCAATGGGACTTGCGCCAGAGTCTGCATTCAACAACTCGTCTGCCGCACAAGGTTTGGAAACCATGGCCCTTCCCACCACCAGAAGTGTGGGGGTTAACCTATCAATATCCTTTTAAATTGATTCATTTATGAAACGAATATATTCTTTAAAAAAAGTCAGTTTAGCCATAATGGTGGTTCTTCTGAATGCCTGTACGAGCGGCTTTGATGAGCTAAATACCAATCCCTCCATGGTGACGAAGGAGGTGATGAAACCGGAGATGTTGCTGACCTCCGTATTAAAAAACTCAATTTTTGAAGTGCATGGATCTGGCTTGGTACACGAGTGGGCGGGCTATTATAGTAATCCGGCAACGGTTCCTTTGGCCAATAGAAACTGGGCAGATCCTTTTATGGCCCACTATAGAAACTACGTGCTGAATATTGCTGAGGCAGCAAGACTCTCGGAGCAGGAACCACTGCGCGCCAACCAACACGCCATCGCCAGAATCTGGAGGGTATGGGTTTTTCACCAATTGACCGACGCCTACGGCGATATTCCCTATTTTCAGTCCGGACTTGATGTGGCTGATGCTGTTAATGCCCCTGTGTATGACAGCCAAGAAGCTATTTATCAAGATCTGCTCAATGAGTTGAAGGTGACAGCTGCCATGCTTAGTGATGATCCCAATATGATTCCCTACGGAGCGGCGGACATTCTTTTTCAAGGAAACATTGATAAGTGGAGGAGGTTTGCTAATTCCCTACGCTTGCGACTAGCCATGCGGGTGCGGTATGCCTCTCCTGAATTGGCAAAGGAGCATGTCTTGGATGTGATTGACAAACCTTTAATAGATAGCAATTTATTTAATGCTGCTTTGACTACAGAAGGAGAAGGTGCCGCCAATGTCAACAACCGAAACCCCTTCTACAACCGATCCATTAGTAATACCGTGCCGCTCTACGCTTCTCTGACCACATCCGAAAACCTGCTGAAAAGGAACGATCCCCGCTTGGAAATTTACCTCACACCTGCGCCTGAACCACAAGATGGTGCTATCTGGAGAGGCCGTCCGTTGGCAGTTGATCTGGAACAGGAGGAAGGTTGGTCTGGGAGCGGCTACTATGTCCAAGAGCACATCGCCAGTGCGGGAGCCTATTTCCTGAAGCCAGTGTATAGCATCATGGTGTTAAATGCAGCGGAAGTAAGCTTGTTAAGGGCAGAAGCAGCTTTAGCAGGATTTACTACTGAAGACAAAAACGCCTTGCTTAAAGATGGTATAAGAAAATCTTTGGAGTATTATCAGGTCAATGCCGAACAGATAGAAATCTATTTGGCTTCAGACTTCCTTCAATTAGACAGTTCTGAAGAAGAACAGTTGGAGGAAATCATTGTGCAGAAATGGCTGGCCAACTATTATCAAGGTAACGAATCCTGGGCAGAATACCGCCGCACAGGCTATCCACTGATATGGGTTGGAAAGCAATCCAATGATACCGGCCAAACCATTCCTCGACGCATGACCTATCCTGATGATGAGTATTTTAAAAACGAAACAAATGTCAGAAGTGCAGTAGAGAGAATGAGTAACGGTGACTCCTACGCTAGCAGAGTGTGGTGGGACAAAAAGCCGGGACTTCCGTTCTCTCATCCGCGACAAGGACAGTTTCCCCCGGACATCTATTAAAGTTACTATTAAACTTATATTTGAAATGGTAAAAACGCTCTATAAAGACGGTAAATTAGAACATGTTGAAAACTTGGAAACTCCCGCTGCAGGTGCTTTTGTTGATCAACGTTTTAAGTTGTACACGTGCTCATCTTGATAATCCAGAAGAGCCAAAAGCAGATGCGGCTTCCGCTTATGTCCACTACAGCCAACTAACGCTAAACAGTTCCTTGGCAGAAGTAGAAGAAGCATTTAATCGGTTTAGCGGGAGTTATTTTGGAGCCAAGAGTGATTCCATTTACCACCATACTTTTGGAGAGCAGATTTCCATAAAGGATGAAGGGCATTGGGCTTACATATCCGAAGTGTCCGCAAGCCTTTTTTGGGAGACGAATCTGCCGGCGAGGAGCTATGTGGAGTATGGGGAAGCAGGCGCATTTGACCACCGGACAGCATTCCAGGAACGACATTATTTCCTTCATTTGCACTATCTGAGAAATCTGAAACCAGACACAACGTACGAATATCGTTTGGTGGCGGAGGATGAATTTGGCAACCCGGTCATTTCTGACGCCAAAAAGTTTCGCACCCAAAGTTTGCCAAATGCTATCCGTATTCCCGACGATCTTGGGGAACCTCCCTTTGTACTTGATCAGCCTAATGCCACTTACTTGGTGACGGCTGATATTGTAGGAAAGAGAAGCTTGATAGTTGTTGCTGCCGAGAACATCACCATAGACCTCGGGGGCAACATCTTAACGCACGCTGATGAGCAAATTGCTGATGCTGACTTCAATGACGTAGAAAGATCCGGTGTCGGTATTCGCTGGAGGGACGGTGGACGAAAGGTAGGGCTCAAAATATTCAACGGTACGTTAAAGCAGGGAGTTGGCAATAACAATACTGCCTTGATTGGTGGCGAAAATATGCTGAAGCCTGATCCTGAAACTAAGAAAAACTATCAGGGCAGTATCAATAGGGGATTTAGCAATATCGAGCTCAGTAATAAGGGGGACATAGAAATTGCCGGGGTCACGGCTATTTACCACTTGCCGCAATCATGGGGTATGCGCTTTGAAGGTGCTTTTGGAGCATATCAGATTCACCACAATGTATTTTTGGATCAGGGCATCCAAATGTTCGATCGACATGGCGCTGGCGGGTCAAGATCCATGGGATTTGTGGCTGGAGATGATGAAGCTTGGGATTCTGATCATAACAATTTCAAAGTTCACCATAACCTGATCAAAAGAACCCGGCAAAATGCAATCAACGTAGCGAGAGAAATCCACCACAACGAAATTTATGTGGACAGTTGGGTAGTCAATTCTTTTGGTATTCAGCCCAGCAACAACAACGGGCGGGTCTATGACAACAAGATCTTTCTGACGGGATATTATGCCTGTGGAATATTATGGGCATCAGCCAACCTTCAGGTGTTAGGAAATTTTATCCATATGGAGGGTGTGCGGACGATGATCGACAAACCCAATGAAGGACGTCGCTTGATTGAAACTTGGGGTGAGCAAGATGTATTGGCGGGAATGCGCATCACCAATTACAGCAAGGGCGGACAGGAAAGGGAAAACCTACAATACAAAAAGAATGTCATCTTCGGCAGATCAAGAGATGGCGCTGAACTGAGGGGCACGGAGTTCTTCTCCGATTTCTCCAATAAAGATATTGTGTTCAAAGAAAATGTTGTGAAAATTCTATCCATGGATACGCTTCCTTCTAAAACATCTACTATCAACACCCAGGGAGCGTTTAATGACAGGAGCAGGCACTTGCCGATCTTCTATAGCAATACGGTCTCCATGTCTAATCTTTGTAATATTCGCTTTGGGGATGATTATGGACAGGGAAGTAACCACCAATTCGTCAATTGTCGAATTGTAAAGTTAGCCGACCATCCCGACTACCACACGTTCAAATTTGATGGGGGCAATTCGGTGTTTAACCATGTTTTGCTAGACTGCCAATTTGAGCAGGGGGCCCGTATGGACGACGTTTATTGGGAAAGAACAGGTTCACTCAGCAATTACAGCATCAAATGGACCTTAGCTATACAAACAGTACCTCTTGCTGAGATTGTGATTAGGGACAACAATGGCCATATCCATTTTAAGGGGCAAGCGGATGCCCAAGGTCACAGGGCGACAGCTTTGCCGCAATTTATCATTCGGCCTACGGAGTGGGAGGAAGGGAAGGAAGAGGTGCCTGTAGTCAATAAGTTGGCCCATCAGAAAGAAGCTTTTTCTCCTTACCGCGTGGAAGTAAGCTATGGAGGGAAAACGGTACGTCAGGAGGTTGAACTGGAGGGAAAAACTCAAATTACCATACAATAACCTTATATTACACCTCAGCCTATGTTTGCAAAAAAGATAGTCATTAGCACAGCATATGCTTTCTCTCTTTCCCTTCATCTAAGCGCTTTGATCCTCGTTTTGATCTGCATTAGCTGTAGGCCAGATAGAAGTTCAGGGGCAGACTTGGTATTGGTCAACGGCAAAATTATTACGGTGGACAGTGCGTTCAGCATCGTTGAAGCAGTAGCTATTCACAATGGACGATTTGTATCGGTAGGGACTACAGAAGAGGTTAACAAATGGATTTCCCCCGCTACCAGAATCCTAGATCTCAAAGGACACACCGCCATTCCTGGGATAATAGAAGGTCACGCCCATCTCGTAGCTGCTTCCCAAAGTGAGCTTTCAGAACTCATTCCAGCAGTTTCCAATATGGAGGAACTGCTCAGTTGGATCGCTCAACAGGCCCAGTCAAAGAAAGCAGGTGAGTGGATTGTTCACCCTAAGTTCTTTTCTACCCGATTGGATGAGATGCGGGCACCCACTTTAGAAGAACTGGATGCGGTGGCTCCGGAGCATCCGGTATTCCTCAACGGGAGCTATGGGGGAATGGTAAACACCAAAGCCCTTGAAATTTCAGGATTAACGGCATCCAATCATCCAGGATTGTTGAGGGATAAGTTCACGGGCAAACACAATGGCAGTTTGTTCCGTTCGGCTTTTGAGTTGCTGGCATTGCCTCAGCCAAACGATTTGACCTTTGAAGAAAAGCGGGCAGCTCTCAAAGCTATGCTTGCACGCTACAATGAGGTTGGGATTACATCAGTAATACTCGGAAGGAGCGACAAGGGTGAGCTGGCCCTCTTTGAAGCGCTTTTGGCGGACGATGAACTGACTGCCAGACTATATCTTAATTTTGCCTTTCCGTTCTCTCCAAAGGCCACTCTAGACGAAATTAAAGCATCTATTTCCCAATTAGGCTTCCGCACCGGTGACGGCAACGAATGGATAAAAGTCGGTGCATTGAAGGCGGTGGTGGATGGAGGAATTTTGACCGGTACTGCTTTCCTTCGAGAACCTTGGAGCTCAAAGGCACAGAACATATTTGGAAGGAGTGCCGATAACTACCAGGGGGAACTTTACCTTAACCAAAGAGAATTGGCCAAGCTCATTATCGCTGCAGATGATGCTGGATGGAACTTTACAGCTCATGTGACAGGCGGCGGAGCAGTAGATACCTTGCTGGCGGCTTTTGAGGAGGTAGGCGGTACACGTACGATCAGAGATAAGCGTTTCTCCATTATCCATGGTAACTTTTATACACCTCAAGCCATCGCTAAAATGAGGGATTTAGGTATATATGCGAATATGCAGGCGGCTTGGTTATACATGGATGGAGATTTCATCAATGCTGTAAGCAACGACGAAAGAACTGATTTTCATCCCTACAAAAGCTTGTACGAGGCTAAAGTCCAAGTGATAGGCGGTTCGGATCATATGGTAAAAACGGACCCGAATAGCGCCGTCAATCCGTATAATCCTTTTCTGTCTATAGCTACCGTGGTGAACAGGAAGACCCGAAGCGGCTTAACTTTTAATGCTGCGGAACGAATTTCCCGTCAGGAAGCGCTTAAAATGTACACCATCAACAATGCCCATGCTTCTTTTGAAGAGGACATCAAAGGGTCTATTGAAAGGGATAAGCTTGCGGATATGGTTGTTCTGTCGGCGGATATCCTGAGCTGCCCGGAAGATGAAATAAAAGATATTTTCCCTATTTTGACAATTATAGGAGGCAAAGAGGTTTTTGATAAGGGGATACTGACTGCCGACAATGATCCAAACCCAACAGCATATGCCAAATAAGCTAAAAGTCCTTTTTACTGCCATTCTGATTGTACTTCACATAGGCCAATCTTTTGCGCAAGAGGTCCATATCACTGACGCTAGTCACTACAGCAACGTTTTTGGTGAGATGCGGCACTATCGGGTTTTTCTGCCATCGGATTATTGGGAGCAGCCTCAAAAGCGCTATCCGGTAATATACTTTTATCATGGATGGTCTCAGCGATACTTTGGAAGCATTGAATCAAAAACCGATGAAAGTGATGAGGAGAAGATCGCACGTATGGTGGCAAAATACGACATCATCGTGGTCAAGCCGGATGGTTACAACAAGAGACCTAATGAACCTTACTACCTACGGCCTTACAATATTGGCCCTGTAGAGGGTTATCGCCAGTTTCCGCTCTACTTTCCTGAGCTTGTGGACCATATTGATGCGCAATACAGGACAAATGCCCATCGCAAAAGCCGCGGCATTACCGGTTATTCGATGGGGGGCTTTATGAGTTTCTGGATTGCCGGCAAATATCCGCATCTGGTATCCGCAGCGGGCAGCTTTTGCGGCTCGGCGGAATTCTTTGTGGGGCCTGTTGATTATCCTGTAGAATATTTCCATGGTGATATGTACGGCAATTATGAAGGGCTAAAACTTCGGCTTCACTATGGAGAAGAAGATTTTATCCGTGCTTATCATAAAGATATCGATGCTATATGGAAGCAGGTATTGGACAATTATGAAAGCAGGGTTTTTCCAGGAAAACATGATCTTTCCGGTCTTGAAGAGATGTTTCAGTTTTTTGACGACGCTTTCCAGCAACCTCTGGACCAGCCTGAAAGGTGGAATCATATTGATGTTTATCCTGATTTTCAAGTCTGGGATTATACGGTGAGTTCCGACCGAAGCCTACCGGGTTTTACCGTCATGGAAGATGTAGACATAGATGGCTTTAAAATAGGTTTAATGAGGAAATTACCTGACGGAGAATCACTCCCCATGGTGTCCTTGTCTGTCACTACTGCTCCTATCTATGTTCCTAACGATACCTATACGATTACTTTTTTTGAAAACGAAACCGGCAACAGACATCTGGAAGAAGTTGTCTCTGACGATCAGGGAAGGCTTCAAATCCACCTCAGCGGTGCGATGCAAGAGGTAGGCATACACCGATCCGGCGGAAGGGCTAATTTGACCATTGCAGGCCTGGAAATATTATCCGCTCCTTACCTAAGTACCCAGATTGATTTGCCTGTAAGGATAGGTCTGCTCAATAAAGGCGGGACGAAGGCAAAGGGGATAAAAGCCTCTTTGCGGGCTGTGGGTCAAACCGCCAATGTGAAGAGCAAAGAAATAGAAATCGGCGATCTTGATGTACTGGATACGATTTTGACAGCTCCTTTTACTGTATATGTAAACGCAGATAGTGTCAAGGTCCAAAAATTTTTGTTGACATTGAAGGATGAAAAAGGGCAGGAATGGAACAGATCTTTTGTACTACCTTTCCGTCCTAAGCGAGAGGCGCTTTCATCTTTCGAAATCGCTGATGGTAGGGAGGTAACGTTTCAGCAAGGGGGAAAGGACACGGTGACCATGGTGCTGGGAAAAGGAAATGGAGATGGTTTGGCTAATCCGGGCGAAAAAATTGTTGTTTTAATAAAGCATAAGGGTTTAAACCGCCTCAGCTCCCTCAGCTCTCTGCATCCGCAGGTAGATCTCAAAAGTGCATATACCCGTGTGTCAGATTCTTGGACCCAATTTGACCATGTGGGCGGCAGTTTTAAATATAGTGCGCCCGTGCTTTCGTCAGATATAGCTTCCGGTTCTGAAATCACCTTTTACGCTGAATATTGGCTGCCAGAATACCCGGATCATCATATTAAGGGCGGGGTAGTGTCGATCCCGGTAGCAGGTGACGACAGGACAGCTCCCCAACTCGATTGGGCGCGAGTGAGCCAAGGTAATATCTTTCAAGCCCAAATTTATGATGGAGGGCAGATTTCGGATGTGTCCATACTTTTACGCATTGAAAAAGATCCGCATAAGCCATTGGATTTTTCTTTGTTAGACAATGGAAAACTGGGGGATAAAAAGGCGGGGGATGGAATATATAGTCGAAAGATCGAAGTTCCAGAATTTGGACCCTATGAGGCCGAAATCACCGTAAGCGATATTTTTGGCAACCAAGCTAGGTACTTGCTCCCTCAGCAGCTTATGTTTCATGAGGTGAAATTATTTCCTGAAGGCGGCACTTTTTCTAATGACTAAGATATGAACATCAGGATAAAGACCTTTTCTGTGTCAGCAGCTTTGTTCTTTTTGCTATACTTATGCATGCCTGCACTGGTACTGGGTCAATATAACCCTGTGCAATCACGTGAGCTTAAGGCCAATGAGATTGGGATTAGCGCTCCTGGTTTTTATGGAAAAGCAGGGGCAACTTATGTTTTGACCCAGAACATCAGCAGCGATCGAAGTGCGATCTTTTTGGGAAAGGACGTCACTTTGGACTTAAATGGCTATACCATAACTTTTGCGGATGGAGATTATCCTTCTTTTTCCAATCCAGGATTTGAAGAAGGAGTCGCAGGATGGGACCTATCCAAAGCCCCCGGCGCAAAGGTGGTAAACACAAAAGATGTTCACGTGTTTGTGGGCGAGAAGCTGTTAAGCTTGAAGAAAGGTGACGAGCTGATTTCAGAATTCCTGTACTTACCTGTTGCAGATAGATCCTATTATGCGATGTGTGGCATCACTGGTCATCATTTTGCAGATTTGGGTGGGGATCTGGACAACGAGATGAAGATCAGTGTTTTTGTGGAGAATGAAAGGGGAGAGGAACTCCAACTGACTACTGTATATTCAGATACCACGCTTACCAGTAGTCCGGTGATCAACAAATCGCCGAGACTTGGAGGAGGTTTCGTTTTTGCGCATTTAAACAAACTTCCTGCAGGAAAATACCGGATGCGGGTGAGGGCGGAGACTGATTGCCTGATTGATGAAGTTAATATACTGCCCGCAATGGACGTAGGCGTCGGGATTGTGGGGAAAACACATGCAACAGGGCACTACGATCATTTGTACAACAACCTGCACAGTGCCTTTTTTGACTATACAAAGGATGCTGCTTGGGGAACGCCAGTGGAAAGTATTCAGCCTGTGGAGGGAAGGGGGACGGTTACCATCAAAAACGGGGTGATCAAATCCGCCGGTAAGGGTGTGTTGTCAAGGGGTCTACAGTCTACCTCCCAAGAGGTAAGGATCATTGTAGATAATGTTAAGATTGTCAACCAAGGCTTTAACGCCACCGCAGTGGATGTGCCTCAGGCAAGTATAAGTCATTGCTCCTTTCATGTAGATAATCCGTTTATCATCAATCGACATGGGGCAGAGTTTTATGCAGTTGATCTCACCGCTACACAAGTTCCTTCCGAAGTGGCTTATTCGGAATTCTATGGAGGGCAGGGCTGTTTGTCCTTCAAAGGAAAACATTCCTCTATTCACCACAACCTATTCGTCAACCGACAGATGGTGACCAATCACTACAGTATCATGGCAATGGGCGACAGTTCCTTTATCTTCAACAATATTATTGAACCAGAGGTAGGTTCGGGCATAGAAATTTTCCGGCACAGCGGCATAGAAGTTTTCGACAACCTGATAAAGGTAGAGGCTTCACCACCTACTTGTGAGTACGGAAACGAAGAATACAGTGTCGCTGCCATCAGAATTGCGGACTACAATGCCTCGCCTGGATCCGCTGGAGCAGCAGGAGGAAATAAGGTGTACAACAATGAAATTTACGTTTTAGGTAGAGCGTTTGAAGAAAATCCCAAATATACACCTATGGTATGGGCGGTGTTTTACAGTGCCAGTGGTGGCGATAACGAGATTTTTGGCAATCGAATCGTCGTGACGCACCATGATATAGGGCGTCAGGCTGAAGCAGGAGCTTTCTATATCTGTGGCGGGCCTAAGGGCTTTGGAGGCCGGTTTTTTGACAATGAAATCACGACTAATGTACCCGCCGCGTGGATTGCCTCGCGATATGGAGGTACAGCAAATACAAAATTTAATAATAACAAAATCATCAAATCAGCGAAGGCTGTGGGACCTGTTGCGCCCATCAGGATGGGGTGGTCTAATTGTAAATCCTGCTATGCGAAAGATGTGGAATTTAGATCCAATGAAATCATTGGAATGGATAAGCCTTGGGATATCTCTGATCAGGAACATAGCTTCAAAGTATATCATACATTAACGATCCGTCTTGTAAATAAAAAAGGAGAGCCAATATCGGGAGTCCCTATCCACATTCTGGATGAACAGCAACAAAAGGTGGCTGAAGGCCGATCCGACAAGGATGGACTATGGGTTGTGGAGCTACTAGACTATAAGTTTGAGCAAGGCGAAAAGATGAAAAATAACCGTTACAAGGTTATCAGTGGGGCGACATCAGCCGAGCTTACCTTGGAGCAAAACCAAAGCATCACCTTAAAAATAAATCGATAGCACTTAATCATGTTTTTCCATGGTTCTACCATTTACATTAATGGTAGAACTTACTCTACATCATAAAGGAATTGACTGGCAACACCGTCAAGCATGTAACCAAATTGCTTCCTTGCTATCTCAGCCATTTGGAGAGGATCTTTAAACGCAGCTGTACCGCCTGCTGCGGTAGTACAGATGGCTCCCATCAGGTTACCAAATTCCTGGCATTGCTCCAGTGATGCTTGCTGCAAAAACTTGTAAATGAATCCGGAGTTAAAACTATCCCCCGCACCAATAGCGTCAATGGTCTGCGTATTGAGGTAAGCAGGCAAATGAAGCAATCCTCGCTCAGAGATAGATAAAGAACCCTTATTGCCCATTTTGATAATGGTGCTTGTCTTAAAGCTCCTAAGGTATTTGATAGCCTCATCTAAACCTGAAGAATGGGTGAGTTGTATGGCTTCTTTTTCATTGGGTAAAAATATATCCGTGTAGGGAAGCAATTCGGCCAATTCAATTTTCCATTGTTCAGCAGGATCCCATTGCGCATCAAATGAGGTGGTCATTCCAGCATTTTTTGCCAGTTTCAGCAGCTTATGAAGGTCTTGCTGAAGTCCTGGTTGGAAAAAATAAGAGGAGAAATGCAAATGTCGCGCCTCTCCTAGAAGATCTTGAGGGATGTCTGAAAAGGTGAGCGTTTCCATTACGCCTCGATAGGTAACATTGGCGCGGTCCTCACCAAAGTTCATGACCAAGGTAGCGCCGGTCGGTAATTCACCGTGTTGGATTCCTTCTGTGCGAACTCCCACTGCCCCTAGTTCATCTAAGATATAGTCTCCAAAATGATCTTTACCAAGCTTACCGATAAATCCCACCTTTGCGCCCAAGCTACTGAGGTTACTGGCGAAAATCGCCGCCGAACTTCCCAGCGTGAGGGTCATTTGGTTAGCAAGTATTTCTTTTCCAATGGACGGGAAACCCTGAATCCCGTTCATGATGATGTCCAGGTTCAGTTCTCCGACCACGATCACATCCAGCGTTTTCATGGCTATGATTTGTCGTTTCTATCGAATTACCGTTTGTCAATGGGTAAATTTTCACTCCCTGAACCACCCGACTGATGGATACAGAGGGCAAATCCGGCTTTAGCCCCAGATTAATGGATTTGTAAAATCCCAGGATCTGAGCGGGCAGTACGTAACACACTGCCAAGAATTCCTCTTCTAGATCAAATGCTTTGTCTGACAGGATAATCTCCGTATCCAGATCACAAGTATCTTCTTTTGTTTTAAATATACCTAATTGGTATACGCCTTTTTCATTCTTTTTGATGGAATTTACAAGATCGATTTCATATTGATGTGCGTAAACATTGTTGGTAAATAGGTACACTAACAAGGTGTTGGTATCAATTACCGCTTTAGGACCATGCCTGAAGCCCAAGAAAGACTCATAGGTACATATTACTTTTCCATCCGTCAGTTCCTGAAGCTTAAGCTGGCATTCTCTAGCTGTTCCCAACAGGGGGCCTGATCCCAAAAAAACCGCTCTTTGGAAGTTCAACTTGGCTATTTCTCTAAGCTGTGCGCTGTAGTTAGACAGAATCCACATGCCATGCTGTGCAAGGATTTGGATCTGTTGCCCTAACTTATTCAATTCATGGAGACGTGGCAGCAGCATCCCAGTCAACAGCATAGCCGTGAAGCTTCCGGTCATGGCAAGGCTTTTATCTTCTGCTTCAGGAGGGAGGATGAAAAGAAGGCGGTTGTTTATGTTCTTACTTTCAAGCGCCAGTTGCCCCCCAGCGTTACAGGTTATCAATAGGTGATGGCAGCTTTTACAAAATTGGTCTGCCAAGTCTATTGCCGCCAGACTTTCCGGGCTGTTGCCGGATCGGGCAAATGATATCAGCAAGGTCGGCGTTGATGAAAAGAGGTACAAGTGGGGGTGGGAAACAAGATCTGTAGTCGCCACCGCAAAAACAGGATGTGATAGCTGTTGTTGAAAGGATCCTTGGAGTATATTGCCGATATAGGCAGAGGTGCCTGCTCCTGTCAGAATAATTCGCAATTTATCCTGATCATAAATGCCGTTTAAAAAGTGCTGGATTTTATCTTGCTGCTGAAGCAAGAGGTGGTAGGTATCTAACCACAATTGGGGTTGCTGCGCAATTTCCCTCGCTGTATGCTGGGCACCTAAATCTTTAAGTTGTGACTGGCTATAACCCCAGCTAAAATCTTCTATCATAGGTCTATAATGAGAAAAATAGTTTCGTTTCGTTACGATGTAAATTTACAATATTTTCATTTACTTATCAAAGAGTTCTTTTTAGCTGATTTATTATGTAATCTTTTGCATGGTGTTTTATATTTCTTCTATAAATCAAGTATCTTTCGGTATATTTTATCTATGAATACGATCACTTTACTATGAGCAACAGTAACAAGACATCTACAGTGGAAAGAAGAGTGGCCATTATGGAACGTTTAAATAAAACAGGCCAGGTTGATGTCACTTCCTTAAGCCGGGAACTTGGCGTTAGTGAGGTAACTATTCGCAACGACCTTTCCCGATTAGAACAAAAGCATATGCTGGTGCGGGCTCGGGGCGGGGCATTTAAAATCGATAGAGTAGGGATGGACTTTTCCATTGCCGATAAAATGGAGTATCACTATGAGGAGAAGAAAAAAATCGGCCAGGCGGCCGCCGCATTGGTGGAGGATGGTGATACCATTATTTTGGATTCGGGAACTACCACGCTAGAACTTTCCAAAAACTTGGCTGAGATGCAAGAGCTGACGGTCATTACCAACGCTTTAAATATTGCCAGCCAACTTGCCGAAAATAAAAGCACTAATATCATTGTTCCCGGTGGATTTTTGAGAAAAAACTCGCTCTCCTTGGTGGGCACAACCGCCGAGGACAGCTTTAAAAATTACTTCTGTGATAAGCTTTTCCTTGCCGTAGATGGCTTTAACACCATTCATGGTTTATCCACTCCCAATGTGGAGGAAGCACATCTTAATAGGACCATGATTGAAATTGCCAAGGAGGTCATCGTAGTAGCGGATTCCAGTAAATTTAACCGACGGAGTTTTGCCTTCATCGCCCCGGTTTCCGCGGTGGACATTGTGGTTACCGATATCGGAATCACCCCTGAAGACAGAGCGAATCTTGAAAATTCCGGCATCCGGGTAATTGTGGTTTGATAAGAGACCGTACCGGTATGGCTTATTTTTGAACTCTTTGTTCCTGCAGGAAATGTTGGAAAAACAGGTAGATCACTTCATTGGATTCTCCGCTAGGTGAGTGATCGGGCCGGTTGGTCATACCTACTCTGTGAGAATAACCCAGCAGGCGGTTGACGGCGATACTGTGGTTTAAGGGGATCCATCTTTCAAGAGGATCCTCCGAACCTCCAGAGACCAGGAAGGGTCGGGGAGCCATCAAAGCATGAAGTTCGTGTAGATCGTGCCCTTTTTCCAAAAGCATGGGATACAAACCTCTCATGGGATTGTCGGCTGTAGGAAGGCCGCGCTTCCGCCAGGGTCGAGGATGGTAGCCAAGATACCAAGGTTCCCAGTAGTTGATGCTTGGCCGATCCTGTTCAAAGACGATACCCGGGTCAGACCAAGCGGCACAAGCAAAGCGGTCATAAAGGGCTGAGGCAAACATAGCCCATTTGCCCCCATAGGAATGGCCGACGATACCTATGCGCGTTTCATCTACTTCCGGTATATTGGCTAGAACATGCCAAGCATTAGCAGCAGCATAGGCCAGCATGGAAAGAGGTTCCACAGTAGCCTGATCAATCGAAGGATAGTAGATGGAGTAGGTTTGGTTGTTCGTACTTTCTGTAGTACCCAATGACAGGGTGACAAAGCCCCTTTTGACCAACTGGTAAGCAAAATCTCGGTTGGGCTTGTCGCTTAAGCCAATAGCGGTTTCTGGTTCGTAAAACACAGTAATGACGGCAGGAAATGGTCCTTCACCTTCCGGCACCAATAGGTAACCTGTGGTTGATTGGCCTGGCACCCATTCAAAACGGATTTGATGTTGCGTGAAGTTTTCCCTTTTTGTACTACTTAAAAACTCCATCTTTTGGTATTCCATAATTGGGGGCCATTCTCCCATCATACCGTGCCACTTGTGGAGGATTTCCTGGCGTCGCGTTTCCCAGTCTTGTCGGGTTTTTACTTTTTCGCCATTGTAAAATTGCAGTGGAGAGCTATATTCGCCGTATTGATCTTTTAAGGAGTCTGGGGGGGAAAAATAAACCGATATTTTCTCCCAAGCAGTTGAACTGCCCAGTTTTTGAGCAGGCGCACTTTGCCCCAAGATCAACATAAAGCCGAATAGCATCATCAAGCGGGAGGTCCCGAAAACTGTTATGCCTGATTTGTACATGACTTTAATGTTTAACCGACAGCCCTATCCGTAGGAAAGCTACGCAGAAAGGCTGGCCGGTTAGATTTTGATAAATATCTTATTGCGGTAGAGGGCATACATCAGCAGCCAAACTAAGAGAAGGGCTCCAAGTGCTTGCACTACCGGCTGCCATTGTTCCGCCAAAGGGCTATATAGGCCTTGGAACAATAGGCGCGATGTATAATTGAAATCTACAAACCGGTAAGCCAAATAGATAGCCAAGGAATTAATGCCGATCACCTGAAAGAAGAATGCCCACTTTCTGTAACCCAATACATCGATGATATAATAGAATAGGGCTAGGGTTAAGAAGGCCATGCCACCTGTCAAAAGGATAAAAGAGCTGCTCCACAAATGTTTGTTAATAGGGAAATGAAGCTGCCAAAGTGATGCGAGAGCTATGCCTATTACGCCATATATGACCATTCTTTGGATTTTCAGGCCTGGTGATAATTGATCCCTCAACGTGTCCCCAGCAGCAGTGCCTAAGATGGTGAGACAGAGGGCAGGGAATTGGGTGAGGATGGCCAACTCATCATAAGTGCCTTGAAGAAGTCGCCCCGGCATGAAATTCCGGTCAAACCAGCCGACGAGATTTCCTTCAAAACTGAGATCCCCCGCTCCATAGCCAGGCACCGGTATTAAAAACAAAGCCGCGTAATAAGTCAGTAAGATCCCCGCTACCCAGATAAATCGTTGGAAATAACTGAAGTTAAGGTAGATCAGGCATGTGATAAAACAAGCAAATCCAATCCTTCCTAATACACTGCCAAAGCGAATCTGCGAGGGCTCAAAAAAAGGAATGGGAGCATTTTTGTAGAGGATACCCAGACATATCAGTATCAACATCCTGATAAATACCTTGCGGTAGAGTTGCCTTTTAGGTATACCCTTGGCACTGGCGCTGCTTAGCGAAAAGGACAGGGACACGCCGGCTATAAATAAAAACAGGGGGAAAATAAAATCATAAAAAGTAAATCCATTCCATGCCGGATGCTTTAATTGATTGGCGATGGCATCGACAAATGCCCATCCTGTTTTTCCTTCCAGTAATACCAGGAAAGTGCCTCCTCCTGAAATAAAAAACATGTCAAATCCTCTGAGGGCATCAATGGATAAGATGCGGCTATTGGGTTTAAATAAGGGTGTGGTGGCCATGAGCTTGATGATAAGACACAAGGGATAGTAAAAAAGGAACCCCAATATCGTCTAAGGAAAATATTAAGGCCCCTTTTGATGTTTCAATGCACGCTTCTGTTATACTTTAGGCTCCCAGCCTTTTTCGTAGTCTCTGCTCCACAGCTTTTGCGCAGCTTTGTTTTTAAGAATGTGGCCGTTTTTCGAATCAATGTGCAGCGCTTCACCAACACGTTGGGAAATGTTGCCAAGCTGAACCAATAAAGTACTGATATGTCCGCTTTCGATATCTGAATTAAGGGAGCCTCCTTTTTTGATGGCATCAAAAAAGTTCTGAATATGCAGCGCATCTAAAGCTTGGGCAGGACTGGACAGATTTCGTGCATCAATGGTGAAATCATTTTTGACATCCTTCACCAATTGGTTCTTGAGATCAAAGATCTTGTAAGAGTTGCCTCCATCTATCTGCAGCGCTCCTTCTTCTCCATAGAAAATAACACCTACACTAGAGCCAGCAATATGGTGTCCATTGCAGCTCCTTCCTTCCCACATAATGTTAGTGTTGTTGTCAAACTCCAGGTTGATCACTTGGGTGTCAGGTGTTTCCCAATCATCCTCATATCTATAACGACCACCGGAAGAGGTGACACGGTTGGGATAGTCGACGTTTAATCCCCAACGGGCTAGATCCACCATATGGGTGCCATTGTTAAGAGCTTCTCCTGTGCCCCAATGCCAGAACCAATGCCAATTGTAATGAACAATATTGTCCTTGAACTTGCGGCGTGGCGCAGGTCCTTGCCAAAGTTCGTAATCCAACCATGAAGGCACCTCGGTCTCTTTGCCGACACCGATAGGACCCCGATTGTTGGTGTACCAGGTTTTGGCAAAATAGGGTCTTCCAATAGCGCCAGCGTGTACTTCCTTAATGCCGGCGATCACATTTGGCCAAGATCTCCTTTGATTTCCCATCTGCAACACCCGGCCGTATTTTGCTGCCGCCTTTAGCAGCAATTCGCCTTCTTCTGGGCTGTGGCTGGCAGGTTTTTCCAGATATACATCTTTACCAGCTTTGCAAGCTAAAATGGCTGCAGGTGCATGCCAGTGGTCAGGGGCTGCCACTACTAAGGCATCCACATCTTTATCTTCTAATGTTTTTCTAAAATCGACAGCAGATTTTGGGGCAGTTCCGGTGATCTTTTCAATTGCCGCACTGCATTTTTCTATAGCCCTTGAATCCACATCCGCCACATAGAGCACCTCTGAATTCGGTTGGCTGGCAAAATTCTGAGCTAAGGCCAAGCCTCTGGAGTTGACGCCCATCACCGAAACTTTGATGCGTTCATTAGCCCCTAAAATATTGCCATAACTCTTGGCAGTAAACCCGGGAAGAATACCTCCCAATGACAATGCGGCAGTGCCGGCAATGGTTTTTTTAATAAAGCCCCTGCGGGAATCATTAGATGTCTTCATAGATATATTATATTTATTCAAATAGCGTCAAGAGAGAAAGATTAACACTGCTTGCAGGTCGTTAACGTAACCGAATTTATAGCAAAAATTTTAATTCTCAAGACTAATGGGTATAATTTTTCAATGTTTTATGTGACAGGAAAAATAAATAAGGTTATCGGTGCGTCCTTGCGCTATTATATATAAAACCTAAGAAAAGTAAATTTTAATATATCTGTACAAACTAATACCCGCAGATCAATGTTTGGCTTTTTATTGCGGCCTACCGCGATGCTCTTTTTGTAACAAATAAAGATTTTTGGGATCATGAAAGGTGTTTACAATAACTCCACAACTTCTAACCTTGATACGTCGAAGGATCTAACCGTTTACCCTATCTTATTTGCCATCAGCTTTGCCCATTTGCTTAACGATCTGGTGCAATCTGTTATTCCTGCTATCTATCCCTTGCTTAAGGAAAATTATCTGCTGAGCTTTTCACAAATTGGATTAATCACCTTAACGTTTCAGTCTTCCGCTTCATTGTTTCAGCCGGTAGTAGGCGTCTATACCGATAAAAAACCAATGCCTTTTTCTTTGGCTTTTGGAATGGGATTCTCTCTTTTAGGCCTGCTGTTGCTGTCCGCTGCACAGAGTTTTCTGATTATTCTAGTATCGGTAACCCTCGTGGGTTTAGGTTCCTCGATATTTCATCCAGAGTCTTCCAGAGTGGCCTATTTGGCATCAGGAGGCAAACGGGGACTTGCCCAGTCTATCTTCCAAATCGGAGGAAATGCAGGCAGTGCTATAGGTCCACTGTTAGTTGCCTTGTTGATTATGCCATACGGACAAAGTCATGTGAGTTGGTTTTCCCTCGTTGCCATTATCGGCATCGGCGCTTTGTGTTATGTGGGGATATGGTATAAGAATCACTTGCAGGAAGAAAGATTGGTGGTCAAAAGCCACGGAGATAAAATAGTCAAAGCTCCGGCGTTGACCCAAAAGCAGGTTTTTGTGTCCATAGCCATTTTGTTGGTACTGATCTTCTCCAAGTATTTTTATATGGCTTCTTTAAGCAGCTATTTTACCTTTTATCTTATTGAAAAGTTCGGAGTGAGTATTCCCCAGTCTCAGATATACCTGTTTTTATTTCTGGCAGCAGTCGCGGTAGGCACACTGGCGGGAGGACCCTTGGGTGATAAATACGGCAGAAAACCGGTCATCTGGCTATCGATTTTGGGAGCCGCTCCATTCACTTTGCTGTTGCCACACGTAGGTCTTTTTTGGGTGATAACGTTGTCCATTATTATAGGAATGATTTTAGCCTCTGCCTTTTCGGCAATACTGGTCTATGCCCAAGAATTGTTGCCCGGCAGGGTGGGCATGATCTCCGGCTTGTTCTTCGGATTTGCTTTTGGTATGGCGGGGCTCGGTTCGGCTTTGTTAGGGTTATTAGCCGATAAGACAAGCATCGAATATGTCTTTTTTGTTTGCTCCTTCCTGCCGTTGTTGGGGGTGGTAGCGGGCTGGTTGCCCAGTTTGCGCCAGTCGGAGACCAAATAAGCCCTTGAGCTATAGCACGCTATTGGCTTTGCGCCGCAAATGTTACAGTTAGCTTGGGATGCAATAAAGCGAGATAGGATAAATCGAGCCTCAAACCTTGAGGAAAAGTCAGAAATCGGTAACTTTAACCGTGAAGCCCAAACATAACATGAAACCAAACAACCGCCTTCTCTCAGTAGTTTTCTTTTTAATAGCCCTGTTCTTTTGCTTTTCCTTTGCTAGTACTACTAACGAAAGGCTCCGCTTAGCAGCAGAACTAGAACATTCCATCCAACACCAATTATTAAACAAGTGGTATCCTGCGGCGGTGGACAGCCAATTTGGAGGATATTTAAGCAACTTCACCTATGACTTTAGGGCCGAAGAGCAGCAAGAGAAAATGATCGTTTCCCAAGCCAGACATGTTTGGACAGCTTCCAAAGCAGCAACATATTATCCTGAGAACACAATCTATTTAGATATTGCCAAACATGGTTTCCATTTTTTGATGGAAAAAATGTGGGATCAGCATTATGGCGGGTTCTATACCTTAGTAGATCGTAGGGGGGACGTCACTCAAAGCGGAATAGAAGTGAAAACTGCCTATGGAAATGCATTTGCCATTTATGGACTGGCGGCTTATTATCAGGCTTCCCAAGATACAGCCGCCTTGCATCTCGCTCAAAAAGCTTTCCATTGGCTGGAACAATATAGCCATGATCCCGTACACAAGGGCTATTTCCAAAGCATGGCTAGAGACGGCAGCCCATTGTTGGACAGAAGCGGACTTCCTTCCACCTCTCAGATCGGTTACAAAGACCAAAATAGTTCGATTCACCTGCTGGAAGCCTTTACCGAACTTTATCAGGTATGGCCGGATCCCTTGGTAGGTGAAAGAGTGAAGGAAATGTTGTACTTGATCAGGGATACTATGGTCACGGAGGAGGGATATTTACAGCTGTTTTTTTGGCCCAACTGGGATCCAATAAGCTATCGTGATTCGACGGATCAGCTGATAGAGCAGCACCATGCGCTGGATCATGTTTCCTACGGCCATGACATAGAAACAGCCTACCTGATGCTGGAGGCCGCCCATGTACTCGGAATATCAGATCCAAAAATCATGGAAGTAGGTAAGAAGATGGTCGATCATTCCTTAAAATATGGATGGGATGAGGGTTTGGGAGGCTTCTATGATGGTGGTTATTATTTTAAAGGAGATCAGATACCAACCATTGTAAGAGATACTAAAAACTGGTGGGCTCAAGCAGAAGGCTTAAACACCTTGTTAATTATGGCCGATTATTTTCCCGATGATGATATGGATTATTTTGGCAAGTTTAAAAAGCAATGGGAGTATATAAATACCTATATCATAGACCAAGAGCATGGAGAGTGGTTTGCGGGAGGTTTGGACAAACAACCCCAATTTAAAACCTCCAAAAAAGCACATATTTGGAAAACCCCGTATCACAACTTCCGGTCTTTGGCCAACTGTGTATCGAGATTACGGTCTAACCCCGAATCCACGCCTTTATAAATATTTTATTTCCGAATGATAGAGTTTTACCTATATTGGGCGGCGTCTTATCGAAGACCGTGCAAATTTTGTGAGGGTATATTTCTCTCTTGAGCTTTAATAATTTTATGAAAAAATCTCTTCAGAGCGTTTGGCTTAACCCGTTACACCATGTTAAGCTTTTATTTGCTGGCCTTATACTTACACAAGCATGTAAGCAAGAACCTGTGGATTTACGGATTTACCAAATGGGAGCCGGGCAAGTAGCAGAAATGGCCACCAACATAGAAAGTCTGGTACAGCCTGATATCGCAGAGGGCCTTAAGCTTTCTATTTGGGCAGTAGATTCTTTAATTGCCGATCCCATTTCCATACAGGTAGATGATCATGAAAAGCTGTTCTATACCCGTACGATCCGGCAAAAGAACTCCGAGTTTGACATTAGAGGTCATCAGGATTGGGAGATAGAATCCATCAGTTTGGAAACCATTGAAGATAAGCGCGCATTCTTGCATAAAGTGCTTGCGCCGGAAAACAGTGACAAGAACGAATGGCTGGCGGATGTGAATGGCGACGGTTCAAGAGATTGGAGAGATATGACTATAGAAAAGGAGCGGGTCTATCGGCTGGAGGACAAGGATGGGGATGGTTTGGCAGATTTTAGCCAATTAATGGTCGAAGATTTTAATGATGAGGTGACAGATATTGCCGGTGGGGTGCTTTCCTACAATGATGAATTATATGTTGCTGTGGGACCGGATCTGTGGCGAATGAAAGACAAGAACGGCGATGGCATCATGGATGAAAAGGAGTCCATCTCACATGGTTACGGAATCCACATCGGTTTCAGTGGCCACAATATGTCTGGTTTGGAAGTCGGCCCGGACGGCAGGATCTATTGGTCTATGGGGGATATTGGCTTTAATGGCGTAGGTCCTGACGGAAAGGAGTGGAAGCATCCGAATGAGGGAGTGATTGTTCGGGCAAATCCCGATGGTAGCGATTTTGAAGTATTTGCTCATGGCCTCCGCAATGTGCATGAATTTGTCTTTGATGAATATGCCAACCTTATCAGCGTGGACAATGATGGTGATCATGGTGGAGAAAGCGAAAGGCTGGTGTATATCGTAAATGGTTCCGATACCGGCTGGAGAACCAATTGGCAGTTTGGGAAATACCGTGATCCCTTAAACAATACTTATAAAGTATGGATGGAAGAAGGTTTGTACAAGCCAAGATTTGACGGCCAGGCGGCATACATCACCCCAACCATCACCAACTATATCAATGGGCCTACAGGGATGGTGTATAACCCCGGTACGGCATTATCTCCAAGATGGAAAAACACGTTTTTTGTAGTAGAATTTGTTGGAAACCCTTCTCGTTCGGGCATACACGCCTTTAAATTAAAGCCCAAAGGGGCCGGATTTGAACTGGCCGAAAGCAATAAAATATTAAGCGGGATATTGCCTACCGGTTTGGACTTTGGTCCTGATGGTTCTCTCTTTGTAGCAGACTGGATTGACGGCTGGGGTACAAAAGACTATGGGCGGGTATGGAAGCTGGATGATGAGCAAGGAGCATCCTGGCAGGAAAGAGCTGTAACCAAGGAACTGGTAAGCCAAGATTTTAGCTCAAAGACTTCAGCAGACTTAGATGCCCTTCTCAACAATTCGGATATGCGGATCAGGAGGAAGGCGCAATTTGAACTTGCAAAAAGAGGGGATGAAGGAGCTTCTATTTTGGAGAAAAATGCTTTGCAACATGACCACCAACTGGCAAGGATCCACGGGATTATTGGCCTGAGTCAAATGGCCCGTCTACATGACCAAAAATATGCAGCGCCCATTTTACCCTTGCTTAAAGACAGGGATCCGGAAATCAGAGCCCAAGCGGCTAAATGGCTGGGAGACATTCGATATAAAGAAGCGGGTGACGCCCTTATGCCCTTGTTGAAGGATGAAAACAGCCGCGCCAGGTTTTTTGCCGCCGAGGCTTTAGGTAGGATCGCCTTCGAGCCGGCCATTTCAGCTTTGGTCCAACTGCTGGCAGACAACAATGACGAAGATGTATATATTCGCCATGCTGCCAGTTTGGCGCTTGCGCGAATCAATAAAGCGGAGCCAATTATAGCGCTTGCTCAGCATGCCTCCCCGGCAGTAAGACTGGGGGCTGCACTTGCCCTCAGAAGAATGGCCCATCCTGGGATCGCCAGCTTCTTAGATGACCAAATCGAATATATTGTTACAGAAGCAGCTAGAGCTATTAATGATGATTATTCTATAGAAGCCGCTTTGCCTGCCCTGGGCGCTCTTCTGACCAAGACATCCTTCAGCAATGAAGCCTTGATTCGAAGAGCAATTAACGCCAATTTGAGAGTGGGTACTGCCGAAGCATTAAACACTTTGATCGCTTATGCTGAAAAAGAAACAGCACCCTTGGCGATGAAGGTCGAAGCCCTTCAAACCATTGGCGTATGGGCAAAGCCTTCGGTACTAGATCGAGTAGACGGCAGGTTCCGTGGTAAGACTGAAAGAGAACTTGCACCGGTGCAGGAAGCTACTTCAACCGTACTTAATCGTCTTTTAAGCCATAGGGATGCTCAGATAAGAGTGGAAGTTGCCAAAACGATGGGGCAGCTAAAAATTAAAGATGGCATTCCTGGGCTCCTCGCACAACTGAAGAATGACCGTGAGGCAAATGTTAGAATCGCCAGCCTTAATGCTTTGGTGCATTTGGAGGGCGACCATAAAGATCAGGCCATTAAACAGGCACTTTCCGATCAAGATAAATCCGTGAGGGTAGCCGGCTTAGATCTTCTGAGCACTTTGGATATCCCTAAGGATCTGATGATCGATTTAGTCAATGATGTGATCACCAAGCGAACAACGGAGGAAAAGCAAGCTGCAGTGTTGACATTGGGAGCCATTCCCCTAGAACATGCCCAGGCTACTTTAGAAGGGTTGCTATCTCAGTTAGAAGCAGGGGAACTCGCTCCTGAAATTGAATTGGAATTGGCGGAGGCCATTGAAGCGAGCGGCTCCAAAGCATTGGCGGAACGTTATGAGCAGTATTATGCCGGCTTGTCTGCAGATTCCATGCTGGCTTCTTATGATGGCAGTTTGTTCGGAGGCGATGCCGATTTGGGCAGAAGGGTTTTCTTCCGTAATCAAGCTGCCCAATGTATCCGTTGCCATGCTTATGATGATATGGGCGGTGTAGCCGGTCCAAGATTGAACGGGATTGCGGCTAAGTTATCCCGCCGTGAACTGTTGGAAGCATTGATTGATCCCAGCAAGCGGTTAGCCCCTGGCTTTGGCATTGTTACTCTAGAATTAGACAATGGCAAAACTGTAAGTGGTGTGTTAGGCGCAGAGACCAACAATCAACTTACGCTTAAAGTAGGAAGCCAGCCAGATACAGTAATTTTAAAATCAAATTTAGTCAAACGCACCAATGCCCCCTCCAGCATGCCCGATATGAAACCTATGATGACGCGTAGGGAAATTAGGGATGTAGTAGCTTTTCTTGCTACACTGACAACTGAGTGGAAATAATAGGACAATATTAAACATGAACTTTCCAGTAATTAACAGCCTTCAAAAAAAGTCATATCCGGTTCATATACTTTTTCTTTTCCCTTTCATCCTTTGGGCTTGTGATCAGGCACCTGAGGACAAAAGGATCAAACAGGTGGATCCGGCATTGGCAGCTGACTGGGCAAAGGCTATAGAGGAGCAGGTTAACCCGAAGCTGGAAGAGGGTCTATCATTGAAACTTTGGGGGCCGGACTCTTTGGTGGCGGATCCTATTTCTATAGATGTGGACGAAAAGGGACATATCTATTATTCTAGGACCAACAGACGTAGGGTGTCTGAATTTGATATCCGCAGTCATCAAGACTGGGAGATCTTCTCCATAGGATTCCAGTCTGTTGAAGACAGAAAGAACTTTATTCACCGTGAATTGGATCCGGCAAACAGCGACAAAAACCAATGGCTGCCGGATATCAATAAGGATGGTTCACATGATTGGAGAGATTTGACGGTGGAAAAGGAAAATGTCTACAGGCTGGAAGATACGGACGGTGACGGTGTGGCCGATCTTTCCCAACTGGTAGTATTGGACTTTCATGAGGAAGTAACCGACGTGGCGGGTGCTATTATGAAAAAAGGAGAGGAGCTTTTTGTAGGAGTGGCTCCGGATATGTGGAGGATGAGCGATAGCAATGGTGACGGTATTATGGATAAGAAGACCTCCATTGCTTATGGCTTTGGTGTTCATATGGGTTTTGGTGGACATAATATGTCTGGTTTAACAACCGGGCCTGATGGCAGGATCTATTGGAGCATAGGGGATATTGGATTTAATGGATCGGGAAAAGAGGGCGAAGAATGGAGAGATCCTAACTCCGGTGTAATCGTCCGATCCAATCCCGATGGGACAGACTTTGAGGTATTTGCTTCTGGCTTGAGGAATGTGCATGAATTTGTCTTTGATGAATACGCAAATTTGATCAGTGTCGACAATGATGGAGACCATGCCGGCGAAACAGAACGGCTGGTTTATATTGTAAATGGTTCCGACACCGGATGGAGGATCAACTGGCAGTTTGGTAAGTACCGGGATCCCAAAAACAACAGCTACAAGGTTTGGATGGACGAAGGCCTTTATAAGACTAGGTTTGAGGGGCAGGCGGCACATATTACACCAGCTATAGCAAATTACATCAACGGCCCCACGGGCATGGTTTATAATCCCGGAACAGCCTTGGCACCACGGTGGAAAAACACTTTTTTCATTGTGGAATTTGTGGGTGGACCCGCCCAGTCCGGCATACATGCTTTTAAGCTCCGACCTCAGGGTGCCACATTTGAACTCACCGAAACGAAAAAGATCCTGAGTGGTGTGCTTGCCACTGGTTTGGATTTGGGACCGGATGGGTCCCTCTATGTGGCTGATTGGATTGATGGATGGGTAAACAAAGGTTATGGCAGAATCTGGAAACTTGATGACGATGAGGGTGACGGCTGGGAGGAAAGAAAGCGTACAGAAGCCATTTTCAAGGAAGACTTTAGCCAACAATCGTTAGAGTACTTGGACGAACTCCTGAAATATCCTGACTTGAGGATTAGACAAAAAGCCCAGTTTGAATTGGTGGACAGAAGGAAGAAAGGTGCTGCTATTTTGGAGCAAAACGCACAGCAGAAAGGCCATCAGCTGGCAAGAATCCACGGAATTATTGGCCTGAGCCAGCTGGCAAGATTAGAAGATAAAAAATATGCCGAACCTTTAGTGCCCTTACTACAAGACAGCGATCCTGAAATCAGGGCGCAGGCAGCAAAGTGGCTGGGCGATATCCGATTTAAAGATGCTGGAGATGCATTGTTGCCTCTGTTGGAAGATACAAACGAACGAGTAAGTTTCTTTGCGGCAGAGGCATTGGGAAGGATAGTACATGCCCCAGCTGTTCCCGGATTGATCGCCTTGCTGGAACGTAATGACGACAAAGATGCCTTTGTCCGTCACGCTGCCAGTTTGGCTTTGGCGAGAATTGGAAAGGCTGAGCCTCTTGTTGCTTTAACCGGCCACAGCTCCCGGGCAGTTAGAACAGGTGCCGTGGTAGCATTAAGGCGAATGCGTCATCCGGGTGTTTCTCAATTCTTGCAGGATAAGGATGAATTTATCGTGACAGAAGCTGCGAGGGCTATCAATGATGATTTTTCTATAGAAGAAGCGCTACCGGCTTTGGGCGCTTTGCTTAACCAGACACCATTTACCAACGAAGCCTTGATCCGACGCTCCATCAATGCCAATTTACGTGTAGGAACTACCGAAGGCATGCAACAACTGCTTGTCTATGCGCGTAAGGCGGATGCACCTGCTTCGCTACGAACCGAAGCCTTGGAAGCTTTAGGCACCTGGGCCAATCCCTCTGTCTTGGATCGGGTGGACGGAAGATATCGAGGAGAAGTGAAAAGAGATATTTCTTCGTTAAGGGCGGCGGCTCAAGAAACCCTATTGGAACTGATTGCGGATAGCCATGATCAGGTGCGCGTGACCTCAGTAGAAGTCATGGGAAAAATCGGGTTGGAAGAAGCAGTATCCGCTTTGTCGCGTCTTTTGGAAAATGACCCTGCACCTCAGGTAAGAGAAGCATCCCTTCGCACACTGCTCACCTTAAAAGGCAGCCCAAAGACAGAATCCATTAAGATGGCGTTGGCTGATTCACAAAAAGAGGTTCGGGTGGCCGGTTTGGATTTGCTGAAAAGTATAGAAATAGACGAGCAGGTAAAGGTAGAGCTGCTGTCAGAGGTGATAGAGAAGCGAACGATGGAAGAAAAACAGGCAGCTGTGCAAGCCTTATCAGCCTTGTCATCAGGAGCATCCAAACCTCTCTTTGAAAAGCTGGTTAGTCATTTGGAAGCCGGCTCCCTGCCGGCAGAAATACAACTGGAACTGTCGGAAGCGCTGGAGGAAATAAAAGATACTGCATTGATAAAGCGGAAGGATACCTATTACCAAAACCTTTCACCTGATTCCCTGCTGGCTTCATACGCAGGAAGTCTGTACGGAGGCAACGAAGAGCTAGGCAGGAGGACGTTTTTCCGAAACCAATCCGCGCAGTGCGTCCGTTGTCACGCCTATGATGACATGGGTGGGGGAGCAGGACCTCCAATTAATGGTGTGGCGGCAAGGTTGACAAGGGAACAGCTGTTGGAAGCCATGATAGCTCCCAGTAAAAGACTGGCTCCAGGCTATGGGGTAGTAAGCCTGGACTTGGACAATGGTACGCGTATCAGCGGTGTACTTGGGGAAGAAACGGACCGAAGCATAAAAATAAAAGTAGGCAATGATCCTGATACGGTCATTCAGAAGAGCAATATCACGAATAGGATCAATGCACCCTCTAGTATGCCCGATATGAAACACATCTTGTCACGAAGGGAAATCAGAGATTTGGTAAGCTTCCTGTCCACCCTTAAGGAGGATTATTAATTGTAAAAAAACTCCCACAGAAGCCTGCCGATAAGATCTGTGGGAGTTCTTAAGTTTGGATCCATCAGCTATCTCGGAAGGTCATTTCCTGGATAGGCATTCGGGTTAGTTTTTGGAATATTAGATCCCCATTTTTCATTGATCTTCTCAATGATCAAGTTGGCAATAAATGCCTGAGCACGTCCGTTAGGGTGCATCCCGTCTACCGAAAAGGCACCCGAGGGAGGTACGATAGTTGCCGTCAACGTTACATTCCCATGAGAAACCATTCCTTGTGCTACTTGTGAGATGAAGTCATTTATGTCAATTAATATCAGCCTGCTTGAATTGGCTTGGGCCGCAGCGGATATAAAGGAATTGAAAGCATTAATTTTGTTTCTAATCTCTTCTAACTCATCCTTGGTGAGATATACATGATCGAATTGCATTTCGTTGAGGGGTGTCAGAGGACTGATTCCGATTCCTTCTTCTAATGCCAACTGGGCAGTGAGTGGCATTTTTATCCCATCTGCCTCAGTGATATTTCGGATTTTGGGTATCGTTAAAGTTCCACCGGTAGGCAAAGGAATGACGGCATCTGAAAGTGATGGGTCTAATATTAACAGAGGATAGGCATCAAAACCGGTACTCAGGGTCGGTCGCAGCAGTGATGCTTTTACCGGTTCCGGAATGTCTGTGTTGGCTGTTATACCCGCGTTCCATCCATTAATAGCAGCATTAAGTTGTGCTAGTCCAGCTCCCAGTTGCGGTCGAATGGCCTCAGGTATCGCTATCCCAAGGGGATCGATTAAACTAAAATGAGGCAGTAAATCGATGCTCGGGATGTTTAAAATAATTCCTTTGGCCTCAGGGTTGGCATTTAACATCGCTCCTAAAGCCAAATTTAACCTGTTTTGGAAGTCCGAGTCGGAAGTCAGCAAAGCAGGGTTGGAGGCTCCTCCTGCCGCATAGCCATACACGTCGTTATTGCCCAGCCAAAATGAGAAAAATGTGCCCCCATTGGCCATGGCTGCGGCGGCATCACCTATTAATGTAGATGTGCCAGGATTACTGGCAAACCTCCCATAAAGTGGATTAAACAGGAGGTGGTTTGGATTACCCAGTTCAGGTAGTAAGGCGGTGCCTAAGGTTACTCCGGGTACGCCGAAATTGTTGAGCAAGGCCTTTTCGCCTGTGTATGGGGCAGGTAAATCTCCTTGCCCAATGGGTGCCGGACCAACCGAGCCAGTATTGGGGTTGACCGTGAGCACCAATCGGCCGAGGATTACGTTATTAGGTCCTATGTCGAAGAAACCATTTTCGGAGTTGATGTCAGGGATATTAAACTCTCCACCGCCCACTGCCTTCATTTGCTCCGCTAAGATGGAAACAAAAGCATTTTGCTGACCTCGGTCATAAAGTGCCCCATCCATATAACCCGCGGTAATGGAGTTGCCAACAGCTACCATTTTTGTGAAATCGGCTCCACCGGCGGTAGGTTGTTCATTTAGATCTTCTGGAAATTCATATTGACATCCGAACATGAGAACCACCATAGCCGCAATTACATAAAAGAGATTATTTTTCATGGCGATGTTAGTTAAGTAATTCGTCAAAAGTGATGGACAAATAGTAGATGGCGCCAATGGTTGGACCTCCATAGTTTTGATAATACCTGGAGTTGAAGACATTTGACCCGCCAAGCTTCAATACCGACTTAAGTGGGGTTAGCTTATAACTGACCTGTGCATCCACATTATGGATTTCTGGTACATCTCCTATGGCAAAACTGGATTCCCATCTAAATTTGCTTTGGTAACGATACGTGATGTTGAAGCCCCAATTGTTGGCTATTTTTCTGTTGCCTAAGGAGATATTGGTTTTGTGCTCGGGCGTATTAAAGTCATTGAGATAATTTGGGCCGATGTCAGTTAACAATTTATTAAAATTGTAGTTGCCGCTCAATATGAAGTTGTTGGGTAAGTTGTAGGTTAAGCCTATTGCAGTTCCATGGGCCTTTACTTCCTGGTCGATTAAGTTGGTATAGGTTTGAAATGTATTTTCATTTCCCGGAGTCGTTATGGGGGTTAATAAAGAAGGCGCATTGACTGCATTAATTGCCCCTTCGGTGGTATTCATAGCTGCACCGGGATACACAGGACCTGAAGCTTTTCTCACTGCCGTTTGGGTGATAAAGTCGTTGTAGATGTTATAATAATAGGCCAGATCCACCAGAAGACGGTTGTTTAACAGCAAGCCCTTATATCCTATTTCTAAAGATTTCACTTGTTCGGGTCTTAATTCGGGTAGGGAATTGACCTGTTGCAGCAAAGCAGTCGCAGTGGGATCGACGGGACTTTTACCCGAGCCTACAGCGGCAATATAATCGTTCACGGAGGCTTGAGAAAAGGCATTTTCAAAGATGCGATATTTGTTGCGGTAGTAGTTGAGTCCGCCAATAAGCCTGGCGGCTACTACGTTCAGATCGATATGTTGACCTTGCGTCGTAGGATTTCTGAAACCGGTCTGAAAAGCCGCCCTAAAATTGCTGTTTCCCTGGGTGACAACGGCAGACAGCCGGGGACTGAATTGACCGTCAAAATTTTCATTTTTGTCATACCGTAGCGAGCCCATCATTTTCAGCTTGTCATTGAACAGTCTCTTGCTGGCTTGGGCAAAGGCACCCAGCTCCATGATGGTAATATCATTGCCTTCTACATCAGCAAAAATGGTCCCGTTGGAACCCAATTCATACAGCCTGTAAGAGGCCCCCACCTGTAGCTCCATAAAGTCGATTTCGTTTTTGAAGTTGTATTGCCCCTCTGCCATGTACATTCTGGATTTATCATTAAAGAGAGACCCTTTTGGAATAAAATCGCTTTGTACTCTTTCTTTTGCAGCTTCAAACTCGGTACTGCCAGGCAAATAACGCCCTTCATCTGCCATAGTACGTGCGATTTCGTGCGCAGCTGCCTGCTGTTGAGCAGTACCCCTTTCACCAGGAACCACTCCTTGCTGAATAAGACTCTGTAAATAACCTACGGTATAATCCGTAAACCAAGAGCTGTTGTCTTTCCATTCATTGTTTATATTTACTCCGGTCAAATCGGCAATATAGGAATCGACAGAATTTTCGCGGGTCGTGTAGCCTCTGAGGAAGAAGTTGTCTCCCCTTAATTCAAGCTTGTGCTGGTTGATATAAAAGTTATTAAGGGAGTATCGTTGGGCGCCTGTATAAACAGAAGTTCCTGACCCATAGTTGAAGGTATAGGAAAGTTCAGCTTTGTTGGTGATCCGATAATGCACTGCTGCATTTACTTTATAATTTTTGGAGCCATAGTCCACGAGATGTTGTTCTTCATAGCCGGTGCGTGAGACGACTTGGTCGGGTAGACTGTTCGCATACGGGCCGAAGGTGTTTTGGATCCCCGCCACATTTCTTAGCAATCCAATATTGTTCGAAACCTCATCCCCAAATATATGGATTCTGTTAGCGCCCGGGTTAAAGGGCAAATCCCCTTGGTTTCGCGGACTTAGGTCGGTATAGTCTGTTCCATACCAATCTTCTGCATTCATTAAAGAGGCATTAACTTTAAATGCCAGCTTATTGTTAAATGCATGGGCATAACGGACAGAGCCTTCATACATCGGCTGCGCGTGCTCAGGCTCGCCCTGCCTTCCACCTATATGGTTGATGCCTTGCTTGTAGAAGGCACTTAGGCCTTGGTATTCGAAAGGACTTTTGCTTTGCACTAACAGGATGCCATTGAAGGCATTAGGGCCATACAAAGCCGAAGAAGCACCAGGTATGAATTCCACACTTTCCACATCGAGCTCAGAGGGCCCGTTGAGATTTCCTATGGGAAAATTCAAAGCGGGAGCCTGTGTGTCCATGCCATCAATCATTTGGACGAAGCGGGTGTTGCCGGTTGAATTAAAGCCACGGGCGTTGATAATTTGGAAGTTGATGGAAGAACTGGTGACATCCACCCCTTTAAGATTTCCTATTGCTTTATAGTAAGTGTCAGCGGGTGTGTTTCGTATGGATAGGATATCCATTTTCTCTATAGACACCGGCGATTGAAGAATATTTTCTTCCACCCGCGATGCCGATACCACAATTTCCTGACCGAGAAGGGTCTGCTCGCTCAGGCTAACCTCTAAATTGTTGGCGTTGGTGTCGGTTACTTGGACTTCTTGAGAAGCATATCCGACCATTGAAAAAATCAGGATCAATGGGGGAGACTGCGTTACTTTCAATGTGAAGCGTCCTTCTAGGTTGGATACCGTACCAATGACTTGCCCTTTTACCAAAATATTGACCCCAATCAGAGCCTCTTTGGTATCCGCATCTTTGACCATTCCTGTAATGGTAGTTCCTTGGCCTAGCACTTCAAAAGTGAAAGAGAACATGACTGACCACAGCAATAGACAAAGGATCCGCCTTTTGGAAGCGAGATTTTTCATAAGCCATAGTGGGTTTAAATTGTCTTATAAGATATTAATTATTAAGGGGAAAAAATACACAATGTGAAAAAATGTTTTGTTATAAATGTAATATATTGCTATATAAATGTATTTTAAATCAATATCTCAGGCAAAAAAAAGCAGCGATGTGCTGCTTGTTCAATTTGATGTAGCGCGGATCATTGTCCAGCGTTTTTCTTGTTTTCTTCATTGACATGCGTCACCAAACGGTCGCACAATTCTTTTATTTCCTCGGACATATAGGTGTCACCGGTGCTGTTAACTATCGTTTGCGCCATACCTCCTAATATATCAATATAAAAGCGCTTCATTTCCACTACGGACATCTTATCGGTCCATAGGTCAATCCTAAGGGTGCTGTTGTTTAAGTTGTCCCAAACATTTAAACTAATGCTGTTGGTGGTCTCCATTCCCTCGGATTCTTTATCTGTAGCGTCCCATTCAATGGCAGTGGGAATGTTTTTATCATCTAAGCTAATCCTAAAATTTATTTCTGATTTTTTCATACGTAATGAATGGTTTAAAGTGGGAGAACCCTCTTGCCTGATTCTTAGTTCCTCGGCAGCTGAAACTTAATCTGGATGCTGTTCAAAATAGGCTTTTGCTGTCATTCTATCCTTCTCCAGTTGGGCTCTGAGTTCTTCCAAACTGTCAAACTTTCTTTCGGGCCGTAGGAAAGTTTTGAAGCCGACAACTAGCCGCTTGTCATAGAGATCCCCAGCAAAATCGAATAGATTAACCTCAACTGTTTTTGATTCGCCGTTGACCGTAGGGCGGTTGCCTATGTTTAGCATACCGTAATACCTTTGGTTCTCCAGGTTGACCGTTACAGCGTAGGCGCCATCACCCGGTACTAACTTATAATCGTGGAGAATCTGTATGTTCGCCGTGGGAAAACCAATGGATCTGCCCAACTGCTGACCCTTGATGATAATGCCATTGATTTCATAGTCTCTTCCCAGACAGGTGCGGGCAATATCTACTCTACCTTGTGCTAATGCATTTCTGATTTTGGTGCTGGATATGCTGATGTCCTCAACATCCTCTCTAGGAATTTCCTCCAGGTCAAAGCCGTAGCGGTCTTTGTTTGCCATTAGGTGTTCAAAGCTGCCTTCGCGACCCTTGCCAAAGCGGTGGTCGTAGCCTATGACGAGTACTTTGGTATGGATTATTTCTACCAGTACTTGTTGGATGAACTCTTCAGAGCTAAGCTGGGAGAATTCCTTGGTAAAAGGTATCGTGATTAAGTGGTCAATGCCGAATTTGCGCAGCAGTGCGGCCTTTTCTTCAAAGGAGGTGAGCAGCTTGATATTATGTTCTTTAGGGTACAATACCAGCCTGGGGTGAGGCCAAAAAGTTACCAATACAGTTTCACCTTGGATTTGGTCAGCTATTTCCCTTATTCTTGCCAGTATTTTCTGATGGCCTAGATGAACGCCATCAAAGGTACCTAGTGTGACCACTGCGTTTTGAGCGGGGAGGAAATTATTTAAGCCTTCATAAATCTTCATTTTTTCGCGCTTTAATTTTTTCCGCCATTTCTTCTACATCAGTCGCATGTTCTAACTTAAAGTTGCCAATTCGGGTACGGGTAAGAGCCGACATAAAGGCGCCAACTTCCAGTAGCTCACCTAAATCTCTGGCTAAGCTTCTGATATATGTTCCTTTGGAGCAAATTATTCTAAAGTCGATTTCAGGGAGCTCGTAGCGGGTGATTTCAAATAGAGATACCGTTACAGGTCGTGGGTCAAGTTTTACCTCTTCTCCCTTTCGAGCCGCCTCATACACTCTTTTACCGTCTTTTTTGATGGCTGAGTGGGTCGGCGGAACTTGCATGATTTCTCCCGTCAGCTGAGCCACTGCTGATTGAATTGCATCGAGCGATAGGTGGGAAGGACTGGCCACATCTATTATTTCACGCTCCAGGTCATAGGATGCGGTGGTATGACCCAACACAAAGGTTCCCGTATATTCTTTTTCTTGAGCCTGAAAATTTTCGATTTGCTTAGTCATCTTTCCAGCACAGACGATCAGCAAGCCAGTGGCTAAGGGGTCAAGGGTGCCGGCATGCCCGACTTTCTTTATTCCCAAGGCATTCCGGATCTTTTTTACTACATCAAAGGAGGTCCAGCGGTAAGGCTTATTGATCAGAAAAACCTCGCCGTAGGGTTCTTTATCCATCATACAAACTACATTCCGGAAATAATTGCAATCAAGCCAACAATGGCGCAGTATATTGCAAAATAGATTAATTTACCTTTTTTCACAATATTAATCATCCAAAGACAGGCTGCCAAGCCGGATACAAAAGCCGCCAGGAATCCGAGTGTCAATGCACTTCCCGATATCCCATCGGCAATGGCAGGGTTCTCCAAATAATCCAACAACTTCAGAAATCCGCCCCCGATGATCGGAATTAACACCATTAAAAAAGAAAAACGGGCCGCCCTTGCTCGGTCCACGCCCAATAAAAGCGCAACAGAAATGGTGGTCCCGGAACGGGAGAGACCAGGGAGAATAGCAATGGTCTGGGCGACGCCTATAAGTAAGGCTTTAGGAAAGGTGACAATTCCGTCTTTTTTGGGCGCAAAGTGGGAAAAGGACAATAATGCGGCGGTAATGAGGAGCATGATACCAACCAGTAAGATTTTTCCTCCGAAGAACTCAGCAATCTGATCTTCAAACAGTACTCCGACTACGCCAATAGGTATAATGGAAAGGAGGATCTTCAAGGCAAATTGTGTCCCTTCGTTCCACTGAAACTTGAATAGGTCTGTAATGATTTCCCAAATGTCCTTTCGAAATACCACTATTGTACTTAAGGCAGTGGCTGCATGGACAAGGATGGAGAAGAGCAGGTTGTCTTTAGATTCTACACCTAAAATATAGGTGCCCAATTCTATGTGCCCACTGCTGCTGACGGGCAAAAACTCTGTCAATCCTTGGACAATACCAAGGATAATCGCTTCAAATAATGTCATTGTTTACTTTTGTGAACGGTAAAAGATGGCGTAGAACTGAAAGATAAATCCAGCCAAAGTAATGATAGGACCGAGTGTCAATCCCATGAATCCAAAGCCGTGTGGTTCCTTATCCAACCCTATAATGATAAAGCCAAGTGTAATGATGCCCACGCCGACGAGCATCAGGATGTAGTTCATTTTTGAAAAAGGCATATGTTCTTTATTCATTATTAGTAGAGTTCATCCAAAGACATGTTAAGATACTTATTTACAGATCGCAGTGTGCTGAAAAAAGACAATATAGCTCCCAACAAGACTAATCCGACAAAGAGCAGCATCAACAGCTGTTGGTTCTGCAATTGGGTAAAGCCGTCCACATTGCTTTTGGCATATTCTATCAAACCCAAAAGCAGGGTAGAAGCAAATACACCAGCCAGGGCACCGTACCCGAAGGAACGTGTTAGAAAGGGCTTTCTAATAAAGCCTTTCGTAGCTCCAACAAGTTGCATGCTGCGGATCAGAAAACGTTGCGAATATAAGGCCAAGCGGATGGTGTTATTGATCAGCATGATCACGGTGACGATCAAAATGAGGATGAAAGCTCCTAATACGACGCTGACCTTCATCAGGTTCTGATTGATGGATTCGACTAAATCATTCATATAGGTAACCTCGAATACCCCATCCAAGCGCTCCATTTCCTCTACGATTTCCTCAATTTGTTCCGCGGTTTGGAATTCCTCTTTAATTGAAAAGGTGTAACTGTCTCTCAATGGATTGTCATCCAAAAACTTTGTAAAGTCTTCTCCAGTGTCCATAAGAAAGGTAGCTGCAGCCTCATCACGGGAAGTATAGGTAATCTTTTTTTCTGCGTCCTTTTCTAATATATACTCCTTGGATTCCAGGGTTTCACCTATGCGTTTGTTATCAGCTTCGGATATATTCGTGTTGAGGAAAACCTGGATCTCAATATTTTCCCGGATGATAGAAGTCAAAGTTTTGGCTTGGATAACGATTACGCCAAAGAGACCGACGATAAAAAGGGACAATGTGGTACTAAAAAGTACGCTGACGAACTTGTAGCTACCTAATTTTGTCTTTTTCCGCGGCGTGTTTTTCATTTTTGAATTGGGAAATCCTGTCAAAATTAATCAGCTAGATGTATTTAACCAATCATATCGTATAAATCTTACTAGGCGGCACTTCGCTTCTAACTAAGATGGAATGTTTTTTAAGCGGAGAATTTTATCAATACCTTTGTTTCAACGTTTATTCAGCGTGTATAAGTTTAGCTATGGCAGGAAATATTGTAATTGCTGGAGCCGGCGACATGGGCTTTCATCTAGCAGAGCATTTAAGTTTTGAAGATAAAAACATTACCCTCATTGATTTAGATAAAGACCTGCTGGATAATGCTGCAGCTAATCTCGATGTGCTCACCATTTTGGGTGATTCCGCCTCTCTCCAGATACTGATTAAGGCTAATGTGCGCAATGCGGATATGGTAATGGCTGTGACCACATCTGAAGATACCAATCTATTGACCGCAATGCTCGCCAAACAGCTAGGGGCAAAGAAGGTGATAGCAAGGGTGAGGAATCATGAATACCTAAAGATGGAAAACAAGGTTTTTTTCCAAAACCTTGGCGTCGATCACCTGATCGCTCCATCGGTGCTATGCAGTGAAGAAATCTGTAATATGGTGGAAAATTCCACTTTCTCAGATATTTTTGAATTTGATGAAGGAAAGCTGGATGTGGTGGGGATCACGCTAGACCGTTATTCTTCTCTGATCAACAAAAAGCTCTCAGAAACCCGGAGCAATCCGATTCTTCAAAACATCCGGATTATCGCCATTGTGAGAAATCAAATGACGATTATTCCCAAGGGCGATACAGTCATCAGAAACAATGATCATGTATTTTTCATATGCAATGACAAGGAAAAAAACTCCCTGTTAGAAATTATTGGACAGAAGCATAAAGATGTAAAGAATGTGATGATGATCGGAGGCGATGATCTTGCCTATACAACGGCACTCAACCTTGAAAAGGATTATCCGGTGACCCTCATCCATAGAGACAAAGAAAGATGCAAATGGCTAGCAGCAAATCTGTCCAAAACCCTTGTGATCCATGGTGACTACAAAAACATCGATCTTCTGATTGATGAAGGACTGGAATCCATGGATGCTTTTATAGCTTTGACAGAAAGTTCTGAAACCAACATAATCACCAGTTTGAGTGCTAAAAACCATGGAGTCTATAAGACCATCGCCCATGTGGATACACGAGAGTATATTCAAATTTCACATAGTATTGGGGTAGATTCACTCATTAACAAAAAGCTGGTAGCTGCCAATTATATCACCCGATTTCTAAGGAAGGGAAATGTGGAGTCTGTTTCCAATATTTATGGTGTGGATGCAGAGTTTATTGAGTACGAAATTCAGAAAAACAGCAGACTGACCAAAAAGTCATTGAAGGAACTGCGCTTTCCGGATACTGCCCTGGTAGCCGGCGTTATCAGGGGAGAAAAAGTTTATATTCCGGATGGCAATTTTATCTTAGCCCTAAGAGACAAAGCCATTGTGTTTGCGCTGCCCTCCGCAAAGCCTGCACTGGATAAACTGTTTAATTAAGTCAAGTATGCTGGATCAGAAAGGTTCTGCATTGATGTATAGGAAAGGCAATAAAGGCTAGACAAAATAGTTATTTAAGTTGTTAAACGTATTGCAAAAGGAATTCACCTTCTTTGTATTTTAGCACAATCAACAGTAACTATACTGACCTAAGAAGACAATACATGAATAAAAGTGAGAATATTAATATTAGCAAAGTGGATGAGATGGCTGAAGGAGATGAGGACTTCAAGGCAGAACTCCTGCAGGCCCTTTACACCTCCATTCGTGACCTTCAGACGAAATACATGGAAGGACTGTCAGCACAGGATCAAGAGGCGCTTCAGCAAGCCCGCCACAAAATCAAACCCACAATTACGCTCTTTGAACTGAAAAAACTCCAGTCAGTATTGCTGGATGGCAAAATGATCGTGTCCACCCAGGGGTTTGGCGATATCGGCAACCATGAAAACCAATTCATTCAGGTCACCAATGATATTATTAAAGACTTGGAACAGGTAATGGAATAGCCGAGACATGATAGCCCGGCTTTTTATTCCCTAAATTATTGTCAAGCAGTTGCTTCCAACAACTCTTGCAGCTGCTCCAAAAAAAGTTGTACTTCCTCCGTATCCTTTAGCGTAAACGTGGCGGCGGTTTCTTCACCGTGGCTCCCGACTAAGATCCCGATGCCATCTTCCTGTAAGGAGGCAAAAGCATCTTCGTCAGTAATATCATCTCCGATAAAGATGGACAGAGCTCCTTCCTTTTGTAATTCCAAAGCGTCAAACAGCCAGAGAGATGCCTTTCCCTTGTGCCAGTCGATGGCGGGCTTTAGTTCAAGAATTTTTTTTCCAGTGCCCTTTTTCAAGTTTGTATGTTTGTCAAGCTCTTCTAAGACGGCTTCTTGTACCAATTCCACTTCTTCCTCTTTAACGTTTCGAAAATGAATGGCAATGGCATATTTTTTTGATTCTACCATGCAGCCCTTGATACCAGACAGTCGGGTATTGAGATTTTCTGCCGCTGTCTGCAAGGAGCGAAGTATATTTATGTCAATCTGCTGTGGAATATCCAAACCTTCTGGACCTACCATGTCCAAGCCATGGCTCCCTGCATAGATCAATTGCTTGAGGTTCACCTTATTTTCCACATCCTTACGGTCACGCCCGCTGATCACCGCCACAGGGGTTAACTTTGCCAGTTCGAACAGTGTCCTTTTTGTCGCCTCGGGTAAGACCGCGTCATCTGGATTGGGTACGATAGGGCTGAGGGTACCGTCGTAGTCCAGTATGAGTAGCGGTTTTCTGCCGTTTAAGGCTTTCTGGATTTGCTCGAAGTTGACGAGCGCATGGGGGAGATCTTTGGGATTCTTTGTTTTTACCATATCAGTTATTTTTTTTACCCATCCACTTACAAAGTCTGCACCATAAGCCATCATTATGCTCTAGTATATGCTTCAGAAGCGCTTCAATGCCAATTCCGCCACCGTGGCACCAATAGCCAAGGAACTGGTAGCTGCGGGAGACGGAGCATTTAGCACATTGACTGCCATGGCATTTTCTGTAATGTAAAAATCGTCTAATAAGCCTCCGGTACGGTCACAAGCCTGTGCACGCACGCCGGCACCACCTTCCACCAAATCAGACTCCTGAATGTCAGGAATCAACTCCTGCAGTGCTTTGGTAAATGCTGCCTTAGAGAATGAACGGTAATATTCTCCAAGGCCAGTTTTCCAGTACTTGGCAGCAACCTTTTGCAAGCCAGGCCAAGAGATGGCTTCTTTAAATTCTTTAAAATTAAAATCCGATCGTTTGTATCCCTCCCGCTTAAAAGCGAGTACGGCGTTAGGCCCTGCTTCTACGCCTCCCTTCATCATCCGGGTAAAGTGAACTCCCAAGAAGGGAAAGTTCGGGTCGGGCACAGGGTAAATCAGGTTTTTGACCAGGTATTCGCGTTCTTTTTTGATTTTATAATATTCTCCCCGGAAGGGGATAATTTTCAGCTCTTCCGGATCCAAACCTATCATATCCGCTACTTTGTCTGAATAAAGCCCAGCACAATTCACGATCAGCTTTGACTGGAAGACCTCTTGGTTGGTTTCAATATAATTTACTCCCTGTTGCTGCCTGATGTTTACCACTTTCTGCCCGAGAAAAATCGTACCTCCCAATTCTTTAAATTTAGTAGCATACACTTCCGCCACTTTTTTGTAATCTACAATACCGGTTTGTGGTACATACAGCGCAGCTACACCAGCACAATAAGGTTCCAGTTCCTTCAATTCGTCGAGACCGATCTGTCTTACCCCATCCAGGCAGTTCTGTTTGCCCCTTTCAAAAAGGTTATTGAGAAGCGGAATTTGTTCTTTTCTTGTGGCTACCACCACTTTTCCAGTGATTTCAAAAGGAATATTCTCCGCTTCACAAAATCGTATTAAGTCATGATAACCGCGAATGCAGTTGGTTGCTTTAAGACTTTCGGGCTTATAATATAAACCGGAATGGATCACGCCGCTGTTGTTGCCGGTTTGGTGTTGGGCCAAGGCATTTTCTTTTTCTAGGATCGCCAAGCGGAGTTCAGGGTGTAGTTGCTTGATTTTCATGCCTGTAGCCAATCCGACTATGCCGCCTCCAATGATAATGATATCGTAGATCATGTGCTTTTCTATATCCGCAAATATACGGCAGGTTATGATAAAGATTTACCTGCATCTATGACTATGCAGCAAAAGAATAGGACCGAAAGCTCAGTGATCGGCCCTTCTTTCATTTCATATGTGCTGAAGCAAGCTTGTTTTTTAGAGAACTTTGCTTTTAAACACCATCAATTTTTCACGAGTCATTTCATGGATGGTATAGGGGATTCCTCCCATACCTATACCCGACTCATCTCTGCCACCAAAAGGCATCCAATCCACCCGAAAAGCGGTGTGATCATTTACCATTACGGCTGTGGCATTCAGTTTTTGCATGGTGTCCAAAGCGATGTCCAAATCCTTGGTAAATACCGCGGCCTGAAAATGTACATTGAGTGCATTGGCTGCGTCGATGGCTTGATCTATGTTGGAATAGGGATATATACAGACTACTGGACCAAAAATTTCCTCTTTGGACAGCCTTGCGTCCGAAGGTGGGTGATATAGTACGGTGGGTGCATAGCAGGTGTCCGAAATACGCTTTGCGCCGCACAGTGGCTTGGCACCGGCAGCTATCGCCTCCTGAACCCATTCTTCTACCCGGTCCACCTCTTTAGGCAGGATCAAGGGTCCTACTTCTGTTTTTTCGTCTAAAGGATCACCTACAACTAGCTTTGTGGTCAGTTGGCTAAATTCCTTGCAGAAATCCTCGGCTATGTCTTGGTGAACAAATATTTTTTGTACCGATACGCATACCTGTCCTGCATGGTAGAAGCCGCCCTTTATCAATGCGGGTATGGCTAGTTTCAGATCGGCATCTTTATCTACTATAACTGGTGCCACGCCCCCGTGTTCCAATGCACATCGGGTCCCCGGGGATAGTTTGGACTTTAGCTCCCAACCTACCTTGGCAGAACCGATGAAGGAGAGATAATTTACTCTGCTGTCTGTTGCCAATTTTTCTGCAATATCCGAGGAGCAGATGAGGCTTTGACACCAGCCGTGGGGTAGGCCAGCTTCCTGTAGGATGTCGAGAAAGGCGAGGCAGGATAGCGGTGTGGTGCTGGCAGGTTTTACAATCACCGGACAGCCAGCGGCTACGGCTGTGGCAGTCTGGTGCACAATAAGGTTTAGAGGATGGTTAAAGGCACTGATAGAAGCTACTATTCCAATAGGTTCCCTGATGGTAAAGGCCAATCGATTGACCGATGCCGCTGTAAGACCCATGGGAATTTGTGAACCTTTCAGTTGAGAGACTTCTTGTGCTGCGAGTTTCACGCCGTTAATTGCCCGTAGAACCTCTACTTTAGAGTCTTGATAAGGTTTGCCCCCTTCCTCAGCGGCGGTGCGCGTTAGCTCTTCTATCTTAGTGGTCATGATCGCCGCCGCTTTTTCAAGAATTGCGATCCGTTGATGCGGAGCAAGCCATTGGTTTCGGTCCCTAAACAAACGATCGGCGCTGTCCAAGGCTTTCTCTAAATCATCTTCGTCGGCGAGGGGAAGTTCTTTGATTAAATTGTTATTATATGGGTTGCGTATTTTCAGCATGGGATAATTAATTTAAACCTGAGCATGGGATCGATCCGATCCACCCATTTTCAAGGTGAACGTGTAGATACAACATAAATATAGTAAATTACATTCAGATCGTCAGAATCCCTACATGTCGGGTAAATGTCGGGTAAAATCCGAGTCAAATACGGATGGTGAAGTTCCGAAAAAATACAACTTGCCATGGTTAAACAAAACCTACTGATCATGAAACAACCCGATCTGGGCCTGAAAGTTGTCGAACTTAGAAAGGCCAAAGGACTTACGCAAGAGGAACTAGTGGAGCGCTGCAATATTAACGTACGCACGATCCAACGCATTGAAGCAGGGGAGGTGATGCCCAGAAGCTATACCATTAAAAGTATCATGGATGCTCTCGATTATGACTTCGGTGCAACCCCCGTAGCGGAAGAGACCCAAAGTACTGAGGACATTCCCGCTCACAAAAGGGGCATTTTAAAAGTTGCCTTTTTTGTTGGGATTGTCTATCTGGTGCTGGCGCTGTTGGAGGGTTTGATGGATTTTTTACCCATTCTCAATGAACCACACGATACCTTAAAGCTGGGTAACTGGTATGCCGGTCTGAAAATAGCAGTCATTGGAACCTATGCAGTTTTCATGTTGGGATACTACCAGCTCGGAGTATTACACCACAACGCGTTGGTGATGGTTGCCAGTGTGCTATTGATGATTGCTGCTACGATTACATTGTCGGCAGACATCTATGTGTACTATACCGAATCCATAGATTTTCTAATCGTTCAGATCGTCAAGTCGGTCATTTCTGGTGCCCTTTATATAGCCCTAGGGATAGGTCTTCTAAAGTTTCAAGCACCTTTTGGATCTCTGGCTTTGGTCACCGCGGTTTTAGGCATAATTGCTGGTTTGGCTTTTCTGACGGTGGTATTCGCTTTGCCGGGGCTGACGGTGTTTACAGTATTTGAAATCCTGCAGTTAATGCTGCTGTATCAAGCTTTTACGGCTGACGGGGAGAAGAAAAGCATTAACTCTGGAAAAATTCCTGTTTTTGGTTGAACCGATGGCCAAAGACAAAAAAAAACGGACCAGGGAAAACCGAGTCCGTTTTTTCTATCATGTGCGTCAACGATTACCTGTTGTTTACTTCAACATATGTCCTTTCATTGGCTCCAGTGTACACCTGACGTGGTCTACCAATAGGTTCGTTATTCTCTCTCATTTCTTTCCATTGCGCAATCCAACCAGGTAGACGGCCTAATGCAAACATGACGGTAAACATATCTGTTGGAATACCTAATGCCCTGTAAATAATGCCAGAGTAGAAGTCAACATTTGGATAAAGCTTTCTTTCTACGAAGTAAGGATCATTTAAGGCAGCTTCTTCAAGCTCTTTGGCGATGTCGAGTACCGGATCATTCACGCCTAATTTAGTCAGCACATCATCTGCTGCTTTCTTGATGATCTTAGCCCGTGGGTCAAAGTTTTTGTATACTCGGTGACCAAAGCCCATCAGACGGAATGGATCATTTTTATCCTTTGCCTTGGCAATATATTTCTTGGAATCGCCTCCATCAGCTTTGATGGCTTCCAGCATCTCAATTACAGATTGGTTGGCGCCACCATGCAATGGTCCCCAAAGTGCATTGATGCCTGCAGAAATAGACGCATAGATGCTTGCCTGAGATGATCCCACCATTCTGACGGTTGATGTAGAGCAGTTTTGCTCGTGATCTGCGTGAAGGATCAAGAGCTTATCCAAAGCATCTATGATTACTGGATCCACCTCGTACCGTTCGGCTGGCAGCGCAAACATCATCTTCATAAAATTGGCGCAATAACCCAGGCTGTTGTCCGGATAATTTACAGGATGGCCCATTTTGTTTTTGTATGCCCAAGCAGCAAAAGTGGGCATCTTCGCCAACAGGCGGATAATGCTCAGCCTTACATCTTCTTCTGTGCGGTTAGGATTTAGCGATTCGGGATAGAACGCCGTCAATGAGCAGATTAAGGATGATAATACACCCATAGGATGGGCTACTGATGGAAAGCCGTCCAATATTTTTTTGATGTCTTCGTGCACCAATGTATGAACAGTAATGTCTCTTGCAAACTTGTCGTATTGTTCCTGTGTAGGCAGCTCCCCGTAAATCAATAAATAAGATACTTCCAAGAAATTGGATTTTTCAGCAAGTTCTTCAATACCATATCCTCTATACCTCAAGATACCTTTTTCGCCATCCAAAAAAGTAATGGCACTCTGGGTTGATCCTGTGTTTTTATAGCCAGGATCTAGGGTGATTAGGCCTGAAGCTCCTCTTAATTTGGCAATATCTATCGCCTTCTCATTTTCAGAGCCCTCTATTACCGGGAATTCGTAATCTTTTCCATCAAAGGATATCTTAGCAATTTCAGACATGTGCGTATATATTTATCTTAATTGGTTGTAAAAGTTCAATTGGGCTTTAAGTTAAGAAAATAGTGCATATTATACACCTCTCGCCATGCGGGAATATTCCTTCGTCACCTGCTAATACTCTAATCCGCTTATTGCAAAAAAACGATTTTAAAAGGTGTTCTTTAACTGTTTGCAGTAAAGTCAGCTTGTTTTTATCGAAAATTCCAATTCTTGCGGAAGGGTATGGTTGGGAGATTAATGCACAAATAAATAAAATATGACCCAATTGGGTCATATTTTATTGGCAGAAATTTTCAAAAACTTCTACTAAATGGTCGCCAATCATCTTGGCATTTCTTCCTTCAATATGGTGTCTTTCAATGAAATGCACCAGCTCTCCATCTTTGAACAATGCCATGGCAGGAGAGGAGGGAGGGTAGGGGAGCACATATTCCCTTACTTTGGCCACTGCGTCAGTATCATTACCGGCAAATACGGTGGCTAGAACATCTGGTTTGGCATCAGCTTCTTCCAAGGCATACCGAACTCCTGGCCTTGCAGCGCCAGCAGCACAGCCACAAACGGAATTTACAACAATGAAAGTGGTGCCTTTATGGTTTTTCAAATGATTGTCAACATCTTCAGCTGATCTGAACTCGACAAATCCTACATCAGTCAATTCAGCACGCATAGGTGCTATTAATTCTTCGGGATACATATGGTTACTTTTCTGTTTAATTTATGCTTATAGAAAACCAAGCTCCAACTTGGCTACCTCGGACATCATGTCCTGAGAAAAAGGAGGATCAAATGTCAGTTCTACCTCCACATTATTGATCCCCTCTATAGCTTCTATATTGGCTTTTACTTCGGAAGGAATAGATTCCGCAGCAGGGCAATTAGGCGAGGTCAGAGTCATTAATACATAGACGTTATTTACCGGATAAACACTGATCTCATAGATGAGGCCCAATTCGTATATGTCAACAGGAATCTCCGGATCATATACTTCTTTAATGGCGGCGATGACCTTTTCTTTGAGATCGGGAATATTCAAGGTTTCCTCCTTATTTGCTGTATCAGACATAACACTATACTTTAAGTTGGGACTGTTGGTAGGCCAAAGCGTACAGTTTCATTTGCTTAATCATGGATGCCAAGCCGTTGGATCGTTGGGACCCAATGATACTGCTCATTCCTATTTTGTCAATAAAGTAAAGCTCAGTATCTAAAATTTCTTTTGGTGTTCGGTTTGATAAAACCCTGATCAACAAACTGATCAGACCTTTGGTAATATCTGTATTGGAATCCGCAAGGTATATCACCTTACTATCTTCAAACCTGGTAGTCAACCAAACCTTCGATTGGCAGCCCTTGATGATATTATCATCTGTCCGTTCCGCCTCAGGAAAAGCAGGCAATTTATCGCCTATTTCCATGATGTAGTAGATGGTTGACTCCTTATCATCCCCTAGTATACTGAATTCATCTATGATTTCTTCCTGGATCTCCCGGGTATCTGTCATTTATTTTTGATTTTGGCGATTCTGCTGAGGCTTTGATAAAGTGCATCCACCTCCTCTTCGGTGTTGTAAACAGAAAAGGATGCCCTAACAGTTCCCTCAATTTGTAATCGGTTCATTAGTGGTTGGGTACAGTGATGTCCGGTGCGTACGGCAATGCCTGCCGCATCCAGCATCATCCCCACATCAAAAGGATGCATGCCCTTGATCAGGAAAGAAAGGATGCTGACCCGTTCGGCCGCTTCGCCCACAGGTATAAATCCATTGATCGTCCGCAGCTTTTCATTAGCATAGCCCAGAATAGCGTTCTCATGCGCGACCATTTTATCTTTACCCAGTTCATTGACGAATTCCAGCGCCTTTTGAAAAGCGATTACATCGCCAATGTTAGGCGTACCCGCTTCAAATTTAAAAGGAATATCGTTGTAAGTGGTCTTTTCAAAAGTCACTTCACGGATCATTTCTCCTCCGCCCATATAAGGAGGCATGGCTTCAAGTACTTCCCTTTTGCCATAGAGAACTCCTAATCCGGTAGGCCCATAAATCTTATGTGCCGAAAAGGCAAAAAAGTCACAGTCCAGTTGCTGCACATCAATGGTCAGATGCGAGCTGGATTGGGCGCCATCCAACAAAACTTTGGCACCCACACTGTGAGCCTTTTCAATTATGTATTTGACAGGATTAACTGTTCCCAAGGCATTCGATACCTGCACGATAGACACTATTTTGGTACGGCTGGACAACAGCTTATCAAACTCATCCAATAGCAATTCACCTCGGTCATTGATGGGTATGACTTTGAGGGTTGCTCCCTTTTCCTCGCACAGCATCTGCCAGGGCACGATGTTGGAATGATGCTCTAGGGTAGAAATTATGATTTCGTCGCCTGCTTCTACAAATTTCCTCCCGTAGGTGCTTGCCACCAGGTTGATGCTTTCGGTCGTGCCTTTGGTGAAAATGATTTCCTCCGGCTCCCGGGCATTGGTAAATTGCTGTACCATGAGCCGGGTTTTTTCAAAATAATCCGTCGCCCTTGCCGCTAGTGTATGTGCGCCGCGATGGATATTCGCATTGTCTACCTTATAATAATTAGACAAGGCTTCGATGACCGATAGCGGTTTCTGGGTTGTGGCTGCATTGTCCAGATACACCAAAGGTTTCCCGTTGACTTCCTGATGAAGAACGGGAAACTGGTTTCTGATATGGTTAATGTCTAAGCCCATTTTAAAAATCGCTGCCTAATCTTTGTGCAACTTCTTGAATGCAATATTCTCTAAATGCGTCATTTTTAATATGTTCCAATACTTCACCGGCGAAGGCATGCAGCAATAGCCCCTTCGCTTTGTCTTTGCTGATCCCTCTTGCCCGGAGGTAGAATAGGGCTTCCTCATCAAGCTGGCCGGCAGTACATCCGTGGGAGCATTTTACATCATCTGCCCAGATTTCAAGCTGAGGCTTGGTATTGATGGTGGCGTCATCCGACAGCAGGATGTTGCTGTTTTGCTGAAAAGCATTGGTCTTTTGAGCATCTTGGCGGACGAAAATTTTACCGTTGAATACACCGCGGGATTGGTCAGATAAAATACCTTTGTATAGTTCATTGGACAATGAATGCGGCTTGATGTGATCTACACCGGTATGGTTGTCGACATGTGTTTTGCCATCCAACAAGTATAAGCCATACATATTTCCTTCACAGTTGGAATCCAATAAATTGAGGTTGAGGTTATTTCGAATCATCCCCCCTTGTAAAGAAACCACCGCAGAAGAATAGGTGCCGTCTCTATGGATGTCTGTTTCAAAATTGCTTACTTCTATGGCTTCACGGCTTTGGTTCTGCATTTTGTAGTAGTACAAATGAGAATTTTCGGCAACACTGATTTCGGTTACATCATTTAGGAAGTAGGGTTGATCATCCAGGCTGATGATCTTCTCGATCAAGGTCACTTCGGCACTCTTGCCAACTTTGATAAACACCCTTGGAAATATGGTTTGGCCGATATTTGCCTGATTGAAGCTAAGCAAAACCAAGGGTTTGGCCAACCTAGTACCATCGGCTATTTCGATAAATACGCCATCTTGGAACATCACCGTATTCAAGACGTTAAAGGGGTCTTTTTCGAGTTTGGCAATTTGACCGAAGCCTTTTTGCTCTACCTCTTCAGCTACTTGAGAAAGCGGGCTGATCCTGAAATCATTTTGATCCCAAGTAGAAAGTTCCGGTGCAAATCTGCCGTTGTTGAAGACGATCACATCTGCATCCATGCCGGCGATGTGTTCCTCTAGAACCCGCTCCTTGCTTATATCGGCGGGGGCTGCTTCAGTAAAATTGGAAATGGTATTTTCCAGTTTTCTCGTGATGGGGGTATATTTGTATTCCTCTGCTTTGTTGGAGGGCAGACCATGCTCTTCCAGAAGGGAAAGTGCTCTGTCTTTTAAAGAAGCAAATTTAGTAGTGGTCAACCCATTAGCTATTGCCTCCAAAAAAGCCTCTTTGGGAGATTTTTTTGTTGTAATAGTCATTTCTTGAAAATTAGTCGATATGCAAATATTAAAGGGCGGAACCTGCTACTTCCTCTTTGATCCAATCATAACCTTTCTCTTCCAGTTCTAGTGCAAGTTCTTTCGAACCGGATTTTACGATTCGGCCCTTATAAATCACGTGGACAAAATCAGGAACAATATAATCCAACAACCGCTGATAGTGGGTTACAACAATGGTAGCATTGTCTGGCGTTTTAAGTTTGTTTACGCCATTGGCTACAATCCTCAAAGCATCAATATCAAGACCAGAATCGGTCTCGTCCAGAATAGACAAAGAAGGCTCCAGCATAGCTAACTGAAAAATCTCGTTTCTTTTCTTTTCTCCACCGGAAAAACCCTCGTTTAACGACCTGCTCAAAAGTTTTTGGTCAATTTCAACCAGCTTCATCTTTTCTTTCATCAATGAAAGAAACTTCACTGCATCAAGAGCCTCTAATCCACGGTGCTCGCGCACCTGATTGACGGCTGTGCGGAGGAAGTTGGTGGTACTTACGCCCGGTATCTCAACAGGATATTGGAATGCTAAAAACACGCCTTCCCTTGCGCGCTCCTCAGGAGCAAGTTCCAGCAGATCGCTGCCTTTAAAAATTACTTCGCCTTCTGTAACCTCATATTCTTCTCTGCCAGCCAATACGGAAGCCAAAGTAGACTTACCCGAACCATTTGGGCCCATAATGGCATGCACTTCTCCAGCTTTTACTTCTAGGTCTATACCTTTTAGAATAGGGGTGCCTTCAACAGAGGCGTGTAAATTTTTTATTGATAACATGATGATGATTAAATTTTATTGAATTTTATCCTACACTTCCTTCTAAAGTCAAAGCAAGCAACTTCTGAGCTTCCACAGCAAATTCCATAGGAAGCTGATTAAGTACTTCTTTGGCGTAACCATTGACGATCAGAGCTACAGCATCCTCGGTGGAGATACCCCGCTGATTACAGTAGAAGATTTGATCCTCACCAATTTTAGAAGTAGTGGCTTCGTGTTCTACCCTGGCGGTAGCATTTTGTATGTCGATATAAGGGAAGGTATGGGCGCCGCATTTGTCCCCCATCAGCAGGGAATCACATTGGGAGAAGTTGATGGCATTGGCTGCACGCTTCATCACCTGAACTTGGCCTCTATAGGAATTTTGTGATTTGCCTGCAGAAATACCCTTAGATACAATTCTTGATTTGGTGTTTTTACCAATATGGATCATTTTGGTGCCGGTATCCGCCTGCTGATAATTGTTGGTGACCGCTACGGAATAAAATTCCCCGATAGAGTAATCTCCTTTAAGAATGCAAGAAGGATATTTCCATGTGATAGCGGAGCCAGTTTCTACCTGTGTCCAGGAAATCTTGGAATAGTCTCCCGCACAGATCCCTCTTTTGGTCACGAAGTTGTAGATCCCGCCATTGCCCTCTTTGTCGCCTGGAAACCAGTTCTGCACGGTAGAGTATTTTACCTCGGCATTTTTGGCGGCATAAATTTCCACAACAGCTGCATGAAGCTGGTTCTCATCCCTTTGGGGAGCAGTACAGCCCTCTAGATAGGATACGTAAGAATCGTCTTCCGCTACAATAAGTGTTCTCTCAAATTGACCGGTGTTGGCAGCGTTGATTCGGAAATAGGTCGAAAGCTCCATAGGACATCTCACACCCTTAGGTATGTAACAGAAAGAGCCATCGGAGAATACGGCTGAATTTAACGCAGCGTAATAATTATCTGTGTAGGGAACAACTGAGCCTAAATACTTCCTTACGAGTTCGGGGTGTTCAATGACTGCTTCACTAAAGGAACAAAAGATAATGCCTAATTTGGAAAGGTTTTCCTTAAAGGTAGTTCCGACAGAAACGGAGTCCAATACCACATCCACGGCTACTCCCTGAAGTCTTTTCTGTTCTTGAAGAGAAATGCCCAAACGCTCATAGATCTGAAGCAGTTCAGGATCTACATCTTTCAGACTCTTCGGCTTTTTGTCCTGCTTGGGAGCAGAATAATATTTGATAGCCTGAAAATCGATTTTAGGGTAGTGTATATTTGGCCAAGTGGGCTCTGTCATGGTCAGCCAGGTTCTGAAGGCTTTTAGCCTCCATTCCAATAACCATTGGGGTTCTTCTTTTTTAGCAGAAATCCACCTGATGATGTCTTCATTTAAACCTATAGGGGATTCTTCGACTTCTAAATCCACGGACCATCCATGCTCATACTCCCGGGAAGTCAATTCCTCTAAGATTTCATTGTCCTTACTCATAAATGGAATTATTTAGACTAATTATATTTTAAGTTGCAAAGATACAACATTAATCCCATTTATAATGTTCGGACTGTAGGCGAAATCTCAAAAAATGATGCTAAAATTACTGATACCGTATTGCTGTTGAGGGAATTGCAACAAGCTAATAGGCACGGCAGCACATGAGCTTTCGTTGAAAAGTGATACCAATTCCTGAATAATGTCAATTAAATGTTAATTGGATTTGATCTTGATTATTTCGCTTCCTCATCACCAAAAAGGTTAATAGGGCGGTTGATGCTTTCCTCGAGCACAATGAGTGTCTCTGTCCGATCTACGCCTTCCACTTTTTGTATTTTATTCAATACTTCCCGGAGATGGTTGGTGTCCTTACAAATTATTTTTGCGAAAATGCTATAATTGCCGGTTGTATAGTAAGCACGAACAACCTCTGGGATCTGCTTCAGTTTATCAATGACGCTGTCATAGAGGGAGCTTTTTTCAAGATAGATACCTAAAAAGGCTGAAATGTCATATCCTAATTTAGAAAAATCGATATTGAGGGTAGCACTTTTGACGATCCCCATGTCTTCAAGCTTCCGCATCCTTACGTGTACGGTACCAGAAGAAACGAAAACTTTTTTTGCTATTTCGGTGTAAGGGGTCTTGGCATCCTCATTTAATAATGAAATGATCTTCAGATCGATATTATCGATATCTAAATTTTTGTCCATGTTCGTGCTCGAAATTTGCTAATTTGGAAATAAAGATGTGAGTAAATTATCAAACCGCAAAAACAATCTCGATATTTTTTTAAATTTGCCAATACCGAAGCATAACTTCCGTTTGTGCTACCTCCGTTCCTTTGGTTGTTTGTTTTGAAAAAACTAAATGTTTTAAGGGAAAATACTAGGATATTCGATTTAACGATAGATAGATTTTTATCCTTGCTCTATTAGCTTTTTGAATCGTCAAACATTGTGGATGCGATTAACTCATTGCAGCTGCTTTTTCCGCGATGACTCCCGAATAATTAAATCGGAGCGAAGGGTGATGGTATTGGTGCTTTGAAGGATTTCCCCTAGTAGGCCATTGAGGTGATGGACTAAGCTCTTCATGGCTACTTCACCCATCTCAAACCCTGGATAATTCACAGTGCTTAGTTTTGGCTCTAACAGACGGGAAATCGTATCATTGTTGAAACCTACTACTGCTATATCTGTAGGAATCCGGATGCCCTGCTGCTTCAAGGCATTGATACAGCTGGCTGCGCAACTGTCGTTCGACACAAATAAGCCGTCGGGACGGGTTTTCATAAGTAGCAGTTGCCTGACGATTTCTTCGCCCGCTTCCTCATGAAGATCAGAGTATAAGATATTTTCCTCCTTAAAAAGTAGCCCATAATCAAGTAAGGCATAGCGGTAGCCTTTTAGTCGGTTGGCATATACATTGATCTTTGGATTGCCCAGTACATGTACAATGTTATGACAGCCTTGCTCGATAAGATGCGCCGTGGCTCGGTATGCGGCATCTACATTGTCGATGATCACCCCTGTGCAGCCTTCTTGCTGTGCCACCCGATCATAAAACATCAAAGGAATGCCTTTTTCCATTAAGGGGCGAAAATGCTCTATGTTGTCGGCTTCTCCTACCATTGAGACAAGCAATCCGTCTACGCGGCTGTTAAACATCATCTGAACATTCGCAATCTCCTTTTCAATGGATTCTAAGGATTGGCTGATCACCAGATTAAAGCCGGATTCATTCGCGATTTTTTCCATTCCAGCAATGGCCGAAGATTGGAATGGGCTGTTGAGCCGCGGTACGATGACCCCAATGGTGTTCGTTCTTTTACTTCTCAGATTGGAAGCAAAGATGTTGGAGCGGTAACCCATTTCCTTGGCTTCTTTAAAAATCCGCTGCTTGGTCAACTCGTTGACTGCTTTGTGGTTGTTAAGTGCCCTGCTCACCGTAGTGGGAGAAATGCCCAGCCTGTCGGCAATGTCATAGATGGTGACTTCCTTGTTCATGAACGAAGATATTTATTTCTTTGATTAAATTGCAACCGATTTCATTTTATTTTAGATGGTATATGACTAATCATATGGTGTTTATTAATAGGATTAAACTTGTCAGTGCGATTTAAATTGGTGAAATTGAATTTTGGCTCCATGGAGGCTGCTATCATGTTCAACTTTTTATGAAATCGGTTGTTATAAGTGAATAATATTTTTATGTTTACCCCAATAAAGAAAAGATGAAGATATGCGCTGTCAACCCACTCTCTTAATTCTTGTTTTTTTTGGCTTCCTCGCACAAGCATGGGGGCAGGAGATTGCGTTGATGGTAGTAAATCCGCCTAAAGAAAAGCTCCCAGCGCCTGTGCCGGTTAGTGTTGATTTGGATCAAATCACTTATTTAGCAGATTCAGCTTTGGCCTTGGTAGAGTCTGTAAATAATAAAGAGTTGCCAGTGAATTTTCAGATTGAGCAAGGGGAAAAGCGGACATTGGTTTGGATGCTGGATCAGAGCAGGGAGGGTAAGAGAATGTATAAACTGATCCGAAAATCCTCCGCTAACAATGCGACCGCGATCACAGCACATATGGCCGATGGGACTATTGTGCTAGCCAATGCGGACCGTCCGTTGTTACAATACAACTATGCCACCCTAATGCCTCCTCAGGGAGTGGATGAAATATTTAAAAGGAGCGGCTTTATCCATCCGTTTTGGTCCCCTGCCGGCAAAGAATTGACTAGAATACAAGCCCCGGATCATTATCACCACTACGGATTGTGGAATCCATGGACCAAAGTTGAATACAAAGGGAAAACCGTCGATTTTTGGAACCTTGGCGAAAAACAAGGTACTGTACGGTATGCCAATACCATTTCTCGCACCAGCGGAGCGGTTTTTGGGGCTTTTAAAGTGCTACATGAGCATGTGGTATTCGGTGACGCATCAGAGGAAGTAGCTATGCATGAAGTGCAGGGGATAAGGATTTTTCAGCAACCTGATCAAAAGGATAGTTATATTGCAGATATTATCATTGACCTAAACTGTGCTACTGACCATGAGGTACAATTGAAAGAATATCGATATGGCGGGTTGGGCTGGAGAACCACCGAAAAATGGGACCGCAACAATAGTGAAGTGATTACTTCAGAGGGCTTGGGCAGAAAAGAGGCAGATGGAAGTTTGGCAAGATGGTGCATCGTTCAGGGCGATATTGATGAGGGATATGCCGCTGTGGTTATGATGTCTTTTCCTACGAACTATAACCATCCTGAGCCCCTGAGGATATGGCCGGAGGACATTTATGATAGGGGAGATATGTTTGCCAATTTTTCTCCGACCAAAAACATGGACTGGGTATTAGAACCAGGGAAGACCTACCGGCTGCGCTACAGGTTCTTTGTGTCTGATAAGAAGATTAGTCCAGACGAAGCAGAGGCCTTGTGGCAAGCCTATGCGCACCCACCTAAAGTGGATGTCACGGTGAATAGATAAAGCTTTTGCAATCCTAGATTTTCATAATAAAAACCCTTTATAACATAGCTATAAATTCAGAATAACCAACTATTTTAACTCACCCATAACCAAGATAACCAAATGTATCCAATTAAGAGACACCTCTTGCTGCTGACAGCCTTGATTGTTAGCTTGTCATTTTTAGCCCATGAGGCTTACGCCAAAAAAGGCTTGAAAAACCTCAAAGTGCTGGTGTACACCAAAAACGGTGAAGGCTATGTCCACGACAACATTCCCCATGCAGTCAAGGCCATTCAAAAACTTGGCGAAGAACATAAATTTCAAGTAAGCGTATCAGATGACCCGGCGGTCTTTACAGATGACAATCTTCGACAATACGACATACTCGTTTTTCCGAGCACCAATAATGATGTATTTGACAGTGATGCACAGCGACTCGCGTTCCGCAAATATATACAGGCCGGAGGAGGCTTTGTTGGGCTGCATTCTGTAGTGGGGACGGAGAGGAAATGGGAATGGTTTAAGCAGATGATCGGTGGCACTTTTGTTTGGCATCCAAGGTTTCAGCGATATCAATTGAATGTGATCGATCCTACGCATCCTACCGTACAAGGCCTTCCCCAGGTATGGGAAAAGGAAGATGAATGTTATTTCATCAAGGAGATTTATCCGGGCATTCAGGTGACCATTGCCCATAATTTAGAGACGTTGGACGAAAAGGAGCACGAGAAGATTGCAGGTTTTGCTGGTCCATACACCAAATATTATCCCGCCGTGTGGCACCAGAATTTTGACGGTGGGCACATCTGGATTTCCGCTTTAGGACATCACATCAAGGACTACGAAGATCCGACCTTTTTGGCGCATGTGCTTCAAGGAATGAGCTATGTGGCCAGCCAACTAAAGGGCTTAGACTATACCAAAGCCTATGCTAGCTCCCGTGATACTCCTGTTAGATATTGATAAACATGTTGTTATAAGAAGGATAAAAAAGATATTTTAACGATGAAAAAAACCAATAAACCCAAGCTCTCCAGACGAAACTTCATGAAATCCTCCACCAAAGGAGCCCTAGCGGCCTCTTTGGCAATAACCGGTTTCCCTACCATCGTACCAGCATCGGTTTTAGGCAAGGATGCACCCAGTAACAAGATAAACATCGGACAGATCGGTTTTGGGAGGATCGCGAGGGGACATGACCTTCCTGATACGCTGCGCAATGATATAGCCCGGGTAATGGCCGTGGCAGATGTAGATAGCAAACGTTTGGCCATGGGCAAAGCCTGGATTGAGGAACAATACGCCAAGAAGACCAACAAATCCAACTATATAGACGTCAAAACTTATAATGATTACCGGGAGCTGTTAGCCAACAAGGACATTGACGCGGTAATTATTAGTACGCCAGATCATTGGCATGCCCAGCCAGCCATGGAAGCCGCTTATGCAGGAAAGCATATTTATCTTCAGAAGCCTACATCGTTGACCATCGAAGAAGGACGCGCTATGGCAGACGCAGTAAGCCGTACCGGCGTGATTTTCCAGATCGGCAGTCAACAACGTTCGGTTTCTCCCTGGCCCCAGTTTAAGCGGGCATGTGAGTTGGTTAGAAACGGTCGCATCGGGAAGCTTCACAGCGTACATATTGGGCTGCCAGGAGATCCTCCGGGAGGCAATACCCAAGAAATGCCCGTTCCCGAAAATCTTAACTATGATATGTGGTTGGGATCTACACCTGACGTATATTATACCTTAGATAGGGTGCATTCTCAGACCAACCTGGACGACAGGCCAGGCTGGCTCCGTTGTGAGCAGTTTGGGGCAGGAATGATCACAGGATGGGGAGCCCATCATATTGATATTGGCCATTGGGGGATGGACACGGAGTATACCGGACCCATAGAAATAGAAGGGTCAGCAACCTTTCCGACTTCAGGTCTTTGGAATGTTCATGGAGATTTTCATGTGACCTCCAAATATGCTAACGGTGTCACCATGTATATTGGTGGAGATAATCCCAATGGGGTTAAATTTGAAGGGGAAGATGGATGGATTTTCGTTACGCGAGGCAATGTAGGCGTCACCGCCAGCGATCCCGGTAGTGGAGGTAAAGCCAGTGAAGCCTTTAAAGCAAGTGACCCGAAAATCTTGACTTCCGTCATAGGGCCGGACGAAATTCATCTGTATGAAAGTCCGGAACACCACAGAAATTGGTTAGAGAGCATCGTGTCAAGACAGCAGCCTATAACACCGGCTGAAGTAGCCCATCGCTCCTGCAGCGCATGCTTACTGGCGCATACGGCTATGAAGTTGGGAAGAAAGCTGTATTGGGACCCGATCCGTGAGCGCTTCAAAAACGATGACGAAGCCAATGCCATGCTGAGGAGGCCGCAACGTCATCCTTACGGGACGAATTATGTGCTTGCTTGAGGCACATGCCATCTAACAATTAACAACAACCTTAAATAACCATTTGTGAATACGCCTTTGCTTCAATCCTGGAGATGGTATGGCCCCAATGATCCGGTCAGCCTAATGGATGTCAAACAGGCAGGGGCTACTGGAGTAGTCTCTGCCTTACATCATATTCCCCATGGGGAGATTTGGCCCATGGAGCAGATTCTCGAACGCAAAGCTATAATCGAATCTGCTGGACTAAAATGGGTAGTAGTGGAAAGTGTGCCGGTGCATGAGGCAATCAAAACTCGGACGGCAGACGCTGAGCATTACCTTAGCAATTATCGGCAGACGCTGAAAAACCTGGCACTTGCAGGCATCCATACGGTATGTTATAATTTTATGCCAGTATTGGATTGGACCAGAACCCAGCTATTCTACCCCCTTCCTAACGGCGCAAAAGCACTGTATTTTGATTGGGTAGATTTAGCGGTGTTTGATAAGTTCGTCTTGCAGCGTGAAGATTTTACTGATTTTTATCGTCCCGAAGTTCTTGCTCAGGTGGATGAACGTTTTCGCTATATGACGCCTGAGCGGCTGGAAGAGTTGACGGAGATTGTACAGATGGGCGTCCCTACGGAGGGAAGCATCACGCTTGAACAGCTGCATGATAGCATAGACATCTATAAGGCTATCGGCAAGGAGGGGTTGCTGGAGAATTTAGGTTATTTTTTGGAAAGCATCCAAGATGTATGTGAATCAGAAGGCATACAAATGACCATTCACCCAGACGACCCTCCGTATCCCATTCTTGGCTTGCCGAGAATAGCATCAGGCAAAGCAGATTTACTCAAAATCCTCCATCGCGTCGACCGGCCATTTAATGGCGTATGTTTCTGTACAGGCTCTTTGGGTGCAGGCGATGCGGATTTATTGCCAGAGCTTTTGCAAGAAATAGGCGATCGGGTGCATTTTGTGCACCTGCGTAATGTGAAAAAAGACTCCTTAGGAAACTTCTTTGAATCAGATCACCTGGAGGGTGATGTAGATATGCAGGCTGTCATGGAAACCTTAGTAAGCATTAACCAAATAAGAACGCAGCCTATACCTTTTCGGCCGGACCATGGCCACCAAATGCTGGATGACCTGGCGAAAATCACCAACCCGGGTTACTCGGCAATAGGAAGGCTAAAAGGCTTGGCGGAATTACGCGGATTGGAAGCAGGAATTCTTTGGAAATGGAACAAACTGCAACAACAGCCGAATCAAGAGAGCGTTCAGAATTCATCTCAGTGAAGCCTCTACACTATATAATTCCAATAACAATTAACCCTTATACCTATGAGAAACTTTACTTATCTAAAATCGGGAATGCTTTTATTCCTGATGGTGTGGTGTACCAGCCTGCTTGCCCAAAACGTACAGGTGACAGGATTGGTGACTGATGAAAGCGGAGAACCTATTCCGGGGACCACTATTTTGGTGAAAGGAACTACCACGGGTGTGGCCACTGACTTAGATGGCCGCTACTCCCTATCCGCTCCCAATGATGCGGTTTTGGTATTTTCTTTTATCGGCTATCAAACCCAGGAAGTGGAAATAGGAAACCGAACGGTCATTGATATTGTGATGATATCGGATTTCAGTTCACTGGAAGAGGTGGTGGTAATCGGATACGGTACGGCACGAAAAAGAGATCTTACCGGCGCAGTATCCTCGGTCAGAACGGACCGTTTGGAAAATGAAAACCCAAACTCGGTGCAGGACATTCTCCGCGGCAATATTGCCGGCTTGAACGTAGGCATGGAGACGTCTGCAAAAGGCGGAGGCGGTTTGGAGGTCCGTGGACGAACTTCTTTGAATGCTGGCAGAAGCCCCTTGATCGTCTTGGACGGCGCTATCTATTACGGACAGCTTGCCGACATCAATCCCAACGATATTGAATCCATAGATGTGCTGAAAGACGCCAGTTCAGCGGCCGTATTTGGAGCAAAGGCCGCCAGCGGTGTAGTTTTGGTGACTACTAAGACTGGACAAGGCGACAAGCCCACGATCAAGATCAACACCAACTGGGGAGTGGCAGCCATGTCTGTGCATGAACCTGTGTATGGACCCCATGAATTCATTTCTTGGAGAGAGGATGTAATGAAATCCATCAATGCAGGGGGCTATGAACCTTATCGTTTTTCGGATCCAAGGAATCTGCCCTCCAATATTTCCCTTGAACAATGGTTGTCTTATGATGGGTCAGAGGGAGATCCTGTGACCGTATGGCTTCAGCGGCTAAATATGCAACCAGTAGAAATAGCCAATTATAAAGCAGGCAGCAGCGTCAATTGGTACGACAAAATGTTCCAAAACGGTTTACGGCAGGATCATACGGTCAGCTTGTCAGGCAGCAACCAAGGCATAAAGTATTATTGGTCCTTGGGTTATTTGGATAATGAAGGGTTAATTGTAGGGGATAAGTTCACAACCATCCGTAGCCGGGTGAATCTGGAAGGCAAGGTAAATGACTTTCTTTCAGTGGGGATGAATATGCAGTTTGCGGATAGGGATGAGAGCCAGGTGCCGGTGGATTGGGGGCAACTCAGGGTGCTTTCTCCATGGGGTTCGGAATACGATGAGGAGGGAAACTACACTTGGCGGCCCAACACCGAAGCCAGTGGTGGTGTCCATCCTTACTACGGCCCAAGCCATACAGACAGGCTGCAGAAGGAAACTACAATCAATGCTACACTTTTTGCAAAGATCAACCTTCCTTTTGGCATTAGCTTCCGTACCAATTTTACTCCCCGCTACGAATTCTATGAGCGGTATAACCATGAATCCTCTGATCATGCCGAGTGGGGTGCAAGGGGTGGTAATGCCTCTCGCCAGCAGCGAAAAGTGTATTACTGGCAGGTGGATAATATCCTTAGTTGGAGCAAAAACATCAATGATGTGCATAACTTTGATGTGACACTATTAGCAAATGCGGAGAAATTCCAGAGCTGGGACAATACCATGAGCAACAACGGGTTTGAACCGCATGATCGCCTTGGCTACCACAACATCGGCGCCGGCATCAACCCCATCGTCAGCAGTAATGATCAATACTCAACCGGTGATGCTTTGATGGCGAGGGTGATCTATTCATTGTATGACCGATATATCTTGACAGCATCAGTGAGAAGGGACGGATATTCCGCTTTTGGGCAGAGTAATCCACGCGCCACCTTCTACTCTGCTGCCTTGGGATGGGTATTTACAGAGGAGGATTTCTTCCAATCTAGCTGGTTAAACTACGGCAAGTTGAGAGCTTCTTACGGTGTCAACGGTAACAGGGATATTGGCCGCTATGCTGCCTTGTCAGATTTGAACACAGGCAAGTATTTCTACCAGCGTCCCGATGGTACCCTATATTTTGTCAATCAGCTGTACGTCAACACCATGATGAATAAAAACCTGCGCTGGGAGAAAACAGCCTCACTTAATTTCGGTGTGGACTTTACACTGTTTAATAACGTGATTGATGGTACCATCGAAGCTTACGACATGTCCACCACTGACCTGTTGGTGGAGCGGAGCTTGCCGGATATTTTGGGCTTTAACTGGGTGTATGATAACCTGGGTGAGGTGAGAAACAAAGGCTTTGAAATTAGCCTGAACAGCACCAATATCAGCCGCGAAAACTTTACCTGGCGTTCGGGTGTCAACTTCCAGCTCAACCGCAACAAAATCATCAGCTTGTATGGTGATATGGGTCCTGATGGTAAGGAACTCGATGATCTGACCAACAACTGGTTTATCGGTAAGGCAATTGATCAGATTTGGCACTGGAAAACGAATGGGATATGGCAGTCAAACGAAGCAGAAGAAGCAGACAGATATGGGGTGAAGCCTGGGGATTATAAGGTCGTGGATGTCAATGGCGACGGGGTGTTTACCAATGCTGATAAACAATTTTTGGGTTATGGAGAACCGCGCTTTAGATGGAGCCTTAGAAATGACTTTAAGCTCTATAAAAACTTCGATTTAGGAATGCAGATATATTCCTATTGGGGACATTCCAGCTCCTTCAATCAGCTGAAGAACAGAGATGGCTTCCTTGACCGTACCAGTTCTTATGTGTTCCCTTACTGGACAGAGGAGAATCCGAACAACGAATGGGCAAGGCTGTACTCCAGTGAAGGTGGAGCCAGTGGCTTCAACATCTATAGAAAAAGATCCTTTATCAGACTGGAGAATATTTCTTTAGCTTACACTGTGCCTCACGCACTTGTACAGAAGGCCAAAATCCAGAGCCTTCGTGTATATGGCAATGTCAGAAATGTGGCATTTTATGCGCCTGAGTGGGATTTTTGGGATCCAGAAAATGTCGGCCCGACACCACGCTATTTCACGCTTGGCGTGGACATTACCCTATAATTTGAATGCTTAAATTGGAAAAAAATGACAGCTAAATATAGAAAACCAGTTGTATGTCTTGGCCTTACCCTGTTGTTGGGGGTTACTAGCTGCCAAGAAGAATGGCTTGAGCCTAAACCGCTTTCCTTCTTTGCGCCTGAAAACACCTACAACCAAGCCAGCGGTTTATGGGGTGCACTAGTGGCTTGTGAGCGTAATATGCGGCACGAATTGACGGGTGATGGACCTCCGATACTTACCGAGCACATCTTTTCGGAAGTGGCAGTGGAAGGAACCACTGACAAATCCGGTCCGGCCCAGGATTTAAATTTGATGATCACTCCTGATGCGCAACTTAATCATGTGGACTACAACAGGATTGGGTGGTATTGGTATGAAGGCTTCAAGGGCATCAAATACGCCAATGTAGTGGTCTCGCGTATTGATGATCCACAGGATTATCAATCCATAGAAGAACGTAATCACATTTTAGGCACTGCCTACTTCCACAGGGCGCTTCGTTATTATCGTCTCACACATCAGTTTGGAGATGTGCCATTGATATTGGATGAAATCATTGAACCTAAATTGGATTTCTATTCCACCGATCGGGAAGTGATTCTGAGGAAAATGAAGGAAGATCTCGAGTTTGCAGAGCAGTGGGTACCGGAAGTAATCGACAGAGGGCGTGTCCCAAAAGGAGCAGTGCAGCACCTCCTCACAAAGGTCAACCTGGCTTTGGGTTTATTTGATGATGCAATTGCTTCGGCGAGCAGGTTGATCGATGGGGGACAATATGCGTTAATGACTTCAAGATTTGGGTCGGTGGCCAATGATCCTACCAAAAATGTGATATGGGATCTTCACCGCCCCGAAAACAAATCTATTAATGCTAATCGGGAGGCCATCCTTTTGGTGATGGATCGGCAGGACACAGAGGGTAACTCTGATGGAATGACGTCTATGCGCCAAGCAGTACCTTTTTGGTTTAATAACATCAATACGCCAGAGGGTAATCGAGGCACGTTTGATACCCCAGGTGTAGAATTCGATCAGGTAACCCGCTACGGAAGGGGCATCGGTAGGCTTCGTGGTACTTGGTATCACCAAAGCATGATCTGGGACGACCCTGATGACCTTCGCCATGCTCCAGGCAACTGGATGAACATGGAGGATCTGGTATATAACAATCCAGATATCAAAGGTAAAGACTCCTATTATGGAAAGCAGCTTCAATTTAGAAACAATAGCGGTACCATATTAGTGGTAGATACCATTCGGAGCTGGTTTTCATGGCCGCATTATAAAGTATATGTGCCAGACCCACAGCGGGTACAGCCACAGGGAGGCCAAAGCGACTGGTATATCTACCGGTTAGCCGAAACTTATCTGTTGCGTGCTGAAGCTTATGTGTGGAAGGGTGATCTTGCCAATGCTGCTGCAGATATCAATGCCGTTAGAACCCGTGCAGGTGCAGCACCTTACAGTCCAGATCAAGTTAATATCGGTACGGTGTTGGATGAGCGGGCAAGAGAACTGTATTACGAAGAGCACCGTAAGACAGAGTTGACCCGAATGTCATACATTTTTGCCAAAACAGGTAAGCAGGCTTATAACGGCAAGACCTACAGCTTAGAGACTTTCTCTGAAAGCAACTTTTTCTTTGACAGGATCATGGAAAAAACGGATTTCTACAACAAAGGAGTAAAGACTAGGCATGGTGACGAATACACCATGAGCCCTTACCACGTCTTATGGCCTGTACCTGCTGGAGCGATTAACTCCAATACAAAAGGTCGCATCAATCAAAATAAAGGTTATTCCGGTTATGAGAGTAACGTGCCACCACTCACTACGCTGCCCGAGGAACGAACAGGAACAGAGGGTTAAATATTAATAATGCGTTTATGATTTGAGGCGAAGGAAACAATTTCCTTCGCTTCTTTTTTCCATAAATGGAAAGGCATCAACTCCAACATGCGCGGATCGAAGAATTGTGTCACAAATCAGAAACTGCGATTATGATTTTCAAAAAGTATGATTACTTTAGTAAAATAAAAGGATGCACATTAACTGACGTCCTGAGGATTTTTGTCCTGTTAATCTTAATGATATAATTAACAATAACCATGAATTTTACTACGCTGGACCTCCTAATTTTTATAGGATACTGTGTCTTGATTCTCTTTATGGGCTATTTTGTTTCCAAGGAGAAAGAAGGTCATATCAAAGATTCTAACGATTACTTTCTGGCCAGTAAAGCACTGCCCTGGTGGGCTGTGGGAGCCTCATTGATTGCTTCAAATATTTCAGCCGAGCAGTTTATCGGTATGTCCGGTTCTGGCTTTGCTTTAGGTCTTGCGATTTCTACCTATGAATGGATGGCAGCAGCGACATTATTGGTAGTGGCTATCTTCTTTTTGCCTATTTACCTCAAAGAGGGGATCAGCACCATGCCGCAGTTTTTGCTCAAAAGGTATGACAGTAGGGTGAGAACAGTGATGGCGGTTTTTTGGCTGTTGGTGTATGTATTTGTAAACCTCACTTCCGTTCTTTATCTGGGTGCTCTAAGCTTGGATACGATTTTGGGCATTCCCATGACTTACGGTATCATTGGCTTGGCATTGTTTGCCATGCTTTATTCCATATATGGCGGGCTCAAGGCTGTGGCATGGACCGATGTAGTTCAGGTTGTATTTTTGGTATTGGGAGGCTTGGCCACTACCTACCTAGCGCTTGGTATGGTAGGCGACGGCAATATCCTTTCCGGCTTCTCCACACTTATGGCAGAAGCGCCTGGTCATTTTAAAATGATTTTTGAAGAGGGAGAAATGATGATTCCAGACGGTGCCGGTGGACAACGGGATGCGTATTTGGATCTACCAGGCATCAGCGTGTTGATCGGCGGGATGTGGGTGATCAACCTCAACTACTGGGGCTTCAATCAATACATTACCCAGCGGGCTTTGGCAGCTAAAGACCTCAATGAAGCGCAGAAGGGGATGATTTTTGCGGGTTTTCTTAAGCTGTTGATGCCATTGATTGTTGTTATTCCTGGTATAGCAGCTTATGTTATTGTAAATAACGGTGTAGACGCGGGCTTTATCGCCTCCATGCAAGATCCCGTCACAGGCATTATAAAGTCTGATAGAGCATACCCTACCTTGCTTCAGTTGTTGCCCTCGGGATTAAAAGGCCTAGCCTTTGCCGCATTGGCTGCTGCTATTGTATCATCCTTGGCTTCTATGGCCAACAGTACTTCGACGATCTTTACCTTAGACATCTACAAGACCTTTTTTGATGCCAACGCATCTGAGAAAAAGCAGGTGAGGGTAGGTAGAATTGCTGCAGTGGTTGCTTTCATCATAGCAGCCATTGTTGCTCCAGCCCTTAGCGCTCTGGATCAGGCCTTCCAATATATCCAGGAATATACAGGATTTATATCCCCCGGTGTGTTTGCGATCTTTATGTTTGGCTTCTTCTGGAAGAAAACCACATCCAATGCGGCGCTCACCGCAGCCATACTGACTATTCCGCTTTCGGCCTTGCTGAAGTTTATGTTCCCATTATTGCCTTTCATTGATAGAATGGGCATTGTTTTCTTAATTCTTTCAGCCTTAATAGTTGCCATCAGTTTGGTAGGAGGTAAGGGAAAGGATCATCCAAATGGTATAGAAATTACCAAAGACTTGTTCAGGACAAGTATGGCCTTCAAGATTGGTGCAATCCTTATCAGCGGCATTATTGCAGCTTTATACATAACCTTCTGGTAAAATCCCTTTGACAATGAGAAAATTATTGATCGGCTACGACATCGGAAGTTCGTCGGTTAAAACCACTTTGCTGGATGCGGACACGGGCAAGGTGGTGGCATCGGAAAGCCTGCCGAAAGAGGAAATGTTGATAGCTTCCCCAAAGAAAGAGTGGGCAGAGCAAGATCCCATGATGTGGTGGAAATATATTGTGGAAACCACCCATAAAGTTCGTGAGGAAGCCCGCATCCAACCTGGCGAGGTACAGGCTATTGGGATTTCTTATCAAATGCATGGGCTGGTGATGGTAGATAAGAAGGGCGAAGTTATTCGTCCGTCTATTATATGGTGTGATAGTAGAGCGGTTGAAATCGGCAATCAGGCATTTAACGTGTTAGGCAGTGACTACTGCCTGTCCAGGTTGTTGAATTCTCCTGGCAATTTTACAGCTTCAAAGCTGAGGTGGGTGAAGGAAAATGAGCCCCATCATTTTGAGCGGATCCATAAAATCATGCTTCCCGGTGATTTTATTGCCATGAAATTAACCGGAGAAATCCTCACTTCCGAAACCGGTCTTTCTGAAGGTATATTCTGGGATTTTAAGGACAATGGCATTTCCGATAAGCTGCTGAGCCATTATGGGATTGACCGTTCCTTATTGGCTGATGCTGTTCCTTCTTTTTCACATCAGGGTACAGTCACGAAAGAAGCTGCGGAGCTTTTGGGTTTGGATGCAGGCATACCTATTACTTATCGTTCCGGTGACCAGCCCAACAATGCTTTTTCCCTTAATGTGTTGGAGGAAGGTGAACTTGCAACTACCGCCGGTACATCTGGGACTGTCTACGGTGTAAGCACGAAAGCAGTTTATGATCCAGATTCCAGGGTCAACACCTTCGTACACGTCAACCATAGTGCCTCTAGACCCCGATATGGCGTTTTGCTTTGTGTCAATGGAACAGGAATTCTCAACAGTTGGCTTAAACGTAATTTAGGCGAGAAGTCTATTTCCTATGAAGAAATGAATCAATTGGCTGCCGAAGTCCCTATCGGTGCGGAGGGGTTGGATTTTATACCCTTCGGTAATGGCGCAGAGCGAATTCTGAAAAACCGTCAAGTGGATGCTCACCTTTCCGGACTGAACCTGTTGAAGCATGACAAGCGACATGTGCTCCGCGCGGGACAGGAGGGCATAGTAGCTTCTTTGACCTATGGTTTCAATATCATGAAAGGTATGGGCCTAAACCTTAATACCGTAAAGGCAGGTAAAGCAAACATGTTTCTCAGCCCATTGTTTAGGGAGGCTTTTGTCAATATGAATCAGGTAAGTTTGGAACTTTATAATACGGATGGTTCACAGGGGGCTGCAAGAGGTGCAGGCATTGGTCTTGGTCTTTATCCCGATCCCCAGTCTGCTTTTGTAGGGCTGGAGAAGGTAGCGTCGCTCGATCCCGACAATGAGCTGCAAAATGCCTATGCAGAGGTGTATGGGCGTTGGAAAGAGAGACTGGAAAAGTTGTCTTAGGCTTGGATTAATTTTGTTGCTCTATCTATAATGCTTTGTTGGGCTTGTACAACATTCCGTCCCGAGCAAATTTAATGATCGAATAATAAACCAATAACTCATTACCATTATGTCGAAAACCTATTTCCCTAACATCGAGAAAATCAAATTTGAGGGCAGGGATTCTAAAAATCCTTTAGCCTTTAAATTTTATGATGAAAACAAGGTCATTGCGGGTAAAACCATGAAGGAGCACTTCCGCTTTGCTATAGCTTATTGGCATTCCTTCTGTGCTACAGGAAATGACCCCTTCGGCCCTGGTACCATCGTGCATGAATGGGATCAGGCACAAGATCCTATACAGCGCGCCAAAGATAAGATGGATGCCGCCTTCGAATTTATCACCAAGATAGGAGCACCCTTTTACTGTTTCCATGATGTAGATTTAATCGATGAAGGACACGATATTGGAGAGTACGAACGCCGCATGGAAGCTATTGTAGAATATGCCAAGCAAAAACAGCAGGAAACAGGTGTTAAATTGCTGTGGGGCACGGCCAATGTATTCAGCAATCCGCGTTATATGAACGGTGCATCTACGAACCCTGACTTTGACGTAGTTGCCTATGCTGCCACACAAGTGAAAAACTCCATTGATGCTACTATCGCCTTAGGAGGTGAAAACTATGTGTTTTGGGGTGGTAGAGAGGGTTACATGTCCTTACTCAATACGGATATGAAAAGAGAGGTCGAGCACATGGCTCAGTTCCTCACCATGGCAAGAGACTATGGCCGTAAACAAGGATTCAAAGGCACTTTCCTGATAGAGCCTAAACCTATGGAACCTACCAAACATCAATATGATTATGATGCTGCCACAGTAATAGGTTTCCTCAGGCACTATGGGTTAGATAAGGATTTTAAACTGAATTTGGAAGTAAACCACGCTACCTTGGCAGGGCATACCTTTCAGCATGAACTACAGGTGGCTGTAGACGCAGGTTTGTTGGGCAGTATTGATGCCAATAGAGGTGACTACCAAAATGGATGGGACACTGATCAGTTTGCCATCAACCTACAGGAGTTGACCGAAGCCATGCTGGTTATTTTGGAAGGAGGAGGCTTAGGCAGCGGAGGGGTAAACTTCGATGCCAAGATCAGAAGAAATTCTACAGACTTGGATGATCTTTTCCACGCACATGTGGGAAGTATGGATGCATTCGCACGGGGCTTGATCATTGCAAATGACATTTTGGAGCAGTCCGATTATAAAGCTTTAAGGAAGCAACGCTACGCTTCCTTTGACAGCGGCAAAGGAAAAGCCTTTGAAAGTGGGCAACTCAGCTTGGAGGACTTAAGAAATCATGCAATTGCTACTGGAGAGCCTAAAAAGACCAGTGGAAAGCAAGAAATGTACGAGAACATCTTGAACCAATTCATTTAAACGGAAAGCCGGATTTCAGATCCGGCTTTTTTTTACGGTTGTTTTTGTTCAATAAGTACATTTCTTTCCTCAATCCCCTGAGAATTTCCTACCCGAGGTCCCTGATTCCAACTGCTGTTGGATCCTGACGAAAGCCGTTTGGTATATTTTTTGGCTGGCATATCACGAACTATAGCCCTCGCTTTATGAAGAAGTCAGTATACACCCTCAGTTGTTGCTTAGTAATAGCACAGTTTTATGCCTGCTCCTCTGGGAGTAAGGAAACAGAAACCATTGTAGAGGACACGGTAGAAATGAATACCGGACAGCGACTCATGCTTCCAAGACCCGACACCACCGTCAACCCCAAAAACTATAGCAAAGTGGTAGGTTGGAATGATAATGAGAAACCTGTCGCTCCCGCCGGATTTACCGTCACCAAATTTGCGGATGGATTAGATAATCCGCGATGGGCGTATGTAGGGCCCAATGGTGATGTGTTTGTGGTCGAGTCGGCGACAAACGCGGATGTGAAAACCAAAGCGGAAGCAACCTTGTCAGGAAAGGCAAAATCGATGAACATGGGTAGTGCAAACAGGATCACCCTCTTTAGGGACACTGATGGAGATGGCCAGCCGGATATGCGGGAGGTTTTTCTCAAAGACCTCAACCAGCCCTTCGGTATGTTAATCCTGGATAATAGTTTTTATGTAGCCAATACAGATGGCTTGATGCGTTTCCCATACGAAGTGGGCCAGACCAGCATAACCGAGCCTGGCGAGCAAATCGTTAAACTCCCTGCGGGCGGTTATAACAATCACTGGACGAGGAACATCATCGCTAATACCGATGGGTCAAAAATTTATATCTCTGTGGGCTCGGGAAGTAACGTGGGGGAAAATGGTATGGAGCATGAAGTGCGTCGTGCGGCAATTTTAGAAGTAAATCCCGATGGAACTGGCGAGAGAATCTACGCATCTGGGCTACGCAATCCAGTAGGTATGGGATGGGCACCTGGTACGCAGACGTTGTGGGCAGCTGTAAATGAACGGGATGGTTTAGGGGATGAATTGGTGCCTGATTACATCACAAGTGTGCAGGAGGGTGGATTTTATGGATGGCCTTATGTCTACTTTGGATCGCATATAGATCCTCGTCCTGGTGAAGCGCCGGAGCTAGTCGACAAAACCATTGTTCCTGATGTGCCGTTGGTAGCCCATTCCGCCTCGCTGGGCTTGGCTTTTTATGACGGAACAGCTTTCCCTGCAAAATATCACAATGGGGCGTTTATAGGTCAACACGGTTCATGGAACAGAACGTCTTTGGTGGGTTATAAGGTTGTATTCGTTCCGTTTGAGAACGGCCAACCTTCCGGTGAGGCAGAAGATTTTCTTACGGGATTTATTAAAGATGAGGAGAACAATGAAGTCTATGGCCGGCCAGTAGGGGTGACCGTTTTGCCCGATGGATCACTTCTCGTAATGGATGATTCTGCCAATACGGTCTGGCGCGTGAGTGCCGATAAAAAATAGAACAAAGGAAATGCCGGGCAGATGCCCGGCATTTGTTTATTTATACGCCCAAGGTCCAACCGTCCCGATATTCGCGTTTAACAAACTGGTTGGCTTCATCGAAGTTGGTTACTTTCATATTGGGGCCGTCCCATATTAACTTAATATGTCTGCCTGGGTAGTCGTATCCATTACCCTCAGACTTTGGTACTCTGAAATCGTAGCTTCTTATTGCCAAGTTGCCCATCAACACAGATTCAGTCAATGGGCCGGCGATAGAGAAAGGAGAGCTCAATTCATTGAACTCCTTGCTTCCATGACCAGCGATACAAGCATTTACCCACTGCGCATAGTGACCCGGGATGCCATCCTTCACTCTAGGAAGTTTTTCCGGCACTTTAATGCTCTCATTGAGGGAAGTAGGGAGTAGTTTGGGGTCAATACCATAAGTAGAACACATCATCTTACCTCTGGTACCTTCTATAATTACACCGTTACCACCGTCACCCATCATCTCATTGGGGCCCAGTTCTTCCGGACGTGTAGGTTGTATACCGCCATCCATCCAATGGAATTCCAGATCTTCTTTACCTTCTCTCTTAAACCTTAGCGTCACGTGGGAAGAAGGAGGACAGCTGTCAGGGAAATAGCCCCTTTGAAATTCTCCGGTATATACGGATCCAACACTGCATTCAGCTTCAGAGGGGTAACCTAATCCCAAAACCCTAAAGGGCGGTTCCATGATGTGACAAGCCATATCTCCCAAGGCTCCTGTTCCGTAATCCCACCAGCCTCTCCAGTTAAAAGGATGGATGTTTTCTACGTAATCCTTGTAGGGTGCAGTACCTAACCATAGGTCCCAATCGAAATGAGAAGGAGCCTTTTTGCGACTGGCTGCAGGCCAAGGAACACCTTGTGGCCACACCGGGCGGTCGGTCCAACAATACACCTTTTTGGCTTCACCAATCAAACCAGCTTCGTACCATTCACGCATCTGTCTCACTCCATCACCCGACGCGCCTTGGTTACCCATTTGAGTCACCACTTTGTATTTTTCGGCAGCCTGAGTCAACATGCGCGCTTCATAGATGTCATGCGTTAGAGGCTTCTGTACATAAACATGCTTACCCAATTGCATCGCTGCCATGGCCTGCACCGCATGATTGTGGTCAGGGGTAGATACGGATACGGCATCAAAGTTATTGTGCTCTTTATCCAACATCTCCCTATAATCCCTGTAATACTTAGCCTTTGGATGCTCTTTTACGCTTCTCTCCGCGCGTTTATCATCTACGTCGCATAGAAACACAATATCCGCATTACCACTATCATAAAAACTCTTAATGTCGCTATAGCCCTTTCCCCCAACACCGATTCCGGCGATTCTTAATTTGTCACTTGGGGCTTTGTATCCGGGGCCACCAATTACGTGCCGGGGCACGATGTAAAAGCCTGCCACCGCTGCGGCGGACTTTTTGATAAAATCACGTCTTGGATTTTCCTTTTTTGGGAAATTGTCTTTTTTCATTTTAATGATGTTATAAAAACGGATAAATTAACATGGAATGATTTCCTAATTTATGCAAAACTTTTCTTTCCACGCAATGGATACGGATCTTTGGTAAATAAAGACTATTTCAAGGATGAACGGAGAAGAAAAGAGCTACAAATTGGTTCCATTTGGTAGCCCAGCGGATCTTCCAGATATTGAACAGCATAACCTAAGTGTCACCTAGAAGCAACCAGTGCCCGTTCAATATCCTGAATAATGTCGTCAGGGTGCTCTAAACCCACCGACAACCTGACTAAGCCAGGAGTGATGCCCACATGCTGCCTTTCTTCCTCGCTCAGCTTGCTATGGGTAGTGGTGGCAGGGTGGGTAATAATACTTCTGGTGTCCCCTAAGTTAGAGGTAATGGAGATAATTTGTAGCTGATCGATAAATTTTTGCACACGCGCCACCCCTCCTTTTAAGGTGAATGTAATTATCCCTCCTCCTTGACGCATTTGCTTGACGGCAAGATCATGTTGGGGATGAGACTTCAGGAAAGGATAGCAAATCTTTTCCATATCACTGCTTCCTTCGAAATATTCTGCAATTTTCAGTGCATTGCTACAGTGCCTGTCCATTCTTACCGCTAAAGTTTCCATGCTTTTGGACAGCAGCCATGCATTAAAAGGAGAAAGAGCAGGACCGGTATGTTTGGTGAAAAAAGAAACTTCACGAATCAGCTCTTTGGAACCCAAAATCAGACCGCCTAGCACCCTGCCTTGTCCGTCAATGTATTTGGTGGCACTATGGGTCACCAAGTCGGCACCGTATTTAGCCGGCTGCTGGAGATAAGGGGTGGCAAAGCAGTTGTCGACCACAAAGATCAGGTTATGGGCTTTGGCCAATGCAGCGGCAAATTCAAGATCGATAATTTCAAGCCCAGGGTTTGAAGGTGTTTCGATAAAAAGCATCTTGGTTTCTGGCCTGATCAGTTTTTCCCAGTTTTGGATATCTGAAATGTCCCCATAAGTGTGGCTAATGCCCCATTTGGGGAAGACCCTGGTGAGCAACTGGTGGGTAGAGCCGAAGAGTGACCGGGCCGCTAAAATGTGGTCTCCTTGTTGGAGTAAGGCAGCCATACTGGCAAACATGGCGGCCATGCCTGAAGCGGTGGTAATGCCATCTTCGGTGCCTTCTGCCGCACAGATTTTTTCTATCAAATCGCTGCTGTTGGGGTTGGCATAGCGGGAATAGATATTTCCCTCTTTTTCTTCAGCAAAAATTTGCCTGGCTTCTTCAGCGGTTTCAAAGGTAAAACTTGAAGTAAGGTAGATAGGCGCGGAATGTTCTCGTTGATTGGAGGCTGAAGGCGCTATCCGGATGGATTGGGTTTCAAAATGCTTATTGGACATCAACGTTTTGTTTAGTCAGCAAAAACAATGGCGCTTCCGCTTGACAGTGAGCAATAGTAAGTAGAAATAGGGCATCAGCGAACCATACCGGCTGCCACAAAGAAGGTGCGTCTGAAAAAGATCGGATCATGTTTTTCAATTTATAGTTCCCTTTTTTGGGCAGGTTTTGGCACCTTTCCTGGGGAGGATGGTTGCCAGAGGGTCAGTAAGCCTGTTCTCTCGCCTCTTCTTTATAAATTTTACTAATAAATGTGCTGCAAGGTAAATAGGGGTGGGGGAATTTTCCAAACAAAGCCTGCTTTTTCTTTAGTATGGAAGAATTTTTTAAAAGCCTGTCAGGTCGGACAAATGCCGGCTACACCTGTATTTCCTTGATTAAGCTATAATATCATGTACTACCCTGCCCGCCACATCCGTTAAGCGGAAGTCTCTCCCTTGGGCAAAGTAAGTTAGTTTTTCGTGGTTTAAGCCTAACTGATTTAAAATGGTTGCCTGTAAGTCATGGATATGTACCCTGTCTTTGATGCCGTAGTAGCCAATCTCATCGGTCTCCCCATAGGTAAAGCCGCCTTTGATGCCTCCGCCTGCCATCCATACCGTAAAGGCTTCGGTATGGTGATCCCTGCCCATAAAAGGCATAGTTTTATTCCCACGATTTTCCTGCATGGGGGTTCTTCCAAACTCGCCTCCCCATACCACCAGCGTTTCATCCAGTAAGCCTCTTTGCTTTAGATCCTTGATCAAAGCAGCCATTGGTTGATCCACCTGCCGGCATTTATCTCTCAAGCCTCCTTCAATGGAATCGCTTCGGGTGGTGCCATGGGAATCCCAACCCCAATCAAACATCTGCACAAAGCGCACACCTTGTTCTACCAGCCTTCTTGCCAGTAGACAGTTATTGGCAAAGGAAGTCTTGCCCATTTCAGTTCCATACATTTTGTGAATGTGTTCTGGTTCTTTGGAAATATCCATCACTTCGGGCACAGAGGTTTGCATCCTGTAAGCCATTTCGTATTGTGAGATACGGGTCAATGTTTCTGGGTCTCCCATTTCCCGATATTCCTGCTCATTGATATTGTTTATCGCATCAATAGTATTTTTGCGTAGCTGGCTGTCCATACCATGGGGATTCGAAACATACAGGATAGGATCACCTTCAGACCGGCATTGTACGCCTTGATAGACGGATGGTAAGAAGCCACTTCCCCAGACACTTTTTCCCGCATCAGGTGTTTTTCCTCCAGACACCAGCACAATAAAGCCGGGTAGGTTTTCATTTTCCGAGCCCAGTCCGTAAGTCACCCAAGAACCCATACTGGGTCTTCCCAGTCGCGGCCCGCCGGTTTGAAGTAATAATTGTGCAGGGGCGTGGTTAAATTGGTCGGTATGCATGGATTTAACCAAGGTAACATCATCCACGACACCGGAGAAATGAGGGAGAAGGTCCGATACCACCATCCCTGATTCTCCTTGAGGTTTAAAGTTTGCCTGTGGTCCGCACATTTTCGGGACTCCTTTAATAAACGCAAACTTTTTGCCTTCCAGCAGTGAGGGTGGGCAGTCTAACCCATGGAGCTTCTGTAATTCAGGTTTATAGTCAAAAAGCTCCAATTGTGAGGGAGCTCCCGCCATATGCATGTAGATGATCCTTTTGGCCTTGGGAGCAAAATGCGGCAGCTGTTTATGGAGTTTGTTGACCATATCTGCTCCTAATTCACCTTTGTTTGGTGAAGAAAAAGGATTACAGCCCATCAAGGAACCTAAAGCGATGGCTCCCAATCCAGAAGCACATTGCTTCAAAAAGTGGCGACGCGTTTCGCTCTGCAGCTTTCTAAATTGTAGTTCTTGGTACAAATCCATAATACAGCATGTTTAAGATTTTGTGAGGAACTCATCCAGGTTCATGATCACATTAGCCACTACAGTAAGGGTGGCTAGATCAATATCCGGTTGGCATACCAATGCTTCTACTTCCTCCGGTTTGCTTTCGAAATACGCCCGCGTTTTGAGGTACAGGGATTCCAATTCCTTCAGTTTTAGTTCATCTATATCCGTTTTGGCCATGGCTATTTTGTAGCCATAACTAATCTGTCCTTTGTAAGGCTGTTTTACCGCTAACATTCGCTTTGCCAAGCCCATGGCAGCTTCTACATATACAGGATCATTCAGTGTCACCAAAGCTTGGATAGGCGTGTTGGTATCGATGCGGCGTGCGACACAGAATTCTCTACTGGGGCTATCAAAAGACATCAGGGATGGATAAGGGTTGGTTCTTCTCCAGTAGGTATATAGGGCTCTTCTATATTGATCTTCCCCAGGACTGGTGGCCCAGTTTGCCCCATTATACACTACCTGCCATAATCCTTCAGGCTGATAAGGCATGACGCTGGGGCCATACATCTTCTTGCTCAGCAGCCCGCTGACTTGTAAGGCCTGATCACGAATCTGTTCTGCATTAAGACGCACCCGAGGCCCTCTTGCCAACAGCCTGTTTTTGGGGTCGCGGGCTATTTGCTCATGAGAAGCTTTGGAAGACTGTCGGTAAGTTGACGACAGCACAATCATTTTCATCAGTTTCTTGAGGCTCCATTGCTGATTGGTTTGGAATTCTATTGCTAACCAATCCAGCAGTTCAGGATGGGAGGGCTCAAAACCCTGCGAACCAAAATCCTCTAAGGTCTCGACAATGCCGGTGCCAAAGAACTGCGCCCAAATGCGGTTGACCATCACCCTCGCTGTCAGTGGGTTGTCCTTGCTGACGAGCCATTGCGCCAAACCTAGCCTATTTTTTGGAGCCCCTGGCGGCATGCTGTTCCAGTCTTCAGGTACACCGGGTTCTACTTCCTCACCATGTACCAGCCAGTTTCCTCTTTCAAACACATAGGTAGTTCTTCTGTAACCCTCAGGCCGCTCTACCATCACTGGAATCGATTCTATTTTGTTTTGAGGATTAAGTAACGATACGAAATATTGGGTAATTTCCTGATAACCTGCAGCATCTTTTCCTGGAATAGCTTTATAAAAGAGGATCCATTCCAAGTTGCAAACCGTCCCTGAATGTCCAGGATCTTTAAATACAAAATAGAGATCCTTTTTTCCAGTTAGGGGCTGTACAGGAACAGAGATGGTCTGAAATCCTTTATCGGTTTTGATACTATTGACTTTCCAGCTCGTCAGCAAGGGGCCATCCGCTGCGCCAATCCTTACTTCTATCCAACCAGTAGTCTTGCCGGATCGGTACCTGACCAGCATCTGGTCCTCCTCATTGAGGGTGATGCCCGACAATTTGGCTAGTCCATTATCTTCCATGTTCAGATAATTGGGCCCATCAGTCAGCACCCCGTTTTCTAGGATTTCAAAAGAATGAGGGTGGATCTTTGGTTCTGCTAGCCTTACCAAGTGCGTGTAGTAGGCTATTTGCGCGGTGTCTTCCGCAGCAGTTTTTTTCTTGACCCAATCTTTGATAGCCTTAAGCTTAAGCTGGTCTTCCTCTTCTACAAAGGATACCAGCTGTGGGCTTTCACTCCAGACGTCCTCATCGGAGGTATTATTGAAGAAGGCGTAGGATTTAAAGAAGTCTTCATGCCTAATAGGATCATAGGGATGGCTGTGGCATTGCACGCATTCCATGGTGGTTCCTTGCAGAATTCCCCAGGTGGTATTAACCCGGTCAATGACAGCGGCGACCCGGAACTCTTCATTTTCAGTTCCGCCTTCGTCATTGGTCATGGTGTTGCGGTGGAAGGCCGTCGCAATATAATCCTCATCTGTTGGGTTGGGAAGGAGGTCCCCCGCGAGCTGTTTGGTGATGAATACATCAAATGGCATGTCTTCATTGAAGGCTTTGATCAACCAGTCCCTGTATTTCCAGATTTTTCGCTCCGCGTCTCTTTCATACCCTTTAGTATCGGCATACCGGGCCAGGTCCATCCACATCCCCGCCCACTTTTCGCCGTATTGATTAGAAGCTAAAAGCTGATCTACCACTTTTTCATAAGCATCTGGCCGGGTATCTTCTAAATAGGCCTGAAGCTCCTCCGGTGAGGGAGGCACGCCGATGACATCCAAATATAGTCGTCTTAGCAAAGTGGCTTTGTCTGCCTCTGGGGATGGTTCAAGCCTGTTTTCCCGTAATCGTTCCAACACGAACTGATCGATCCCGTTGCTTGCCCAATCAGTCTCCAGGCTTGGTGGATCAAGGGGATCCGGCTTGATATAGGCCCAATGGTCCTGCCACTGAGCGCCTTGCCGGATCCATTTCTTCAAAAGCTTTATTTCCTCCCTGGTGAGAGGCTCAGCCTCCAGCGGCATCCGTAGATCAGGGTCGTCATGTTCGATCCTCCGGATCAACTCGCTTTCGCTTGGGCTGCTGGGCACAATTGCTGGCTTTCCAGACTCATTGACGGCAAGTGCTTCCTCAGGAAACAACAGGCTAAATCCTCCCGACTGCTTTACACCTCCGTGGCAGGCAATGCACTTCTTGTTAAAGATGGGACGAATATCCCGGTTGAATTCAATCTGCTCACCCGCGAGAAATCGGGGAAAGTAATCCTGCCTGATACCCGGGGAATACCAGCCTGCCAGCCATAAAAGCAGTAGTACAGATAGTCCAGATACCCACAACCTTTTACCCCTCATGTGCGCCGGTAAGTTCATTATATTTTTTTTATCCTTGTTACTAAATAAAGACAATTAATTAATAACTAAAAATTAATTCCTTGGTGTTTCGTCAGATTCTCTATTTGTTCTTGTTTCTTAGCGATACACGGAATTTTGCTGAACATGGGGGTTTCCCAGCGTTTCGCTTAAAGGAATGGGTAACACGTAATCCTTGGGAGACAATTGGCGGTCTATATTATAGGTATTAATAAATTCTTGAATGTATTTTCCGAGATAGTCTTGATCACTCCCGAAGGTACTTTTCCGTTTCAACTCAGCATAGGTTTCCTGTTCGAAGGCAAATTCCAGGACCCTTTCTTCCACAATGGCGTCCCTCAGTTGCGATTGATCCAGGTTGGCATGGGGTGGCAAGTTAGCTCGGCGTCGCACTTCATTGATGCCAAAGTAAGGATCTCCCACACCACTTTCATTGGCAGCCTCTGAATGCCCCAATAGTACGTCGGCATAGCGAAGGTAGACGATATTCTTTTCAGTTAAAGAAGCGTTGGAGATGCCTATTTCCACCCATTTAGACGTCCAAGCGTTAGAATAAATAAGCGTTTCCGGACGATTGGGATCGGCAGCGGCAGACACCAATCCTCCAAATCTGCTGAGGTTATAAGGGGCATCTGGACTCCATCGTACAAGAGGGTATTCACCGTTTGCATTTCGTCCTACGCGGTTACTGGGGTACTCACTGATAAAGGTTCCCTGGATGCGTGCGTCATCGGGATTGTATTTCATGCGGAATGCCTTAGTGCCGTTCAGCCAATGCCAGCCTTGACCTCCGACATTGTTAGGCAGGTCCGCTGGTACAAAATGCGAATGGTGGTTGTGGTTTTCACTGGCTCCCGCTGAGGCCGAGACCTGTGCTTCAAAAATGCGCTCTCCCGTGTTTTCATGGGCCACATCAAAGTTATGGGCAAAATCTTCAAATAAAGTGATGCCTGAATCATTGATGATAATTTCTGCAGTGATTCTGGCCTCATTCCACTTCTCATCCAAAAGGTAAGCCTTCATCAGCAAGGTATAAGCTGCCCATTTTGTAGCTCTGCCCAAATCATTGGCAGGATAGTTTGCCGGTAATATGTTAGTTATTTCCGATAGATCATTCTCTATCAGGTCAAGTACCTTTCGTTTTCCGTTTTCATTGGAAGGAAGGTCTTTATCACTTTCGGTTCTTTTTGTGGTAAATGGAACATCATCAAAGTACCTTATCAGGTTGTAGTAATAGAAGGCTCTGAGAAAAATAGCTTCTGCTTTTACCCGTTCAGCAAGTTGTTGGTTAGGGATACCTACCGTAATAAGTTCATCTGCTTTTTCAATCAGCGCATTTGCCCGGTTGATATTTTCATATGAAATCCTCCAATAGGTGGCGATATAATCATCGGAGGGAGTCACTATACCATTTTGAAAATCCAAGGGCCCTTTTTCCCAACCCACCTGATAGCCTACTCGGCATTCAAATACAAAGCGGTTATAGAAGTGGTTCCATCCATCTCGTCCGCTCCCAATCCCATCATAGATGGCGTTTACGCCTAATTGCAATTGTTCTGCAGTAGTAAAGAAATTGTCTCTTGTGATGAAATCCGGGTTTTCATCCAGCTTCTCGCAGGCTAAGGTGGCGATGACCACCACTGTAAGGAGTAACTGCGACATATATTTTGACATGTTTTTCATCAGTCTTTTTCTTAGAGTCCTAGGTTTATTCCGATGTTAAATGTTTTAGAGCGAGGGTAGGCGTCGTAATCATCCCCTCGGTTCAGGTTGTTTTGTCCACGGTTATTTACCTCTGGATCAAAGCCTTTATACTTTGTAAAGAGCATGGGATTCTGTGCGCTGATATACACTCTTGCTTTTCGGATAAACTTGCTCAAGGGCGGAAGGTTATAACCCAAAGCGATGTTTTGCACCCTGATAAAGCTGCCATCTTCTATAAAGTAGTCCGAATCCCGGTAGGAATTGGCAAAGTCTCGGTTGCCATCTATCACAGGCCGACTTGCGCTTGGGTTTTGTGGCGTCCAGGAATCGGTAAGAATGTTGGCTATCTGGTTTATTTTCTGGACCCCATCGCCGATTTCCGCCTGCTGTAGGTTTCTGATTTCATTTCCATGTACTCCACGGATAAACAGGTTCAAATCAAATTGCTTATAATTTAAAGTGGAGGTGAAACCCCAGGTGAAATCTGGATTGGGATCACCGATGATGACGTAATCGTCGGGGGTAATGGTGCCGTCTTGGTTGCTATCCTGATACCGTGGATAGCCAGGTTTGTCGCCGGATCGGGAAGGATTGGCGTCGATTTCCGCCTGATTTTGAAAAATACCGGTATACTTATAACCTCTCCATACGCCTATCGGATTACCGGCTTCCACCCAACTTCCATCGATGCCAAGGTGTCCACTTGTAGAACCGGAAAAAAACGGCGTGCTGCTCCCCAGGTCGGTGATTTTATTGCGCAGGAAGGAAATGTTGCCCGAGACATCCCACCTCAAATCCCTGCTGTCAACCGCTATGTAGTTGAGGCTTACCTCAAAGCCCTTGTTTTCTAAGGATCCTGAATTTTTCAAAATAGAGTTGAAACCCAAGCTGCTGGGAACGGTCACGTATAGTAACAGGTCTTCAGTATGGTTGAAAAAGTATTCCGCAGTAAGGTTGAGACGGTTGTCCAATAATGACAGGTCCAATCCGACATTTACCATTTTCGTTGTTTCCCATTTTAAACCTGGATTGGACAATCGAGCATCCGCCAGTCCCAATACCAAGTTTCCGCCAAAAACATAATTGTATGCATTGAGGTTGGCTTGAGAATTATACACCGGTATCTCAGAATTACCGGTTATTCCCCAGCTACCCCTCAGCTTTAAGTCACTGATACTCCGTGAAAGTGTGGAACTTTGGAAAAAACCCTCTTCTACTATACGCCAGGCAAGCGCCACAGAGGGAAAATTTGCCCATTTATTGGCAGCTCCAAATCGTGATGACCCATCTCTGCGGAAGGATACAGTCAGCAGGTATTTATCCATGAGGTTGTAGTTGGCTCTAGCAAGGAGAGATTTCAGAAGCCATTCCCTTCTGTCGGAAAAAGGGATCTGTATATCCGTTCCGCCGCCTAAGGTTGCCTGATCTACATGGCTTGCAGACAGTCCCCTGTTGGTAGCACTCATTCCTTCATTGACTTCTTTTTGAAAGGTATATCCTCCGATAAGGTTCAGTGAATGTTGTGTGTTGAAGCGCTTGTCAAAGGTTAAAATATTTTCATTAAGGATATTGATAGCGTTACGGTTAGCTTTCGTCAGCTCTCCGGAGCGGTCTCTTCCCAAGCGGGAGATTTCCACAGGGAAGAAGGTGGTTCGGCCAGCATTCAGGATGTCGGCACCTATGCTGGTTTTCAAGGTTAAACCTTCAATAACATTTAGGGAGAATCCTGTGTTGCCCAAGACCCTGTTGTTCACATCACGGTCAGCGACATTTTCCAGCTCCTGCAAAGGGTTGATGTTGAAACGACCGTCATAAGATGCCAGCGCATATTCACCCTCAGCATCCCTCACCGGAACGGATGGATCTAACCCTAATGCGGTAATTATGATACCTCCTGGTCCACCTCTGTCGGTGGGAGCATTGTTGGACTGTGTCCGGTTGTAGGACCAGCTGGAATTGATCATCAACCGGCCATTCCAAGCGCTGTTGTCTAAGTTGAGCCTTATGCCGTACCGTTCGAAATCGGTATATTTGATAATACCGTTATTTTTGAAGTAGTTGCCTACGATAGCATATCGGTTCTTGTCAGACCCTCCTGAAAATGTCAGCTGGTGGCTATTGATGGCGCCTGTTTGGATTATTTCATTTAACCAATTGGTACCTTCGCCCATGGCATTGATTTCTTCCTCACTATACAAGGGAGCGCCGCCCTGGCTTTGCTCCATGGTATTTAAATAAATCGCATAATCCCGGGCGTTGAGCACATCTATTTTTTTGGAAATTGTCTGCATCGAAACCGAGCCATCGTATTCTATAGAAGTTTCACCCGCCTTGCCACGTTTTGTGGTGATAAGGACTACACCATTTGATCCGCGGGAGCCATAGATAGAAGTGGCGGAGGCATCTTTTAAGATCTCGATGGATTCGATGTCGTTGGGGTTGATAGTAGCCATGATGTTGGAAGGCTGCCTATTGCCCCCCACACCATAAGCACCATTGTCAGGGTAAAGCGGGAATCCGTCAATGACATACAAGGGCTCGCTGCCGCTATTGATCGAGTTTGATCCTCTGATCCGAACAGATACACCGCCACCTGGGGAAGCAGAAGCTTGCGTCACTTGCACTCCTGCGGCTCTTCCCTGAACCGCTTGGTCGATGGAGGTGACGGGGAATTCCCGGATAGATTCGCCCTTGATGGAGGAGACAGCACCCGTCAAGTCACTCTTTTTTACGGTGCCATAGCCTATCACCACCACCTCTTCCAGAGAGGATAGATCTTCTTCAAGTATAATGTTGACCACACTTTGGTTGCCAATCAACACCTTCTGCGTCTTATAGCCGATGAATGAAATGAGCAGAGTAGATCCTTGAGGGGCATCTAGGACGAAATTGCCATTAAGATCAGTTGTTGTTCCTTTTGTTTCACCATCAACAACAACAGTAGCACCGGGAATGGCTTGCCCACTGGCATCAGTGACAGTACCCTTTATTTGTATTGGAAGGATGAGGTGATCAGTATGATTGCTGACATCAGTGGCCAAAGCCTTCTGACAGAGGAAGGCGCCACACAGGAGTATTCCTGATACAACAGCATAGACGGCGAAAGGGCATCGATGCCGATACTTTGGGGTTTTGGTCATTGGGTTCTATAAGTTGGTGAATAAATACATGCGACTTCAAGTTAATTTTGAAATCTGAGTACATAATAAGAAAAAATATTGATATGCTATACCTGTTATAACACAATCTTAAAAAAATTGGAAAAAACAGAGTCCCTCTTTATGTAAGCAAGTCTCACAACCATACCAGCAGAATGGGTTTGTGAAATCAACAAAGAGCATAAGGGGATAAAGCCTGATTTAATAGGATTAACCTTCATCCCCTCAGCTATATTATTTTTGCGGTACCCACACCACCGCATCTGCTACTATACTCCCGTCGGCACTTTGGTTGGTTATTTCCACATAAGCCTTGGTACCTTCTTCCAGCCTGTATCGTCCCAAATGTACCCATTCTCCTGAGGTCTGCCCCTCGACCCGAATATCTTCCTCTTGGACAATAACATTTTTTTCAGTGGCACCATCTGACACAATCAACGTAGTGGCGGCCGTAGCGTCAGGTGTACGCGAAAAGTAGGCATACACATCATAGTTGCCTGCAGCAACAATTTCCGGGCTAAACCGGACGGATTTTTCTTCAGACCCTTTGGATGTATCTACCAGAAAACTGGGTCCGTAACCTCCTCTGGCCTGCCTTTCCCAATTACCTTTTATGCTAATCCTGTTTGAGTCGTCATTGTCGACAAGAATTTCCGCTACGCTACCGTCCGCCAATGGATTTTCTCTCAAAATCTTTTGGAGAGCGCTTACATCCACATCCTGAACCGCTAGCTTTTGGTCGATCGCAAGACTTGCTGCCACTGCGGAAGATTGTGCCAAAACCATAAATACCGGCTCCATACGGATCGAGCCATAGGCGATATGGCTGGCAGATAAAGCCACTGGCACCAAAAGATTTTGAGCATCTTTGCGCTGCGGAATAAGTGACCGATAGGAAATCGGGTAGGGACCGAAACCACCTATTTCGACATTTCCTTCGTTTTTAACCATTTTTCGACCCTCTTTTTCTACAACGATCCTTTGGATGTTGTGGCTGTCCATTGTATAGGCAGCCATTCCCACACCGTCTTCCACCACCTCATCGCCCACACAGTTAGCCTCAGTCATTACATATTCTCCGACCATCCTACGCACCTCCCTTACATACAGTTGAGGAGACCAATGCCCATTATCTTGGTATTCGTCTTTGGGATAGCCCCACTCCTGCATAAATCCCTGCAATTCTTGAGGTACTCTTGGATCGGTTTTGTAGAAATAGAGTAGGGATTTTGTATAATGGGCATGCCGGTCAATGATTTGCTGTCGCTGCTGATAATCAGCTTCGGGATAATCATGGTTCATACCGATCATATCCGTGGAAAAGCCTCCCCGGTTATTGATGTCGGTCTTGTTATTTGGCATTCTGCTCCAGATAAAGTAGTCGCTGATTTTTCTTTTGTCAGGCTGAGCTTCAAATAGCCTTACCAATAGCTCGAACTGCGTCGAATCATATCCCTCTGGACGGGTGATTTCTACGCGATTGGCTGGATCATTGGTCAGACATATTCTAAAATTATACGCTTGAATTTTGTCGTCTCCAGTTCCGTCTGTCTCAAGTGTTGCATTACTGATCCCCCAAAGAAGGCCACTGCTGGGATCATCCGGAATTTTGTAGGGATCTATGCCATCCGGAAACTGGTGTCCTGTCATCAGCTGCACCCCATTGTACCTTTCCCCATATTGATTGTTTGCTTCCCTACCGATAGTATACGAAACGCGGGCAGTAGCCATTAGGTCCCCTTCATAAGTGGCATCGATAAACATCTTACCGGCAATGGTTTTTCGATCTTGTGGATTACGTGCGTTTTCTATAGTAATGTTCCGAATAATGCCATCCTCTTTATGGGCCGCTACGATCCTATGTTCATACAACACTTCCAGTTCTGCTTCATTGAGGTACTGCTGAAAAATATTTTTGGCTACATGAGGCTCAAAAATCCACTGTTCAAATTTGCCGTAATGCTTTCCCAGTCTTCTATAAAAATCTCGCGATAAACCTGTCACCGCATATTTGTTGCCGATGTCGGTATATCCCAATCCGCCTGTAGTCAATCCTCCCAAATGCCGACTAGGCTCAATAATGTAAACTGATTTACCCATTGTTTTGGCGGTATAAGCCGCAATTATACCCGCAGAAGTACCTCCATATACCACTACATCATAGGTAGCGGGCGTTTCCTTTTCTTGACATCCGTAGGCCAGAAGAAGGCAAAGGACAATGATTTGGAATGATCTTTTCATCTTTTTAAAGCTTGTCCTGCGGTGAGTATTTGATTGTCTTTTTCGAGTTGCTCTTTGAGTATCGGATAGGGCACTTCTTGGACAGCAACCCCACTGTCCAACGCTATGGATGCTGCGGTAGCCGCTGACTGTCCCAAAATCATAAAGACCGGTTCCATTCGTATGGACCCGAAGGCAATATGACTGGCAGATACCGCTACAGGAACAAGAAGATTTTCTGCCTCACCTTCCTTTGGAACCAAGGAACCATATGCTATTTCATAAGGGCCAGGTAGACCTACTCCGATATCCCCCTCATTATGAACATGGCCTTTAGGGGTTACATAGCGTTGTATGTTGTGGGAGTCGATCGTGTAGGAACCCATTCCGACTGATTCAGGCGTCGGTTTTTTTTTGAGCAATTCATTTTCTGTCATCACGAATTTACCGATCATTCTTCTGGCTTCCCGGATGTACAGCTGGTGTGGCCAATTGCCGTTGTCTGTGAATTCATCTTTGGCCAGACCCCATTGTTGAAATTCCTCTTGAATCTCTTTGGGGACACGCGGATCATTCGCCACAAAATACAGCAGGCCTTTTTGGTAGTCCTCATGTTCTTTAATGATCTCCTTTCTGCGCTCGTAGCTAGCTTCAGGGTAATCATAATTCATTCCTATGTTGTCGCTACTAAATGGACCATGGTTGTTTGTGTCTGTCTTCCGGTTTGGAATGATGTCGAACTTTTGAAACCATTCTCTCCATCCGGCATCAAAAATTCTCACCAGAAGCTCATATTGCGTAGAATCATAATTTTCCGGCCTTGGGAAGGGCACCCTGTTGTCTGGATGATTTGACATGCAGGTGCGGAAGCAATAGGCCTGTACTTTATGATCTCCTTCACCCTTTACACCAGGATCTTCTGCGCTGATTCGTGGCAATAAGCCACTGGCGGGGTCCCCTGGTATCCAATAGGGATCAATAGGTGTGTCTAACACATTGAAATGATGTCTATGATGAAATACCCCTGTCTGAATGCCATTCCATTGCTCATTATAGACGCTGTTGGCCTCTCTGCCCACATGGTAGCTTACACCGGCCGCGGCCATCAGATCCCCTTCGTAGGTGGCATCGATAAACATCCTCCCTTTAAACTCCTTACCACTAAGGGTTTTTATGGATACAATGCGGTTGTTTTCCATGGTAACTCCATTTTCGCGGTTGAGCCATTCATCCCGCAGCACTTCTATTTCATTTTCCTTCACAAAGTCTTCAAATACTTTTTCGGCTACGTGCGGCTCGAATATCCACATGGTGCGAGCATCCCCATCAATGGCTGGGGTTCCCTGGCCCTTGTTGCCATAGGCTGAACGGTCCTGCCATTGCCAGGCCTCATCCGTTTGATAATGATCATATACTTTCTGATAAAACTCCCGCGAAATGCCTCCAATGACCTCTTTTTTACCTGTGTCGGTGAAGCCCAACCCTCCGGAAGAAAGGCCTCCTAAGTGAACATCAGGTGATATTACTATGACAGACTTGCCCATCCTTTTTGCTTGTACAGCCGCAGTGATGGCTGCTGAAGTGCCTCCATAAACAATGAGGTCTGTCACTTCCCCTTGTTCTGCATTTTGCTGGCAAGCGAAATTCAGCGTCAAACTAAAGACAATTAGCCAATGCTTGATAACATGTAGATTTTTCATTCGAAAAGAATATGGTTATTGGGGTTAACTATTTTGCTTGATGTTCTAATACCTGTCCCTTCTCAAGAAGCACCGTTCTGAGATCTGCGTAAGGCAGATCCTGTAGCGCAAGACCTTGATCTATGGCCAGACTGGCCGCTATGGCAGCCGACTGGCCGAGCACCATAAACACAGGTTCCATGCGTATGGAACCAAAAGCAATATGGGTGGAGCTTACACAGACAGGAACCGTCAGGTTTTCAATTTCTCCTCTTTTAGGAATGATAGATCGATAGGAAATGGGGTAGGGAGCCTGAACATGGGCTTCGACGTTGCCCTCATTCTTCACATAGCCGTTATGGTCCACGTAGCGCTGTACCATATGGGAGTCCATTTGGTAGGCCGCCAGCCCTACTGGGTCCTCCGCTGCCTGTAGCCCTTCGCAGTCGCGCTGGGAGATCACATAGTCGCTCAGCATCCTTCTGGCTTCCCGGATGTACAGCTGCGGCGTCCAGCCGCCGTTTTCCGTAAACTCGTCTTTGGACATGCCCCACTGCGACACCAGCTCCCTGACCTGCTGCGGG
>DATGQZ010000021.1:0-32238 GCA_035303945.1 Cyclobacteriaceae bacterium
TAAAGGATTTGGCCGTTTCCACTACTTGGTTAACCCTTTGGTTCTTGATCTTTCGAGTGGATGAACATGAGGAGAGTTGAATAACGATGAGGAAAAAAAACAGATAAAAAAGAGGCCGATGATTAAGTTTACCCACTCCAACACGCATAAGATCCAGTGATATTTGCCCAATAATACGATGTAAATCAAATCAATCAAAATTCTTTGCTGGACAATTTAGCTCTTCTTATCTTTCTGCCCTCTAAAGAAAATAACCGTTGAGTTAAAGCGTTTTTAACAATAAATTGCCAAAAACCGATGGCGGAAGGCTGTTTTTCAAGCACCGGAAAAAGCATGGACAATAATTCGGAGAAATCAGGCAGCCGCAAAAAACGATTTCCAGGTATGTTGTGTTGTGCGGAAACCGCCTTAATTGGAGAAACTACATGAGTAGAGAAGAATTCAGAAAATTGCCCTTGCACAAGAAAATCCACCTCCTCTACACAGAAGGGACTTTTGTGGTTGACATCCGCTACTACACGCATAAAGTTAACCTGTACCTGTTGGACAAGGATTTTATCGAGGTGTTCTATAACCACAAGCTAGATAGAATCGACAAGATCGATTTTCTAAACCGCCACCATTCCAGAATGAAGTTTTACCTGGACCAGATCAGCTTAGAAAAAGCCATATAACCCCCGTGGCTACTATTTTTTTGTTTCTCCGGCCTATTTCTTGTGCTAAATCCCGTGTATCTTTACCCATCAAGGTATCTGAGTTATTCCAGTATTAAGTTAACATTAACTTAATGTTGTTCCTCGGTAAAGGCTGGAGGTAATCTGTAGTTTTGCACAAATTTCGTATAGATGTCACACCGTGTCGGTTACAATTTCGCCCGGCTCTTAGCATGGCTGGTCTGCCTCTCCTTGCTTGGAGCTTGTCAGAGGAATGAAAACCTAATTATCATCGATGGATCCAGTACCGTCTATCCTATCTCCGAGGCTGTGGCCGAGGAATTTCTGAAACTAGAGGAAGGCGCCACTATCGCCATTGGGGAGTCGGGTACCGGCGGCGGGTTCAAAAAATTCAGCCGCGGCGAAATCCAGATCGCCAATGCTTCCCGCCCCATTACCGAAAGTGAAATAGAAGCCTGCCTCGCCAACAACTATCCCTTCATAGAACTTCCCGTGGCGTATGATGGATTGGCAGTTGTGGTTCATCCGGAGAATGACTGGGTGGATTCCATCACCGTAGATGAGTTGAGGAGGATCTGGGAGCCCAGCGCCCAGGGAACAATTACCCGTTGGAGCCAAATAAGGCCCGACTGGCCCGACCAAGAAATCCGTCTGTACGGTGCAGGAGTTTCTTCGGGCACTTATGATTATTTTACTGAAGCAATCGTAGGCACCAAACGGTCCAGCCGAGGGGACTTTACGGCAAGCGAGGATGACAATGTCCTAGTACAAGGGGTCTCGCAAGATGTGCTAGCGCTGGGTTATTTCGGACTAGCGTATTATGAAGAGAACAAATCAAAACTCAAAGCCTTGGCCATAGACGATCTAAATGAAGAGAATGGAAAAGGCGCCGTCCTTCCTTCCTTCGAAAACGTCAATAATGCGAGCTATCAACCCTTGACCCGCCCCGAGTTTATCTATGTCTCAGCCAACGCCATTAATCCTATGATGGAAAAATTTATCCACTTCTACCTTACTGAGAGTGCGGATTTGGTAAAGGAAGTAGGATACGTTCCTCTTTCAGAAGAAACCTATCAATTGGTCCTCGAGCGATTTGAAAACAGACACACCGGATCCCTGATGGCCGGTCGGAATAATGTGGGTGTCGATTTGTCCCAACTCTTAAAAGAAGCTGCGAAATGAGCCTTAAACAAAGGATGTTCAAAGAAAGATTCATGGAGGTACTGCTGATGCTTTGCGCCACAGTCAGCATAGTCACCACTTTGGGAATATTGTTTGTCTTATTAAAAGACTCCATCGGCTTCTTCTCCAAAGTTTCCCTCTTGGAATTCTTAACGGATACACAGTGGACTCCGCTGTTTGAGGACGCCCATTTTGGCATCCTCCCCTTACTGTCAGGAACCTTTCTGATCACTTTTATTGCTATCCTTATTGCCTTACCCTTAGGAATGTCCATCGCGATCTACTTGAGTGAATACGCAGACCGAAGGGTTAAAAAAATCATCAAGCCCTTTCTGGAGATCCTGTCTTCTATTCCTACGGTGGTGTTCGGTTATTTCGCGTTGGTGTTCGTAACGCCCTTGTTGCAGAGTTTCATTCCTGGACTGGCGGGCTTCAACTCCCTGTCTCCTGGAATCGTAATGGGGATTATGATTCTCCCTATGGTAGCCTCTCTTAGCGAGGATGCACTGAATGCAGTTCCGGATTCCCTGCGGGAAGGATCCTATGCCTTAGGATCTTCACAAGTCCAAACCGCTTTCAGGGTGGTCGTACCAGCGGCTTCTTCGGGCATCACGGTATCGGTGATACTGGCGATTTCCCGGGCGATTGGAGAGACAATGATCGTGGCCATTGCCGCCGGTCAACAACCGAGATTAACCCTCAACCCGCTGGTGCCCATCGAAACGATCACAGCCTATATCGTACAGGTCAGTAAAGGGGATGTGCCGCAGGATTCATTGGGTTACCAAACCATCTTTGCAGCAGGGCTAACCCTATTCGTTTTGACCTTTCTCCTGAACAGCGTCTCATTCTATTTTAACAAGAAATTTCGGGCACAATATCAATGAAAGCATTTAAAAACTCCTTTTTTAAATACCTTGGTATTTTCTCTACCGTCGTAGGGGTGGTGTTCCTAATTACCCTTTTGGTGGATGTGTTCTACTCGGGTATGTCCCGGATAACATGGGATTTTGTCACGGGATCCCTTTCAAGACATGCCCATATGTCTGGGATATTGCCGGCTATTGTAGGCACCTTCCTAATCATGCTACTAACGGCTGTGATTGCGATCCCAATAGGTGTAGGAGCCGGAGTGTACCTGGAGGAATATGGAAAAAATAACCGCTTTGCTGCTTTCTTGGAAATCAATATCGCTAACTTGGCCGGCGTCCCCTCCATTATCTATGGGATATTGGGATTGCAGCTTTTTTCCAGATGGATGAATCTTGGTGCCAGCTTCCTAGCCGGTGCCCTGACCCTTTCTTTGTTGATCTTACCGATCATTATCGTCGCGACGAGATCCGCATTGAAAACCGTCCCTTTATCAATTAAAGAAGCCTCTTATGCGCTAGGTGCCACTAAATGGCAAACCATCTGGAACCATGTTCTACCGGCGGCATTGGGCGGAATTCTTACCGGAATCATACTCGCTTTATCTAGGGCAGTAGGGGAAACGGCTCCTTTAATTGTTATTGGCGCTAAAGTCTTTGTTTCTGTACCCAATTCTGTTTATGATCCTTACACGGTGCTACCCCTGCAAATATTCAACTGGGTATCTCGACCCCAAGAGGCTTTTGCAACTAATGCCTCCGCGGCAATCGTTATCCTGCTATTGATTACCTTTATCATGAATTTCTCTGCCATCTATTTCAGAAACAAAAGCCAGGGAAGATATAAATCTTGAACATTACCATGGATTCAGCCATCGAAAAGAATAAAGTTAAAATTGAAGCCGAACACATCAACTTCTTCTACGGGCAAACCCAGGCGCTGAGGGATATCAACCTCCACATCCACAGGAATGAAGTGACCGCCTTTATCGGTCCGTCGGGTTGTGGCAAGACCACCTTTCTCCGCCTGCTAAACAGAATGAACGATTTCGTAGAAGGCGCCCGGCTGGAAGGTAAAATATCTATTGATGGGAAAAACATCTATTCCAAAAAGACGGACATTTATGAGCTTCGCAAAACAGTAGGAATGGTATTCCAAAAACCCAACCCCTTCCCTAAAACCATATTTGAAAATGTGGCGTATGGCTTGCGGGTGAATGGGATTAAAGACAAAGCACTCATCGCAGAGCGGGTAGAAAGATCTTTAAAACAGGCAGCTTTGTGGGATGAAGTAAAAAACAATCTCAACAAATCCGCTTATGCCTTATCCGGTGGCCAGCAACAGCGTCTCTGCATCGCCCGCACCCTGGCCATTGAACCTTCTGTTATTTTGATGGATGAACCAACTTCGGCACTGGACCCTATCTCTACAGCAAAGGTTGAGCAATTGATCTACCAGCTGAAAGATGATTACACCATCGTTATCGTCACCCACAACATGCAGCAAGCAGGGCGAATCAGTGACAGAACAGCCTTCTTCTACATGGGCGAACTGATAGAGTACGGGAAAACAAAAAAAATCTTCACCAATCCAAAAATGGAGCAAACTCAGAATTATATTACAGGAAGATTTGGTTGATCCTAAAAACTATCTACATTCAGGTATGGAGCTCATAGAAACAAAATTAGATCAATTGCAAGACAAAGTAGTAGACCTAGTCAGCTTGGTCAAGTCCCAAGTACAGAAAAGCAAAGAGGCCCTGCTCAATCAGGACGAAGACCTTGCGGACGCTGTTATCTTAGCGGATGAAGAAGTGGACGAGGCCGATGTGAAAATCAACCAAAATTGCGAGCAGGTCCTTGCTTTATTCAATCCAGTCGCCATTGACCTACGCCTGATCCTTACCAGTATCAAAATAAGCCTGAGTCTGGAAAGAATTGGTGATCATGCCGAGGGCATTTGCTATTCTCTTAAAGAAATCCCCCATGATTTTGATCCCCAATACTTTGAGGCATTCAGAATCGCTGAAATGTTTGAGACCGCGGAATTGATGCTGGAAGATTTCTCCCAAGCTTTAAAGAACAAAGACCTTAAACTGGCCAAAGGAATTTACAAAAAAGACAGGTTTTTAAACAAAGCCTATGCTAAATCCGTAAAAACTGCGGCCAAGTTGATCAAACAGGATGTCACCAAGGTCAAAACCATTATCCAGCTGTTGTCTGTTGTAAGAAAGATTGAGAGGATGGGAGACCTTACCAAAAACATGAGTTTGGAAGTTATTTTTCACCTCACCGGCAAATTTCCCAAAAGAAAGCCGAAAGGCAAAAAGAACAAGCCAAGCGAATAAAGCTACCTCATTGAAAATCTGGATCATGGAAAGTATCCTTGTTGCGATTGGCACAAGTTATCCATTCTTTGACTAATTTTGCCCGCATACGGTTGCGGTAAGTTTACGGCAATCAAGCTATCAACTATTAAATTGATCACCTCGACGGTGCATCGACACACCCATGGACAATATCTATTTCTGGATTATTTTCAACGTTTTCGTCCTCCTCATGTTGGGACTGGATCTCTTTGTTTTTCACCGCAAAGCTCATGAGGTAAAAGTCAAGGAAGCCCTATGGACCAGCTTGTTCTGGATTGTCCTGGCATTGATATTCAATGTGATCATCTACTACTGGAGAGGGGAGCAGTCGGCTATGGAATTTCTGACAGGCTACTTGATCGAGAAATCGCTCAGCGTGGACAACCTGTTTGTCTTTATACTGATCTTCAACTACTTTGGTGTTGCACCTAAGTATCACCATAAACTTCTATTTTGGGGCGTTCTGGGTGCATTGGTATTACGGGCCATCTTTATTTTGGTGGGCGTTGCCCTCATCGCCAAATTCCATTTTCTTATCTATATCATGGGGGCATTTTTGGTCTACACCGGTATCAAAATGGCATTCTCCCATGATACAGAAATAGACCCTGAAAACAACCCCCTTGTGAAATGGGCCAGCAAATACCTGCCCATGAAGAGAACCTCCGACGATGGAAGGTTTTTCGTCAGGGAGAATGGGAAGCTATTTGCTACTCCGCTGTTTTTGGTGCTAATTATGATCGAAAGTACCGATGTGGTATTTGCCGTAGACTCCATTCCAGCCATATTAGCCATTTCTAAAGATCCCTTCATCGTGTACACATCCAACGTGTTTGCGCTGCTGGGATTAAGGGCTTTGTATTTCGCGTTGGCAGGAGTCATCCAGCTGTTCCATTACCTCCATTATGGTCTTTCTCTTATTCTTGCTTTTATTGGTGTTAAATTGGTGCTAAGCGATATCTATCATATCGACATGAAATATGCCCTGATCGCGGTCGGCGGAATATTAGCGATCTCGATCCTCGCTTCCATGCTGTTCCCAAAGAAAAACAACGATTTGCCTACTACACCTAAAGCGGAGGAATAAACACTAGGATCCGTGATTCTATAGAATAATTAGAAACATTGAGGAGAGAAGCTATCTTTGGATACTTATCTCCTTTTTTTTTGAAAAGGTTGAAAAACGGAATTTATTTCTCTTTTTCTATTGCCAAGCGGCATCTTCAAGCAATTTCTCGTGGATACTGAGTACTTGGGGGATGATCATCTGACTGTCTGTATTTTTAATCACGAAGTCGGCCATCTCATTTTTATCTTCATCGGGAAGCTGTTTGTTGATGATTGCGTTGACTTGCTCCAAACTTCGATGTGGATCACGCATCAATACCCTAGCCACTCGTACTTTAAGAGGCGAGCTCACATTGATGACTTTATTCAGTTCTTTATAAGAACCGGATTCAAACAGCAAGGCTGCCTCCTTAAGAACATACGGACTTACCTGTTGCTTCACCCACTGGCTGAAATCGTTGCCTACAGCAGGGTGGACGAGGCCATTTATGGTCTCAGTATTAGCTGGATCAGAAAAAACCTTTTCAGCTAAAAACGAGCGGTTCAATATACCTTGGTCATCGTAAGAGGCAGGTCCAAACGCGGCAATAATTTTCTCTTTGAGCCCTTCATCATTGGCCATGAGCCACTTGGCCCGATCATCCGCATAGTAGATGGGAACAGAAAGGATAGCAAAAACTTTGGCGACCGTACTTTTACCCGCGCCAATCCCTCCCGTAATTCCGACCAACAAAGGGCTAGCTTTACTCATACTCCAATTTAAAAATATCAGGGATAAACCGAACGGAGTCGAGGTAAACCGGCACTTGCCTCAAGGTAACCGTCACCGTGCTATCCTCCCGGTTACGGGTGTTATAATTAACTACCGCTTCCAGGTTCAGATCGGCAAATGCTTGGGTTTGTCTTTCGTCAAGCAGGTACTGCATCACAACGATAGAATCCCGACTGGCCAACGATACTGATGCAGGAAAATTGAGTTCCCGAATCTTCACCACACGTTGTCCCGCCAAAAACTCCACTACTTCAAAAGAAACCTCCACTTCTTGTTCTGCAAGTGTAAGGAATTCTTCATGTTCTTCTGACAAGACCAAAGGGATCCTTCCTGAGAATCTATCCCGTAGCTCCCTTTCGCCAATATCTACCAAAAATTGCCCGCCCAATTGTTCGAGGATGGAAGTAGGTCCTGTTACCGTTACGCAATCAGGCTGAATGGTGACTTCAGAAGCAAAACGGATGTTCTCAGCCAAGGGGTTAACATTGGTGTCCAATAGGACCTTCAGCCTTTCATCTACTATTCGGTCAATCCTTATCTTCAGGGTGTCGTCCAGAATAGCAGTTAATTGAGTGGGTGCTGTTTGCTCTGCCAAAGCCCGCTGGAAGGAGGCGGGCAGCAAATAATTCTGGGCACTGGGATCGGTCAGTTCAATGGGAAAGGGTACCACATTTACCTTAAAATGCTTACGTAGTAAATCCCAGCCGTTTCCGTTGACCTCAATCTGAATTTTCGTTGGTAGTTCCTCCACCGCCATGAATTCTTCACGGTCATAATAGAACTCGATGGGTTGGTCCACTACCGTGGTATAATTGTCTTTATTTAGCGCATTTAAAACCCAAAAAGTGGTAGCCGCTGCCACGCAGAGGACTACCACTTTAATGTTTGATGTTTTTTGCTGGCCTAATTTCTTTAAATACTTTTTGAATGTATTCAAGACAAATGATTATTTAGTTCCGTTGGCGCGCTTGGTAAAGTCCAATGAAATGGCGGATTTTTCCACCTTTACTTTAAAGCCTCTATCTAGTTCCAACCAAATGGTTTCTCCTTCTATACTGTGTATACGACCATGAATCCCGCCAATGGTTACTACATTATCCCCTTTTTTAATTTCAGAAATAAAATTTTTGGCTTCTTTCTGCTTTTTCTGTTGTGGCCTGATCATAAAGAAATACATGATCAGGATAATACTTCCAAAAAGAAATACCTGCCCAAGAACGCCGCTACCGGCCCCGCCAGCTTGTAATAAAATAGTGCTCATCATGATTTTCTTATTGTCTGATAGGACCCTGAGTAGGGCTCGATGCTGATCTTTGGTTTACGGTTCCTTTTAATCGCAATCGGGTCACACTTGGGGAAGTATTGGCTTGAATGGACACGGTTGGGCTCTGTACTCCGGACTTTGCAGCGGAATTAAATACCACCTTGATAAAACCTTTGTCCCCTGGCTTTACCGGAGTTTTGGTCCAATCAGGGCTGGTACATCCACAAGACGCCTGTACATTAGATATCACCAAAGGCGCCTGGCCCACATTAGTGAACTCGAATTCGTGCTCTACCACTTTGCCCTCGGCGATGGTGCCGAAATCATATTCAATGTTTTCAAACTCGAACTGCGCCACGGTACTGGGGTCCACTGCGGCCACATTTTGCGCGTTTGAAGGAACCGAGCCTGGGCCTTGTTCCATTTGGGCGATCTTTTGCTCGAGGGCTTCGATTCGCTCATCTTTGTCATTGGACTGACCGCAACCAGTTACCAATAGGACGCCTGCCAGCAGGTATGCAGGTAATACATTAAAGTGCTTCATTTCGAATGCTTAATTTTAAGTGGTGACATGGCCTTTACTCCATACCATTATCGGTTATAATGATACAAAAAAATCATTATAAGTAAGTATTTACAAATTGGATTTACTTTCGTTATGAATTTGTTCAATCAGCTTATTGACATCATTAAGCAAATTTTCGGCTTTGTTTTTGGCGTCATTGATGACTTTATGTCCTTCTGACTTTGCTTCATTAAGGGGAAGATTTTTGCTGTCCATCAATTGTTTTACCAACTCCTCTAATTCCTCTTTGTACTTGATTAGCTGATAAGACAACCTGTCTCTTGTATTGTTTCCGGAATCGGGAGCAAACAAGATCCCTAAGGCAGCCCCGATACCGGCACCCAAAACAAAAGTTAAAAGATTACTATTCTTGCTCATATAAATCTAATTTATTTGTTATCTAAAAGACCTCTCCCACTCTTACGGATTTCCCCGTTTTCGGTTAGCTCTTTTGCCAAAACATCCAGCAATCCATTGACAAACTGTTTACTCTTTGGCGTGCTGTAGTTTTTAGAAATATCAATGTACTCGTTGATACTCACCTTTGTCGGAATGCTGGGGAAGTTGACCATCTCCGCGAGCGCCATCGTAATAATAATTTTATCCGTGGATGCAAGGCGGTCAATATCCCAATTTTTGGTTTTCTGGGCGATTAGATCTTTGTATTTCTCCTCGCTTTCGACACTCAAGTTAAAGATATTTTGGAAAAACTCCTTGTCTTCCTCCCAGTTTATCGCTATTTCCGGCAACGCGAAGTTTTCAGGCTCCGGATTATCTTCTACATTTTTAAGCACTTTGAGCGCCAAACTTCTCACAATGGGCTTGTTTTCAGCCCAGTTTAGATCTTTTTCATAGAAGAAACTAACGATCGGGTCTGTTTTAAAGACGATCTTCTTAAGTATTTCCTGAAGGATGGCATTATCCTCTTTCAAAGTAGGATTTTCCACCTTAAGGTAAGCCTGATAATCTTCGTGTGGCTTCACGTACTCCCGATACCATTCCTTTATCTCGATCTCGAGCTCATCTAGGTAAGCTCGGTTCCGGATGACAGCAGCTTCATATTGGGGCGCTGACTTCAGATACTGCAGTACTTTGTTTTCGGCCAGGTTTAGTTCCCCCACTGTACTTAGCAAGACATCCTTAGAGAGCTTAATTTTCCTTTCATATTCAGACTTCACGTGGTCCCCGAAGGCGAGCAGCAACTGGATAGCCCAAAGATAAAGCTGGGGAATATCATCCACCGCTGTCATCATGTTGTTTCTCAAAAAATCCAGGTCCTTTTCGCAGGAGCGATGGTATTGGTTGACCGCTTTGATGGCTGTGGATTTGATTTTCGTGCTATGGCCGGATTCTGCAATGAGTCTGTTATTATTCAGGTTTTTAGCGAAAAGCTCGGTGCAGATTTCAGCATCTCTTCTCAACTGCGATTTATCCTGCACCTCCATGCTATTAAGATCCGGCATAAAAGAAGCGGAAATAAAATCTTTTGCCAAATTGAAATTCGAAGTCTTACACTGCGAATAGGCGTATAAGCTTTGAAAAGCTTTTACCCTTAGTATTCTTCTGTTTAACATTACCTGAATATAAAGAACGCAAATATACGATATTAATAGGACAATTTGACCTTTCCAATGGCTGTTATTCGTTCCATGGCCATTTCCATTGCGACCTGTTGGGAAGGAATATTTTCGTCAGCGGATCGATGAAGCACCGCAAGGCAGGTATCGTAAATTTTTTCCGCTTGGTGCATGGACCAGCCTTTCTGGTAGCCTCCAGCATATTCTGCATAGACATGCATCACTCCGCCGGCATTGATCAGAAAATCCGGAGCATAAACAATGCCTCTATCCATGATCATCCTGCCGTGCCTTTCGTCCTCCTCCAATTGATTGTTGGCTGCTCCGGCAATGACCGCACATTGAAGTCGTGAGATGGTTTCGTCATTCAGACTGCCCCCTAAGGCACAAGGCGCGAAAATATCCATACCCACATCGTAGATGTCTTCAGGAGCTACTGGGATGGCACCAGTTTCCTTCGCCACTCTTTGCAGTTTGTCTTCAAAAACGTCCGTAATGAAAACTTTAGCACCCTCTTTGACAATATAATCTACTAATCCTTTCCCTACTTGACCGATCCCTTGTACAGCTATTTTTTTACCCGTAAGCGAATCTGTCCCAAATGCCTTTTTGGCTGCGGCTTTCAGCCCTTGATAGGTGCCAAAGGCGGTAATCGGTGAGGGATCGCCGTTGCCTCCTCTTACATCAGGAAGTCCGGTAACATGCTTGGTTTCCATGGAAATATAAGACATGTCTCTGGTGTTCATATTGACATCCTCCGCAGTGATGTACCTGCCTCCAAGGCTTTCTACGAACCTGCCAAAACGTCGCAAGTAAGCTTCGGTTTTCATCTTCGGGTCACCTATCAGTACCGCTTTCCCGCCACCAAGATTTAGGCCTGAAATAGCAGCCTTAAAGGTCATGCCTCGAGATAGCCTCAACACGTCTTTGATAGCTTCTTCTTCTGATCGGTAGTTCCACAGTCGGGATCCTCCGAGGGCGGGGCCCAAAACAGTATTATGGATCCCTATGATGGCCTTTAGGCCGGTAGCTTCATCGTAACAGATGACAAGTTGTTCGTGACCCATAGAAGCAATCTGTCCGTAGATGCTCCCTTCCTGAATCTTTTCCTTTGCATTAATCCCTGACATGCGAACTTAGTTGTTTAGATTATGTTATCTTTGGGTATCGGATGCTTACTTATAAGCTTTTGCAAAATTAAATGTTTTTGTTGGGCTTTACTAATACTTGTAAAGGAGTATTCTGAAAGTTTATAAGTCATTTAAAGATTTTTGTTTTGTGAAGTCGCTTTGGCGTTTAAATAAATACCTCTATAAATACAAGGGCTATCTCTTGATGGGGATAGTTTTTACCTTTATTTCCAACATCTTTGTCATCATCCCCGCCCAATTGGTAAGGATCGCCATAGATTATGTGGTAGAAAGTTTTAGCTTTTACCAGTTTTTTGATGAGGGCGCTTTAAATCAAGAGGCAAGAGGAGTGTTTCTTGACTTCATTTTTGTATTTGGAGTGCTCATCTTACTGATGGCATTGCTTCGGGGATTCTTTCTGTTCCTGATCCGGCAGACCATCATCGCCATGTCCCGATATATCGAATATGATCTAAAAAATGATATTTTCAACCATTATCAGGACCTACCATTAAGCTTTTACAGAAGCAACAGTACAGGGGACCTGATGGCAAGGATCTCGGAGGATGTCAGCCGGGTAAGAATGTACCTTGGACCGGCGATTATGTATGGGATCAACTTGATCATTCTTTTTCCTATGGTAATAGGCTATATGCTTACCGTCAATGTGCCGCTTACTTTTTACTCTTTAATTCCCCTTCCGATTCTTTCGCTGAGCATCTACGTGGTCAACACGATGATCAATGAACGCTCCGAAAAGATCCAAAGAAGCCTCTCCGGTTTAAGCACCTTTGTACAGGAGGCTTTCTCCGGGATCAGGGTGCTAAAAGCTTTTGTCAGGGAAGAAGACAGTGCCCAAGAATTCCGCAAGGCTAGTGAAGAATACAAGGAAAAATCCATTCGTCTGACACTGGTTCAGTCCCTTTTTTATCCCCTGATTTTGGCATTAATTGGAGTCAGCACCATCATTACAGTGTATGTCGGGGGCATTCAAGTAATAGAAGGCGCCATTGGATATGGTGTCATCGCCGAATTCATCCTATACGTCAATATCCTTACCTGGCCTGTGACCTCTTTAGGTTGGATTACCAGCATTGTGCAGCGGGCAGCAGCGTCCCAGACAAGAATCAATGAGTTTCTGGATCAAAAAAATGACATCCTCAGCACCGAAAGCCTGACAGATAACATTAAGGGTCAAATCACATTCAGAAACGTTTCCTTTACCTATCCGGATTCCGGCACCCAAGCATTAAATGATATAAGCTTTGAAGTGGAAGCCGGGCAATCGCTTGCGATCATTGGCACCACAGGATCTGGCAAGTCTACCATTGCCAATTTATTGATGCGGATGTACGATGCCTCTTCAGGACAAATCCTAATTGACAACAAGGACATTAAAGCTTACGACATCCAATACCTTCGCAAGCAGATCGGTTATGTGCCGCAGGACGTGTTTTTGTTTAGTGACTCTATCACAAACAACATCGGTTTCGGCTTGGACGAGATTCAGGAGGAAAGGATAATCCAGGCCGCCAAAGATGCAGAGGTGTATGAAAATATCATCAACTTCCCTAACGGCTTCGAAACCAGACTGGGCGAACGGGGAATTACCCTCTCCGGAGGGCAAAAGCAAAGGGTGTCCATTGCCAGAGCGATTGCCAAAGATCCCGCCATACTTCTGCTGGATGATTGCTTGTCCGCTGTAGATACCAAAACGGAAAATTCCATTCTTAATGCTTTGAAGAAAATCATGGTGGACCGAACCTCTATCATCATCTCGCACCGTGTCTCCTCAGCCAAACTTGCTGATGTAATTATCGTCCTAGACGACAGCAGAATGGTAGAGAAAGGCACGCATGAGAGCCTGTTAGAGCGGAAAGGGGTTTATGCAGATCTTTATGAAAAGCAAACCAGCGGCGCAGAGGCAGTGGATTGATGGTGAAATTTCGACGGCAATAGGTCTTAGCCATCTACCAAAACTTCGAATCAATCAACATCATCAGCGACATACCAAGCACCAAGGCGGAAGTTACCAATGTCCACTCTTTTTTGTTGGTGCCGATCATTCCTACCACAATTGAAGAACATAACAAAAATGCCAGTACTATTACGAGTTGAGCCAATCCCAAGCCTAGGTTAAAGGCGAGCAGGGGCTCGAAAAAACCACGTTTACTTCTCAACAAAGGCCCTAAATAGGAGGAAAAGCTGATTCCATGGATAAGACCAAAGATTAGAGCAAAAAAATAATTTGCCTGCATGCCTTTTCCGTTAGCCGGCTTTGGTTTTAAAATATTTGAAAACGCGGGAATTGCTATGGTCACGGGTATGATAAATTCAACCCAATTTTTGTCAAACTTAATAAGCTGAAGAGTGGCAAGTGAAAGCGATAGGGAATGTCCCACGGTTATGGCTACTACCAAAATCAGGATTTTCTTCCAATCCCGGAATAGGTATACGGCACACAAGGCGATCACAAAGAGGATGTGGTCTATCGCATTAAGGTCTAGAATATGTTGGATTCCTAATTTAAAATAATTTGAGAACTCATTCATGGGGCAATATTACGGCATAAAAAGCAAAAAGTTTGTATTTGCCATAGGGTCAAAAAAAAGGGCTGTCCAAGGACAGCCCTTTTGTTTATCAATCCCAACCCGGGTTTTGGGTCAATGGTGAAGAGAAGTTATTTTGGATCTCTGTCAGCGGAATTGGCCAAACAAATTTGTAGTCGGCATAAGGGAGCGGATCACTCAAAGGAATAGCCTTGCCCTCAGCATAGAATTCGATGCCCGTGATAGATCTGGATGTTGCTTTAGCGGGAACACCTGCCATGCGGCCTTCACCAGAAAGTCTATGAATATCAGACCATCTCTTTCCTTCAGCCAAAAGTTCAACCCTTCTTTCATTGAGTACCGCAGTAACTAGCGCCTCTGCGTTGGCAAAGTCAGCTAATTTGAAAGAAGCTGAAGCTGGAACAGCTCTGTCTCTGATCGAATTAAGCAATGCCAGACCCTCTTCTAGCCTACCCAATCTTGCATTCGCTTCGGCAGCCGCCAAAACTACTTCTGCGAAACGAATGGTTGGTGTCGGGTCAGAATAGGTAACGGCATCAGTGTATTTGTCAGTGAAAACGCCCAAATCGCTTGATGACGTCAGCCCTCTTCTTGCGTCTTCAGGATGCCAGAAGGAAGCTCTCCAGATAATCGGACTGATTTTCACCAAACCTCTTGCTCCATTGTCGGGGTTGCCATACATGGAAGCCAAGGCACCGTTAACAGTACCGTTTGCTTGGGCAGAGTTCTGGAATGAAAACACGTTGTCTGTAGTTTCTCCGCTGGTAAATGGAGCAGACACACTTGATGTTACTGCATAAGTACCGGCCAATTTAGCATGTTCATCGATTACCCCTTGCCAATCTTCCATATGCAATTTGATGCGGGCTTTTAAAGCGATAGCAGCACCTTTTGTAGCGCGGAACACTTCATCTGAAGATCCCATGAGTTGTTCTGCTTCATCTAGGTCAGCGATCAATTGTGCGTAATCTTCACCTACTGTACCTCTAGAAACCGCTTCTGCTTCAGGAACTCTTCCTACATCGTTTACGGCAAACAGACGGTAAGGAACACCCATGCTGGATGGATCATCAGAGTAAGGTCTAGCAAAATGAATCAGCAATTCATGGTGAGAAAGCGCCCGAATGAACAACATCTCTCCTCTGTATTGATTTCTCTCCTCTTGAGTAAGCACTCCTTCAGATAATGCAGGGTCCAATGCCTCCATTACAATGTTGGCGCGGTTAATCACCCTGTATAAGGAGTTCCACATCCAAACGTTATTGGCAGTAGTAGCATTGTAAGCGTTGGTATAGGTGATCTCATAGAAGGCTTGGTCATTGTACATGTCCTCCCCTCTCATATCACCCTGCTGGAAGCTAGCTGCTCCGAATGGATAGCCTCGCTGAACGGAGTTATCATAAAATCCACGTTGAGCCGCTTCATAAACACCTAGTACAGCTGATTCTGTTCTTTCAGCAGAGGCAAAGGCTTCTGAATCAGGAATAATGTTTGCTGGCAAAAGATCTGTCACTTCGCATGAGGACGCTCCGATTAATAAGGAGGCTGCCAGCAATATTTTTGTATGAAATTTATTCTTCATTATAGTCAAATTTAAAAACCTACATTAAGTCCCAAAGACCAAGTTCGGATAATTGGTGCCACGTTCCAGTCAATGCCATACTGCAATTGACCTGTATACTGGTTCAACTCTGGATCCAATCCACTATAACCTGTGAAGATGAATGGGTTTTGAACCTGACCAAAGAATCTTGCAGAAGTCACCGCACCGTTGAAGGCAGAAGTCAACCAAGTAGAAGGAAGACGGTATCCCAAAACGATATTTTGAACTCTTACAAAATCACCTTTTTCAACAAACCTTGAGTTGGCGGCACTGGTTTGCCACATTCCAGGATCAACACCAGAGTACAGTCTTGGCACATCTGTTTCCTGTCCAGGCTGCGTCCAACGCTCAAGGATTTCTACATGGTTGTTAGAGAAACCTTGGCCCAGTAAACCTCTTCTGGTTTCATTCATGATATAGTTTCCACCAGAATATCTAATAAAGATCTCTGCATCCCAGTTTTTATAGTTGAAGGAGTTGGACCATCCACCTTGCCACTTGGGTAGTGTATTGCCCAGCAACATTTGGGTTGGGGATCCCGCAGCAACAGAAACATCTGTAGGGTTAGCAGCATCATAAGCTCTAAAAGCATTTGCACTAGGAACATACTGAACGATAGACTGAGCACCTTCTACCTCTCTGTAGTACATCGCATTACCGTTAGCGGAGTTTACGCCTGCCCATTTAACACCAAACAACTGTCCGATAGGACCCCCTTCTTCAGTTTTGTTGTAGGTAGAGATAATTGGCTGAACCAATTCAGTGACTTCATTGGTCAGGTAAGTGAAGTTGAAGTCAGTATTCCAAGTGAAAGAACCATTGCTTAACACACGAGACATCAATCTCAATTCCAGGCCGCTATTGACCATAGAACCAACGTTTTGCGAAATTTTGTTACCTGGAATACCTAAGGAAGGCGCTGTTGGCGCATCCAAGATCAGGCCATCAATATTGTTGTGAAAGTAATCCGCGTTAATTGTAACGCCACCTAGGGTCATATCAAAACCAATGTTGAATTTCTTGGATGACTCCCACTGTAGGTTATTGTTAGCTACATTGCTGTAGCCGATACCAGCACCAGCACCACCCAACACAGGGCCAAAACCACCGGCGTAAGGGAAAGAACCGATTTCAGTATTACCAACTTCCGCATAAGAAGCTCTAAACTTCAGGTCAGAAATCAAGCTACTGTTGAAGAAAGCTTCATCAGAAAGCCTCCAGCCGATAGAACCACCTGGGAAAGTACCTTTTCTGTTATCAGTTGGAAGAGAAGAAATACCATCACGACGAGCGGTCAAAGACAATAGATATTTGCCTCTGAAGCTATAATTTAATCTGGCAAAGTAAGAGTCATACCCGATTTCGGAATATCCTCCACCAGAGAATTGGTTGTTGTAAGAACCAGTGATCAGGTTTCTTTCCAGGTAGAATCTGTCAGAAAAATCATTGGCACTGGCAGAGAAGTTGTAGAAATTAGTGTACTGATACTCAAGACCAGCTGTTACGTTCAAGCTGTGATCATTGGCAATGATAGTTTGATAGTTCAAAGTATTTTGCCAGTTCCACCTCATAGCAGGGTTATAGGCCATATACATATAACCATTTGAACTTCTTCCATCACCATGTCGGGGATCTCTGTTGTGCAAATCGTCTACTAAAGCAAGGTCAACACCCACTTGAGTTCTTGCGGTCAAACCTTCTACAATATCTACTTCGCCATACACACTACCTAAAACTCTGTGGAATCTGCTTCTATATTGATTATTGGCCAATACAAAGCCGATATTAGGAATGTTATTATCGGGAGCAGCGAGGTTGTTACCCCAACCGGCAGAGTTACCATTAGCTGTCACATGAAATCCATCGAAGAAAGTATTTTCTGGATCATAAATTGGAACGTTAGGCAGTGCCCTTGTCGCATTGTAAATCGCGCCGGACAAAGAGTTGGCGCCGTTATTCAGGCCAAAAAGCTGGGTATATGAATAAGATAAACTTGTACCTAGTCTAACTGCTGAAGAAACACTGTGATCTACATTCGCCCTAAAAGAATAGCGAGACTGCTCGTTAGGCTTAATGGGAGACTCCTGATCAGAATAGCCTAGAGAGAAGAAGTACTTCGTAGCTTCAGAGCCGCCGGAAATAGAAAGGCTGTGCTGCTGCGCCACGCCGTTTCTAAACACTAGATCCTGCCAATCCGTATTTACACCTGGACGGGCGTTTTCACTTTGACCAGCATTCGCTCTTTTTTCGTTGGCGATGGTAACAAATTGGTCTCCGTTTAAAAGTTCGAAACGCTCTACTTCTTTGTTGACACCAACACTCACATTATAACTAACTTGAGCTTTTCCGGTAGAACCTCGCTTGGTCGTAATTAAAATTACACCATTAGCAGCTCTTGATCCATATATGGCAGTAGCAGAACCGTCTTTCAACACCTCAAATGATGCAATATCAGAAGGGTTGATGTTTGCAAGAGGGTTAGTATCCTGAACCCCTGAACGGTCAGAGTCAACAACAGGGACACCGTCAATTACAATAAGTGGGTTAGCACTACTTGTGATGGAGTTGACACCCCGGATTCTGATAATCGGTCTTTGGCCCAACACACCCCCAGGAGTGGTCACCGACACACCGGGAGCACGTCCGGCAAGTTGTGATTCAAAAGAAGGGGATACCAAATTTTCCATAGCGGCATTATTAATAGACGCTACAGAACCTGTTACCTCTCTCCTCTCTTGGGTTCCATAACCTACTACCACTACTTCACTAAGCACCTTTACATCCGGCACTAAGATTATGTCGATGGTTGTGCGATTCCCAATAGCAACCTCCTGAGTCAAAAAACCAACAAAGCTAAATGTCAACACATTAGCCCCCTCAGGCACATTAACAGCATAAGAACCGTCCAAATCTGTAATAGCACCTATCGTGGTTCCCTGAACCCGAACATTCACGCCTGGTATTCCATCCGGCTCTTCAGCCGACGATACCTTACCTGTCACGGTGCGGCTCTGCGCCATGGCAGAGAATACCGCGAACCAGGCTAACGCCAAACACAGTAAAGCTTTCTTCATAAAATAAACATTTTGGTTTTATAACAATTCAGCCACAATAATCAATAATTTATTTGAAATAGCAATAATCGCCCGTTATTGACGTTAAAAACCACTCATAAAAAAATTTGGTTTTTTTTAAAAATTCTTTCTATTTCTCACTGGCATCATTTTTACAGAATCCACAGATGCCATACCAAAAAATCAAAAATAGTCTATATTTTATGCGTTTAACACAACTAAACGTCATTCATGAAAGTTCTAAAATGGCTCCACAACAATCGATAAAACCAAATTATATTTCTAAGTATCAAAGAGTTTATCCGAAACAAGATCCCGTTTATACAAAAAATAAAATAATATCCATCTGCCACCTTACCGGCATTTGCTGAAATTCAGCCTAAAGATGGGTTTTTAAAGTTTTTTAACATTTAACAAAATTTTAAAAATTTCAATCTTTTTTGCAAAAAGAGTTAAATCAGTCCTTTATAGAGCGATTTATCTACGGAAACCGCAAAAGAACCAAATATAAACTGGCAATAGACTTCAAAATTATATTAAAGGTATTTCTTTATCAGCAAAAGAATTTATCATAACAATGGACTTTGTTGCGCAATGTGAAAATTAAATTTTACCAATGAAGACAATCACAAAACTCAGCGTAGCATGTATATCATTTTCCTGTATCTAAACGCCAAAATTTCATTTTGAAATATATAAAAGCACAAAAGGCTGCCTCAGAGAGGACAGCCTTTTGCCTTATTACTTAATCGTTTAGAAAATCAATTAATATCCCACCACAGTTTGGTTGAGGATTGATCTCCGCCGATAGCATCAGCTGCAGCGTTTCGGTTAGCCCCATTTAATGTTTGCTCGTTCACCGGATAAATCAAACGGGTAGGCACAATTAGGTTAAGCCCTTCAACTGCCGGAGGCAATAAAGTCGGTGCATCCAGTCTTCTCCATTCTAACCATGCTTCGAAACCTCTATTATATAAAGCAATCCACTTTTGTGTTCCGATCTTTTGCTTCCAGTCTCCTGAAGCGGAAGCGTAATTGACCTCTGGCTTGGCAAGATAAGCCGCTGACCCAGCAGCGCCCCAATAGTCAAACGATGCAGTTACCGCAGCATTGTAGTGCTCAACCGCAGATCCACCGACATTGAAACCTCTTTCAACTGCTTCAGCCAACAGGAATTCTACTTCCACATAATCCAGCAACAATGATTCGAAATCCAAGGCTATGATATCATCATGGACATGGGATAATTCAGAAAAGCTATTGGTGAATCCGTATCGACCGCCTTTATATCCACCTTGATATTGTGTGAAAAAACGCGCTCTCCTTGGATCCTCCAGCTCATTCATCGCATCCACTAAAGTATTTGCAGGAACATAATCCTCTCTAGAAGTTCGAAGGGGATTGATGTTTTCTGACACCGGGTTGTTGTTTGGCGCACTTGGAAGATAAGGGAAAGCCGCATTATCAGCATTGCTTGTAAACACATTGGGTGCAGCTTCTTCTACTAAAGACTTTGCCTGATCTGGATTTACATCAGCAATGACCATTGCCAGCTTCAATTTCAGAGAATTTCCAAATTTTTCCCACATGGCCATGTCGCTGTCGTAAATAACGTCAGCACTTCCCAAACCATCAGCAGTAGGCTGGATCAAGTCCAATGCAGCATCTAGTCGCGAAAGGATATCATTATAAACTGTAGCGGCATCATCATAGGCCGGAAGTGAAACTTCTGGATCCAATGCTTGGGAGTAAGGCACATTGCCGAAAGTATTCAGAAGAATGGACCAAGTATAAACTTCCATGATTTCCACTTGAGCCAACTGGTTGTTTTTTACCTCAGCCACGATTGCCTCATCTTCCTCAATCAGTCTCTTCGCATCATTTAGATCTGCCAATACGTCTCGATAGAGCGTTTGAAACATACTTTGAGGAATCGTTCTCGAGGTCATGTTATAGCGTGGCTCATCCAGATACTGCGTTGATGTCCAATGTTGAACGTAAAACCTATAGTTGTTGGTGTTTACGTTTGGGGTAGTCATCACGTCGGTCAAGGCCTTCACTGCACCAGTAAAGAGGGTTCCCGGCGGTACTTGGGAAGCTCTTTTCTGATCGACATTAAAATCATCTAGGCTGTCTACGCATGATGCCAGAAACATCATTGAGACGATATATATAAATATTTTTTTCATTGTCTGATGTTTAGAAGTTAAACCTTACGTTAAACCCATAATTTCTCACGGCAGGGTAGGCACCACTTTGATAGCCTCTGCCAGCATTACCGGAACTCAAACCTTCCTCGGGATCAGCATACTTCATGTTCTTGTGGATGATCCATAGGTTTCGTCCAATCAATTGAAGGTCTACACCTTTTACTATACCCCAATTGCCCACAATAGATTGAGGAAGGGAGTAAGACAACGCTACTTCTCTTAGCTTCACGAAGCTTCCATCGTAAACATACATCGCTCTGGGCGTGCCGTCGGCACCATTGGCAGCATATCCGAAAGCAGTATTCCCATTACCGTCAAAGTTAGCGGCATAAATGTCATTGGGAGTACCATCTTCTTTTACACCTGGTAACAAAATTCCGCCCCCATCTTCTACAGCGTCTCTAATGGGGTTTCCTTTGTCATTTAAGCCTGCAGTTTCAGGATATAAGCCCGTTCCTTCACCATACCATTGGTCAAGCGAGAAAATATCACCGCCTTTACGGATATCAATCAAGAAACCTAATGTAAGGCCTCTGTAATTAAACGTATTGTTTACACCGCCGATCCAATCGGGATTAGGATCACCGATGATCATATCGGATCTATCGGTAGCCATATAATATCCGGAGGAGTTAACGACTTTCTGAGTTCTGGCTTCATCATAATAGATAAAGTCGGTTCCTCTGATGACGCCATATGGATGTCCGACAGCAGCGTTAACAGATACACTACCTTGGAAAGAGGCCAAAGGCACGTTTTCTACCTTGTTTTCCCCTTCGCCATATAAACTGATCACTTCGTTTCTGTTACGGGAAAAGTTCAGGTTCATCGTCCAGGTGAAATCTTGTGTCTGAACGGGAGTGACAAAGGCAGAAACTTCTATACCTTGGTTTTGAACCTCACCTGCGTTTACATAGCGGCGGGTATATCCCGTCGCGGCAGACGTATTCACGGGAATGATCTGGTTGATGGTATTGGATTTGTACCAAGTCACATCAAAACCGAACAAGCTGTTAAAGAAGTCCAATTCGACGCCTGCTTCAATACTTTTTTGCCTTTCAGGAAGCAGGTTGCTGTTGTTTCTGGTGCTTGGCAAAGAAAATATTGGAATTGAACCAAAACCAGTCTGCGCGTCGTAAACATCATAAATACTTAAAGCAGGAGCATCATTACCCACTTCCGCATAGTTAGCGCGGATTTTACCGTGAGTTAACCAGGAAGAATTCCAATCTTCTGTAAACACATAGTTAGCAGCCACTGCTGGATAGAAGTATGTGTTATCGCTCTCAGGCAAAGTTGTTGACTTATCTTGGCGTGCGGACAACTCAAGGAATAATTTTTCTTTGTAGCCAAAATTGGCATTGGCAAAGATTCCATCTACTCCTACACGTTCAAATATTTCAGTGGGAGGCTCAATAGCACTCACTGTATTAGAGAGAGAATAAAGGCCTGGCACTACCAATCCTCCGTTAGTACTTGCTCTGATAGAGCTGACGCGGCTTCTTCTTATATTAGAACCTAACAAGCCATTAAAGCTGATATCTGAGGAGATGTCTTTGTTAAAGTTTAACATCAGGTCAAAATTGGTTTCATTAAACCCCCTGTTGAACCTGGTATACTCACTGACATCGGCACTACCAATGGCAATACGCTCTTCCTGCAGGTCTTCCGTCGTGTTAAAGGAGGCTCTACCCATCACACTCAACCAGTCAGTAACCTTGTAGTTGACATTGGCAAACCCGTAGAAATTATCCCTGCTGTCGTTTGAATAATTTTGGTATCTGGTCCAGTAGAGGTTATCGGAATAAATAGGACCTGAGTTGGCCGCATTCCAGTTCCAGGTAATGTTTTGCTCATTTCTCCAATAAGCAGCTTCTTGCTCTTTCACATCTACATTGGTTTGCCACCACTGTCTGAATTGCTGGTTAGGGTTACGGCCGTTGTAGCCGGTACCATATCGTCCCATACCAACTGTACGCGTATAGTTAGCAGAAGCACTTATCGTCAACCGCTCTGATGCATCATAAGAAGCATTAAAGTTGAATTGATCTTTGTCAATCCAGCTATTCGGCAGGTTGCCTTTAATATCGTTACGCGTATAGCCCAAGTTGAACGTGGTTTCATCCCCGCCTCCGCTTACATTGATGCTTTGGTTGGAATTTAAACCAGTTTCATAAAAAGTGCTTGGATCATTTTTCGCAGCTACCCAAGGGGTCATTTTCCCGTAGGTGGGTGAAAAAGGATCAATAGCATCCCATTGGTACACCATCAGGTCGGGATCGAATGCAGGTCCGAAGGAAGCGTCGTCCTGGAAGCGAACTGCTGGTCCTACCCCACTCCCTAAATCCGCAGGAGTTCTGAATTGATTACCATAACCAGCACCGTATTCTTTCTGGTATCTGGCAAAGGTGCTTTTATCAATGCTTGTCCAAGTAACCCCACTGTTGACGGTGATGTTCAAGCTGTTTTTTCTGCCTTTCTTGGTGGTAATCATAATCACCCCATTGGCAGCACGTGATCCATATAGTGCCGTCGCGGCAGCACCTTTCAGCACGTTAACCGACTCAATGTTATCTGGATTTAAGTCAGCTGCCGCATTACCAAAGTCAGTACCCACTCTACCTGTAGACTGATTAGCGGTATTGTTATTGGCATTACTTACAGGAACACCATCAATGACAAAGAGCGCCTGGTTGTTGCCTGTAATTGAGGAATATCCTCGGATAATTACGTTGGTAGAACCACCCATGGTATTGTTACTCCTGATGTCCAGCCCAGCAACCTTTCCGGACAAGGCATCTACAAAGTTAGGAGTTCGGGTTCTTGTAATTTGGTCCCCCTGAACTTCCTGTGCAGAGTAAGCCAATTCATTCCGGTTACGCTCTACACCCAGCGCTGTGATGACCACTTCGGACAATTCACGTACGTCCGGCTGAAGGATTACATTTACCTCACTTCGATTACCAATAGTTACAGTTTGGGTCTGAAATCCCACAAAACTAAAAACCAACACATTGGATCCCTGAGGAACTTCCACGGAGAAACTGCCATCGATGTCAGTAATCGCTCCAACGGCTGTCCCTTGGACTTGGACGTTTACACCTGGTATTCCTTCTGGCTCGTCAGCCGAGGACACCTTTCCGGTTATGGTTCGGCTTTGAGCCATTACAGAAAAAACTGTAAAAACCGTCAGCACTAAACCAAGTAAAACTTTCTTCATAAAGATAATTTTTAGGTTTTTTAACAACAATAAATGCAATAATGAGCCAATTATTTTATAAAGCCAAAACAAAAACAGTTCCGAATACGTACGCGAACAGTAATATCTTTTGAAAAATTTGGATCAATAACATTTCTCTCAGGAACCGCGAAACAGTATACGATTGTGTATTTATTGTAAAAGACAAAAATATGCACGTAAAAAGCGGTACTTAAAGTTGGATTGTACAAATAAAGTAAAAAATTGTTTTAAGTATCTTATCAAATTCACAACTGTGGCATCTTTGGACGATATTTTGTATACGGAGAATAAAAAAAATATTTTTCTAAAGTCAAAAAATATAAGCTCAAACTAAGTTGTGCCCAGCCTGGGATTGTTCAATTTTTGTTGCCAAAAACCACACTTAAACAAAATTTGATTAAATAAAACCCTTTATACAAGCGCTGAGGGCAATTTTCCGTGACTCCTTACATTCCTGGAGATACATGATCCTTGCTTAAAGGAAAAGATCTAAGGATGGTCCATGGCTCTCCGTGCAGCTTCTTTAGCAAAGTCACCTTCTCCACCTGCATCTTACCGGAAAACCCTATTGCCTTTACCGCTTCTAGATATTCCGGAAAGTGCTTCTTTTTTACATCTTTGAAGGCAACCGTCATATGAGGATGATAAGCATAATCACTCAACTCTTGCTTTTGATTTAATTCTCTTTGACAGAGCCATGCCAGCTCACTTTGCAGTTTCGACAATAACCCGTTCTTTTTTACCTTAATATAGATAACCCTTTCGCCGAAGTTCCCAATGCCCGAAAAATTAAGACCGAAGGCAGATTGTGTAGCAAAAAAGGGTTCCAATGAGGCACAAAGCCGCTCTTCCTTAGCCTCGTTCCACAAAAACGGCATCTTTAACGTCACATGGGCGGGGGACCGAAGGGCATACTTGAGGTTGAATTTGTCCTTTAGCATTAACTTTAAATCCGTGGCCTGTTGCTGAAGGTTTCCCTCAGGCACAATAGCTATAAAATATTTTTGTAAAACCTTGGGCATGGCTGACGAGTTGAATGGCGAAGATAGGGAGTATTGCTTGATTGCCCAGTTTTCATCAGGATAAGCCTCCTTACCTATAGCGCACTTTTAGGAACTTCAGTTAATGATAGAAGAAAACCCCATAACATTCGGCTATCTATCCTTGCTTTTCCGTATTTCATATAAATTTCATGCTTAAATTTCTAAAGCAAGCACCAATCGATTAAATTAAAGGCTCATTTCTGAATCCCCGCACATGAGAAAATTTAAAAAGATTTTAGTTGGACTTGATTTGAGTCCTTTGGATGATGTATTGATTAAGAAGACCGCTACTTTGGCTCGTTTTTTTGAGGCGGAAAAAGTATATTTCATACATGTAGCCAAAGACCTGGCGCTTCCTGAGGAAGTAGCCAAAAATTACCCGGATCTCTTAGCCCCAGTGGATGAAGTCATAGAGAAAAGTATTACCGACCAAATTATAGCGGCAAATTTCCCCTCAGAGGTAGCTTATGAGGTAGATGCAAAAGAAGGAGGTACTTTGGACAAAATCCTCCGCGTGTCCAAAATCAAAGACATCGACCTGATCATCATGGGCAGAAAGAAAGATCTTGAAGGAAGTGGTGCGCTAGCGAAACGTATCGCGCTTCGTTCTTCCTGTTCGGTGCTATTCTTACCGGAGGCAATGAAAACCGAGAACTATAAAAAACTCTTTGTTCCTGTAGATTTCTCCTCCTATTCCTTGCTGGCATTGGAATATGCAAAAACCTTTAGCCAAGAACCAACGGATATCATCTGCCATCATGTGTACGAGGTGCCGCATGGATATTCCAAAACAGGTAAGTCCTATGAGGAATTTGCAGAAATAATGCGTGAGAATGCGCAAAAAGACTACCAACAGTTTCTTCAAAAAAACAGCCTTCCCGAATATCCTTGTAAGCTTTCATTGAGGGAAAAAGGCAATCGGGCTGCCTTCATTCTTGATGCCGCAAAGCAAGAAGGTGCCGATCTTATCATCTTTGGAAGCCGGGGCCGAACAGATTCTGCGGCCTTATTGATTGGAAGTGTAGCCGAAAAGCTCTTAGACATCAATAATGAGATCCCCATGTTGATGTTAAAGAAAAAAGGAGAAAACATGGACTTCTTGGAAGCCTTATTTAATATTTAAGGTCCACAAAAAAATGGCGCTTAGAATCTTCTAAGCGCCATTTTTTTAGCTGTTGGGGATCAATAGGCATTTTCTCGGTCAAAGATAAGATTGTATACGGTATTGAATACGATGGTCAAGTCCAACCAGAAAGACCAATTCTGAATGTAAAAGTAATCCAACCTTACTCTAGAACGGATTTGATAAGGCTTCTCGATTTCCCCCCTATAGCCCATTACTTGGGCAAGCCCTGTAATGCCAGGTTTGATTTTGTGACGGGAGTTGTACTTTTCAATCAGCTTTTTAAATGCCTGATTCATGGGCACGGGGTGGGGTCTAGGGCCCACAATAGACATGTCTCCCATAAGCACGTTGAGGAATTGCGGCATTTCATCCAAGGAATAAGTCCTCAAAAACGCGCCAAGCCGTGTTACCCGTGGATCGTTTCTTTTGGCTTGATGCGTATCAGAATAGTCATTGGGGGTCATCGAGCGAAACTTGATACATTTAAATACCCTATTATTTTCCCCATTTCTATCCTGAATAAAGAAAATCGGCCCTTTGGACTCGAGCTTGATCAACAAACCTACTAAAGGAATCATCCAACTTAAGATAAAGAGGGTGACCAATCCAGAAAAAACGATATCGAAAGCGCGCTTTACCACCCGGTTGAAGGCATTGTCCAAAGGAATATCATTGACATTAATCACCAAAAATTCACCGTAGCGAGAAAAAGAAAGGTTCTTTTCCATCTGAAGGCTGTCGTTGGGGATTACTTTTACTTTAATGTAATGTTCATCGGCAAAATTGATGAAGCGCTGTATCACTTCTGCACCTAGCGACTCGTTGAGGTAGATCACGTCCAGTCTCAGGGCATCCGCCTCTTCAAAGAATTTATCGAAATTACCTCGTGTCTCGCTGCAGGTTGCTTGCTCATCGTAATATCCCAGAAAACGGATACCAAAATCTTTTCTAAAATGAAACATATTCACCAGCTTCTGGCTGGTGCCACCTTTCCCAATCACCACCGCATTGCTGTAGTTTCCCCCCTTAATGCGGTATTGCTTTACTGCCATGTGCACCGCCACGCGGTAACAAGCCAATAACACAAACATTCCTCCTACACTGAAAGTCAAAAAGCTTCTGTTGAGGTGATAATGCTGAAATTGAACAACAAACCAAACCAGGGAAAAAACTGAGATAAACCAGAACATGGAACCCACCAGGGTTTTTAGGGTAGCGAGATATTCCGTGGTCCTTCCCAGTTTATAATCTTTTCTGGTGGTTGCCACCAGAAGCCATACGGCTAGGACGGTATAATAAAAAATACGATTAGACTGTTCAAAATCAACAAATTGGCCGACCAGATTTTCCGAGATAAACAGTGAAAAAGTAATCACTAATAAATCCCCCAAAGTGAACAGCCAGGGGAAGTATTTATAAAAGCGTTTCGCCATAAAGTTGAATCAATATCTATTTCTTAATAGCACCTACAATAACAATGGTGCAAAAATACTTGTATTTTCTGTTTAAACTACCCATTTTTGGCAATAAATTAATAAAAATAATCCGCTGCTTCTTTTAGTCCCTTTAGCCTGAAATCACCTTCAAAAAACTGTTTATCAGCAGCGTGCAACTCCTTATGAATAAGATTAAATTGCTGTTGTCCACCTCCAATGAGCCGGGATCCTGGGGAAGTAAATTTAGATCTCAAAGGTTCAGGTTTTTTGAAAAGGTATTTTGGGATGCATTTAAGGAGAAGGAGCATGTTCATATCCTAGACGTGGGTGGCACGGAAGACTACTGGAGGGAAAAGAGTATTCTTAAGGCCAACAACATCAGCATTACCCTCCTCAATCTTACCGCCGGTCCGGTGAGTCTTCCAGGTGTAAGCAGTGTGGCTGGCGACGCCACCGATCTAACTCAATTCGCCGATCAATCTTTTGACCTAGTATTTTCAAACTCCGTCATTGAACACCTTTACACCCTTGAAAATCAGGAAAAGATGGCTAGGGAAATACAACGTGTAGGGAAAAAATTTTTCGTTCAAACGCCCAACAAGTATTTCTTCTTTGAACCGCATTATGCCCTTCCCTTTTTCCAGTTTATGCCCGGTACATTGGTGTACTATGTTCTTACCAAAACAAAACTCAGCCGTCTTCGCCGCTGGGACCCGCAACAAGCAAAAAGCTATGTGGAAGAAATTCGGCTTCTTAGCCTAAAGGAGATGAAAAGGCTATTTCCCGGAGCTAAAGTTTACCATGAGAAATTCCTCGGAATGGACAAATCCTTTACGGTCCATAATTTTTAATTTTTTTAAATTCCTCATCCTTTTTAAGGTAGAAAAGCGTAAGTTTGTGGCAATTTAGATTTAATCTAATTAGGATTGAAATGACAGCAGATCAAATCACCAAAGGGGCGCAGGCTTTAATAAAAGACCTTGTGCCTTCAGAGCTTACACTTCATCTTATGGAAATGGGTTTTATGCCGGGTAAGCGCATTGCCTTTCTACACCAGGCCCCACTTCAAGGCCCTATCGCCTTCAAGCTAGAAAACTCAGTCATTGCCTTAAGACATGCGGAAGCACGCCTTATCCAGGTTCAATTGGATTCATAATTTATGTCAGATATTGCCACCCCTACACATACAAAAAGCTATTCAGTAGCCCTAGTGGGCAATCCCAATGTAGGAAAAACAACCATATTCAATCGTTTGACGGGCTTGCGTCAAAAGGTTGGAAATTATCCGGGAGTAACCGTCGACAAACGACGGGGCCCTATGCAGATCCAAGGCGCTCATATTTCTATCATTGACCTGCCTGGAACCTATAGTATTTATCCCAATACAGAGGACGAAATTGTTGTTCACCGTGTACTCAATGGCTTGGATGAGGAAAATCAACCGGATTTTGTATTGGCCATTGTGGACATGTCCAATTTGGAAAGGGGATTGTTCCTGGTATCCCAGGTGATGGACCTTGGTTTGCCATTGGCCATTGTGCTCAATATGGAGGATACCGCGGAAGCGCAGGGCATTGTCGTTAAAACCCATCAGCTTTATAAAGCTTTGGGCGTACCTATCATCCAGTGCAATGCCCGTAACGACAAAAGCTTAAAAGGAATTGAAGATGTAATTACCAAAAAAGGTTTTGCCAAGCCCCAGCCCTTCCTAAACACGGAAGATCTTCTTCCTTCCTCTCTTGCCGAGACTATATCCAAGGAATTTAATCTCAAGAATCCCTATCAGGCTTTTCAATTGATCCGTTTTCAGGACAGTGAAATGCTGTTAAAGAAATATCAAAAAGACTTTATCAAAGACAAGGTAGCCGAAGCGCAGTTTGATTTGGACAAGGCACAAGTAGCAGAAACGCAGCTGCGGTATCAAGCTATACAGCAGATTTTGGGCGTTTGTATCGAATACAAAGATGTAACCACTAAAAAGCTCACCCAAAAACTCGATAAAATCTTTCTGCACCGAATAGGCGGATATGTGGTATTTTTGGGAATTCTTTTGCTGATTTTCCAGGCAATTTTTGCTTGGTCAACGGTCCCTATGGATCTTATTGACGGTTTTTTTGCCTCTCTGAGTGCTTGGGTGGCAGAAACCTTGCCTTCGGGAGTATTAAATGATTTATTGGCGGAAGGGATTATCCCAGGAATTGGGGGGGTGGTCATATTCATTCCTCAGATCGCGCTGCTGTTTGGCTTTTTGGCGGTACTCGAAGACAGTGGGTACATGTCCCGTGTCGTATTTCTTATGGACCGTTTGATGCGCCCCTTTGGATTAAATGGTAAAAGTATGGTGCCACTTATTTCTAGTGTGGCCTGTGCCATTCCAGGTATTATGGCTGCTAGAAATATAGGCAACTGGAAAGATCGCATCACTACCATTATGGTGGCGCCATTAATGAGTTGTTCGGCAAGGCTCCCCGTGTATGTGATTCTAATCGCATTGGCGGTACCGGATACTTACGTAGGGCCTTTCCATCTTCAGGCGGTAGCCCTTTTGGGTATGTATTTGTTGGGAATTGTCGCGGTGCTGCTGATTTCTATCGTCTTCAAACTTGTGCTCAAGTCAAAGGAAAAAAGTTTTTTGATGCTGGAAATGCCGCTTTACCGCATGCCTAAAGCAAAGGATGTGTTGATCACCATGTACTCCAAATCCAAGACATTTGTGATGGCGGCAGGCAAAGTGATCTTAGCAATCTCCGTGATCTTGTGGGTTTTAGCATCATACGGACCATCCTCTAGAATGGATGCTGCTTTGGCCAACATCGAACTGCCTGCAAGTGACGCGGATGAAGAAGCTATTGAGGCGTATGAAACCCAACTTGCCTCCGTGCAACTTGAAAATTCTTACATAGGGATAGCAGGAAAATTCATTGAACCAGCCATTCGACCCTTAGGCTATGACTGGAAGATCGGCATCGCCCTGATCACATCATTTGCGGCCCGGGAGGTATTCGTTTCAACCATCGCCACGCTGTACAGTGTAGGAGCAGATGTAGAAGATGAGTTGACCATTAAAGAAAAACTAGATCAGGAGGTAAATCCCCAAACCGGCGAAAAAGTATTTAACCTCGCAACTTCCTTTTCTTTAATTGTCTTTTACGCCTTTGCAATGCAATGCATGAGTACCCTAGCAGTGGTGTATAGAGAAACGAAGGGATGGAAATGGCCTATGATACAGATGGCCTATATGACCGTCTTAGCATACGTATCGGCCTGGGCAGTATATCAGTGGTTATCTTAATAAAATAGCTATGTGGCAGGAAATTATTGTATTTGGACTCTTTTTCGGAATCATTGGCTGGTGGCTGTATAAAAGCTATTTTAAGTCAAAAGCAAAAGCGGAAGGAGACTGTGGCTGTAACAAGTGCCATGGATAAGCAGAAAGCCTTAGTCAAAGCAAAGGCACAAAGTACAGGCTTAAGGTAAAGCGTCAAGGGAGAGATTTTGACAAAGATCTATAAATCCCCCAAAGAAGCAAATAGTGAAAAAATTATGTTTGACTATTGCTTGGTTAGATAAAAACAGGCCTGATCTCCCTCCCCTTTTTGGTTAAGCAGCTGCGCCTTTTTGTTGAAAGCTTCCATTTGTTTATCTGTGAACATTCCTTGGGCTTGTGTAGAAGGAATTTCTTGTTTGATGGCCTCACTTGCCCAAAATTGATAGGCGTCACTGTCATAGATGATTTTTGAAAGCTCAAAACCTGTTTGTTCTGCAAGCAACTTGATTGATAGAACAGAATGAATAAAAATATGACGCGGTGGATCCAGTTGTGCCCAATGAGGACCGTAGTCTTCCCAAGCTTTTCCTCCAGCCACCGGGATCCTAATCAAAAGCTTCTTCCCAGGCTTTAATAGATCATTGGCTTTTTCCAAACACCTTCTTGGGTTCGCACATATGCTCAAATGAATGGTGCATCATGATAAAATAAAAAGCATCATCTATCTCAAAAACTATTCATAAGCAGCAAGAGGGAAGAGTTAATACGCTGGCTGTTCTCGATAAAAGGATCCACCCCAATGAGGTTTGGAAAACCAGACGCATACATCTCATAAAGAAGCTGGCCGTTGCCACAGCCAATATCAGCGATTTTATCATTCAACTGGACATTGCCCCGTTTTATCCAATCGCCCCACAAAGGCCAGAACGGTTTAATGTCGACCAACCTGTATAGACGCCAGCGGATCCTTTTTAAAAATTTTCTAAAAGCGCTCGAGTAATTGAGGGTAACATACGCATAGTATTCGTTAGGATAATATGCACTTAATTCCAATAAAGGCGGTGATAATTGCTGCATTGAACCGCATTTGCGACATTCCAGGTATTCAAACGGGTCACCTGTCCCAAACATCATTTCCCTAAACGTGTGGATTTTATTGTTGTGGCTGTTTCCACAGATCTTACATTGTCGGGACAT
>DATGQZ010000022.1:0-35110 GCA_035303945.1 Cyclobacteriaceae bacterium
AAACCGACAATGTCCGCTTTATGGTATCTGATCAACGCCGCCACGTTATCTTTCCGGTAATCCCAGCCGTTGATGCTGTCAATGGTGTTTTTATAGCGGATATTATACGACATCACCCTTAATGATGCTAGGTTTTGGGCATACAGTCCCCCATACAACAAAATGAACGACAAGATTGTTAAAGCAAGGCGAAAACGTTTCATGAAATAATAGTTATTTTGAGCTATTGAAATTTTGGGAAATCTATGTTTTCTAAGTCAAATAGAGAAATATCGTCAGGTAAATCTTCCGACGTACCTGATTCGCCACGACCTTGCTGTTGAGGAAAACCATCCATGTTAATTCCAATTAACTAAACAAGGTGTACATCATAGTTCTATTGTTTTTCCCAAGGAATAGCGGAGATTTGATATATGGGGCTCTGTAGTATCTACCTCTCCCAACACCTTGACTGTAAATCGGTACGTTTTTAACGGATCATATCCAGAATATAGAAAGCTTTCCGGGGCATTGTCCAATACAAACGTTCCACCACTTTGTCCATCAATAGCCACCCGGATCTGAACAGAAACTGGCTGGATGACATCTGAGGAGATGGAACTGGGAAGATCCCATGTAAGCTGCACCGCTGAGCCTTGAACAATATACTGCAGGTTTTCAACGGGAGCTAATGCCTCGCCAGGCTTTGAATCAATAATATCATCTGACACACATGAAGATAGCACCAGACAAAGTGCTGCGACGAGAAGTTTTATATTGTTAACCATAATACATGCTTATTAATTAAAACCCGATGTTTTGTTTGTAGACCCCTCTGGACCAATTGATCTGAGCTTGAGGAATGGGAAGATACTCGTCTCGACCTTTTGTAAAATAAGCAACGTTCAGCCAAGATCGTCGTTGACTTTCTTTCTCGAAATATTCGTTCATGACTTCAGCTGCTATTCCCCAACGCACCAAATCATAGAAACGGCGGCCTTCCATGGCAAGCTCCAGCCTATTTTCCCACATTAAGGCTTTCCAAGCGAAGTCACGGTCCCAAGTGCAGTTAACCCCATCAATATACGGTGCCACAGTATAGTCGACAGGCCAGTTTCCATTGGGTAGTTTCAGCATATTCATACTGTTAGCAGCCCGCTCTCTTAGCATGTTGATTAGGGGTAAGGCTTCTAGATGACGTCCGAGCTGGATTAAAATTTCTGCTTTCCAAAGCAGGATTTCCGCATACCGCACTTCTATCTGATTTTTGGAATTGAACATCCAGAACTCATCCCACAGCCCCGGACTGTCAGTTCGCACGTTTTCCTTCATCGAATGCATGTATCCATAGGTGGCAGGCTGTCTTGAGCCAGCGCTATCATACAGCACATCTTGGTATTTCCAAGGAAAGCCGGGAATAGCTACAGTATGCCCCAGTCTAGGATCCCATTGATTGGATGCAAAATACTGGTTCTTATCGGTCATCTCCGCTTCATTAAAGGTTTCAAAAAGTGGAAGACCGTTTTCATCTACCCTAAAGGCATTAACCATGTTAAAAGAAGCTTTGTGAAAATCGCAACAACTGAAAAAGGGGTTCCACCAAGGTGCTGTCAAGCCGTTGCCTTCGTTCAAATTTCCTCTAGGCGTGCCATCATTGATTGTAAACTGAAGTTCCCATAGCGATTCCGGAGACCTGTTGTCCCAAGCCAACATAAAGTTGTGGGAAAAGTCGCCGGCCAAATCAAATCTCCCGCTCTCGATAATATCATTGACCAATGGTAAAGCCTCCTCCAGTTTTGATTGGTCCACCGTGCTCACCTGATGGCGTTCATCTTGAGGATAGGCCATCCATAGCAGGCATTTTGCCAACATCGCTTTTGCGACAAATTGATTCGCACGGCCGACTTCCTCTTGAACAGGAGGCAAATGCTCGGCCGCAAAGCGGAAATCTTCGGCAATTAATTCCCACAGTGGAATGTCGTTCTGCATCTCGTCGGGTCTATTGGAAATGTTAACAATGTCTTCAGAGGTAGCATCTTCTCTGAAATAAGGCACCCACTTGTAACGGACCTTTAATTTGTAATAGATCCAACCTCGTAGGAAACGCATCTCCGCTATCCGCGTTGTTTTGAGCGGGTATTCGGCATCTTCCAATTTCTGCAAAGCATTAATGGCTGTATTTACTCTTGACAATCCACTAAACCCACTAAACCAAACACCATCATTATTGCCAACATTCGCATTTAGTAGTGAAAAAACTTCCATCTGATACCACGCCGGTTGATCATCAAGGCCGCCACCACCCTTATAGGCATCGTCCGAACGGATACTTGCGATCCAGGGATTTAACGTATTAAATGCATGAGCACGGGGAATAAAGGCATAAGCCGCAGTTACAAAACCATCGACATATTCTGGATTGTTCAGTTGTTCCTCGGTGATGATTCCTTTAGGCTTGACTTCCAAAATCTCCTGACAATTGGTCAAGCCCAGGATGATGAGGATAGAAGCTATGAAGAGAATGAGTTTATTTTTCATGGGGTTGAGATTAATGGTTAAAAGGAAATATCCATGCCCACCTTGAAGATCTGAGGCATCACATAGGGGCTGGAATATTCGTTCGCTTTAGAAGGATTTTCAGGATCCACACCCGTGTATCTATCTTCGCCCCACCATTTCTTCAGATTAATGATGTTGTTAGCCGTAGCATAGATACGGAATTGGCTGACACCCCAATCAGAAATCAATGCGGGTGGTACCGTATAACCTATCTCGATCTGCCTCAGCTTGAGGTAAGATCCTGACTCCATGAAATAGGTCGATAATCTTCTTTCGTCATTGGGGTTGATCATTGAAAGCGCTGGAATAGTGGAGTTGGGATTAGAAGGAGACCAAGCGTCTAATAGACGGGTGGCGTGATTAAAGCCGCTTTGGGTCCAAACATTCCAGAAGTCACTATAGGTTTTCCAGTCATTCCTTACTGTATTTCCAACGATGCCCTGCCAGAACATGGAGAAATCGATGTTTTTATACCTAGCATCAAAGTTGATCCCATACATAAAATCCGGATCACTCACACCAATCCAGGTACGATCATGCTCCCAAGTAATGCGCCCATCATTATTTAGGTCTTTATAACGAATTCTGCCTAACCCTTTACCGGGCTGCTCGGGAGAATTATCTACTTCATCTTGACTTGTAAATAGTCCATCGGCCACAAAACCATAAAAGGAGTTCAACGGTCGTCCAAGTATATCATCATCCAAACCATTGCCTCCATAGGTGAATTTCACCGATTCGGGCAAATCGTCTACTTTGTTTCTGAACGAGCTGATATTGCCACTGATCGTATAGGAGAAATCGCTACTGGGATTGCCCATATAGGTGAGGATCAATTCCACCCCTTTATTGGTCATGTTAGCCGCGTTGATCCATTGATAGCCACCTTCACCGATGGCGCCCAGATATGGCGGCTCGTAAAGCATCCCATCTGTAAACTTATAGAAGTAATCAACCGAACCGGTTAGTTGATTATTAAAGAAGCCGAAATCCAAACCTATATCGGTTTGTCTGGTAGCTTCCCATTTTAAATTTTGGTTGCCAATCCGCATTCTTCTATAGCCGGAGTACAGCGTTCCAGTCTCGTTACCGGCCAAGCCATAGGATGTGGAACGATAATCAGCGTCATAAAAGTTAACCAGAGCATTGGTCGGAATATTGGAGTTGCCGTTTACACCCCAGCTTGCTCGGAGCTTTAAATCTGAAATTATTGGGTGATGGGAAAGAAATCCTTCTTCACTGAGCCTCCATCCTCCAGACACGGCCGGAAAAAAGCCAAACCTATTGTTTTCGCCAAATTTGGAAGAGCCATCATACCGGAGTGTAGCTGACAAAAGATACTTCTCATCAAAAGCATAATTAAATTTAGAAAAATAGGACAGCATGGTAAATTCGTCACCCCATCCGGCTACTTCTTGATTTCCTGTAGCGGCATTTAGAAAGGCATAGTCATAATCTTCAAACTCAATATCTCTCCTAAATCCATTGAGGTCTTCAAACAAGTATTGAAAGGTTTCCATTCCTGCCAGAACGTCCAATTTGTGCTTTTCCAGGTTGAGTGAGTAGTTAAGCGTATTGGTCCAGGTCATGTTTAAGTCATGCCTTTGGTAGGAACGTACACCATTATTAATATCTCGTTTACCTCCCCCTTCGACCCAGGTGAAGTCTATATGCCGCAGGCTCGTGCTGGTGTAATCAAGGCCATAAGAGGTTCTAAAGTCAAAATTCTTCAGGAAGTTAAGGTTGGCGAAAATGTTGCCGATCACTTTTGTCACGCGCTCCCCATTATCTTTTTCCATCGTAAGCATGCGCACGGGATTGTTATAATCATCCATCCCTAGGTTATAGGCAGTTCCACCCCATCCGCCATCGGTTGTATACACCGGAATAATTGGAGGCATAGTAAGAAATGAGTGACTGTGGTTTTGATTGTTGATTTTCGCATGGCTAAGGGAGAGATTTTCACCCACAGTGAGTTTGTCATTGATCATCTTGTATTCTGAATTCAGTCGCAGCGAATACCTCCTGAAACCCGTGTGGATCTGCGTTCCTCTGTTTTCAAAAAAGTTGAGAGAGAACATGGTCTTTGACTTATCTGTTCCACTGGACAAGGCGATCTGATGGTTGTTTTGCATACCCAGCTGCGAACCTTCCTTAAACCAGTCCGTGTCAGCAGCTCTCATGGTTTGTTCATCATTCAGCCATTCACGTGGGATAACCCGATCCAATACGGCGTTCCCGTTGCCATCTCTATGCCACTCAAAGCCATAGATTTGGGTGACATTATTGGGATCATGCCCATCATTGATAGCTGCTTGCCAAAGCGCTTGCCCATATTGCTCGGTGTTCATCATCTCTTCTCTGTTCATAAAACTGGAGACCCCAAATGAACCATTATAGGTAATCTTTGTTTCCCCTGCCTTACCCTTTTTGGTCTCGATAAGAATCACCCCACTAGCCGCTCGCGATCCATATATACTTGCTGATGCTGCATCTTTAAGGACCTGAATGGAAGCAATATCGTTTGGATTGATATCCCTCAGGTTAAAATTGTTGGTGGGAAGACCATCAATAACTACAAGTGGAGGGGCTGATCGCATGGAGGTCAGACCCCGGATCTGCACATTAACGTTGCCCACGGGGCTTCCGTCGGCGGTGATGTACATACCGGGAACCTTACCCTGCAGCGACTGCAACACATTGGAAAAATTATTCTTTCTAATATCCTCCTCCGACACTACTGCTACCGCTCCGGTTAAATCAGCCTTTCTCTGGGTCATATAACCCACTACAACCACTTCATCAAGTGAGGCCATATCTTCATTTAACACCACATCTATGACGCTTCTCTCTCCCACCTCTACGCGTCTCGTTTCATAGCCGATAAATGAAAATACCAAGGTAGCTCCCTCAGGAACCGTCAAGGCATATTTACCATCTATGTTTGTAGCTGTACCAGTTGAAGTACCTTGCACAGAAACAGTAACACCTGGAATGGGCATTCCTTGCGAATCGGTTACTGTTCCACTGACCGTATGCTCCAACGCTTTTGTGATTTCATAGATTAGGGGAACCTCCTCTGGATTGATTATGGATGCGCTTAGAATCGTAGATGATACCGTCCCAATAGAAGGAGTTACGTACCCGAAACTGAAACAAAAAAGCAAAATGTAGCATCCATTCCTGGAATTCCTGCGCATCTTGCCGAGGCCAACAAGGATTTTTTTCATATTGTTATGGGTTTATTGTTCAATCTGTCGCCACGAAAACTGTTAGAGAGGAAATCCTTCTTTTGCACAAATAATAATGAAGAAGGATTGATATGCTTGAATGAAGGCTTAGATAGCTAGGGCTGTATTGATTCATTCGCCTATCGTTGAGACCAGCAAAAGCCAAAAAATACAAAAGGTAATCAAGTAAGTAATCGACTTCTGACAAAGTTGACCTCGGCGATCTGTACAGGCGATTGTAACTAATACAGTCTATGGCAATTTGTCTGTTACTTCTATCCACTTTGACAGGCTATTTTGGGTTTATGTACTCCAAAATGCAACAAAAAATTCTTCATTGCAAAACAGTTGAAGAATTTTCATAAAAAATTATATGTTTTTCGCTGTCTTGGACGACGCCATCACTTCGACAAAGCTTTCTGGTAATGACGCAATATACGTAATAATGAAGGAGGCATTCCAAAGAACACCTCCCTCCCTTTAAAAATTTCAAATGAAATTGATTATTCCTTACTTATTCAAGGTCAGGCGCAGCACCTCTCCATCAGCCGTGACATAAAGTTCCTTTCCGGTGCTGGACAGGGAGAGGTTAGAAACCAATTGCCCAATCTTAATCCTTCCTAGCGCCTCGCCTTCCGAAGTAAATATCCAAATCCCGCCCGGACCGGTAGCAAATACGTGACCCTTGGTATCAACTTTGAGCCCGTCGGGCATGCCGGGAGCGGTTTGAGCCGCTTCCGTGGCATCAAAAAATATCCGGCCATTTTTTACCAATCCATCGCTCTCCACATCGTAAATGTACCAGTGCACCCGACTTGGGTCCGAATTGGCAATAATGATTTTCTTTTCATCCGGTAAAAATGCTATGCCGTTGGGGCGTGTAAGGGAATCCAATAACAAGGTAATCTCACCATTTGGTTTTAATCTATAAACTCCTTGAAAGGGAATTTCCTTTAATGGATCGTTGACATTTTTTTCCAAGCCGTAGGGAGGATCAGTAAAATACAGATCGCCGTTGCTTTTATAAACCGCATCATTGGGACTGTTGAATTTTTTCCCTTGGTAATTGTCCGCTAAGGTTTCGTATTTAGCTTCCGGCGCATCAAGGGGGGCATTCATCTTCGCTATTCTTCTGTCACCATGTTGTGCCAATACCAACTGTCCGTCCGGATGCAGTAGCAAGCCGTTTGATCCGACTTCCCCACCCCTTGGTGTTTCTTGGGTGTAACCAGATGGGTGCAGGTATAGCTTTAAACCCTCAGACGCTGTCCACTGGTAGATATTGTTAGGGGGAATGTCGGAAAACAGCAGCATTTGCTTGTCTTCTATCCAAAGCGGACCCTCCGTCCAATCAAGACCCTCCGCCAATACATCCAACTGAACTCCTTTCCCTATAACTGCATCTATGCGAGGATCCAAGCGTTCAATTTCAAAGGAAATTTTCTTCCCTTCTTGGTTCTTCTCTTGCGCCGGGGACGCACATGAAACTATGGTTATGGCCATAAGGCTTAAACCACGAAAGATACCGGTGAACTCCATTTTTACATTATTTGGTTATTATGTGTTTAAAGGTGAGCTATGGCGATTTTTATAGGCGTGAAAGCTACATGCTACAAAGAGTATGAGTCCTGCTATTAAAGCGAATACGGCCAAACCCGCTTCATCATCCCAATGTCTATAAGCGATTGCCGCCAATCCCCATGTGCCGACCAAGGCTGCCTCGCGCATGTTTCTTGAAAAGATAAGCCATAAATAGATAAGGACGGATACCGTGATGATGAGGATTGCCCATGCATTTTCATTGAATAATCCCTCTAATATACTAAGCTCTTTAACTAAAACCGAAGCATTAACCACACTTGCCAAAACGATCCAACCTAAGTAAATGCATATCGGCCACCATACCAAGCAAATCACCCTTTTGGGAGCATCCCATATCTCTAGATCTAATCTAAGGACCAACTGAATCAGACAAAGCAAGAGCAGGAAAATAACCAAAACAGAGAGTCCGATTTGTTCACCGGTCCATACCACAATCCACAATCCATTAAAAACGTTGGAAAGAGCAAACCATACTCCGGCTTGGGAAAGTGATTCTTCTTTAAATCGCTGAAAATATTCAAGCCAGTGGTTGACGAGAAAGCCTAACAACATCAAATAGATTAAACCCCAAATGCCAAAAGCATAACCAGCGGGTGTAATCAGAGTGGAATATTGCTCGCTTACTTCACCAACTGACGATTGTGAGGTAGATCCTGTAGCATATACATAATTGAAATAGAGCGCTCCTAAAAAGGTAAGGGTGTTGACCAGGAGAAGGGTAAGTTTAGGCATAAACCGAATATTTTGCGTGAATGGAACTCATAGAACCCCTATCTATTATCCACAGAACATGCCAAAACCCTTATCCCTCTTGCTCCCTTCCTAATTCTTCCATTCCCAGCAGTTATTCCCACGATAATGGCGCAACCGTAGCGGAATCCCAAAAGCAAGGAAGCTTTAGTTTAGCCTTCCACAGAGAACTTGTAAATGCAAGTTTGTGTGTAGGTCTCTCTTGGATTTAACACCACAGAGGGAAAATTGGGTTGGTTGGGCGAGTCTGGAAAGTGCTGGGTTTCTAAGCAGAAAGCGCCACGTTTGATATAGCTCTTACCGCCCTTACCCTTTTCTCCATTCAGGAAATTTCCGCCGTAGAACTGCACTCCGGGCTCATCAGTATATACCTCCATTATTCGGCCATTCTCTGGAACAACCACTCTAGCGGCTAATTGTGGCCGATTGTTCCCTTCTTCTTTATTGAGCACCCAGTTGTGGTCATACCCTCCGGCAAATTTCAGCTGTTCAAAATCTGCATCCACCCTCTCACCTATGAGATGGGGAGTGGTGAAGTCCATAGGAGTACCAGCCACCTGAGCAATTTCCCCCGTCGGAATCAAAACATCATTTACAGGTGTGAAGGCATCGGCATTGATATACATCTGGTGATTTAGCACATCTCCATTTCCGGCGCCATTAAGATTAAAGAAGGAGTGATGCGTGAGATTGACAATCGTTGGCTTGTCTGTCTCTGCTTCATAATCAATCCTGAACTCGTTGTCGTCCGTAAGTTCGTAGGTCATCTTCACCTTGAGGTTGCCTGGAAAGCCTCCGTGCCCATCTTCAGATACATAGGAAAATACTAACTTTTGGTCCGTAGCTTCCTCAACGTTCCACATAACCAAATGATAACCGCCAGGCCAGCCGTGCAAGTTGTTTGGACCGTTATTGGCTTCCAGTTTAAACGTTTCACCGTTTAAAGTGAACTGGGCGTTAGCAATTCGATTACCAAATCGCCCAATGGGAGCACCATAATAACTGTTGGGGGTGTTGATATAGGTATCAAGATCATCATAGCCCAAAACAACATCGTCGAAGTTGCCATCCCTGTCAGGGACATACAAGGAGATGACGCGGGCGCCAAAATTGGTGACATCCATCTCCAAACCGTTGGCATTTTTTAGTTTAAACAATTTGGCTTCTCCTTCGGGTAAAGTCTTGGTAAATTTTGATTCCTCCATAGTTGAATGTGTATAATTTGTCTTGTTTTCTGTTGTGGTTGAGGCCTCGGTGTTTTCGTGCTTGCTGTTGCACGAATAAGCAATTGCAAGGGCTAAACCAAAGGTAAGGTAATGTTTCATTGAAATTCAATTTATGGTTATAGTAAGGTTTTTTGTATTTCTCCATCGAAGAATTAAATTCACATTGTTTAATTGCTTCAAATAGCATTTAGAATCTTTCGTATTCAGCCATCGAAGATATAAAAAATTCAACTTTACCATCATGATCACCGTCTAAAAAAGCAAATTTTACCAGTTCCGGATGCGTACTGATAGTTCATAGAGCAGAAGTGTTGACCCCGATAGCTTCTATCAGAACGCCACTTCCGAATTATTTTAATTAATTCGTAAATTGGAAACAGCGTTTCCTAAATAGAATATTAGCTGTTCAACAAACTATGAAGAGCTAGTTCACTCTTAAAAAAGCATCCATGTCTTACGACAATCCCCTAGCTGCTCGTGTACACGACTACCTAAGCCAGAAGGAAGAAATCCGTGTAGTAGAAAAAAAGATGTTTGGTGGGCTGGCATTTATGGTGAATGGAAAAATGTGTATCAACGTCTCTGGCAACCGATTGATGTGTAGATTTGATCCTGCACTAACCGAGCAGTTGTCTCATCGACAGGGATTTAATCCTATGGTAATGAAGGGTAAAAGCTACAAAGGTTACTGCTATGTGACACCTGAGGGATATCTGGGTGAGGGTGATTTCAGTTTCTGGATAGAACTGTGCCTCAGCTATAATAAAGATGCTCCGATTGCAAAGCAGAGAAACCCTAAACAGCGCTGAGCAAACCCATTCTGTTGTTGCGGCGCCAACACAAATCCTAAATTTGGGAATTTTTATACTCCCAAGCGTGTCTTTTCTACGGATAACGACTGAATACATTCATCAACATGATCATACGGGATATTCTTAAAATTTTTGCAACAGCAACCTTAGCAAGTTGTAGTGGCTCACTATCGCAAAATAACCCTGAGGTAGCGGTAGTTGGAGCCATGAAAGATGTGATGTGGAAAGGAGAACTTCATGGGAAGATATATCTGGACACCCTCTCCGACAGGAGCGATTTATATGGGTTAGGGCCTTTAGAATACCTGAAGGGGGAGATTATGGTTCTTGATGGCATATCTTATCAATCTACAGTTAGGCCTGAGGGAAAGATTTTAGTGGACGAAAATTCAAATATAAGGGCCCCATTTTTTGCCTATGCACGCATTTCGGAGTGGCACGAGCGAATGCTTCCCGATTCTATTCTGACCATGAAGCAACTGGAGGCATATCTGGATGCAATCAAGCCACCGACCGAAGATCCTTTTATGTTTAAACTTTCCGGTGTAGTCGATCAGGCAGTCATACACGTGCTGAATCTTCCCGAGGGCGCCTCGGTAAGTTCCCCCGCAGAAGCTCATCAAGGCCAGGTAGATTATTCGATCAGTAATGATGAGGTAGATATTGTGGGCTTTTTTTCCACAGCCCATCAGACTATATTCACGCACCATGACACTTTTCTGCATATGCACCTCATTACCAAGGATCAACAACAGATGGGACATCTGGACGAGATGCAGCTTCAAGCAGGGAGCGCGACGCTTTTTCTACCCTTTGAATAGCCTAAATTGTTAGCACATCGAGGGCTAAACAGTTTGCTCCCTGCGGATTACAAAACAAACCTTTCTGGATGAGATAATACCAGAGGCAACTTCTTCTGTGAAGGAAACAATATAACGAAGGGAGAAATACAATAGTAATACAAGAACAAGGGTTTGTGCTTACCTGAAGACATTCAATTTCTTTATTTTTTGGTAAGCACAAAAAGCAAAGCCAAGTGCATCCTGGCTTTGCTTTTCGCGGTCGTATCTATTCGTTAACCCTATCATGCGATCCATACACCAAATCGCTTGTGTCGTACCCGATTTCTTGGGCTATCTGCAGATAACGATTTTTCACATCTTCTGGAATGGTAGGTTTTCGGGAGAGGATCCATAGGTTTTTAAGATCATCACCAGCCACCAACACATATTGGTAATCCGGATCAATTTCGATAATGTTATAGCCTGAATAAAAAGGTCCAAAAAAAGACACCTTCAATCGACCTTCGTTCAGGTCTCCTACAGGCTTGGCTTTTCCGACGCTTTCCTTCCATTTCTGCTTAACAACATCATATCCTCGATTTACTACCCTAATGCTTCCGTCATCGTTGAAGCTATACTCAGCTGTGACATTGTTCAGGTTCTTTTCCCATTTAAAATCCTTCCTTGCAATTTCAAACCACTTTCCCACGTAATTGTCCAGATCAAAAGGTTTTACCGCCGTAGCCCCTTTTGGAATAGAGGCGCAGGAAGAGGCGAAAGCAACAGCAGCGACGCCCATTGCCAGGGCTATTATCCATCTTATTCTCATTGTCCTTTAAATTTAAATTAATGCTTTTTTGTAAATCTCTAGGGCCCGTTTCCGGGCAAAATCATGGTCAACCATAGGGAATGCATAGGCTTGCGGGTATTCCTTCACCCACTTTTTCACATAAGCTTCTTGGGGATCAAATTTTTTAGCCTGCGTCCAAGGATTGAAAATACGAAAATAAGGTGCAGCGTCACAACCACCTCCAGCGGCCCATTGCCAGTTCCCATTATTGGAGGCCAAATCGTAATCCAGAAGCTTTTCAGCAAAATATGCTTCACCCCACCGCCAGTCGATCAGCAGATGTTTAACCAAAAAACTTGCCACAATCATCCTTACCCTGTTGTGCATCCAGCCGGTTTCGTTAAGCTGCCTCATACCTGCATCTACAATTGGATATCCGGTTTGCCCTTTGCACCACATCTCAAACTCTTCTTCATCGTTACGCCAAAGGATACGATCATACTGTATCTTAAAACTTTGGTCCGTCACTCGCGGGAAGTGATATAAGATCATCATGAAAAATTCTCTCCATATCAATTCGTTGAGCCAAGCCTCGCTGTGTTGCTTAGCCAATCTTACCAGCTCGCGCACACTCATCAAACCAAACCTCAAATATACGCCCACACGACTAGTTCCTTCCGTGGACGGTAGGTCTCGGGTGTGCTGGTACCCTTCGATAAGCTCCCTTGACAACAGGGGCAACAGGGGTGGCAAAGTGGCTTCTTCAAATCCTATCTCTTCTAAATTGATAAGCGGAATTGGGACCATCTGTAGGAGGTTCACCAGCTGATCTTCACTGTTATAATGCTGATTGCTTTGGGAAAAATAGCGTGCTTTCCAACGACGACTGTATGGAGTGAACACGGTATACGGAGTACCATCGGATTTTACCACCTCTGATTTTTCGAAAATAACCTGATCTTTAAACGTATGAAAGCCAATATTTTTGGATGCTAAAAAGTCCTTTATCTGTTCATCGCGTGCGATGGCATACGGTTCGTAGTCATGATTAATAAAGACATTTTCAATATCATATTTCTCAACTAGCTGTTGGAATGCCTGCAATGGCGTGGCATACACTGTGAAGAGCGTAGAGCCCAAAGCAAACAGCTTCCTTTGAAGTTGCGAAAGTGTATGGTGAATAAAGGTGACTCTTCTATCCTTTTTATCCGACAACTGGGATAGAATATGAGGATCAAAGATAAACACTATCAATACAGGCCGGTTGGCTTGCAGCGCCCTGTGCAAGGCATGATGATCATGTAAACGCAGGTCTCTCCGGATCCAACAGATATTTATGGTTGGCTTGGGCATCAGATCAAATGATTTTTCGCTAGCAACGCAAATCCCCTGCCGACTCCAGTTGCTTCAGGCTACTGTAAGATCCGAATCACTACATTGCCTATCTTTTGACCACTTTCCACATAGTGGTAAGCTTGTACAATCTCTTCCAGCGGATAGATGCGACCTATCAAGGGCTTGAATTTGCCTGCCTCAGCCAGGCGCGTAAGAAATACTAAATCCTGCTGGTTTATTGAAGGTATGGGAAAAAGCACTTTCTTGCCTTTCTTAAACTTTGAAGCTAAAGCTAACAAAACGTTTTCTGCTCGTTTGCCAAGTTCTGTAGAGATATAGTAACCATTGTCTTTCAAAATGGACTTGCATTGGTCGAAGGAACTTTTACCCACAGCATCAAATACGAGATCATAGCATTCTTCAACTGCGGTAAAATCATGTAAATTGTAGGCAATGGCACTATCTGCTCCCAGGGAAAGCAGAAGGTCCTGGTGTTGTTCATGACAAACGGCTGTTACCTCCGCGCCAAAATATTTTGCCAGTTGAACAGCTGCAGAACCTATTGCTCCTGTTCCACCGTTGACGAGGACTTTGTCACCCTGCTTGACCTTCGCAGCACGTAGATTGCATAAAGCATAATGTGCTCCCTCTGTCAAAGCCGCCGCCTGCTCCAAAGATAGATTAGACGGAGCGAGGGTCACGACATCCTCTGCTTTCACGATGTACGCTGCATGACCGCCAAACCGGTAATCATCGTAGCCCACTACCTTGTCTCCAATCTGAAATTTGCTCACCTCGGTTCCCACCTCTTCCACAATCCCGGCAAATTCACAACCTAAAACCTTAAACTTCGGCTTGAACAAGCCACTAAAAAACCGCGAAATAAAATAGGCCGCGCTTCTAAAGCCGCAATCTGTTCTGTTTACGGTGGTTGCTGCCACTCTGATCAACAACTGCTTTTTGGAGGGAACAGGTTTTGGAACCTCCATGAGACGCACCACCTCCGGAGGTCCATATTGCTCATGGACAGCAGCAAGCATATTTCTCATAAAAATGAATTGATATTGCCCCTATGAATATATGCAAAAAACTACCGATTCTAAAAAAATCCGGTAATCACTTAACGTTTAAGCGCTCCAGCTCAACCTCTATCCATTTGTTCCACTTTTCTTGAGCCGCCGTATCAATGCCGTGATTGGTTTCCGCATCATACTGGTCCTGAAGCTTGTTCATTTCCCTATAAGTCTCTACATAATAATACCCTAACATATCGTCGTAATCTTCAGGACTAAGCGGCGTTGCCAGCAGCTTTTGCTTAAAACGTTCAACTACTATTTTAACAATATCGAAATGTCTTTGTTCATGGTTTAAACCGTAGTCGTTGGCTGCACCCTTTTTTACCCAGGAAGAGTTTTTCAACATATATACCCTGGTTTCAATATGATACTGCAGCACCCCATCTACTACCTCGCTCTTTCCTGTCCAAGAAAAACTCGGAAATATGGATGCAGCATATTGGTTAGGTCTGGGAGCAGCCCGAAAGTCATCCCAAACCAAAGGCCTATCTACTGCATAATATACCGTATCTTCATCCGGATTGGAGATATAGTCGGTAAATACCACTTTTACCTCGGTTGCCAGCAAAGGATGTGAGCTTACATTCTTATCCATCCATTGGTTTAGATATGCTAGAGCATTGCCCAAAGACTTTCTCATACCGGGTTCCAAATCAAAGGCTTGATGAACAGAACGTTTGTAACGCATACCTCCTTTAAAGGTGACCAAGTGGTAATTCTCCGATTTTCCTTTTAAGTCAAAGGCCATTTGGAGAACCAGCTCTCCATTGACTATTCCTGTCTCCCCGGGGACTTCCCGCACATTGAATTCCTGCAGTCGCACAACCACGGGGCGAAGATCCCGATTACGGGGAAGGCTGCTGTAGATAAAGCTTTCAATAGCAGCTTTTCCGCCGCCAGCCAGATCAACAGGTTGGGGTTTGGCAGACACCGTTCCAGGCGGAATCAGCCAGGCTACTGCAGCGGAGTTTTTTCGTTCATCTACAAAACCCTCAATATAAAATTCATCGGGAGTGAAGGATAATCGCTCCATCCGCAAAACAATGGGGTCCTGAAGGATGCTTCCCGCTGAGGAGCTATAAAATGCAATTTGGAAAAGAAGTAGAAACAGCAGTCTTTTGACGGCTGTAAAGTAGATAAGGAAGGTTTTATTCAAGTTATTGCGACGGTTAACGGCCAATAGAGCAGTAAGCAGAAACTTCCATGCTCATTGTTAAAACGGAAACCAAAAAGTTTAGGTTCAATAAGTTGTTGGGGAAAAGCATTGAATCTAAATGATTTTCAGCCTGTTTGATCTATCTGAATCAATTATACTTGTTCTGTAAGCACACCTTTGGGCAGCATGGGCAAATGATACAACTTGACCCCAGTGGCATTTAAAATCGCATTTCTGATAGCCGGTGCTACCGCCACTATCGGAGCTTCTCCTGCTCCAGACGAAGGAAGATCTTTTCTATCTAATAATACAACCTCCAGTTGAGGTACATCTTTGAATCTAGGGACGCGATACATACTTAATGATGCATTGAGAATCTCACCATCTTGAAAATCCACCGCTTCAAATAAAGCCCCTCCAAGGCCTTGTAAAACACAGCCTACCACCTGCCCTTTCAGGTGGGCAGGATTAACAATGGCGCCGCACTCAAAGCCAGCGACTATTCTGTTTACCCTCACTTCCTGAGTGGTAGGATGGACCTCCACCTCAGCACAGGTAGCAACATACCCCTCTTTTACGCTGCCGCAGGCCAACCCATAACCTTTGTTTTTCTCATTTCTGGACTGCGTCCAGCCAAATTCCTTTGCAGTGGCCTTTAACACCGCGACTAATCGTTCATCTTCCAAGTGTTGTAGCCTAAAAGCAAGCGGATCGACGCCCTGCAATAAGGCGAGATCATCCATAGTGCTTTCAATCGAAAACACATTGGCGGTAGAAGCTAATGCCCGATAAGAACCCTGCCTGAGCGGAGTTTGCGCTCCTATGAATTTACTGTGCTTGACGCCGGTGCGATAAGGGGTTTCTATGCCTGCCGTGCCGGAATTGTAATTATGAAACTGCCAGGAGTTAATTTGGCCGTTATTGTCGAGCGAACATTTCACCTCCATCACCCCGGCAGGTCGGGAATAAGCCCACTTAAACTCTTCTTCTCTCGTCCAGCAGACTTTTACAGGTTTGCCCACAGCTTTTGCCAATCGCGCGGCTTCCACTCCTGCCTCGCCTGTATGCTTACCACCATAGCCGGAGCCAGTGTCTGGCATAATTACCCGAACATTATCTTTTGGTATTTTAAAAGCCTGTTCAAGCTCTTCCTGAACGCCAAAGGGTCTCTGGGTGCCGGTCCATACGGTTAGCTGGTCGCCCTCCCACAAGGCCAACCCCGCCCTCGGCTCCAGCGGCACATGGGCAATATAGTCCAATGAAAATGTCTGATCAATCCGTTTTGTCGAAGCGTCAAAAGCCAGCTCCGCTTGCCGGTTTGCCTCTTTAGCACCTCCAGTTTGTTTCAGATGCTGAAACAGCTCATCTCTTGATGGCTGGGTTTTCCGCTCCCAACGTGCATCGATCATCGCCAGTGCCACATTGGCTATTTGGGTACTTGGAGCTGTCACACCAATAAAGTCTCCATCCTGTACCACTTCAACACCGGGTACAGACTTGGCTTTGGATAAATCCGCGATGGCTAAGGTAGCACCGATAGCCGGTGGCCTCAAGACCCTGCCATACACCATCCCAGGTATTTTCATGTCCGACACGTATTTATGGCGGCCAGTGATGAGATCTTTGGCATTTACCTTTGGGACAGAGGTACCCACCACCTTCCACTGGCTCGGAGCAACTACAGGAACATCTTCCCTTAGCTTTTGCAAAAGCTTTTGTCCCTTAGCTAATTCAAAGTAACTGGTCTTTTTCCCGTTTGTAGGATGGTGTATTTGACCTTGCTCTATGGTAAGGGTGGTCTGTCCCAAGCCCCATTCTTTTAAAGCCAATTCCTTCATCAATTCCCGAACAGATGCGGCTGCTTTTCTGAGAATGGGTCCCATTTGGGGTGTAGTGAGACTGCCATACGTACCACGATCATACATCGTCAGTTGGGTATCTCCCATCACCATTTCTATCCTATCTACCGGCACAAATAGCTCTTCTGCAACTATTTGCGCAAGCGAAGTCCGAATATTCTGACCCACTTCTACCTTTCCGGTAAAAACTGTTACTTTTCCGTTTTCTCCAATATGGATCCAGGCAGCTAAGGTATCTTCGGCATTAGGCTCTCGCTCCTCCGCTAATTTACCCAAAACACCAGAAGCGAAAAGATCCGAAACAACCAGACAAGTGGCCACACCACTGCCCATGTATTTAAAAAAGTTTCTTCGACTCAGCTGTGCAAGTCCAGTTTTTTTTTCCTGCAGCTCATATTGCTCCGGAAACGTGCTAGTCGGATTTTCGTCTGGTGCTTTCATGACTGTTGACTGAGTTGACGAATAGCGTGAACGATCTGCGGATAAGTGCAACAACGACAAATATTACCTTGCAAAGCATCTTTAATTTCTTGCTCTGAAGGATGAGGATTTCTTTCTACCAAGGCCACGGCAGCCATGACCATACCCGGTGCACAGTAGCCACATTGGAATGCATCTTCTGTCAAAAATGCCTGCTGTACTTTATGAAGATGTCCGTCCTGTTCCAGACCTTCTATGGTTATTACTTTTTTGTCCTGAACACTGGTCACCGGCGTTATGCAGGAAGGGACGGCAGACCCGTTAATGAGCACTTTGCAGGCCCCACATGCACCTTCTCCACACCCGTATTTCGCCCCGGTAAGATCTAATTGTTCCCGAAGAACTTCTAACAAGCTTGTATTGCCCTTTACTTCAATAAAACATTCCTTTCCGTTTACGTTGACTTTCATAGGCTGTGCAGGTGTATGAGCAAACAATATAAGGAAATTGTTTTAAAAGGGGAAACCTTACCAAACCGAAACATGCTGCTGGCTGCTCAATAGGGATTCTTAAACTTGGTGAGGTCGTAAATATCTTTGATCTCGTTAAGTTTCCCTTCAAAGTCGATTTCAAGATCGACGATTCTTCCCGTCTTGATATCGAATACCCACCCATGGACTTCAGGATATCCTTTGTCCCTGTTCTGAAGTTGGAGCGCTGCCGTTTTTATTACATTCACGCATTGCTCCTCTACATTCAATTCCACCAAGCGGTCATAACGCTTGTGCTCATCGGTAATGGCATCGAGCTCAGCCTTATGGAACCGGTATACATCCCGGATATTTCTCAACCAGGGGTTCAATAACCCAAGATCTTGCGGCATCATCGCGGCTTTGACACCACCACAATTGTAATGTCCACAGACAATAATATGTTTGACCTCTAAATGACGAATGGCATAATTAATCACTGCCATAACATTTAAATCCGTGTTGTTGATCAAATTGGCAATGTTCCTGTGAACAAACACTTCTCCTGGCCCCAGACCCATAAGCTCCTCCGCCGTCACCCGACTGTCGCTGCAGCCTATATACAAATATTCAGGATTCTGGTCTTTGGCGAGTTCCTTAAAAAAATCTTTATTGGTGCCAGTCTTTTCCTGTATCCATCTTTTATTGTTTTCAAATAACTCGTTGTAGCTCGGCATATGTCAGTGATTAATATAATGAATGTTAAACTAATGTGAGGACAATCTTTCCTTTTGTTCGTCCGCTCTCGATTTGGCGGTGCGCCTCTGCAACCTCCTCTAAGGTATAGCGATGGGAGATGTGTGGTTTAATAATACCTCGTTCCAGTAAGGCCGCCAATTCTTGCATGTCAGTCCCACTAGAATGAACGAGATAATTCTTTGCTTGAATGTTTTTCTCAGCAATGAGGGCATTAAGATGCTCCTTCACGCCGCCAACAATAGAAATTAGCACACCTCCCGGTCTAAGCAGCTGAAGAGATCTTTCTGTGACCTCATCACCTAAAGGATCCAATACCACATCTACCTGGTCCATCTGGGTTTCAAATGGGGCTGCTGTGTAATCAATGGGAAAGTCTACACCCAATGCTTTTAGAAATTCAATATTTGACGATGACGCTGTACCAACTACTTTTGCGCCAAGGTGCTTGGCAATCTGGATCGCAAAATGGCCTACTCCGCCTGCTGCCGCATGGATCAACACCTTTTGGCCAGCGGTTACTTTTGCTTCATGTACCAAGGCTTGCCAGGCTGTCAACGCTGCCAATGTAGCGGCAGCAGCATCTTCATGGTTGATATTGCTGGGTTTTCTCGCCAAATGCCCTTCAGGAGCCGTTACATAGGCAGCATAGGCTTTACCGATTCCGGGAAAGTTGACCATCCCAAATACTTCATCTCCAGGTTTAAACAAGGATACTTGAGCTCCCACGGATTCGACGACACCGGAAATATCCCAACCCAAGATAACGGAACCGCTTTCCTGCAATTTTGCCAGAAAAGCACCACCCTTACGCGTCTTCATATCTACGGGATTAACGGCGGCTGCATGAACCTTCACCAATACCTCCTGAGGTTGGGGCACTGGTGTCGCAATATCTTCAATAGAAAAATTGTCTGTACTACCCGCTTCTTTAAGAATTACTGCTTTCATGATTGCTGTACTGGCTTCAATGGTGGATAAAATTAATTCCTAAAGATAGGATACGAAGCCCAAAAACTGGCAACCTCAGGAGAAAAATAAGGTTCTTCGCTGTACCAAAAATGAAAAGTCCCAAGGATATTTCCCGGGACCTTGTATAGTCATAATGCTACTATTGTTACTCAAGCAATTACCTCGACAAAGCCTAAACCCATCGACTGCTGCAGGCCAAAACCTTTGTAAAATCCAATTTCATGCAGCACCGGGGACGCTTTTAGCTGGAAGTCAAACTGGTAACCCACCACACTTTGGAAAGCGTCATTGGCTTTGACATTAAATCCTTTCTCTTTAGGCTCCGAAAGTAGCTCGAACTGAAATTCGGGGCAATATTGGTCGAGGTCATCTTCGTTGAAGTCTGATACCTCTGGGCTACATTGTAAGAGTCGCTTTATTAGATCAATCTTCAGGAAATTCTTGAAGGACTCGTCCCTGGGTGACAAAAAGCATGTGTCTCCAGAGGGGCAACTACTGGCAAGTGATATCGGACATTTACACCTATAAACCATCACATCCTGAAAGTCGATGGGTGGAACTGCCTGAACCGTTACTATTTGATAGTTTGTCTTTCCCAGTGTTATTTTTTGACCTTGAAGCGCCTTTTCTATTAATGTTTTTTCTTCATCCTCAATTAAAAATCTAATTTCAAGAGAGACTTCTTTCCCTCTATGGACAATGACCTCTTGTCGATGATGTATTTCATAAGAATCAAAGTTTAAATTGCTAAAGGTAAAGGATTTGGCTACTCTCCTTCTGAAGTCCAGAGGATCAGCAACGGGATAATGATCAACTACTTTAACTATCAAATCGGATACCGCCGTGTAAAAATCGTAGCGATAGTTGACGGGTAAAATACCGCCTTTCTTTTTGTTCAAAATTATTTTAAACTGCATACGCTCTTAAAAGTTAGGTTACCATAAGGCATGGATCGGGAACGGATCCGTTCCTCCCTTCAGTATAGGTGGCAATTTCTGATAACCTGGAGTCCCAAACAATACCCAAAAAGGGGTATTTTTTAAGCCTAACACCTATTAAGGCAGCCTAACCCCCCATATTTGTGCGGGTTAGGGAAGAAAATATTCCTGAGCAATCTATCTTATCACACCCTCCCTTTCCTATTGCCGAAGGCGTATATTGTTAATTTGTGTTTTATTGCTTCTCATTATTCCCGTAATTTGTCCCATGAGTTTATTTGTGACGGCTTTAAATTCTGGCAGCAACGGCAACTGCTTCTATATTGGAAATGAAAAAGAGGCGGTGTTGGTCGATGTAGGCATTAGCTGTAGAGAAATAGAACGAAGAATGGATAGGTTGGGGCTTTCAATGAAGAAGGTCAAGGCAATATTTATATCCCACGAACATACTGACCACGTGCGGGGTCTGCGGGTATTGGCTAAAAAATACCAACTCCCAGTGTACAGCACTTTTGGAACCTTGAGAGATAGCCATATTCATCCTGACCACCCCTACAACCACAACCTCCAACCCTACCAAGCCATCGCTATTGGAGAGTTAGAAGTAGTATCCTTTCCTAAGTGTCATGACGCATATGATCCGCAGAGTTTTGTCATCAAACATCAAGGTACTTGCGTGGGAGTTTTGACCGATATTGGCGAGGCCTGCGAACATGTGATCCGCCATTTCCAATGCTGTCATGCCATTTTTTTGGAAACCAACTACGATAAACAGATGTTGATGAATGGCAGGTATCCCTACCACTTAAAACGACGAATCGACGGGAGAGAGGGGCACCTTTCCAATGATCAGGCACTGGCACTGTTTTGTCAACATCGCTCGCCCTTTTTATCACACCTCTTTTTGTCGCACCTTTCCAAAGAAAACAATGATCCAAAACTAGTCTATGAGTTATTCAAGCCCTATGCTGAAGGAGTTGAAATTGTACTTACATCCAGGGAATCAGAGATACCTGTATATGTCATTCCTTCCGATCAAGGAGCACAAATCATGAATCCCATTCAGCTTTCCTTGTTTTCTTCATAAGCAAAGACGTGCTAAGCCTTATAGGCAGCACGGGATCATCATTTGAAAGATCAGATGACATTGACACAAAGACGATTAATGCCCTCTATTTCCTTAATATTCAATAGGATATAATATTTTTTCTTGTTAATTTCAAAGGTATTACCCGCACGCTAACTGTATCATCTGTCTGTTGAGATTTTTTTCTTGATTGGCTGGTGACATATATTGAAAGGATATTTGCTGGTATATAATAACGCATGAAAACATTCCATGCACTAACGTTTCGCCCAAGAATATTACCCATTTCCGTCGCGAAAACCATGAAAAATCTATCAAAACTCCTGATGGTTCTCTGGATAACCTTGGCTGTTTCCTCCTGCTTCACCCCAAAAAGTATTCATAAGGATAGATCCATACCTAAGCCGGTTGATTTTAAGCAATTAGCCGCCCAGCATTTTTTCAAAAGGAATAAGATTTACATTGTCAAACTCACTGATGGCAGAGAGGTGAAACTAAAACTTCAGGAAATAAAGCCATCAGGTATCGAAGGTATTTTGATCAGGAAAGAAAATGCACGCTGGAGAAAGGATCCGACGCAGATAGATATCGCTTTTGAAAGAATGGCTGACGCAAAAATGTATAAATTCAATCCCGCATTGACAGCGGGATCGATCCTAGTGCCTTCAATTGTAGGCGCGATAATAGCTATAAATAATATCTCCTTCGATGGCCTCTTTGAATGATATTGTCAAAGTCCACAGCACAACCAATTTGAAAAGGGAGTTGTCTGTTGGATCAACCAACAACTCCCTTTTTGGATTTACTGTGCCAAATACCCGCCTTCCAGTGCATAGTATGCACCTGTGGCGAAAGAAGATTTTGGAGATGCTAACCAAAGAATAAGTTCTGCGACTTCCTCCGATTCGCCCAATCTTCCCAAGGGATGAAGGCTTACCAGATGATCAAGCGTGGCCTGATCCAGTGTATTAGTGATTAAAGGAGTTCTGATGTATCCTGGCCCCACTGCATTGATCCGGATATTTTGTGCAGCGTATTCCAAGGCAGCTGCTTTGGTGAGCCCTACTACCCCATGCTTAGCGGCCACATAAGCGGGTGACCCCTGCGTGCCTACCTGTCCTAAAATAGAAGCGACGTTGACTATGCTTCCACCGCTTTTCATAGCGGGGATCTGATAACGCATACCGTAAAACACACCGGATAAATTGATCCCTATCACCTTTTCCCAACCATCCAAAGGATATTCTCCTGTTTTAGCTAAGGGGCCACCTATTCCGGCATTGTTCACGGCAATATCCAGCGCACCAAAATGCGTCAGCGTATGCTCCACCAATAGTTTATTGTCTTCTGGTTTGGAAACATCCGCTTGAACAAAGACAGCTTCGCTTCCAATGGCTATGATTTCCTCCGCAGCTTCTCGGCCTTGCTTTTCATCAATATCCGAAAGAACAATTTTGGCTCCTTCTTTAGCTAACAATACAGCTGCGGCCTTTCCAATACCGGAAGCCGCACCAGTTACAATGGCAACTTTATTTTCCAAGCTTTTCATAGATAAGTTGTTTGATTAAAAATACGGATTAAACATTAATATGCCAACTTAGCCCAACTTAACCGAAGTCATGGTCAAAGAACCTGCGACAGCTGTATCATTGAAAAAGGAAACCTCATCGTTCTGCCTTTGCAACCCTAGGACATAGAGCAACGGCAAATAGTGTTCTGGAGTAGGAATGGCCAAACGGCCGGATTGTCCTAATCGGTTAAAGTTGATCAATGTCTGATGATCACCTGCTGTTATGCAATGTTTGAAGAGGGTATTCATTTCCAGCGCCCAGTCATATCCATAACCAGGCTGATCCATCTTATCCCAAGCGATCATCCGAAGGTTGTGTACCATATTGCCGCTGCCTATGATCAACACTCCTTTTTTGCGCAGGTCAGTCAATTCTGCAGCTAGCTCATAGTGGTATTGCGAGCCTTTAGAATAGTCAATACTCATCTGCAATACTGGTATATCAGCTTTCGGATACATATGCCTGATGATGGTCCAGGCCCCATGATCCAAACCCCAATCATGGTCAGGTTCTACCTGTGTACGCTTCACGCTGTTAATGATGTCCTGTGCCAAGGATGGATGGCCCGGTGCGGGATACTGAACCTCATACAATGCTTGGGGAAAGCCACCAAAATCGTGGATGGTAGTTGGGAAATCCATAGCGGTCACTCTTGTCCCTGGACTCAACCAGTGGGCCGACACCACCAACACCGCTTTGGGTGTGGGTATCTCCTCAGCCATCTGAGCCCACCTTTGACTGAAATCATTGTTTTCAATCCCATTCATTGGTGATCCGTGACCGACAAACAATACCGGCATGAGCGAATCTTGTTCTTCCAGTCCAGCGGTGAAGCGATTGAATACTGCTATACTTGACATGCTGTTTAACTGTTTTTTATGCTTTAATTTTTTTCCACACCAGCCGGTCTACGGAATATTTTCCGCTTCCGCACAGCAGCAGCATGACATATACCAACAAATAATGGAGGCCTAATTCCTTAGCAGAAAAGGGATCTTGAAGATGAATGTGAAATACTGCAACCAACATGGTAATAATCAAAGGCAATACGGCTAAGCGGGTGCCCAGTCCGATCAAAATAAGCAATGAACATAGCACTTCCGCGAGAACGGCCAGCAATAATGACAGCGCTGGGCTCATCCCCATGACCGCCGGAAAAGAAATTGACGCCCCTGAAAGTAACATTCCGAGCTTTGGAAAGCCATGTACTAACATAAGTACTGCAATGACGACCCGCACTCCCAACAAAACGCTATCTACAAAGGCAGGTCGTATATTGAATATTGTTTTCATTATAATATGATAGAACTAAATAACTGTGCCGTCCCATAGTGCTTGCAAATGGATGTATGAATTGGGAGGCAATAAAGAATCTTGGGCTGCTTTATAAATAGCCCAAGATCTGGTAACATCTTGCTTAGATTTTTTACTGTTTTACAAATTCTCCATCAGCTTTAATGCTCACTTCATCGCTGATCATTGCTGCCGGAAATTTAGGACCCACATTGAAATCCGAGCGTTTGATGGTGCCGGTCACTTGGAACCCTGCTGTAGGGGCTTTGGATTGAGGATTTTCTATGGTCCCACGATACCAAAGATCCATAGTCACCGGTTTGGTAATGTCACGAATGGTTAAATCCCCGGTAAGAGCGTAGCGGTCTTGCCCCGTTTTCTTTATGGATGTACTTTTAAAAGTCATCTCTGGATATTTTTTCACCTCAAAGAAATCAGGACTCCTCAAATGGTCATCCCTCATCCCTACTTCAGTGTCTATGGAGGCCACCTTAACGGTTAACTCGAATGTAGCATCGCTAAAATCATCTTCTGCAGCCACAATGGTAGCATCAAATTCATTAAATAGTCCTGCCACATCGGAGATACCTAAATGCACGGTGCTAAAGGTAAGTTTAGCGTGAGCATTATCTACTTTCCAGGTAGCCTGTGCAATTGCAGTGCTGCTTATCATTGCAACAAATAATAATAAAGAAAGTACCCTTTTCATAATTGATATGTAGTTAATTTTAAATATGATTAGATTATTGAAGCCAGTGTTTTGTACTCTTTGTCTTTGCATCTCAATTTCTTGGCTTCCATTTCACATCGTGGTTTAATAAGCAACAGTAAAACGTTGTTTAATGTGTTTGGGATGCTCAGCTTCATCCAGTACTGCCACAGCTACATCTTCCACGGAGATGCCACTGGGATTGTTATCCTCATCCATTAGAGGGGTGTCCAGGCCTGTTCGGTAGGTTCCTCTTCGGGTACCGGACGTACCTTGATGCATTCCCGGAGCAGGACTTACAAAAGTCCAATCCAGCTCTTCCTCTTTTCTGAGAATGTTCAGATAATCCCGTGCGGCCATCGCCCCTGGTTTGATAAAAGAAGGGAAATCCGGCGTATCAACAATCTGGAGGTCCGGTGAAATGAAAAGACTGCCCCCACCGCCGACAACCAACAGCCTTTTAACCCCGGACTTTTTTACACTTTCTTGGATATTCTGCGCTCCCTGGAGAAATTCTTGGTATAAATTAGGATTTCCCCAGCCAGCATTATAGGCACTGATTACGATATCATTACCGCTTAACTGCGCTGCCAACCGGTCAATATCCATGGCATTCCCCTGCTCCACGGACAGCTTCTCGTGGCTTACAGTAAGTTTTTCCGGATTTCGCACTAGAGCTTTGATCTCATGTCCCCGATCCAAGGCTTCTCTTAAAATGGCAGATCCCACAAAACCTGTGGCGCCTATCAATGCTATTTTCATAGTATAGTAATTTAAGTTTTAAGACCAGAGACGTATTGTTATGAACAATAGCTCCAGTACAACGTCTATATTAACGAAGCAAATCATCTGGCGGACGAATTCGTTGAAGACGCCACGTACTGATCCTTCTTAGACTCCACAATGCAAAATTACGAGGTTATGCAGGACGATGCATTGATATAGATCAATAAAGCAAGGTGGCGATTGCAATTAGATAAGGGTGGACGCAGGAAAATGCTTCCACCTCAAGAGCGGCAAAATTAAAAATCAAAAAGGCTAGCAGGAAGTTCTTAAGAGGCAGCGTTATTTTTTGCCCGCCATTTGTCCGCGGGTGCGGCTGAGCGTTTCTCGTGTCATACCTAGATAAGAGGCAATCATATGCTGAGGCACCCGTTGAATACAGGCGGGAAAGGTCTGTAACAATTTGCTGTACTTTTCTTCCGCAGTATCACTCATCACGCCCATCAACCTTCTTTGGGTAGCGATCAGGTTGTTTTGAATTAAGATACGGAAATATCTTTCCATGGCGGGAACATGATCCAATAAATCCTCCCAGGCAATCCGGTCGATCATCAAAAGTTCACTCTCCTCGATAGCGTCCATATAATACAGAGAGGGTTCATCGGTCAAAAAACTATATAAGTCCGCCATCCACCAGCCTTCAAAGGCAAATTGTAAAATGTGCTCTGTGCCCTTGTCATCTATGATAAAACTGCGGAGCAGCCCTTTATCGACAAAAACAGTGTACCGGCAGACTTCCCCTTCCTGCAACAGTGTTTGCCGTTTTCCCAGCTTCTGGGAAATAAAGCAGCTCCTGCAATACGCTGACTCCTCTTCCGTCAAAGTGACCACTTTGGAGATACTTTTTAATAACTGTTCAAACATCAGCGGCTGATCTTTTCTAGGCTAAATGTAGGCATTTATTTCTGAGACATTGCCTTCCATACTCGGAATGAGCAAAAATGGATACAAATGCAAGCAGTAGATTAGGCGTAACAAGCCCCTAAACCATGTCACTTTAACAAAAGCCTTGACACTGTGTAGTTACAACTTTTTACGACACTGCATCTTCAATCAACCTGTTGAAACGTTAAGAGCAGCGGTTTATTTTGTCTGCCGATGAATAAACGGTTTAGTAAGCAGGCCGGACACGAATTATCATGTATAAACATAATATATATCATTCCATTTGCCTAGGGTTATTGGGAAATTACGTATTCATCCCAAACCCACAAGATCATCATTGTCTGGTTTCTCTGAACAGGACGCACAGTATCAGCCAGACCGCCCAGTTAATTAAAGGTGGATCTTCCTTCTGGATAAACAAAAACAACTTAACAGGAGAAAAGTTTGCATGGCAGGATGACTACTGGGCAGTTGGCGTTAGTGAAAGTCACGTAGCATCAGTGCGAAATATTCCATCTACAAGAATGCCACCACCAAAAAATTCCTTTTTCACAAGAGGTTGACGATTTTATGGAAAAATACGGCTGGGAGTATGTTAATGGGTAATCAGTCGCTTGTAACCTCTGATTAGGGGCTAAAGCCCCACTAGTATAAATAGCCATCCTTTGATCCGTTGGCTGAAGCCAACGGCAAAACGACACTTCGACAGCTCGCTCTGTGGTTGCCTGCTTTGGCTCTCTATTACCGTCTGCTTTGGCTGTCTGTTGCCGTTTCCCCTCCCCTCGGGCTTTAGCCAAAATATTAAACCAGGGATGTGACTAAAACTTGTCTCCCCCCCATAAAACCAGTTCCACCTACAGCATAAGCGTCACAGAGACCTTGATTTATAGGGCGGATATTCCGGTGTTGAGTGTAAAGGTGGAGTGAGCGCGATCTAAAGTTCAGCACCTCTTTTTTGGGAGGTGCTGCCTACTATTGCCTCACAATTACCTGAACCATCGGCTAAAGCAGTTTTTTCGATAGTAAATGCTGCAACAAGTTATGCAAAAGGGTATAGATTAAAAATTAAAAATTCGCAGGAAAGCTTATTGATCGTACAAGTGAGAATTTTAAAAAACAAATGATTTAACAGTTTGCAGCTTTTCCCGAATGAAGGTCGCTCCGGATAACGCCCGCAAACAGTAGCTTCTTTAAAAAGGCTCCACTTTTCAGTGAAGCCTTTGTATTACTTAAAGCTAAGGGTAGCTACCACGGGAATGTGATCAGAAGGGTAGCGTTGATCCTTGGCATCTGTCAGCGCGCCGTATTTCCGTACTTGGAAATGATTGCTTACGAATACATAATCAATTCTGCTGTCAAAGGGAGCCGTAAAACGGAAACTGTTAAAAGTCCCTACCGGTCCATAAGGCGGCATTTTTGTAACAGAATAGGAATCATTCAGGAAAGCAGACAAGGAAACAATCTGTTCCGTGTCGGGTGTAGAGTTAAAATCGCCGGTAAGAATCACAGGAGCATCTTTGGCAATTTCTTTGATTTTCTGCTCCATTAATTTAGCAGATTCACGTCTTGCCACCACCCCTTGGTGATCAAAATGGACATTAAAGAAATAGAACTGCTTTCTAGTCTGTTTATCCTTAAATTTTGCCCAGGAAGCAATCCGGTTACAGCAAGTGGCATCCCAGCCCAAACCTGGTTTATCAGGCGTTTCGCTTAACCAAAAATCCCCTGAATCCATCACTTGGAATCTGTCACTTCTGTAAACAATAGCAGAATGCTCACCTGCATCCTTTCCATCGTCTCTTCCGCCACCAACATAAGCGAAACCGGGAATTTCAGTTAGGTTATCCAATTGATGTTTAAAACCTTCTTGGGTACCGATGATATCAAACTCATGGTACTGTATCAACGCTTTAACATTTTCCTTACGGTTTGGCCAAGCATTAATGCCATCACTGGATGTATCCATCCTGAGATTGTAGCTTGCTACGATAATTTCTTTACCCGCCTTCTTATTGGGAAGCACAAAGGCAGCCGATAACAAGGCAAAAACAATAATAAGGTATTTCATCTTTTTCTGTATGATTATGGATTAGAAATGGAAGGTAAAAAACGGGAATATATGACTAAAGGTAGTATCCAATTACATCAGCGGTCAGACTTGTTGTTAAAAAGGAAGGAGGAAGAAGGCTTTCCTCCCTCAACAGTCCTTGTTTGATGATATAAAGACAAAGCTCGTTAGCATATCAGGGGAATATGCCCAAATCCAGATAACTAATGGAGATTCTTTCCATAGCTAGAATGAAGGCCGCCGTCCGCAAACTCTTTAGCTGCTTTTGATGTCGGGTTTCATTCATGCTATGATAAGTCGACACCATGATATCCTCCAAACCTGATATCACCAGATCCCGTTCACTAGCTCCTTTTACGATGAGGTGTTTTTGATCCTCAGTAAAAAGGTCCCCGGTAGCAGTTTCTATGTTCTCCAACAAGACTTTAAATTTTTGCATTTCGTAGCGGCGCTCCAGCTTCCCAAAGGATACCCGCGAGAGATTTTTTAACCACTCAAAGTATGACACCGTGACCCCTCCAGCATTTAAGTACATATCTGGGATCAGCATGATGTCCCGATCCAGCAATATTTTAGCGGCTTCCTGAGTCACAGGACCGTTTGCGGCTTCTCCAATAATTTTTGCCTGGATGAAAGGTGCATTTTGAGCAGTGATTTGATTTTCCATTGCTGCAGGAATCAGGATGTCGCAGGGATAGGTCAATAATTCGGTGGCGTTGTCAATAAATTTTCCTTTCCCATAACCTTCAAAACTTTTGTGCTCAGACAGATATTTTTTGATCTCCTGAACGTCGATTCCTGTTGGATCCCAAATGCCGCCGTTCCATTCCGCAATACCAATAATAGTGGCACCCGCTTGTTGCAGGTACAGGGCAGAGTGAAAGCCTACATTACCTAACCCCTGAACTATAATGCGCTTGTCTTCCAACCCAGTGGTCAAACCTAGGGCATCCATATCTGACTTGATACTTACGGCTTCCCTAATACCTATATAAACACCCATGCCGGTTGCTTCATTACGGCCTGCTATGCCATGCTGGGATAGTGGCTTACCAGTAACACAACCTTTTGCATTGATAGCGGAGGGGTTAAAAGCTTGATAAGTATCAGCAATCCAGGCCATCTCCCTTGCGCTGGTTCCCATGTCAGGAGCCGGCACATCAATGGCAGGGCCGATAAAGTTCTTCTTGATCAGTTCGGAAGTGTATCTCCTGGTGATCCTTTCCAGCTGGTCGACCGAGTATTTTCGGGGGTCAATACTCACCCCGCCTTTTGCCCCGCCAAAGGGAACTTCGACGAGTGCGCACTTATAAGTCATCAAGGCTGCGAGACCTTTTACCTCATCCTCATTGACATGCTCGCTGTACCTTATCCCGCCTTTTGCCGGCAGTTTGTGGTGCGAATGCTGTATGCGGTATCCTGTCAACACTTCATAGCTTCCGTCATCATGCCGGAGGGGAAATTTAAACTGATAAATGCTGTTACATTCTTTGATCAAACTTACCAAACCGGGGTGTATGTCCATATGTTGGACAGCATTGTCCACAAAACGGTTTACGTCATCAAATAAGCTGTAATTGGAAGGATTTGTCATGTCGTATAAAAGATAGTGGAAAACCTATAGCGGCTCAGAAATTATGCCGTTATTGCTAAGCTACCAAAAATGACATCATAAGCATAATCTGAGTAGAATATAAAACAAAGGCAAAAAAAAGAGAGCTCTCGGCTCTCTTATTCTATTTTACTCTTGGACAATCTTTAGTGGCCTTCTTTTCAGGACTTTTGCAGGATTCTACTGCAGAAGCATGACATACAGGACACTCCATAATCGCTGATGTTTTCTTCACGTTAGTTTCCATGGTTCTTAGTTTTGGTTTACTTATTCCAACGGAAGTTAATTTACCAGGTTTTGCGTTTTAGAAATTTAGGATTAATCTAAATAATGATAACATTGGCTAACAAAATTCGGTTGAAGCAATGCTCGCCTGTTCCTCTTATTTAGGGCGTGCGGGAATTCTTTATCACATCAACGACTTGAGCCATTTTACGATATCCTCCATCACCTTCTCATTAAATGTTTCAGTTATGGTGCCATATTCCGCTACGGAACCTGTTTCAGCTGTCTGGAATAAATGGTTAAGTGATGGATAAGTGGTTACGTTAAACAGATGCCCCCTATCAGCTGTAAATTTCCGAAGGGCCTCGATATTGGCAGGTGCATTGGTTTGTATGTCCTTACCACCAAAAGCAGCAAAAACAGGAATATCGATTTGTCTTATATAAGTTTCTGCAGAAAACTTTAAAAATTCAAAGAACCAAGGGCTGACCGTCGGTGCAAAGGCATTCATGATTGCCGTCGTCTCTTTGTCCAAATCGTTTGTATCCACCCCCACTTCCGCAAGGTGTTCCCTGATCATTGTTTTCAAGTTACCTTCCAGATCTTCCATTTTTTCCGTGTTCTTCACCGCAGCATAGACCTTCTTGTTCAAGGTCAAACGTTCTTCGAAGAGCTTCTCATCCGCTCCCGAAACACGGAGCACGTCCTTGGTTTGCTGCTCCATAAATTGATCTATGGGAAGCACAGGCGCTGCCAAGGCAACCAGAAAATCAATAGCGTTTTCTGCCGCAAGCATCCAGCCTATCATGCCGCCTTCGCTATGTCCGATAGCACCCACCTTGACCTGATCGACAAAAGGAAATTTTCTTAAATGGGCAATGGCGTCATTGGCATCGCCTTTTAGATCGTAACTGGTGGCCTGTGAAAAATCGCCTTCCGACTCCCCTACTCCCCTTTCATCATACCTGAACACCACAATGCCATTTTTGGTAAGGTGATCGGCTAGCACCCAAAAGGGCTGATGATCAAGCAGTTCTCCGTTTCTGTTTTGTGGGCCTGAACCGGACACCAATACCACAGCAGGAAACGGACCTGTGCCCTTCGGTTTGGTAACTGTGCCAACCAATTTTAGCTGACCGGCAGTATTCACAAAGGAGGTTTCGATTTCCTCATAGTCAAAAGGCGGACGCGGCTCCTGAGGCCGTTGCAGGTCCGTAGCGACTGAGGCTTCACTCACCCTGATTAGTTCAAGCGAAAATGTTGTTCCCGATTGGGTAAAATTCCCCTTTAAGGTATCCCCCACCATAACCCCCTCATATAAGGCGGGAATCTGTTCAAATTCCCATGCAGCCATCAGTCCGTTAAAAAGGATATTTTTTAACGCCAGTCCTTTTGCGCCCTGAGCAGGACTATCAGCGGTTCCCTTCCACCCGCCATTCAACTTTTCGAAATGAAAAACAAGAGGCAACTTTTGCCCCATCACATCCAAAGAGCCGCTCCAGCTTCCTGTTAGCTCAGCATCCTGTGCCCAGCTGCCTACAGAAAATAAAAGAAATAGCCATGCAAGTAGGTGTTTTTTCATTAGTTCGTACCTTAATTTCAATGGAATTTAAAAAGATTCCTGTATTTATCGTTAAAGATGGAGGCAAAGTTGCAGCTAAGCAAATAATGTCTCACCTGGCTTACGAATATTCTTCTCATAGCACCGAAACAGGAACTTCCAGCCCTTTCCTTAGGTTTGATGTTCGTGCCTTCGTCAAAAAGGATTATCTTAGCATGAGCGTACTTCAATCTTAATTCCCATGAAAAAATGTATTCTTATGGCTTTTGCCTTAGCACATAGCTTTAGTGCGTTAGCCCAAGATAAAGCTATAAAGTGGCTGACCTTTGATGAGGCCTCAGAGCTTGCTGCCAAAGAACCAAAGATGATTCTTGTAAAAGTCTATACCGACTGGTGTGGCTGGTGTAAGAAAATGGACAAAGAAACCTTCATGGATAGCGAGGTGATTAATTATGTAAATGGAACCTTTTATCCGGTGAAACTGAATGCAGAAGAGAACAAAAGAAAGTATAAGTTTCGCGGCAGGGAATTTACCGATGCCACTATGGCCAGAACAATGAGGGTAAATTCTTACCCTAACTTTGTAATCATGGATGCCGCTATGGAGAATATTACGCTATTGCCTGGCTATCGTGAACCACAGGCTTTTCTCACCTCAATGAACGCTTTACTTGAAAAATTCAATCCTTAAATGAGTTTTAATATCACCGAAAGGGAAGATACCATTGTTGCATTGGCTACCCCACAGGGCGTAGGTGCCATTGCGGTAATACGTCTCTCCGGAAAAAATGCTATACGACTGACCAATGAAGTTTTTTTTGGCAAAAACCTAGAGGAGCAGCCTTCTCACACGATCCACTTTGGCACCATAAGAGATGGCGAAAAAATTATTGACGAAGTCCTCGTTTCCCTTTTCGTAGCACCGCGTTCTTTTACCAAAGAAAATGTGGTGGAGATTTCCACGCATGGCTCTTCCTACATCATCAATCAGGTCATCAAGCTTTTTGTCCGCAAGGGAGCCCGTGTTGCTAAGCCGGGAGAATTTACGCAGCGTGCCTTCCTCAATGGACAATTCGATCTGGCTCAGGCCGAGGCAGTGGCTGATTTGATCCATGCGGAATCTGAAACTAGCCATGAGGCTGCCTTAAAGCAGATGCGGGGGGGATTTTCGTCAGAAATTCAGGAATTGCGTAGCCAACTGATCCATTTTGCCTCCATGATTGAGTTGGAATTGGACTTTTCTGAAGAAGATGTTGAATTTGCCAGCCGACAGGAGTTAAGGGTATTGGTAGAAAAAATCCTGCGGGTGGTAGAAGAATTGATATTGAGCTTTGATTTGGGGAATGTAATTAAAAACGGCGTCCCTACCGTTATTGCTGGCAAGCCCAATGCGGGTAAATCCACCCTGCTCAATGCCTTGCTCAATGAAGAGAAGGCCATAGTATCCGATATTGCCGGAACTACCCGCGATTTTATTGAAGATGAAATAAGCATTGGAGGGGTAATCTTCCGCTTTATTGATACCGCAGGTTTACGGGAAACCACCGATACCATTGAAGCAATAGGTGTGAGCCGTACGCAGGAAAAAATGAAAACGGCCTCACTGATCCTCTATCTATTTGACCTGACAGACACCAATTTGGTGGAAATCAATAGGGATGTGAATAAGCTAGAGCATCTTGGGGTACCCTTTATCAAAGTCGCCAATAAAACGGACAAAGCCAGAGAGGACATTGTACAGGCATTAAAGGCTAAACATCCAGACACCGTGTTCATCTCCGCCGGACAGAAAGACAATTTGGATGGTTTAAAATCCAGGATTTTGGAATTGGTCAACTTGGATAAGTTTAGGACAGGCAATACGATCGTAACCAACATACGCCACTACGAAAGCCTCAACAAAACCAGGGAGTCACTGCTTGATATACTGACTGGACTTGACAACCAGGTAACCAACGACTTTGTGGCGATGGATATCCGCCGATCCTTGCATTATCTAGGCGAAATTACCGGAACAGTGACGACAGATGATCTGCTGGCAAACATCTTTAGCAAGTTCTGCATCGGCAAATAAATGATGTTTTCTTTGGTTTATCTTCCTTTACTTTGCTTTGATTATCAACGGTTTATGGTGGATTTGCTTGACTTTGATTTCCTTTATTGATAGCTTTGGTACAACCAATGTACAACTCATGGCCTCTTGAGTTGTACAAATGTACAACTCGAACAAGCCAATCATGAAAATCACGCTAAAAGAAAAAAACTCGCGGATGGAAGGATCAGCCTTTACATTGAATCTTTTAAAGGCTCCACTGTCGATGAGAAAACGGGAAAGAGAGTGCATTTAAGGGATTTTGAATTTTTGAAGCCCTATCTCCACCCAAATCCTAAAACCGCCCGCGAAAAAAAGGACAACAAAGAAGCACTACAACTTGCCGAGGATATTCTGGCACTCCGTAAGAGTGAGTTCTTGCAGGGCAGATATGGCTTCAAGAACAAGTCCAAGGCAAACCGTCCTTTCCTCGACTACTATGTGGAGAAGATGGAGGAAAAATCCGACTCGGTAAAAAACTATGGCGTTTGGGAATCGGCATATTACCACCT
>DATGQZ010000023.1:0-108918 GCA_035303945.1 Cyclobacteriaceae bacterium
TCCCTGAAAGGGTGGCGGTGCACACGCTTCATCAGCACGACGCTCCCATTTCAGATTTTGGTGCAGAGCGGATTCTTTTAGATGCAGGCCTGGATCCCGCTGCATTTGAGAGTTCTTTTGATAAGGAAGTGATCCGCCGGCTGCAAACAGCTATCAAGGTATCTCTACAGCAAAGCGAAGTGGTTACCCATATTGGTACTGGTGAAGCTGCGATAGAAAAAGTGGCCTCCAACCGTAGGATTTTGGGACCTGATGGAAAAGCCATTTTCTCTAGGACTTCCTCCACCAAAGATTCAACCATGCGGGCAAAACCGGAGGGTTTGATAGACCCTATGGTTCAACTCATCAGTTTCTGGCGTGATGAAAGGCCTCTCGCTGTATTAAGTTATTACGCGGTGCATCCCCAAAGTTACTATCTTACAAAAGTGGCCAATCCCGATTTCCCTGGCGTCGCACGATTTTTCAGGCAGTTGGCAGTGCCCGATGCCTTGCACGTCCATTTTAATGGAGCTGGAGCCAACGTTACTGCAGGTAAGTATAACGATGGGGCTCACGAAAACCGCCTTATTCTGGCTCAACGCATGGCAGAAGGCATGAAAAAGGCGTGGGAGCAAACAAAAAAATATCCCCTTAATGTCCAAGATGTGGAATGGACCTCCACCCCAGTGGCTTTAAAGCCAAAACCTGATTTAGGTGAAATTCAAGACCAAATGGCCAAAGAAGGATACCGCTTTTTGTCCAACAACATGATCAAACTCGCTTGGCTCAAGAGGGTTGAAGCAGGCAAGACAATCGACGTTTCCTGCTTAAAACTAGGACCAGCTCGTGTGCTCCATATGCCCGGAGAACTTTTCGTTGAATATCAGCTAGCTGCTAAAGCCATGCGTCCAGATCTTTTTGTGGCCATGGCGGCTTATGGAGATTATGGCCCCTTCTATATAGGTGATGCGGCAGCGTATGATCAGGGTGGATACGAGGCCATAACAAGCCCTGTGACAGCCGAAGCTGAGCCGGTGCTTATGGGAGCCATGCAAAAACTCTTAAACGATGATGGCAGTTCGCCTGGTCCGCGGGCTAAATCCAAGCAGGAAATAGTAGAGGGAATGGAAGCGGTAATGGGGCCTTTGCCGAACCGGAATGGGCTCCCTCCCTTGAACCTACAGATACGGGAGAGCATAAAGGAGCATAATTATACCAAGCACACTGTTGTTTTTGCTGCGGATGAAAATGAACCGGTACCTGCCCTTCTATACATCCCTCAAAAGGCTGACGCTAAAAAGAAACTTCCTGCCATGCTGGTGCTGCATGGAACGGGGGCATTAGGGAAACAACTGGTAGATGGCAAAAGTCCACTTTCCAACCGTGCCCTCGCCAAAGAATTGGCCCAGAGAGGCTATGTAGTCATCGCACCAGATTACCCCAGCATGGGAGAATTGGCAGATTATGATTTTGAAAAGGACAGGTACGTGTCGGGTACAATGAAAGCTATTTTTAACCATATACGTAGCATTGATCTGCTGACAGAATTGCCAGAAGTGGATGCAGGACGCATAGGGGTAATTGGTCATTCTCTCGGTGGACATAATGCCATATTTGTGGGCGCCTTTGACGAAAGGATCAAAGTGGTGGTAAGTAGTTGTGGCTGGACGCCATTTGCACATTATGATATAGGGGAAGAAGCATCTTTACGCTATGGGGGAAGGCTTGGACCATGGGCACAAGATAGATACATGCCGCTTATTCGCGACAGGTTTCAGCTAGATGAAAAAAAGATTCCCTTTGACTTTCCAGAAGTCATCGCTTCTTTAGCCCCTAGAGCTTTCTTTACAAACTCTCCGAAGCATGATAGCAACTTCGCTGTGGATGGCGTGCACAAAGGGCTGACAACCATAACAGCGGCCTATCATAAAGTAGGTGCACTGGATAAGCTGCGCGCCCATTTTCCGGATGCTGGACATGACTTCCCTGTAGAGACGCGACGGGCTGCTTACCGATTTATAGATGAAATCCTACAACACCAACCCATCGAAGTAAAGCTGGAAGACTAGTTGCATAGCATATTCGACCGTGCTGCTGATTCTAAAGGCGCCAATTTGTGTCAGACTTAACTTGTTGCATTACACTTACATGAAAATCTATCAGCCACCTCTACTTTATCTACTGGCGCTCGCGCTCATCGTCACAAGCACCTCCTGTCAATCACACCGCATTATGCAACTCCACGAGGATTCAGGATGGTGTTGGTTCCAAGATAACCGCGCCATCATCGATGGAGACCAATTGATTTTTTCTGGCGTGAATTCCAAAGGTTATAATATTGTCTCAAGCTACCATTTCAAAACAGGAGACAAACAAACCGTTATCCTTAATCAAGACGTTTTGCCGCCTGATGATCATAATGTGGGGGTTTTGATGGTTAGACCTGATGGCAAATATTTAACAGTGTATGCAGGCCATGGCGTAGATCAATGGATGCGGTATAGAATTTCTTCTCATCCAGGCGATATTCAACAGTGGGAACCAGAACAAAGCATGGACGTGGGTGGGAAAGTCACTTACTCCAATGTTTATCGGTTAAGCAATTCAGGCCTGACATACAATTTCCATCGTGGCATCAATAGAAATCCCAACTATATGTTTTCGGACGATGACGGCGGCAATTGGAGCTATGGAGGCAGACTGTTCAGCATAGAAGGACGGCCTTATGTGCGGTATGCCAGTGACGGCAAAAACAGGATTCATTTTATTACTACCGAAGAACATCCCAGACATTTTAACAATGGAATTTATCATGCTTACATAGAACACGGCAAAATCTATCGCAGCGATGGAACTTACGTTGGCGAGTTAAGCCATACTACCGATAGCGCCATCAAACCTACAGATTTTACAGCGGTTTTTGCAGGCAGCCCATCGGTTCGAAAAGATGTAGCTTGGACCAGTGATATTCAGTTGGATAAAGACGGCCATCCCTATATTGCATTTTCGGTTACCAAAGATCCTATTGCTTTGGGGGAGACCAAAAATGTAACGCAAGGAGGTTTTGACCATCGGTACCACTACGCCCGATGGGATGGGAAGGAATGGCGGGAGTATGAAATCGCCTATGCAGGAACAAGACTATATCCAGGTGAAAATGAATATACGGGCTTGATTACACTCCATCCCACGGACCCGAATGTAGTTTATATTTCTGCTGATGTAGATCCTGCCACAGGTCAACCATTAGTGAGCAAGGGCAGTCAGCGGCGGGAAATCTTTCGCGGCACAAGCCGTGACGCAGGCGCAACCTGGAAGTGGAAAGCCATTACACAAAATTCCGATGAAGACAACATTCGCCCCATTGTTTTGGAATACCAAGGTCGGGAAGTAGTGATTTGGCTGAAAGGCCGCTATACGACCTATACAGACTATGATTTAAAGGTGATGGGATGGATTCCTAAGCAGTAACAAAATTACATAAAACAAAAATGCCTTCTCCAAACAGTTTGAAGAAGGCATTTTTCATTTAAAATTCTTTCTGTTATTTCGCCCAATAGTCAACTACCAACACATCTTCCAAATGAGGGAGAAGCACATCCACAAAAGCTTTATGATCAGGATGTGGCAAGTAGATATCCCTGTCTTCCTCACTGGCAAAGGTCACCAAAAAGCAATGGGTGAACCCTTTGTCATTCCCTTCAGGACTATTGTTCGTTCCCCATTCGTAGTCCTTGATTTCGGGGATTTTGTGTTCCAAAGCATGAAACGCCTCTTCTACTTTTGTAATGTCATCTTGAGAAGTTCCTTCTTTGAACTTGAACAGCACCACGTGCCGCAACAATTCTTCATTCATGTTAGATTCGAGTTTGGTTTCGACAATTTCATTGGCTCCTTCTTCTGCTACAGAAGATGCCTGGTTGTTGCAAGACAACAGGAGCGGAAAGAGGAAGGCAAATAGAAAAAGATGTTTCATAGGTGTAAGAATAATTGGTTAAACTACAAAGTAACAAAAAAGCGCCTTAGTAAACGTTATTCTCAAAAAAAATTAGATTTTCTACCTTTCCACCTAAATCTTCTTTATTATTATGAAGATTTTATAATACTTGCGTAGACATCTTTTAATCCATGGACACCATTAAGCTCGTGTATGTCGTTGATGACGATCCTTTGTATATTTTTAGTATGAAGAAAGTGTTGGCACTCACGGAGTTTTGCGAAGAGGCCAAGTTCTTTAAGAATGGGCAAGAGGCATTGGTCGAACTTCTCCCCCAAATTGAGGCGGGCACGCTACCTGATGTCATCTTTTTGGACATCAGCATGCCCTTGATGAATGGCTGGCAGTTTTTAGATCAAATAACAAAGTACCCAGAAAGCAAGAGTATAAAGATCTATATCGTATCGTCTTCCATTGATCCCTATGACACTGGCAAGTCCTCTTCATATGATATAGTCACCAATTACATCTATAAACCTATTACCATAGAAAAGATGAAAGAGTTGAAAAGCCAGCTTCTTTCTGAGGATAATTAACAATGAACTATCCAGTTAGCTAAACCTTTGGTTTTTTTGCCTTGATTGTTTTTTTTCCGACCGCTTCTTTTTCTCATCAAGCCTTTTCTGCACCGCAGCTTTACTGGGTCGGGTAATTTTCCTGATCTTCCTTGGCTGAAACGCTTTTTCTATTAACCTGTTAAATTTAACAACCACCTCTTCTTTATTCTGAAGCTGAGAACGATGTTGTTGCGCATGCAAAACCAACATCCCTTCTCCCGAAATGTAGGATCCAAGCTTTTTTAATATTATTTGCTTTTCTTCTTCATCCAGCAAATTCGAACCATACACATCGAAGCGTAAGATAACTTGTGAATTTACTTTGTTGACATTTTGCCCGCCAGGCCCGCTGCTTCGAGACGCAGAAAATTTGCATTCTGAAATAAGGTCTTTCTGTTTAATGTTTTGGAGCTGGTTCATAGCGATGCAAGTTTATAAGACAGCGGTGTCAAATGTATCAATGATTCCTTATATTCGACCCTGATTGTGTAATGGACAGGTTCTTCTTGTCTGTTTATTTTTCTTTAGACTCCCAAGATCAACACTATGAATCCTCTTTTAGTTTTTGGTGTCATCGCCGCATATTTTCTGCTCTTGATTCTAATCGGTCATCTTACCTCCCGCAAATCTGACAGTCTCACCTTTTACAACGGCAACCGTGAATCACCTTGGTATTTGGTAGCCTTTGGCATGGTAGGAGCCTCACTTTCGGGCGTCACCTTCATCTCAGTCCCTGGGGAAGTTGGGAACACGCAATGGTCATACCTCCAATTTGTAATGGGCAATATGGTTGGCTATGCATTGGTGGCACTTGTATTAATCCCCTTGTTCTACAAGATGAACCTTATTTCCATTTATGAATATCTGAGGGAAAGGTTTGGTCGGAGCACATATATTTCAGGTTCCGTTATATTTTTGATCTCCCAGACCATTGGGGCATCGTTTCGACTTTTTCTGGCCGCAGCCGTTTTGCAGTTAGCTTTTTTTGATGCTTTTGGAATACCCTTTTACGTATCCGTATTTACAACCATTGTCTTGATATGGTTATATACTTTTAGGGGTGGAATAAAAACCATTGTATGGACCGACACTCTCCAAACCACTTTTCTGCTGCTTGCGGTAATCATTAGTATCTTCATTATTTCCTCTCACCTCAACTTGAAAGCTACAGATATGGTAGGCCTTGTGGTGGAGAGTGACTTATCTACCATCTTTGTTTGGGACGGACTTTCAAGTCAAAACTTCTTTAAGATGTTTATTGCAGGTGTATTTATTACAATTGCTATGAATGGCTTGGACCAAAACATCATGCAAAAGAACCTGACCTGCAAAAACCAAAAAGAAGCGCAGAAAAATATATTGTGGTTTTCAATATCCTTCTTTGTTTCTACCCTATTTTTTCTTGCGCTAGGCGTGCTCATTTATCATTATGCCTTTCAAAATAATATCGCCATTCCAGCCGCCTCAGATGAACTTTATCCCCTTCTTGCATTGAATCACTTTGGTACATTAGCTGGAATTATTTTTATGCTTGGTATCATTGCCGCAGCCTTTTCCAGTGCAGATTCTGCGTTGACAGCTTTGACCACTTCCTTTTGCATTGATCTGTTAAATCTCCCCGCCAAAAAAGGGGTCAATCAAGAAAGGGTAAGGCTCGGCGTCCATATAATGTTCAGCTTTATTTTGTTCGCTACTATCGTAATTTTTGATCAAATCAACGACAAGAGCGTGGTAAGTGCTGTTTTTAAAGCTGCCGGGTTCACCTATGGACCTTTGTTAGGGCTTTATGTTTTTGGATTGAGCAACAAATGGCGAATAAAAGACAAGTGGGTTCCTCTGGTCTGCCTTGCCAGTCCAATAGCGTCTTATATTTTGGACCGCAATGCTGCAGATTGGTTTAATGGCTACCAATTTGGCTTCGAGATCCTGTTGATCAATGCGGCGTTGACGTTTGTAGGCCTCACCACATTAATCAGCAAGGCTAGTACAGCAGCCGCGAACTGACGCAGAAGGAGCTTTATATTCAAGATCAAAGTCAGCCAGGACGATGACATGTGTCATGCAATCACCCTGAAGTGACAGCTACTTTTATGGCTTGAATATTTACTATCCATATGAATGTAATTGCTCCACATCGATTTCATATTCCCGTAATGGGATTAGGTTTTACTATTGACACCCCCCTCAAAGTGGCGCGGTTTGGCATATCCTCAGCCTTGTCCATCGTTGAGGATGAGCTTATTGAAAGAATGCGGGAATTTTATTGTAAAGCCGAAGATCTCCCCTACCATCCTATAATAAATCAGGATATCGACAGCAGGGCCAAACGTATTACAGCATACCTCAACTTATTGGATGAACTCGTTAAAAAGCAAGTTCGAAAGCTCCAAAAAGAAGACTTCTTACCTGAAACGGAAATCTCAAAATATTTTGAAATGCTGCCAAATGATGCTCCCCTCAAGGCGCGTTACAAACAGATGCTTTCGGCCAATGGTAATGAAAAGAAGAAACTTCAGGATCAACTCAGGACCAGTATCCAAGCAGGCGACATCGATGTCAATATTATGACCAAGGTGGATAAAACCAATTATGATAAAGAAGGCAAGCCTCTCCCATCCGAATACACTGATGCGCTCGCTGCCCTGCGAGGTTTTGCCAACAGTACCTTGCATGCTTCGGTGATATTCTCAGCTGGCATGAATCCACGGCTGTACAGCTACTGCGAGCTGTTTGAGGATTTCTTCCCCAAGTACGGTCAGCTGCCAAAGAAAAAAATTATTCTAAAGGTAAGCGATTATAGATCTGCATGGATACAGGGGAAATTTTTGGCCAAAAAAGGACTTTGGGTGTCAGAGTTTAGAATTGAATCGGGGCTAAATTGTGGAGGGCACGCATTCGCGACAGAAGGTCTTCTTATGGGGCCCATATTAGAGGAATTCAAAACAAAGCGACATGAACTACGGGATGAATTGCTGGTCATCTGCAACCAAAGTTTGCGTGCTAAAGGTCTAGACCTCTATCAAAACAGCCCGCCATTAAAAATAACCGCTCAGGGAGGATTAGGAACCTATGGTGAAAATCAATTTTTGTTAGAATACTATCAACTAGACAGTATAGGTTGGGGTAGTCCGTTTCTATTGGTCCCCGAAGCCACTAATGTAGACGATGAAACTTTACAGCAACTGGCCACAGCCCAACCCTCAGATTACTATTTAAGTCATTCCTCCCCCTTAGGTGTACCATTTAATAATTTCAGGAAGAGCAGCTCCGAAGCACAACGTAAAAACCGCATAATAAAAAACCGACCCGGCAGCCCCTGCTACAAAAAATTTCTGTCCACGAATACTGAGTTTACAGAAAAACCTATCTGTACGGCATCCAGACAATATCAGAACCAGAAAATCAAACAAATTTTGAGCGAGATCTCCGACTTAGACATGCAGCAAGAAGAAATCCGAAAGGTCACGGAAAAAGACTGCCTGTGCGAAGGTTTGGGTGCCCCTGCATTATTAAGAAACCATCTTCATCCTGCCCATAACCTCAAGGCTGTCACCATATGCCCTGGCCCTAACCTAGCTTTTTTCTCCGGCATCCATACTTTAAAGGAAATGGTGGACCATATCTATGGTAGAACCAACTTACTTCAACAGGTGACTCGCCCCCATGTACTGATCAATGAACTGAAGATATACATTAAGTATTTGACCAAGGATATGGAGGAAAATGTGCAACCCGTTGACACGAAGAAAGAGAAATATTGGGAGATTTTTAGGAATAACCTGAAGAATGGCATTGCTTACTACAGGGATTTATCCCACACCATCGGATTGGATTCTTCCGCTTTATTAGATAATCTTGAGCAGAAGCTAGAACAGTTGTCTTGTACCTCGGCAGTCAGCATTGGCTCTAGGAGATGAGTTAAGCTGTAAAGTTTCCAGCAACAAGCTGCCATGGGTTCTTGTTATCTTCCTATTCGTTTATACACGGTATTTTTTGTAGTAACACTAGCGTGAAGTGGTTCAACTAAAAGCGGGATATTTCTTGTACTAGAGCTTGTTGTATAAGATTTGGTTGTCCTTATTAAACAGCTTATCCTAAGTCGCGTTGTGCCATCCTTCAAAATTAGGATTTCAGGTAATTTTGCGTAATTTAGTTAGGGATTTACTATATAATATGACCATAAACCATAACCGTGGCCCAATAGAATTTTCGCCTTTGTTATCGCTTCTGCCAATTGCAGTTTTTGTAGCAGATGACCGAGGGCAGATTGTTTATTGTAATAAATTATGTTTAGCTAAGCTTGGTCCATTGGATGGAAACCTATTCGAAAATGTCCAGAATTTAGATAAGCCCACACCTTTGGACTTCAAAGCTGTCTGTCGGGATGTACTTAACGGAGAAGATTGGACTACTACTTCGGTAGCTGTCACGCATCCAGATACCAAACAAATTGGCTACTACAAAATTTCGGCAAAGGCTTATCTTAATAAATTTGTACTGTTTTCAGCCATTGAGCAAGTTGAACACCCTGATCTTCAAGGGCTGGTAGCACGACAATTAGGGCTTTCTCTCCTTGGCACCCTGGGAAAAATCGTATTTGTAATGGATCAGGGAGGAATGATCACAGGGGTTTACTCAGAAGATGCCGGAAAGTCTCTACCACTGTTCCAGCCATCTCGAGGAACTTTTTTTTACAAAGCTGTCCCTCCAGCTATTGCAAAGGCGATAAAGGAGCACCTACCCCAATCAGTTCGTGAAGCTAAGCCATTTCAATTTGAAGCCGCTTATACCGACAACGAAGATGAAAGGTACTGCTCCATCATGTTGGCTCCTCTATATCAGAGAGAAATTTTCTTAGGACAAGTCGTCGTGACCATCGATGATGTAACCGAAGAGAAGACAAACAGGCAGCGCTTAGAGCGAAAAAATAGACTGATCCAAGAGCTTAGCTCCATCCCCGACGGCCCTATCTTGCACCTGGTGGAAGGCCCCCCCCCTCAGTACATTATTCTCTCAGGAAGCATTTCCTCACTTATCGGACATTTTGAGGCAGAGATCGATTCGCTGAACTGGTTGGATTGTGTTCACGAGCAGGACATAGAAAATTTACTCAAACATATTGAAGATCTAAAAATCCAACCTCCACATGCCCACAAACATCTGGTATATAGGATAAACGATGCGCAGGGAAATATCAAGTGGGTAGTCAATCATCTCTCTAAATCTGGTAAAGAGAGTATGGGCGCCATGACAGGCATTATTCTAGACGTGACAGAAACCCAGTTGCTCCAGGAACAGTTACAGCAAAGGGAAAGAATATTGTCAAATACGAGCAAAGTCGCGTTAATTGGCGGTTGGGAGTATGATTTGGGAAAAAGAAAGTTTAATCTCACGGAAGAAGTCTACCACATTCATGAGCGGGAGCCTGAGGAGTTTAATATTTCGGATAGCCCCGCATATTATGTCGAAGAGCACCAGCCAATTATTCGGCAGCACCTTCACGACCTTTACACCAGTGGGAAAAATTTCGATGAAGAACTTCAATTGATAACCGGTAAAGGCGCTAAAAAGTGGATCAGGACAGTAGGCTGTGCGGAGTGGCACAACGGCCACATCACCCATATTTATGGTATTATTCAGGATATCGATGAGAAAAAGAAGAAGGACCTGTTTTTGAAAGAAAATGAAAACCGTTTTAACGCTGCGTTTGAATTGGCCCCCCTGGGCATCGGCCTTCTTTCGCCGGACGGACATTGGTTGCGGGTCAACCATTCATTGACGCAGTTTTTTGAACTACCCAAAGAGCGTCTGCTTCAGCTTCGTTTCACTGAGTTGCAACTCATTGACAGTGCCGGCAACCCCTTCATACGGGAAGAGATCCTGAAACAAGTTGATGCCCATCCCTGCATTGAGCGGTTCATTACTGAAAGGGGAGAAACTAAATGGGGCAGATTTAGCATTACAACAGTTAAGGACGAAAGGGATACACCTTCTTATTATATCATCCAGGTAGTAGATATTACTGAAAGTAAGGCTTACGAGGAAGAATTGATCGTGGCCCAAAAGGAAGCTGAAAGAGCCAACCAAATCAAATCGGATTTCCTTTCGACCATGACCCACGAAATCAGGACGCCTTTATTCGGAGTAATTGGGATCACCAATCTATTGCTAGAGGAAATTAAAGATCCCCATCACCTGGAACAACTACGTGCATTAAAATTTTCCTCTGATAGTTTACTTCTTCTTGTAAACGATATTTTAGATTTTTCAAAAATCAAATCAGGCGCTTTATCGCTGGAGATTAAGCCCTTTGACGTAAGACAAGTAGTGGACGCCGTTGAGGAGCTTCACTTGCCTCGGGCTAAGGATAGGAACAATACCATTGTCATTGATTACGATCCATTTTTGTCCAATAGTTACCTAGGTGATCAGGTTCGGATAGGACAGATATTGAACAACTTGGTCAACAACGCAGTCAAATTCACTCAGAATGGTCTAGTGGAAATCGTTGTTAAAAAGGCGGGAGAACTGAACAACAAGCACAGGGTGGTGTTCACTATTAAGGACACGGGTATAGGCATACCCCATGACAAACAATCCAGTATTTTTGAACAATTCACACAAGCTGATCCTTCGATCAGTAGAAAATATGGTGGTACAGGTTTGGGACTGTCTATTGCAAAAGGTTTGACAGAAGCAATGGGAAGCAAAATACATTTGGCAAGCGAGCCGGGCTTTGGAACAATGATTTCTTTTGAACTTTTGCTTGAAACAGCAAGTCCAATTAATTCCAAGCAAAACCAACAAAGTGAACAGGAAACGAGGGAATTAAAAGGCAGCACAATTTTGTTGGTGGAAGACAACCCCGTTAGTATGCTGGTATCTACACAGCAACTGAAAAAATGGAATGCTGTGGTTATACAGGCAGGAGATGGAGAAAAGGCCGTTCAACAGTTTAATCTTTACAAGGACGAGATCAACTTGGTACTTATGGATATCCAAATTCCAGTCATTAATGGCTATGACGCTGCGGAGCAGATTAATTTGATTAACCCAAACATCCCGATTGTGGCAGTAACTGCCTCTACCAGCGAAATATTGGACCCTAAGCCCTTTATTGTTGGATACCTGATCAAACCCTTCAGTCCCCACGACTTTTATGACACCATAAAAAAACATCTGAGGTAAAATTGCCGTCCTAGTACATAACACAACCATTTTATAATGCCCGATGAAGATATTGGTCCCCACGGATTTTTCTGATAATGCCAACAACGCCTTCGAATTTGCTAAAAAAATCGCCAGATTGGACGGTAGCTCTGTTACGCTTCTTTTTGCATATTACAGTGTCTATGACTTTGCAGCACAATCGTCCTCTATTGTAGTCCAGATCGAACAAGCCGCCCAACGGGCAATGGACGAACTCAAGACAGATTCGCAGCATGATGTCAGGGTGTATCATAAAATTATTCAAGGTTCTATAGCGACCGCGGTAACCTCTACCGCTTACCGCGAAAACTACGACCTCATCATCATGGGCACCCAAGGCGCTAGTGGTATCCAAAAGGCATTAATAGGATCTAATACCGCTCATGTTATCAAAGACAGTAAAGTCCCCGTACTGGCAGTACCTTACCACGCCACCTTTGAAATGGTAAGCCAACTGGTGATATCTCTGGAATGGACAGCGGCAGAAAAACAATATCTCGCGCACTTGTTCCGTATCGCACATAGGTGGCCGTGGCCCTACCATACCCTGACAGTAAGGACACCTCACAGTCACCCTACAGCAGTAGACAATCATGACATTAAGAATCTTTTCGACAGCTTGGATTTGCGGACAGCGCATAAAGAAGTCGAGGCAAATGATCTTTTAGAGGGAATAAAAAAATATCTCCAGAAAGCGGAAGATTCTTTGCTGGTAATGTTTTCAAAAAACCGCCCGTTTTTGGAGTACCTCTTTCACCAGGATCATGTGGAGAAAATGGCCTATCACACCCATGTGCCTTTGCTCGTGATAAAATAGATGAACGGCAGATCTTCCCCGGCCATAGCGAATAAGCACAAAATACTTTATATTTATACACGATAAATCCATTTTAATAACCTAACTATGAAGAAAACTATTTTCTCGGCCATTGTATGCCTTCTTTTTTGCACACTCACAACTTTAGCCCAAACGGGCACTGTGTACGACAACTTATCGGTCAATAGCAGCATCCTCAAAACCGAAAGAAAGTATGCCATCTATCTGCCGCCTGACTACAATTCCTCAGAAAGAAGCTACCCTGTACTTTACCTGCTTCATGGTGCAGGTGACGATCAAACCGGATGGGTCCAATTTGGTGAGGTACTTCACATTGCTGACAAAGCTATCCGTGAAGGGGAAGCTACTCCGATGATTATCGTAATGCCTGATGCTAATACCGGCAGAAGAGGCTATTTTAATGATATCCGAGGAGACTGGAACTATGAAGATTTCTTCTTTGACGAGTTAATCCCACATATTGAAAAAACCTACCGTGCCAAGACAGAAAAGCGATATAGGGCTATTTCCGGCTTGTCCATGGGTGGTGGCGGTACGTTTATGTATGCCCTGCATCGTCCCGACATGTTTTCGGCGGCTGCACCTCTTAGTGCAGCGGTAGGCGCACTATCATTGGAACAGGCCAAGGAAAGAATGCCGAAAGAAGCAAAATTATCCGAACAGCAAATAAAAGAATACTATGAGCGCCATAATGCGCTCAGCCTCATCGATAAAATGCCAGAAGACCAGAAAAAAGCTGTTAGGTGGTATATCGACTGTGGGGATGATGACTTCCTCTATGAGGGTAACAGTCTGGTGCATATCGCCATGAAAAAACATAACGTACCTCATGAATTCAGGATCCGGGATGGCGCCCACACTTGGACTTATTGGAGGGAATCTCTGCCTGAGGTACTAAAATTTGTGTCAGCCAGCTTCCATCAGTATTAACGCAGTGCGCAGGGCGTTTGATCGAAAATTGAACGCCCTCAGCATTTCTACCACTCGATGAGTGTGCCAAGTTGATTATGAGCTTAGGGCGGTCCGGTAGGTGCAGCGTTGTACCTTCTTTTCTAAAACGCTATATTTGTCAAAAACACTGCTTTCATGAATTTAAACTTAAAATCGCCCATTGCATTTTTTGATCTAGAAGCTACGGGTATCAACATCTCTATAGATAGGATCGTCGAAATTGCTATTCTTAAAGTGTACCCTGATGGAAGGGAGGAAAAGAAGAGCATGCGGATCAACCCTACTATTCCCATTCCCAAGGAAGTATCCCTGATTCATGGTATCTACGATGAGGATGTAAAAGATGCGCCAACCTTCAAGGATGTGGCAAAGGAGTTACATCAATTTTTCATGGGGGCGGATTTGGCAGGCTTCAATGTTTTGAAGTTTGATATTCCTTTGTTGGTAGAGGAGTTTCTCCGTGCGGGAATTGATTTCGACATTGAGAAAAGAAATCTTTTGGATTCACAGAAGATATTCTTTTTAATGGAAAAGAGAAACCTCGCGGCAGCTTACAAATTCTACTGCAACAAGACCCTGGAAAATGCCCACAGCGCGGAAGCCGACACATTTGCCTCTTATGAAGTATTTAAATCTCAAGTTGCTCGCTATGAGCATCAGGAGATGGAGGACCTTCAGGGAAATATTATTGGAACTATAGAAAATGACATGAAAAAAATTCATGCCCTCATCAATGAAAAAATGGTGGATCTAGCTGGTCGCTTTGTATTTAATGCTGACGGGGTGGAATGCTTCAACTTTGGCAAGCATAAAGGGCGACCAATAGAGCAGGTGCTAAAAGAAGAACCAGGCTTTTATGATTGGATAATGCGGGGGGATTTTCCTTTGGATACAAAGCGGAAAATAACCCAGGTCAAATTGAGACAATTCAATCGGTAGATATGCAAAAAAGCCCCTTTCGGGGCTTTTCTTATTTTTTATAATATTTCAAGGCGTTTGGCATTTGCTTGTTTAGCTGGTCGATCCTTCGATCTGGTCCGGGGTGAGTGGATAAGAATTCCGGTGGCGCACCTCCACTGGATTTTGCCTGCATTCTCTCCCAAAACTTAGGAGCCTCTTGGGGATCATATCCCGCGATAGCCATAAAAATCAGCCCCAGTTGATCCGCCTCCAACTCCTGATCCCTTGAGAATTTGAGCATCCCTACCTGTCCACCGATACCTACTGCCTGTAAAAACAATGTTTGGGTCAAGGAGGGGTTTTGACCCATTGCAGCCTGTAATCCTCCCAGTAGTCCATTGGCAACCAGTCCTTGTGACATCCTTTCACGGGAATGGTTGGCGATAGCGTGAGCAACTTCATGTCCCATGACCACCGCTATCCCAGTCTCATCCTGACAAATCGGCATAATGCCCGTATAAAATGCTACCTTTCCCCCTGGCATACACCAAGCATTGACCTGATCGTCTTCTATGAGGTTGAACTCCCAAGAAAATCCTTCCAGCAGGTTCTCATAGTTGTTTTCCTTCAAATACTGCTCGACGGCAGAGGCTATACGTTTGCCGACTTTAACAACCTTTTGCCCATCAGCGGTATTGGTTACGATTTTACTTTCACTCTTCACTTCACGGTACTGTTCATATGAAAGCGGCAAAATCTCTGAGTTATCTACTAAACTTAGTTGACGACGACCACTCAATGGTACAGTAGCACAACTATACGCAAATAATCCTACAACAAGTAATATTGTAATTCTCTTTATCATCGGTTTGTTTTTTTTTACGTCTTTCCAAAAAGAATGCCATTTAAAGGCACAAATAGCAATTTCGCCACAGCCTAGCAACTAAAAACAGGGCAAAGGTAATATTATCTCTCCCATTGCAAAAGATAAGGGAGGATGTGTGACCAACATATTTAAGCATCCAAAATTCTTAGGGCACAACATATGGGTTTGAGCTGTCGCTGTTGGAGGATGTCGATGATTAAAACCTTCTTCTAACGGCGCCTTATATCAATTATGATGAGGCTAGACTTTGAATGGGCAAACAAAAACCTTTATATTTGAAACATTATACACATGACCATGACAATCGTCGGTCCCGTTCATAGGCGATAAACGAGGTTTTATACAATAAAAAAGCCATTTGGCGGTTTATTGTTAGATAACGTTCCATCCAACTACCAAACACATTACTAATGAAAATCATAAAAGTTATTGCATTTTTTCTAGTCTTGACTCCCTCCGTCGCTGCCTTTGCGCAGGAGACACCCAAGCCGGATATAGGATCTTTGGACAGCGGCACTATTGAGAGTCAATTTGACTATATTAATTCCGTTTCCAATAATTATGAAGATTATAAAGTTGTCAAAAGGGCTAACCTTAACAAGATTAAAGCAAATGTACTGGACTCTTTAAAGGTTTTTAAAGACCAACTTGTAACCGTCAATAACCAGCTCAACGAGCAAAAAGCCTCCATAGATCAACTTAATGGAAAACTCGCAACTACTGAGGCGAACCTACAGGATGCCCTAGATATGAAAGATAGTTTTTTCTTCATGGGCATGTATATCCATAAATCCACCTATAATACCTTAATGTGGGGTATTGTCATCGTGTTAGCGGTTTTATTACTCTTCTTTATATACCGCTTTAAACGAAGTTATGCTGTCACGGCAGAGATACGACAGACTTTGGAAGAAACCCGGGATGAGTTTGAACAACATAGGAGAAACACCCTAGAGAGAGAACGTAAGCTAAATAGACAGCTTGTCGATGAAATGAATAAGAGAAAGGTGTAAATTGCGCATTCTTAGCCATTCATTCACCCTTCCCATCTTATGCGACTTACAAAAACCCGCCTCGCTCCCACCCCAAGTGGCTTCCTTCATTTGGGCAATGTAATGTCTTTTCTCATTACTACCTCATTGGCTAAACATTATGGTGCCAAGATACTCTTGCGGATAGATGACATTGATAGGGAAAGGGTGAAGCGGAGGTATGTAGAAGATATATTTCACACTTTGGAATATTTGGAAATCCCTTGGGATGAGGGACCCAAAAACTATCAAGACTACAAGGATAAATATTCACAGGTACATCGGCTTCAGCATTATCAGAAGGCGCTTGACAAGCTTAAAAGCAGGAAAAAGCTTTTTGCCTGCGATTGCTCCAGAAGAAAAATAAGCCTGAACAGCCCGGACGAAGGATACACTGGCACGTGTGAAAAAAAGCATTTGCCCCTTGAAAACAACGGGCTCAATTGGCGGTTGTATACCACTGTCAAAGAGATTGCTGTAAATGACTTGGCAAGGCCGAATTATGTCATGTCCATTCCTCCTCTGCTTCGTGATTTCGTGATCAGAAAAAAGGATAGCATGCCTGCTTATCAGCTGACTTCTGTGGTCGATGATATGCTGGACAAGGTTGACTTTATTGTTCGTGGCAAGGATTTAATGGGCTCAACCGTTGCGCAGCTCTACCTCTCAGCCCAGTTGCCAGCGAATCCCCTGAAGAAGACCACATTTCTACACCATAGGTTAATGGTGGACAGCCACAACCGAAAAATGTCCAAATCATCAGGCGCTACTTCTATTCAGCACTTGATAAAGTCAGGAACTGATAAAGCCGGCATTTATGCTATAATCGCTGATTTTTTAAAATTGGATGTGCATATCGCCAGCTTTACGGATTTCCAATCTGCCTATATTGCCGATTTAAAGTCCAAGGAAAATAGTTTTTTGTAAAAGATTTGCCCGCCATGCTATTTTTACAGAATTTAGGGTAGAAAGTATAAATCACCCGAATGATATCTCCCTGATTGACCCTATGATACAATATTCTAATGAAACCCGAATCTTAGTAGCAGTTGACTGTATTGTGTTTGGGTTTGATGGCGTGGATTATAAGCTGTTACTCATTCAAAGAGGCTTTGCTCCTGAAAAAGAAAAATGGAGTTTGATGGGTGGTTTTTTAAAAAAGCATGAGTCTTTGGACGAGGCGGCAAACCGGATCCTCAAAGAACTTACCGGCTTGGAAAATGTGTATATGGAACAAATGCATGTTTTCAGTGACCCCAACAGAGAGATTGTGGAGCGTACCATTGCCGTTACGTACGTGGCATTGATTGATATCCAAAAATATATCCAACAAATCAATAACCGCTACCATGCCCGATGGTTTACCATGAAAGAGCTGCCAAAGCTGATTTTTGATCATCAGGACATGGTAAATATGGCCAAAGCGCGCCTAAGGTATAAGGCTGCTCTACATCCCATTCTTTTCGAATTGTTGCCGGAACGCTTTACACTGCCCCACCTGCAGGCCATGTATGAAAGCTTATACGAGACGAAGATCGACAAACGAAATTTTACCAGAAAAGTGCTCTCTACACATATGCTGGTGAAGGAGACAGGTAAGGACAAGAGTAATTCAAAAAAGGGCGCCTACTATTACCATCTGGACAAAAGTAAGTACAAAGAGGACTTCCAAACCGTGCTCAACTTTATGCCGAAGAATGAGCTTTCAATTGCTTCGGAGTAGAAACCATCAAGTGTTCGTAGCCTTTTTAAAATATAATTGTTAACATTACACTTAACAAACCCAAAATATTACCGAAATGAAACAAATCGTCGGGATCAAGCCATTGGCTCTTGCCCCACTGCTGGCGGTGGTGACTTTTTTTTCCTGCCAATCCCCAAGCCAGCACAAGGAAGATGCGTATAATAGCCTCACCCAGGAAGAGAAACTGTTACCTGAAAACGCCTTAAAAGGGATAATGGTCGCTGAAGGACTTGAAGCCACCCTTTTTGCTTCAGAACCCGTAATCACCAACCCCACCAACATAGATATTGACCATAGAGGCAGGGTTTGGGTATGTGAAGCTTATAATTACCGTCCGGAAATCACAGGTAACGCGCCCAAAGCTGAGGGAGACCGTATTGTCATTTTGGAAGACACGGACGGTGACGGTAAAAGCGACAAAAGTACCATCTTCTACCAAGGCCCTGAACTTAACGCTCCGTTAGGGATATGGGTGATGGGTAATAAAGCGATTGTTTCCCAAAGCCCCTATGTTTGGCTTTTTACAGACACGGATGGCGATGATAAAGCAGACAAAAAGGAGATAATTTTTCAAGGCATTGAGGGCGAGCAACATGACCACGGCATGCACGCTTTTGTTTTCGGTCCCGACGGCAAATTTTACTTCAATTTCGGCAACGAAGGTATGCAGATAAAAGATGCTCAAGGAAATACCGTTAAAGATGTGACAGGAAAGGAAGTATCCACGGAAAATTACAAACAAGGTCTGGTCTTTCGCTCCAACCTTGATTTCAGTGAATTTGAAGTCCTGGGACAAAACTTCCGAAACAATTATGAAGTTGCCGTCGATTCTTACGGCACCATGTGGCAATCCGACAATGATGATGATGGCAACAAAGGGGTGCGTATCAACTATGTGATGGAATATGGCAATTATGGCTACACGGATGAAATGACGGGCGCGGGATGGCGGGCCAACCGCACCAACAAAGAGGAGGAGATACCCCAACAACACTGGCATCTAAATGATCCTGGCGTGGTGCCAAACTTGCTACAAACCGGAGCGGGCTCACCTACTGGAATGGCAATTTATGAAGGCAGACTGCTTCCGGAAGTCTTTTGGGATCAAATGATTCATACCGATGCCGGCCCAAGCGTAGTAAGAGCCTATCCAGTTACAAAAAACGGTGCTGGATATAATGCAAGCATTGTAAACATTATGGAAGGTCATAAAGACCAATGGTTCAGACCCTCTGATGTCTGCGTAGCTCCAGATGGTTCTCTTTTTGTTTCTGATTGGTACGATCCAGGAGTGGGTGGGCATCAGGTAGGGGACTTGGAGCGCGGCAGAATCTACCGCATTGCTCCTAAGGACCATGCTTACCAGGTTCCAAAAGTTGATGTCGCCTCTTACTCCGGCGCAATTGAGGCGCTGCAAAATCCTAATTTATCGGTGAGATACCTCGCTTGGCAAAAGCTCAACAGCATGGGGGATGCTGCAGAAGAAGAACTCGTAAAATTATTCAAATCACATGAAAACCCCCGCATACGTGCCAGAGCGCTTTGGCTGCTTAGTAAAATCCCCGGAAAAGGAGAAAACCACCTAACCACAGCCTTGCAGGATCCCAGTGCAGATATCCGAATCGTCGCATTGCGCGCTGCCCGCCAACTGAAGATAAACCTTTTCCCCTACTTGAATTCGCTTGTTAATGATGCCGATGCTCAAGTACGCCGTGAATGTGCAATTGCGCTTCGACATCTAAACACTCCAGAAGCAAGTTCGCTTTGGGCGACATTGGCCAACCAGCATGACGGTAATGACCGCTGGTATCTCGAAGCCTTGGGTATCGGTGCAGATGGCCAGTGGGACCGCTATTTTTCGGCTTGGCTGGATCAACAGCATAACAAAGAACTAAATAGTAATGCTCAAAAAGATATTGTATGGAGAGCCCGCACCGCAAAAGCAATCCCTTACCTGGCATCGTTGGCTTCCAATCATCAAGAAAGTTTGGACCAACGGTTGAGGTATTTTCGAGCATTTGATTTTAATGCCAACGGTCCCGAAAAATCCAAGGCGTTACTGGATATGATAAATGGAAATGTAAGTGGAGAGCATGCGGGCGATGCAATGAGGCTTAAGAAGCTGGCGCTGACCCATCTTGACCCATCCACCATACGCCGGTCAGCTATTGCCAGACAGACGCTCAGCGAAGTCTTAGCCGAGGTAGACGGCACCATGGAGTACGTAGAAATGGTGCAACGGCATGGTCTTAAAGAGGAGAATCCAAAGTTACTGCAACTTGCCATTGATCAAAGTGACCTGCAAATAGGGAGGGCGGCGGCCGCTACTTTGCTACAACAAGGCGGTGACCACCTAGTCAGGCAAGCACTGAAGAAGTCGGATGAAGCTACATCTTTAGCTATGATGACTGCAATAAGAGGCATTGGATCGTCGCTTTCTTTACAGTTGCTTGAGGAAGTGGCTTTTGACGACTCGATACCCCTTCCCTTACGCAGGGAAGCAACCGCGGCCATTGGCAGAAGCTATGGAGGAGAAAACAGAATACTCGAGTTGTTGCGTAGCAAGAAGCTACCCGATAATTTAATCGCTTCTGCGGTGACTGGCGTAAGCAATGCTTGGCGCCAGGACGTCCGAACCGAAGCTGCCACCTATTTACCACAGCAAGCTACTGGCAACGACACCTCGCTCCCCCCTATCAGTGAGCTATTGCCTTTGACAGGCGAAATTGAAAAAGGAAAGGCTGTATTTAACAAAACCTGTAGCATCTGCCACCAAGTGGGAGACTACGGCACCGATTTCGGTCCCAAGCTGACGGAAATCGGCAGCAAATTGTCCAAAGAGGCACAATATTTATCCATCATTCACCCTGATGCAGGTATTAGTTTTGGCTATGAGGGCTATCGCATTGACTTAAAAGATGGTAGCACAATGGGTGGAATTATTTCTAGCAGAACAGAAACAGACATCGATCTCAAACTCCCTGACGGCAGCGTGGTGCCGGTTAAAACGAGCGACGTTGCTGCTATTACCCAATTGGAGAATTCGATGATGCCGGCAGGCTTACAGCACACGATGACTAAGGAGGATCTCGTGAATCTGGTTGAATACCTTATGTCCCTGAAAAGAAACAGTTAACGATAAATCCATGAAAAACAATATTTTACAACAATCCCGACGGCAGAGTCTGAAGAAAATAGCTGGAACAATGGCCCTGAGCACTTTAGGTCCAGGACTTCACCATCGCCTTTATGCTGCTGAACAGGCCCTTCCTGAAGCTTTGAAAGGAAGCGTCAACCATTCTGTATGCAAATGGTGCTACAGCGATGTGCCTTTGGAAGATCTATGTAGAGCAGCTAAAGATATAGGCCTTAAGTCGATAGAACTTCTTGGACCAGACGATTGGCCAACCTTGAAAAAATATGGCCTTACCTGCGCTATGCCTCAAGGGGCAGGACTGGGCATAGAGCGGGGTTTCAACGACCCCTCTCTTCACGATGAATTGGTAAAAAGTTATGAAGCTGTCATTCCAAAAGTTGCTGAAGCAGGATTTAACCAGATCATTTGCTTTTCCGGGAACAGAAGAGGTTTGGATGACAAAAAGGGAATTGAAAACTGTGCAAAAGGGCTTAAACGTCTTATGCCCATAGCTGAAAAATACAACGTCACGATGTGTATGGAGTTGCTCAACAGCAAGGTCAACCACAAAGATTACCAAGCGGATCATACTGCCTGGGGGGCTGAATTATGCGAAGCGGTAGGGTCGGACAAGATGAAACTGCTTTACGATATTTACCACATGCAGGTCATGGAAGGTGATGTTATTGCTACTATTCGAAAATATCATCCTTACATCTCTCACTACCACACGGGAGGCGTTCCGGGAAGAAACGAAATTGACGACACCCAAGAGCTTTATTATCCAGCTATCATCAAAGCCATTGTAGAAACAGGATATACAGGCTTCATTGGTCAAGAGTTTATCCCAGCCCGAGAGGACAAACTTGCATCCTTAAAACAAGGCGTTCAAATTTGTGACGTATGATAAAAAACGATCCATGGCACCTATTTAGCAGTTGCCATGGATCATCCAATTAATATCCCGGATTTTGATCATTGGAAGGATCCAATGCAGGATTGTAGTCCAACTCTGAATAAGGAATGGGCCATAAATAATGGCTCTCAGCAATGCTAAGCCCTTTATTCTTTCTGATCATCTCCTCAGCCTTTCCAGTACGCTTAAGATCCAGCCAACGTTTGCCTTCAAACTGAAATTCATAAGCTTTTTCCTGAATGACAAGGTCTACAAAACTGGTCAAATCGTAATCCGTCAATAAGTAATCTACCTCAGAGGGAACAGAGGGATCTTGCCCATATGCTCTTCTACGTACCTGATTAAGGGCTTCTAGGGATTCTTCGGTAGGTGCTCCAGCATCTCTTGCCGCGGCCTCAGCGAATATCAGTAGCACCTCCGGATAGCGATAAATCGGCAGATCATTCCCTGCATCATTATTTCCTATCGCCTGGGGATCTATAAACTTTCTACTCACTAAAGTAGAATCCCCAAGGCCGAAATCAACCATGTCCCAAAGTCCCTTCCTGAGATCGCCATCATCCCAGCTTTTGTGGAAGGTATCACTTGCGTCACTATAGATGGCATATGATCCTCCAAAACTGTACAGCCCCGTATTGGGATGATTGTACACCCAAGGCAAATAATTCCCCTGCCCTAGTTGTCTTGCGAATTTAAGACTGAAAATTTCCTCAGGATTAGAAATGACGTCCGGACCAAAGATCTTCTGAAAATCATCGCGACTGGTCACAGTCACTAATGAAAAAATGCCAGACTCGATTACTTCTTGGGCTTTTTCTCTTGCTTCGGCAAATTGCTCCAATTGAAGATAAACGTCGGCAAGCAAAGTCTTGGCGGCAGCCTGTGTGGGTCTTCCCGATAGCTCCTGCTGTTCAGGCAAATAAGTCTCCGCAGCCCAAAGATCATTTAAAATTAACTCATAAACCTCTTCACTACTGCTTTTCGCCAGGGCTAGTTCCTCCATGTTGTGCTCTGTGCGGAGCGGGATTGCACCCCAGTTTCGCACCAGATGAAAATAGGAAAGTGCCCGCAAAAATTTAGCTTCTGCAACATAACGATCTACGTCTTCTTGACTGATGGATTCACCGTCCGGAGCATTTTTAATCACAATATTAGCATTACGAATACTGAGATAAAAGGCATTCCAAAATCCAGCCACACGGTTGATATTATTGCTGTTCATGCCTTGGAAGTCATTGTACTGCGCAAAACTGCCTCTTCCATAACCATAATCAGTATGGCATTCCAGCGTCGCTATATAGGTCGTTTGATTTTCTGTTCGAAGAGGGGAATATATGGCATTCACGGCAGTAGCCACTTCCTGAGCAGTATTATAAAAATTTTCCTCGGTAACGAGTTTTGGCTTTTCATCCAATAAACCCTCGCAGCTAAAGCAAAAGAGCATACCCATTCCTAAAATACTTAAGCCGAGGGGGCTGCTGGGACGCAGATTGGAAAGATATTTTTTTCTCATGGCTGTATGGTTTAATAGCAATGGTTATTCATTATCATCATCAAAATCCAGCCCTGATCCCCAACGTGTAGGTTTTGGAAGTTGGATAGCTGTAATGGTCTATACCTTGTGCGGTTGAATTGGCACCTCCGCGTGAATTGACTTCCGGATCCCACCATGAATAATTGGTACTGGTCCAGAGATTCTGCCCACTTACATAAACTTGCAACTGATACAACCAGTCTATACCAAGATTTTGGACTGGGAAATTATAGGCAATCTGAATATTCTTTAATCTCAGATATGATCCATCTTCTACATACCTATCTGACACCATTATAGAAGTATTTCTGCTGATAACCGGATATTTAGCATCCGTGTTAGTAGGTGACCAATGGTCCTCCAAAACCTCCTTGGGCATATTTACACCGCTGCTGTAATCCATAGTGCTGCTGACCGAACTCAAATTAAAGATGTCATTGCCATACATACCTTGAAAGAATAAAGTCAGGTCAAAGTTCTTAAAGGACATGATCGAATTTAAGCCATACATATACTTGGGATTAGGATCGCCTATATAGGTTTTGTCTTCCGCAGAGATAGCTCCATCGTTGTTTAAATCTTGGTATTTAATGCGGCCATTTTCGTCATATCCATCCTCGACATAACCCCAGAACTGACCGATTGGCCTGCCCTCTCTCAAAATATTAATATTGTCCCTCAAGGCAATTACATCTACAAAAGCACCTAGTATATCTTCTCCATTACTCAGCTTAACTACTTTATTTCTGTTCAGTGAAAAGTTACCCACTACATCCCATTTGAAGTTGCCATTCAAGACATTGGCATCAACTCCCAATTCAAAACCTTTATTCTGAACCTCTCCGACATTTTGAATAGTAGTGGTAAATCCTAGTGTAGATGGCAATGTCACTGTATTAAGCAAATCACTGGTATTTTTAATATAGTAATCAGCCGTCAGCAAAATACGGTTATTGAAAAGTCCTAGGTCTAAACCAAAGTCAGTCTGCTCGGTGGTTTCCCATTTAAGGTCGCCAGGTAAGCGTGTCCCTGGAGCAAAGGTGGTATAGAGTTCCTGACCGAATACCGTCTTGCCCGACATCAGCTGGTTCAGTGTGGCATAAGCATCAATTGCCTGACTGCCGGTTTTCCCCCAGCTTGCCCGAATTTTCAAATCGGATATCGTACGGTTATTCTTCAGGAAATTCTCTTCAGAAAGCCGCCATGCCACAGCTCCTGAAGGAAAATATCCCCATTTATTTCCCTCACTATACTTTGAAGAACCGTCCGACCTAAAACTAATCGTAAACAGATATTTTTTGTTGAAGGAATAATTTAATCGCCCTAAGTAGGAGAGCAGCACGGATTCATTATAACCAGATGTAGGAATGCCTGGATTTTCCGCTGCCCCTAGATCATGCGATTCACTGATATCACTTAGATAACCGCTTCCGCTGCCAGACAAGAAAGTCGTTCTAAAATTCTGCAATGTTACACCAGCCACAGCTGAAAAATCATGCTTTTCATTAAAAGTTTTGCTATAGGTAATCGTGTTTTCGTTAAGCAGACTTCGAAATTGACTCGTACTTACGGTTGCCGCGCCATTGGAATTGATGAAGTTTGTGCTGGTGTAGCTATCAGTCCTATCGTCTCGATTTTCTATACCCCCCGATATTTTTATTGTGAGATCAGGAATAGGATTGTAATGTACTGCGGCATTGGCTAATACAAGATTGGCTTTGATTACATGTGACTGCTCATTGATGAAATTGATCGGATTGATAATATCTGGAGCGACAAAAGGATAGGCATTAGCCAAAACCGTATAACTCCCATCACCGTTGTAGGGGCTTAGGGTTGGAGCAGCTGATATTGCAGCGCCTATTAAAGAGTTTCCCCTTGCACCACCGTCGCTATCCCTTCGGGAGGTCTTGAGATGGGAAAAGGTACTGGATAAGGTGACCCTAAACTTCTCGCTGACCTTTTGGTTGACATTGGTTCTGAATGAATAGCGGTCGTAGTCACTCCCTTTAATGATGCCGTCCTGTCCAAAATAACTTCCCGAAACGGAAAATTGGGTATTGTCGCTCCCCCCATTCACATTGATTGTAGCTGTTTGCATAGGGGCTTCCCTAAAAACAAAATCTTGCCAGTCAAAGCCCTGACCAAAGCGAGTGATTTCCTCTTGGCTAAAATAAGGGGCGATATTATCATTTGCTGCCTGAATATTATAAAGCCGTGCATATTCTTCAGCATTCATTAAATTCAATTTATGTCGCAGTTCCTGCTGGCCGTAGCTAAGATCAAGGTCAACTCTCGTTTCACCTGATACCCCCTGACGGGTTGTAATTAAAACGACACCATTGGCGCCTCTCGACCCGTAGATTGCCGTTGCGGACGCATCTTTAAGCACTTCTATGCTTTCTATATCTGTGTTGTTAAGGAGCGTGGGATTGCTGCCAAAAATAGGAAAACCATCCACTACATAGAGGGGTTCGTTGCTGCCTTGGATAGAATTGGTCCCACGGATGCGCACATTGAGGCCTGCGCCCGGCGCTCCTGTAGTTGGCGAAACCTGCACACCTGCGGCTCTACCTGATAAGGACTGTAGTACATTGGTAGCAGGAAATTCGTTGATTTCCCTTGCGCCGACTTGGGCCACCGATCCTGTAAGATCTGAGCGACGCTGCGTACCATAGCCAATTACTACAACCTCATCCAATGCAGACACCTCCTCCTCTAGCACTACATCTATCGTCTGTTGATCGTCAATAGTGACACGCTGCGACTGGAAACCTAGGAAAGAAAACACTATAGTACTCCCCTGAGAGACCGATAAGGAATAAGTTCCTTTTTCATCTGTTACTGTACCATTATCTGTTCCTTCCACGATAATATTCACTCCGATAAGGGGTTCTCCATTATTAGCTGTCACTGTCCCCCTGATTGTGTTGCTGGACAAGCTGCTGGTTTCCTGCGCATGTGTAGGCGTGCAAACGAGATAAAATAGAAAGATGGCAAAAAGTAATATGTGAGGCTGGCAAACTTTGCCGGTAAATCGGGTAAAGGGTAATTGAATTTCCATAGCTTATAGCATTTGATATTCCGAAATAATCACTTCACCAGCACATGATGCTGAATAAGAGGCAGCGATTTCACACCATAGAACAACAGCCATTGATGTACTCTTGGCTAATGGAATGCCAAAACCTTTGAAAAATCTTAATTTTTATTTTCTATATCTGATATTAAAAGATTTCTTATCCAAAACTGTCATATTGTTTATTAGATTTATACCTAAAACACTTTGTTACTAGATAAACCTTAATAAACACTTAATCGCCTTCAACAGCAGGGAGGAAAGTTCTTTGAAATAAATATGCGGCAAAAAGCCACTCTCTCTCATAATGCGGCTATTGAGCGGCAATTCGTCACCTAGAGTTTATCTTATGCACCTATTATTTCAATTTGTGGATTTTTTCAGCAAATTGAGGATAAACACAGACAGATAGCAATGATAGCAGGGAATGCATCTTTGAGACATAAAAATTTGTAGTTTCTTCGTAGATTGCTGTGTTGAACAACCTAACATCTTATGAAAAACGATAAACTCAAAACGGGAGATATTTCCCGCCGCAATTTTTTAGGTACCACTGCTACGGCCTTGGCAGGAATGGCAGCTGCGCCTGCCCTGTCTTTTGGCGCGCCGGCCATTATTAAAAATCTCGGAAAGCCCAATTCTAAAATTGCGGGGGTGCAAATTGGATGCATCACCTATTCCTTTAGAAGTATGGAAAGTGATGCTGAATCAACCCTGCGGTATTGTTTGGACAGTGGGATTAGTGCTATTGAATTGATGGGAAATACTGCGGAAAGTTTCGCAGGTGCTCCGCAAATGAACATGGCGGCATTTCAGCGTAGAGCAGATATGTCTGATGCCGAAAAGCAGGAATTAGACCAAGCTAGGGCAGCTTATGCCAAAGAACTGGCCCAATGGAGGGCCAATGCTCCCTTAAACAAATTCCAGCAGCTTCGTGAAATGTACAAAGACGCAGGAGTAGGTATCTATGCCTGGAAACCCAGCGCTTTAAGCAAAAACAATGCTGACGCAGAGGTAAATTATGCCTGTGAAGTGGCGAAAATACTGGGTGCCGATCATGTCACCGTAGAAATCCCTACAGAAAGCTCGGAAACACTTCGACTGGGCGCCATAGCAGCAAAACATAAAGTTAAAGTCGGCTACCACGGACATCTTCAGCAAACTTACACCGCATGGGACGAAGCTTTATCCCAGTCAAAGTATAATGCTATAAATTTCGATCTAGGTCATTACGTTGCCGCTGGACATGATCCCTTCCGTCTGCTGCGGGACAAACACTCCCATATTGTCAGCATGCACATGAAGGACAGGCAATCAGAGAGAAACGGTCAAGCCAACCTGCCTTGGGGCAAGGGCGACACACCTTTAGCTGATGTCCTTCGGCTGATGAGAGACAATAAGTATAAATTTCCGGCTACGATTGAATTGGAGTATCAAATTCCTGATGGTTCCGATGCGGTGAAAGAGGTCGCTAAATGTTTGGAATATTGCCGACAGGCCCTGATGAGTTAAACGAGCAAATAAAAATCCGGTGACCAAATCCCGGATTTTTTACAGCTTGTTAAAATGTAGAAAAAAACAAAAATTTTTATTTAACGAGAAGCAAAATTTCTGATACAAACTATTGTTCTTTCAATATGAAATAACCTATTGAAAATCAGGCACATTTTTGGCTTTTTTATAATATTATTCGTTCTAATTTTGTAAGGGTTGACCCTTATTATTGTCGTCAACGATGTCAAGGAACGTTAAGAAAAGGTGCTTGGTGAAATTATAATGAAAGGTTAATGAACATCTCTCTGCTATTCATTTTGTCTGCATTTCTTTTGTTGAGCATTATTTCCATTTTATACAGTGTAAAATCGGCACAGATACAAGATGAGCCTTTAGAAGGAACTTTTGATCCACAATCTTTTGCAAAACCCAAAAACTGGAAAATTGGCAAAATGCCACCTGAACTGCAGCAGCAAAAAAAAACCGTTTTCAAGAAGTCTCCGCAAGAGCGATCAGCGTCGGTCGTTGATAATTTAATGGAACGGTTAGAAAGCAAAAAAATTTCTCCCTTGGGAAAAGAAGACGTTCAAGAATAGCTTTTTTTCAGCGCAAAAAGCCTAGACAACTTCAGGAATTTGTCTCCTTGTTTCGATTTTTTTATATTTATTCATGCGTGTCATTCAATCCATTTTGGCTGCTTGTCTGTTGTGGACAACGGGCTGTTCCGAAGCCAGTATCGAGGCGGATACAGCATGGGTACCAACTGCCCAAAGATCCTCCTTAGCAACTTTTTCCGGCGGGCGTGCCATTTTTCTTGAGGAAGCTTTTGAAACATTGGACGGCGTATTCTCAGTGGTTACCGGCCGGACGGACACTGAAAAAGAAGCCATACAAATTATCTTTAACCCTGATATCATCAGCTATGTTGAACTGGTAGATATTTATTGGCAACAGATTGATCCCACTGACGATAGGGGCTCTTTTTCAAACCGAGGTGAACAATATGCTCCAGCCATATTTTATCATTCCGGCAAGCAAAAGGCGGCCGCAGAGACATCAAGACAACAGCTGGAGCGATCAGCTAAATTCCGCAAACCTATCGTTACTCCAATTTTAAAGTACCGCCAATTTCTCCCGGCCGAGGATGCTTCCCAAGATTATTATAGGAAGAAGCCAAGAGACTATCAGGTACTGCTAGAATCATCAGGCAGAACAGCGTTCCTTAAACAGCACTGGCCCAATATCCAACCAGACCAGTACCCAGCTGTTCCGGCAAAAGAGTTGAAGGCTATTCTAACTGATTTACAATATAGCGTGACGGTAGAGTCTGCCACGGAAGCGCCCTTCAACAACCTCTATGACAGTAATAAGAAGCCGGGGATATATGTATGTATTGTTTCAGGAGCGCCCCTGTTTAGTTCGGCAGACAAATACGATTCAAAATCGGGCTGGCCAAGCTTTACCAAACCCATTGATGCAAGAGTGCTCACAAAAGTTGATGATGTCAGTCACGGTATGTTGCGGGTGGAAATCAGAAGTCGGTTGGGCGACACCCATGGAGGACATGTGTTCAACGATGGGCCAGCTCCCACGGGGTTGCGTTATTGTATGAACTCTGCTGCACTAAGATTTATAGCGCGGGAAGATATGGAGGAAGAAGGGTATGGTGATTACTTGTGGCTTATCGATGAGCGGTAGCTGTATATTTTTTAAATTTTGTTTTTTAAAACATGCATTTAACTATAGATTGGGAAGAATTTTAGCATTCAGAATAAACTAAAGGCTGTTGTCATTGTTGTTCTATTTATTTTTGAAACCATAATTCCATCACTATGCCCAATTCTACCGCTTCAGAAGATCTATACGAAATCATTTCCGACCTCGACTCCGTTGTTTTCAAAGCTTATAATACATGCAATTTGGCGGATTTTGGCAATTATTTCGTTGATGATTTGGAATTTTACCACGACAAGAGTGGAATGATTTCCTCTAGGAAAACCATGTTAGAAGCTTTAGAGGTTGTTCTGTGCGGGGATAAAAATGTGCGTACCAGAAGGGTGTTAATTAAGGATAGTTTACAGGTCTACCCCCTACACAACTTTGGCGCTATTCAGATGGGTGAGCATCAATACTACAAATCCTTCAATGGACAACCAGAAGAGCTTGTAGAAGTGGCGAAATTTACCCATATCTGGAAACACGAAGGAAACGATTGGAAAATCACCCGTGTCCTAAGCTACGATCATCAGCCAGTAAACCTTTAAGTATTTCTATATTTAATTTTTATAATCCATCTAGACGCCTCGGCAACCTACGGCAGGCATGACAGCGGTTAGGATGGTTCTATTTTTGCATCGTTGGCAACAACTCTCCTTAGGCTATATAACATTAATGATCTAGCAGATGCCAAATAAATACGATGCAATAATTATTGGAAGCGGTCCAAATGGTTTATCTGCCGCTATAAGACTTCAACGTATGGGGCTTAAAACGGTGATTTTCGAACAAGCATCTACGCCTGGAGGATCAGTGAAGACAGAGGAGGTCACATTGCCAGGTTTTAAACACGATTTAGGTTCTGCCATACATCCTATGGCGATGGCTTCACCTCACTTCCAAACGCTGCCGCTAGACAATTTTGGTTTAGAATGGATTCAGCCTCCAGTAGCTTTTGTCCATCCCTTCCCCGATGGCACTACATACGCTGCCTATAACAGTGTAGAAGAGACAGCGGAACAATTTGGTGCAGATGCAAAAAAATACGTCAAGTTGATGGGAAATATGGTGAAGGATTGGGAAAAAATCGGCCCAGATCTCTTGAAGCCTTTTGGTCTTCCCTCTCACCCCCTACCCTTTACGTCTTTTGGACTAAAAGCACTCTTACCAGCAAAAACGCTTACTAATATTTATTTTAAACAGGATAAAACGAAGGCTTTTTTTTATGGCTGCGCCGCACACTCCACCTTGCCCCTTACGCATATCGCTTCTTCCTCCTTCGGACTCGTACTGTTAGCCATAGCACATCGCTACGGTTGGCCCTTTCCCAAAGGTGGTGCCGCCAGTCTTACAGCTGCTTTGGTATCCTACTATGAATCATTAGGAGGTAAAGTTCATCTTAATTTTCCAGTTACTCACGTTGATGAGCTGCCCTTGGCGCTTACTTATATATTTGATCTGACACCAAAACAACTTCTTCAAATCGGTGGCACAAAGTTCACTAAGCGCTACAGACAGCGAATGGGAAGCTACAGGTATGGAGCAGGGGTTTTTAAAATGGATTGGGCGCTCAAGGGACCTATCCCCTATAAAAATATAACTTCGAGAATGTCCGCAACGGTGCATCTCGGTTTTAGCCCTGAAGAAGTAGAGGCATCTGAGCGGGCAAGTTTTGACAATCACCTCTATCCAAAGCCCTATGTCATTATGGCACAGCATAGCCTGTTTGACATAAGTCGCGCGCCGGCAGATCAGCACACGGCTTGGGCTTACTGTCATGTCCCCCACGGTAATATGGTCGACAGGACAGAAGCCATCGAAGGTCAGATAGAAAAAGTTGCTCCGGGTTTCAGAAATTTAATTTTAGCAAGGCGCACCTACAACACCGCTGATATGGAAGCCTTAAATCCAAACCTAGTGGGCGGGGATATCAATGGTGGGATTCAGGATTTGGGGCAGCTTTTTACTCGCCCAATTGTTAAGTGGTCACCTTATTCCACCCCCGATTCTAGAGTCTATATCTGTTCTTCCTCCACCCCTCCCGGTGGCGGAGTCCATGGAATGGGAGGCTTTCATGCCGCTCAAAAAGTTATTAATGATCATTTTAAACATAAAATTAATGAGTTTAAGTAGGCAGTTTGGCTACACTGTGTGCTATACTCCCCAACGTTCTCGCCGGAACGAATAGATTCGACTTAACAACCAATTAGGCCTTCCTGCACCTAAAGTCCGAAACCCATGTATTTATACTGCAAATAGCTTGATTGGCACTGTTTTCACTATTTTTTGACTATTCATTTTAACCCTGGAAATTTATGATCATAGGTTTTGTAGTAAATCAGATAAAGACAGAAGAACCTTGGTATGACACTACATTATTGACACTTACGGCAGTACGAATGGGCCATGAAGTATACCTGATGGGAGCTGGCGATCTTGCCTACAATGAGGATGGACATATTGGAGCATTAGCTGTAAAAGCGCCCTCCAAAAAATTCCGTGATGCTGAAGCCTACTTGGCACACATCCAAAGTCCTAAAGCTGAAAGGGTCTATATCACCTCAGAACATTTAGAAGTCCTTTTTCTCAGAAGCAATCCCTCAGAAGACACCGGCAGCCGTGTGTGGGCGCAAACTGCAGGGGTGGTTTTTGGAAAATTAGCCATAGAAAACAATGTGCTCGTATTAAATGATCCTTATCATTTGATGAACACCTTAAACAAGATGTACTTCCAGCACTTTCCTGAGGTAGTACGCCCTAGGACCATTATTACCCGTGATCCTGAACAGATTCGCGACTTCTATGTTAAAGAAGGTGGCAAAATCGTGCTGAAACCACTACAGGGATCTGGGGGGCAGGATGTTTTTTTATTAGATGAACCTACCAATCTTAACCAAATTGTTGAATCCATCGCCAGAAACGGATTTGTCATTGCCCAAGAATATCTACCTGCAGCCAAAGAGGGAGATACCCGTGTGATTTTAATGAATGGTAAAGTCTTTCAGGTAAAAGGTAAGTATGCGGCCATACACCGTACAAACAAAAAAGGAGACATCAGAAGTAACATCCATGCAGGGGGCGTGGCAGTAAAAGCCCAAATAACCGACAAGATCCTGGAACTTTGTCATATTGTTGGACCCAAACTAAAAAATGATGGAATGTTTATGGCAGGCCTGGACATTGTTGGCGATAAGATCATGGAATTAAATCTATTCAGTCCAGGAGGTTTATATAGTGCCGAACAGCTGGAAAAGGAGAAGTTCGCACAAGCAATGATTGAGTCTATTGAAAATAAGGTTGCCTATAAAAAACATTACGGAGGAAAAATTCCCAATGCCGTCTTAGCTACCATGGAGTAGCTACGATATGTCATCCCCATAGACTTGTTTGTTATGGGATGACCGTTTTCATAGAGATCAAGAACATTCCCGTACTACGAAAAAACCATCTTTACCTTCTGACTGATAGAGAGGCATAAAAATCCTTGCATCCCATTCAGAAACAATATTACGCCCATCAGATCGAGCCAAAATTTCGCCCTTGCTGATTTTTTGAAAATTGATATATCCGGGATTCATCTTAAAAGCTTCTTCTTTGTCAATGTCATATCGGTAAATCACTTCAAAAGAAGCCGGCAGGTTCTCTCCTAGTGCTGCTAAACGGTTATAATATCCAGTATAGTCGAGCACATCTTCCTGCTTTAAACAACCAATTTCAACAAGCGCCAGCCAAATGGCAGCTTCGTGGTTCTCAATAGCACTTAAGGCCTCATGTTGCCCAGCCTCAATGGTACAACCTGTATGACCTTTTTGATTGAGGTAGTGGTCGACATGGCCGGGAATATAATCTTCTATACCTTTGACAACGGGTAGCGGAAACATTGTTGCGAATTGATAGCTTCTTGCGTCTCTATTCACACTGATATAAGGCTGACTGGCAGAAGAGGTTGTGTGGAGTTCTAGAAAATACAGCGCAGAAATCCCTTCATGTTGGGCCGCATCAAATTCGGATATCAAGGCCATAAATTCATTACTTTCATGAAAATCAAAGGGTACTCCTGCCTTAAGCTTTTCTTCATTTTCCACAAAACAGACCCTGTTAAGGTCCCTATCGATCAAACGTACATTTTTACTTAATGCTGCCATATTACCCGCTAGTCCGGTAATCTCACCACTAAAGGGTAGCTGGCTTTCCTGTAACTTTTGATAAACCCGTCTGAAAGCAATAATTCCACTCGGCTCATTACCATGCACTCCAGCGGTGACTATGAGTCCAGGACCTGCTTTGCCGTTACTGTACTTTCCAAGCACTCGCCCAATGGAGAGCGGCTGATTTAGGTGCGGACTAGTGATGTTGATAAGCTCTTCTACGTTTTCTTCCATAAATGCTACTATTAAAGAAATTTAGTGGTTCCGCAGCGCGTTGATCAACTGCTTTTTATCCATTTTTGATCGTGATGAGATCCCCACCTCTTTAGCTTTCTGATAAAGTTCCTTTTTGGTCCATTCCTCATACTTATCTGCTTTTCCTCCTTTTTTTCCCGCATCCGGTGTGTTGGCTATTCTCGCCGATTTCTCTTTACTGTAGCCCTTATCCCTCAACGCTTCATACTGTTCTTCATTTTTAACGGTTGGAATTTCGTCCTTTTTTCCTTTCGCAGCCATGGCAGTTGTGTATTAGGTATTAACAATTTCACCTCCGTTGGGGTGGAGGAACTGACCCGTCATATAGCTAGCATCGTCCGAGGCCAAAAAGACATAGCTGGGAGCAACTTCTTTGGGTTCTCCCGGTCTTCCTAGCGGCACATCTTCCCCAAATTCCTCCACCTGATCCTGCGGGAAGGATGCTGGGATTAATGGGGTCCAAATTGGGCCTGGTGCCACACCGTTAACACGAATCCCTTTAGGCGCAAGATTGGCGGACAAGGATCTTGTGAATGCAACAATAGCGCCCTTGGTAGAAGCATAATCTATCAGATGGTGACTACCGCGATAGGCGGTGACACTGGATGAGTTAATGATACAGCTTCCTTTCTTCAAATGTGGCAACGCGGCCTGTGTGATATAAAAATAGGAGAAGATATTGGTGCTAAAGGTTTTCAATAATTGCTCCTCACTAATATTCTCTAGATTGGTTTGTGGGTATTGTTGGGCAGCATTGTTCACCACAATATCCAGCCTGCCAAAGACTCTTATCGTTTGCTGCACGACATAAAAGCAGTGCTTCTTATCGCTTACATCGCCTGGAATTAAAATTCCTTGGCCTCCCTTCTCCTCAATCATTCTGAGGGTCTTTTCGGCGTCTTCGTATTCATCTAAGTAAGATATGGCTACATGAGCTCCTTCTTCCGCAAAGGCCAACGCCACAGCTCTACCAATCCCGCTGTCGCCGCCAGTAATTAAGGCAACTTTGTTATGGAGCTTCCTATGTTGCGACGAACGTTGAAAGTCAGGCTCAGGGGTCATTTTACCTTCTATGCCAGGCTGCTTTTGTTGATGCTGGGCCGGGATGTTGTTTCCTGTTTCACTTGTCATAATATACAAAAGGTTGAGCTTTAGGATGATCTTGCGAATAGCCAATCGGCTTGTTGTTCATTGTACTAAAAAGATGCTATCCATAATCGTACCGCTAACGAGGAATTTCAGTTCCAGCCGCTAGTAAGAACTGCATCCATCAAATAAATTTTGAAAAAAAATTGTATTATAACGTCCTGAATTTTGCAACAAACTGTAGCATAAATGACACGAAATAGTAAATGTACAATAACAGCTTTATTAAATTCAATTTTTTACATTAACTATAAATTCTTACTTATTATTCACAAAGAAGTTATAATAGACCTAAAAGAACTCATGAATTCGGTTTTAAGATCCCGATTAAAGTTTAGGAAGAAGGACATCCATTTTGAGAGGTTCTATAGCAATCAGCAGGAAATATTAAAAGAAAATTAAATTTTGTGACCTCTCTTTAACATTTGGACAAATAATTGATACACCTGTATTGACGATCAAGAACCTTTTCGACTTATGTGTTGCTATGAATGAAAATATTTACAGCCTAGCTTTTATGAGGACCCATGATCTTATACTCATTGCTGACTGTAATTATCAGATCATCGATGCCAATCCAGCTTCCTGTTATACCTTGGGATACAACAAAGAGGAGCTGCTCAATTTGAACATTAGCCAGGTCTTTGCAGATCCCAAAGACGGTGATCAGTTTGTAAGAGATATCTGCAAGAGCCCTAACAGTATAGATCAGCGGGATTATGAGTGGATCGCTCAGGATAAGAGACGATTTCCCGTAATAATTGACGCAGAAAAATTGGACGAAAATACAGATATAATTATGGTGGTGGCAAAGGATGTCACGAACTATAAAAAGGAGAAGGAGAATCATTTCACGAAGAAGGAGATGATGGTGCTGGGAAAAATGGCCCAGAATGTAGCGCATGATTTAAAAAACCCTCTGAACAATATCTTTTTAGGCCTTCACCAGTTCCGTACGGTTTTGCCGGAAGATAATGAGGAGATCAACTTTTACTTAGACTTCCTCGAAAAAAATAGCCGGAGAATCCACGAACTGATAAACAGCAAATTGAGCCAACAATCTGTATTAAATCTGCAGAAAGAAGAGCTGAATTTAAATGACTTGGTAAATGAAGCTGCAAAGAAGGCAGAAGAGAAAATCAAATTGTCCAATATCCTGCTGAACCTTGATCTTTCGGAACAACCACTCCGGTATTGGGCGGACAAAGACAAAATGCTCATGGCACTTGACAATATTATTGTAAATGCTATAGAGTCAGTGTCAGAAGACGATGGTATTATTTACATCAAGACCGAGCAGAAAAAAGGTAAGTCAGCAGTAGTTATTTCGGACAATGGCCATGGTATTTCCGCTACAGACATGCGTAATATATATGATCCAAATTTTTCCACAAAGTCGAGGAAGATGGGATTGGGACTGGTCAATACAGAGCAGATCCTCAACGCCCATGAGGTGGAAATGGAAGTTCAAAGTGAAACAGGTAAAGGCAGTACCTTCACCTTATATTTTTAAAGGGAATAATAGTCAAAAAAAATGAATGTTATCTTTATAGACGATGATGAGGATTTAAACTTCCTACAGGATAGGATGTGTGCCCGATCCAAGGCAATTAGCAACTACTACATTGCCAGTAGTGCAATTGAAACACTTCAATACCTGTCGGATACCAACATTGCCCCTGATGTGATCTTCGTCGACATCAACATGCCGGTTATGAACGGTTTTCAGTTTATCGAAGAATTTGAGCAGCACTTTGCAGCAAAATTTCCAGATACACAAATTTATGTACTGTCCAGTTCGGTGCGAAGCGATGACAGGAGAAGGTCATTTGAGTACAAATCTGTGAAGGATTTTATCATCAAGCCCATGACAGAAGAGCAGCTGCTGGATATTTGCTATCAGCAGGTCAATTCACTAGAAAAAGAATAGCCTACTTGATCAGCAAATAACCGGTCCATGTCGCCAATAATCCGACGAATAGGCTGGCCATCATGTAGCAAGACGCTAGCACAAATTGTTGCTCTTGAATTAATTTCAAATTCTCCATCGAAAAGGCAGAGAAGGTGGTGAATCCACCGCACAGTCCTGTAATTAGGAATAAGCGTATATCAGATTCTGGCCAAAGGCCACGGGTGAATACCGCGGTCAGCAGGCCGATCAAAAAGCCGCCGAGCACGTTGACTACAAAAGTACCCAAGGGAAAGGCGGTAGGGAAATTTCTGTAAATCCATAGGCCGGCGAGGTAACGGAGAATGCTCCCTATACCTCCTCCCAATCCTACCCATATTAGCGTTTTTATCATGTTAGAATTCGACAATTATTGTCAGTGATAGCAAGGCTATCTCTGTTGCAAATCAGGTGACAAAATGCAAAAAAGCAAAAGTCCCAATCGAGAAAGATTGGGACTTTGGGTCAGTGTATAGTTATTGTTTCTATTTTTTTAGGTGTATCCGCTTCCACTATAATTGTTTTTGCTGAATCTCCTTGATGTGCCAATCCTAATGGAGGATCTACAGGTATATGAGGTGCGATGATAATGGAGACGATGGAAGTCAATTTGATAAGGATGTTCATCGAAGGTCCAGAAGTATCTTTAAATGGATCACCTACAGTATCGCCAGTTACAGAAGATTTGTGTGCCTCAGATCCTTTAAATTGCATCACGCCGTTGATCATCACCCCCTTTTCAAAAGATTTTTTAGCATTATCCCAGGCACCACCAGCATTGTTTTGGAAAATTCCCATGAGCACTCCTGAAACAGTGATGCCAGCCAAAGTCCCTCCTAAAACTTCATGACCAAACAAGAAGCCTATAACTATAGGAGTGAGTAGTGCGATCGCTCCAGGGGCGAGCATTTCCCTAATAGATGCCTTTGTGGAGATCTCCACACATTTTTCATAATCCGGCTTTGACTTATATTCCATTATCCCGGGAATCTCCTTAAACTGCCTTCTTACTTCATTCACCATATCCATGGCAGCTCGACCTACTGCAGCGATGGCTAAGGAAGAGAAAATAAAAGGAATCATCGCTCCTACAAACAGCCCAGCCAGCACATCTGCTTTGTATATATCAATTGAGCTAATGCCAGAAATTCCCACATAAGCAGCAAATAAGGCCAAGGCGGTCAATGCAGCTGAGGCGATTGCAAACCCTTTTCCGGTCGCAGCGGTAGTATTGCCCACTGCATCTAATATATCGGTTTTTTCCCTGACCTCTTTGGGCAGGCCGGACATTTCAGCTATTCCACCAGCATTGTCTGCAATAGGACCAAAAGCATCAATAGCCAATTGCATAGCCGTAGTCGCCATCATGCCCGCCGCAGCAATGGCCACTCCATACAAGCCCGCCATCATATAAGAGGTAAAAATACCTCCCGCCAAGACTATGATAGGCAAAACAGTGGATTCCATACCTACTGCAAGGCCGCCGATGATATTCGTTGCATGTCCAGTAGAAGATTGTTTAATAATAGAATTTACGGGTCTTTTGCCCATAGCTGTGTAGTGCTCGGTGATAATACTCATCAATGCCCCCACGATCAAACCGATAAATACCGCTCCAAATACGCCCATTTTTGTAAAGGCAACAGAACCTTCACGGGATAAAATCAAATCGCCTTCAGGCAATAAGTATTGAATTAAATAATAGGAAGTTGCTACAGTAAGTGCGATGGATATCCAGTTGCCTTTATTAAGCGCAGCTTGTACATCGCCTTGGTCATTGCTGATCTTTACAAAGAAGGTTCCAATGATGGAAAACAAAAGGCCTAAGCCCGCAATAGCTAAGGGTAGCAACACGGGCGCTATCCCTCCGAAATTATCATTCGAAACTATTTCTCTCCCTAATACCATGGATGCCAAAATCGTCGCGACATAAGACCCAAAGAGGTCAGCGCCCATTCCCGCTACATCTCCAACGTTATCCCCCACATTATCCGCTATGGTGGCCGGATTGCGCACATCATCCTCTGGTATACCCGCTTCAACCTTACCTACTAAATCTGCGCCTACATCCGCTGCCTTGGTATAAATTCCTCCCCCTACTCTGGCAAACAAAGCTATTGACTCGGCACCCAAGGAAAATCCTGCTAGCACCTCCAAAGCAGTTTCCATTTCGTGTCCGTTGACGTCACCGCCTGTAGACACGACAAATACATGATAGAACAGTATGAAAAGGGAGCCCATGCCCAAAACTGCCAGACCCGCTACACCTAAGCCCATGACTGTTCCCCCGGTAAAGGAGACATTCAACGCTTTTTGCAAACTGGTCTTTGCTGCCTCTGTAGTTCGAACATTGGCTTTGGTGGCGATGTTCATGCCGATATATCCCGCAAATGCGGACAACACGGCACCGATTAAAAATGAGATGGCTATGACTGGACTGGAGTTGTCAACCAAGGTTCCCGACCAGCCAAGAACAATGGCCGCAATTACTACAAAATAAGCTAAAACTTTCCATTCGGCTTTTAAAAAGGACATGGCGCCTCTCGCTATATAGCTGGCAAGTTCCACCATGTTTTGGTCGCCCGCGGGTTGCTTAGCAATCCAGGCAGATTTAACGGCCATCACCACGAGGCCGATTATCCCTAATAAGGGGATCAAATAAATAAAGGCTTGTTCCATTGGGTTTACATTAATACTAAAATCGTTATTGAGACAAATATATTATTATTCGATTACCCTACAACCTATCGCAAATACTATTGTAAGATGATTTTTTTCATTAATAGAAGAGACGATTTAAAAGTAGATGTATCATTGGTAAGAATAAACAATTTCCAAAGAATATATTATATAATATAAAGGTTTCGGGTAGTTTGACGGAAAAATTATTTGAAAAAACTTTTGCAAACAAAAATCAGCGCTCCAGCATGAGAATGCCGGAGCAGCTAAACGTTATTCAGCCTCAAAGGCAATATGTAATGAAATGGGTACACTACTTAAAGCCTTACTAATAGGACAGTTTTCTTTAGCAATCTGGGCAAGTTTTTCAAATTGGGCTTTCTCCATTCCAGCAACCCTACCCTTGAGGTCTAAGGTAATGTCCGTAATGGCAAATCCTCCATCTTGGCTGTCCAATGTAACAGTAGCGATGGTCTTAAGTTCATCTGCAGTAAATCCTTCTCCAGCTATCTGAAAACTCATCGCCATATTAAAACAGCCTGCATGCGCAGCGGCAATCAATTCCTCCGGATTGGTTCCGGCCATGCCATCTTCATTTTCAAAACGTGTCTTGAAACTGTAAGGCGTTTGATCAAAAAAATTGCTGGGCGAAGAAAGACTTCCTTTACCCTCCTTTCCAGTTCCATTCCAAACTGCCGTGGCTCTTCTTTTCATCGTGTATTAGGTTTAAGTTAACGATTGTGGTTAATAATGGAATTATAGCAATGGGTATTAAATGTATTGAATTATCTTGATGAATTGAAGTACTTCAGCAAATAACTGAAATAGAAAGCCTATTGCCGCTACAAGGACGGTGGCTATATACTTTTTAAAAATGGACAGGCGATCTTGATGAGCTCTTCCCAGAAAACTTTCATGTTCATTGGCCGTACTTAAAAGTTTAATGGATTTAAAATTCCCGACTATGATGAAAGCTATTTCTATCAGCGAGCCTGGAGACCCTGAGGTCTTACAACTGGTGGAAAAGGAAGAGCCCCGTCCTGATCATGATGATGTGCTGATACAAGTAAAAGCCGCAGGGATTAATCGTCCTGATGTCATGCAACGCAAAGGAAAATATCCTGCTCCAAAAGATGCGCCACCGGATATCCCCGGATTGGAAGTAGCCGGCACAATAGTAGCAACTGGCCGGAATGTCAGCCAATTCCGTACCGGCGATAAAGTATGTGCGCTTTTGGCAGGTGGCGGTTATGCCGAATATGCCATTGCTCCTGCACAGCAGTGCCTACCCCTACCTGATGGCCTTGGTTTCGAAGAAGGCGCATCTTTGCCCGAAACATATTTTACCGTGTGGAACAACGTCTTCGACATTGGAAGATTTGAGCCAGGCCATACGGTATTGGTACACGGGGGAAGCAGTGGTATAGGGGTCGCAGCCATTCAAATGGTAAAAACAATGGGCGGCTCAGTATTGGTTACTGCTGGATCTTATGACAAATGCAAAGCCTGCGAGAAGTTGGGAGCGGATAAGGCTATCCAGTACAAGGAAGAAGATTTTGTCACTGCAGTTAGGGAAGCTACTAATGGGCAAGGCGTAGACATCATCTTGGACATGGTAGGCGGAGATTATGCCAATAAGAATATCAAACTTCTTAAGCCTAAAGGTCGATTGGTGATGATCAATGCCATGAAAACCAAGATGGCAGAGGTTGACCTTCTCCAAGTCATGAGCAAGCAGCTGGTCATAACAGGATCCACTTTAAGACCGCAATCGGCAGATTTTAAGGGCAGGATTGCGCAGCGTTTGTTGCAGTATATTTGGCCACAAATCCCCACGAACATCAAACCAATTGTCCACAAAACATTTCCGTTGGAACAAGCGAATCAGGCCCATAGGCTTATGGAAAGTTCTTCGCACATTGGAAAGATTATATTGACCATCTAAACTACGCGTCGAAACAAACAAAAATTTATAAATAATTTTCTGTAATTTATCATTACTAATATGTATCTTGAACTTAAATATGATTAGACCGCTTATGAAATCTATAGCTTCTATTTTTTATCTGATCATTGGCTTATCCCTAGTTGCTTCCTGCCAACCTTCTACTTCCGGATACCAAATCGACGATGGCTCCATCGTATTTGCCAATGTAAACATCATTGATGTGGAAACAGGGGAAGTTCGCCAAGGACATGTAGTTGTAGATTCAGTTTACATCCAGCGCATCTTAAGCCCCGATACCGCGCTTGATCATGAAGGTGCCACCATTATTGATGCTTCAAATAAATATATGATGCCGGGGTTGGCAGAAATGCATGCACATGTTCCTTCCTTGCCCTATAATGATCCAAAAATGAAGGAAACACTCTTCCTCTATCTTTCTAATGGTGTCACGACTATTCGTGGTATGCTTGGACATCCCCACCATCTAGAATTGAGAGAAAAAATAAATACTCAGGAAATACTGGGACCAAGGCTCTACACCTCCAGTCCTGCTATTAGTGGCGGCGCCATACCAGATGTAGAAACAGCAAGGGAAAAGGTAAGGGCCTATCACGATGAAGGCTATGACTTTTTGAAGATCCTACCCGGGTTGCAGCTCGATGTTTTTGATGAAGTGGTAAATACCGCCAATGAAGTAGGGATTCCCTTTGCAGGACATGTCCCAACCATGGTAGGTATTCGACACGCCTTGGAAAGCAAATATGCTACTGTTGATCATTTGGATGCTTATTTGGAAGGTCTAGTACCTGAAAGTGCCAATGTGGACCCAAATAAAAACGGGTTCTTTGGCTTCTATTTCACTGATTTGGCAGATACCACGCTCATTCCCGAACTTGTGAAGCTCAGCAAAGATAATGGTGTGTGGGTAGTGCCCACGCAAAGTCTGTTTGATCGATGGTTTTCACCTACCGATCCAACGCTTATTGATCAAGAGGATGAGATGCAATACATGTCACCGGAGACCCGTAGCAATTGGATAAAAAGTAAAACTAATCTCATCGCTGATCCTCAGTACGATTCTGCTAGGTTTGCAAAATTTACAGACATCCGCTACCGACTCATTCGGGCTCTTCATAAAGATGGCCAAGGACTGTTACTTGGATCTGACGCCCCACAGGTATTCAATGTTCCTGGATTTTCCATTCATCATGAATTGCAAGGCATCATCAATGCAGGATTGACACCTTTGGAAGCTATTCAGACGGGGACCATTAATCCGGCATCCTTCTATGGTGAAAAGTTTGGACAGATAAAAGAGGGATACGAAGCTGACTTTATCCTGTTGGAAAGTAACCCATTAGAAAATATAGAAAACCTGAAGAAACCCTGGGGAGTAATGGCTCGCGGCAAGTGGCTGGACAGGGAGACTATCAATAGCCGGCTACAACAAATTGCTGCTAACTACGCTACAAATCAATAAGCATTAACAACACATATTAAACAATTCATCAATAACAATTCAGATTATGGCTACAGGAGAAGTAAAATTTTTCAACGACACAAAGGGTTTTGGATTTATAACTCCAGACGCGGGTGGCAAAGACGTTTTTGTACACAGAACCGGAACAAAAGTAGATTTGTATGAAGGGGATAAGGTGCAATACGATTTGGAACAAACCGACAGGGGTCCCAGTGCAATTAATGTAACGAAGATTTAATTCCGAACAGACAAAGTAAAAGCCCTGATTTCCCATGTTATGGTCATAGATCAGGGCTTTTTAGTTTATCTTTATCGGTCTTAGGGAATCCATTTGATATTTTTGAAGTTCGGCCTACGCTTTTCTAAAAACGCATTTCGACCCTCCTTCGCTTCCTCTGTCATATAGGCTAGTCGGGTAGCTTCACCGGCAAAAACCTGCTGCCCCACCATGCCATCATCGGTTAAGTTAAAGGCAAATTTCAGCATCTTGATGGAAGTCGGTGACTTCTGCAAAATTTCCTGCGCCCATTCAAAAGCTGTCTCCTCCAGTTTATCATGGGGAACTACTGCATTGACCATCCCCATGTCGAAAGCTTCTTGAGCGGAATAGTTTCTTCCAAGGAAAAAGATTTCTCTAGCACGCTTTTGCCCCACCATCTTTGCAAGATAGGCAGAACCATAGCCGCCGTCAAAGCTGGTGACGTCCGCATCCGTTTGTTTAAAAATAGCATGCTCCTTACTCGCAAGTGTCAAGTCGCAGACGGTATGCAAGCTATGGCCGCCACCAACTGCCCATCCAGGCACAACTGCGATAACTACTTTGGGCATAAATCTGATAAGGCGTTGTACCTCCAGGATATTCAATCGCGGCATGCCATCGTCATCCACATATCCTTGTTGACCTCGTGCATTTTGGTCTCCCCCGCTGCAGAATGAATACACGCCATCTTTAGTAGAAGGCCCTTCTGCAGAAAGCAGCACTACACCAATATTTACATCTTCTCTGGCATCCAGCAGTGCCTCAAAAAGTTCTTTGACCGTTTTTGGGCGGAAAGCATTTCTTACATTGGGTCGATTGAAAGCAATTCTCGCTACCCCGTCACATTTTTTATAGGTGATGTCTTCGTATTCTTTTACAACTTTCCAATTCATCATTCAGCAGTTTAAATGAATTGCAAGATACAAGGCAAAGATGGATTAAACTTCCTATTACAGCTTTTTTTGGAAATCCTCAGGTAAAAGAAGTCCCCATCTGAAATAACAATTTATTTATGTGTAAATAATCAAAATTTGATTATCAAACAGTTAGAATGAAGCGGAAGATGTATTTGTCAATCATCTTGATTCTTTCTACTATCATTTTCTCATGCTCAAAACCGGCCCATTGATGAGAAAAAATTCGTGGAGATTGAAGGCATTGAGCTGTGGGTTACCATTAAAGGAAGCGACCGATCCAATCCGGTAATCTTATTTTTACATGGAGGAACCGGAAGCCTTATGCCGACGCAATTTTTAAAGATTGATAAGAAAAATTTACTTTAAGCCATTGGGACCAGAGGGCACTGACGATGTCGAATTCTTAATACCTTTCATGGCAGAGAATGGATAATCTTTGCCTAATTTTTCTAATTTTAGCTATTATTTCCTTAATAGAGACTTCTCCATGAAAGATTTAAAGATAGCCATCATTGGTTGCGGCAACCTTGGACTCTCCATAGTCAATGGATTGCTTAGCTTAGACAATTTCAATGCCTCCAACCTTGCTGTTACCAGACGACATCCTGACAACTTGTTTCATCTTCGCCCACTTGGCGTCACGGTTACCTCCGATAATTTGCAAGCTGCTCAGGATGCTGACCTGCTGGTACTGGGTGTAAAACCCTATAATGTCAGTACTATTTTGAAAGAGCTGAAGCCAGTACTTTCTCCAGAAAAACAAGTGGTGATTTCGTTGGCTACCGGTGTAACACTGGATGAGATGCTGGCATATCTCCATCCTGAAACTTCCCTCTTTAGGGCTATGCCCAACATTGCAGCGGACATTAAAGAATCGGTGACCTGCATCTGCGGGATCAACGCATCTCCTGAAACAGAAGCGAATGTAAAGGAGCTTTTCAACAGTGTCGGAATCACCATTACACTAGATGAACACCTGATGGAAGGAGCAACCGTATTAGGCGCCTGCGGAATTGCCTATGTGCTTCGATTCATGCGGGCGATGACCCAAGGGGGCATTCAAATAGGTTTTGATGCCCAAACCGCAAATACCATTGTAAACCAAACCGTAAAAGGGGCTGCGGAATTAATTATCCAAAACGGCCTACATCCGGAAGCTGCTATTGATAAAGTCACAACCCCAAAAGGTTGTACAATCGTGGGCCTAAATGAAATGGAGCACCATGGTTTTAGCGCTGCTATGGTACGGGGTGTACTTGCTTCGTTTGAAAAAATAGAGAAAAAACCTTAAAGAAAGGAATAGCCATCCAATTGGATGGCTATTTTTATTGCTTGTGTCGCTCCATCAACACCTGTACTACTTCATCCAATTCGTATCCTTTGGCCTCCAGTAATACCAAGTAGTGAAAGAGCAAGTCCGCAGCTTCACCCAAAAACAAATCTTTATTGTCGTCTTTGGCCTCTATGACTATTTCCACAGCTTCTTCTCCTACCTTTTGAGCCACCTTGTTAATACCCTTGGCAAATAGTGAGGCAGTATAGGAATTATCTGAGGGGTTGTTTTTTCTATCTTTAATAATGGCTCTCAACTGATCAATAAATGCTGTCTTGGATTGATTGCTTTCGTCAAAACAAGTATCAGCACCTGTATGGCACACCGGTCCTACCGGATCGGCCTTAACAAGCAGCGTGTCTTGATCACAATCGAGAAAAATATCTTTAACCAAGAGAAAATTTCCTGAAGATTCACCCTTCGTCCATAGTCTTTGCTTGGTTCTGCTGAAAAAGGTAACCTTGCCTGTATCCACAGTATGCTTAATCGCCTCTTTGTTCATATAGCCCAGCATCAACACCTGCTTGGTGAAGGCGTCCTGTACTATTGCAGGAATCAATCCGCCCACTTTCTCAAAATTTATACTATCTAGATTTTTCATTTTCATTCGTTATTAAATAGGTTGACGCTGATAAAAAAAGCTAATCAGGTTATCAGCAATGGATCACCATCTACTTAACTTCTAACTTATCTCCTCAATATCCAAACTCCCTCACGCTTACTCCCTTTGCCGACAAATGTTTTTTCAGCTCAGGTATAGCAACTTCTTTAAAGTGAAATATGCTTGCCGCCAAGGCAGCATCCGCCCTACCAACTGTAAAAACTTCTTCAAAATGGACCATATTTCCAGCACCGCCCGAAGCGATGACGGGTATGCTCAAGACGGAAGAAATTTCAGCTGTTAGACCGTTTGCAAATCCCGCTTTGGTGCCATCATGATCCATGGAAGTCAAAAGGATCTCCCCTGCCCCCCTTTCGCAGACTTCCAACGCCCACTCTTGTGTCTTAAGTAAAGTAGGTGTCCGCCCACCATGGGTATGCACAAAGTCTATCCCATCTACATTTCTGGTGTCAATTGCCACGACGATGCATTGGCTACCAAATTCGGCTGCCATCTCATTGACAATTTGGGGATTATAAACCGCTGCTGAATTGATGCTGATCTTATCGGCACCAGCATTTAACAGGGCCTTCACATCCTCCACAGTAGATATGCCTCCACCGACAGTAAAGGGGATGTTGATGGCTTTTGCCACTTTTGTGACCAACTCGATCAGCGTCTTGCGCTTCTCCACTGTGGCAGTAATGTCCAAAAATACCAATTCGTCCGCCCCTTCTCTGGCATAGACTTCCGCAAGGGCAACGGGATCTCCGGCATCGCGGAGATCGACAAAGTTAACCCCCTTTACGGTTCTACCTTCTTTTATATCCAAACAAGGAATGATCCTTTTCGTAAGCATGATTGTAATTTCTGTTTTGTTTCCAGTAGCTTTAAGTTCTGACTACCTGAATCCTAATTGCGCATTAATTGATTGACTTTACAGATCCTTAAGGGTTGGCAAAGGCGGCAAGCTCGTTCAAGCTGATCCTGCCCTCATAAAATGCCTTTCCTACAATAGCACCATATACCCCCGATTGTTGTAAATCCTCCAGGTCTTTTACGGAGGATACCCCACCGCTTGCAATTAATCTGATCTCAGGTATCTCCTGTAGAATTTCCTCATACAATTGGAGAGAAGGACCTTGAAGCAAACCATCCTTGGCCACATCAGTACAAATCACATAGCGAATGCCTTTCTCAAAGTATTTTTTGATAAAGCTAATGACATCTTCTCCCGTCGTCTCCTCCCATCCGCCAATCGCTATCTTTCGGTCTTTGGCATCGGCACCCAAAATGATTTTATCACTGCCGTATTGCGCCAGCCAATGATCAAATAATTCAGGGTTTCTGATGGCAATACTGCCTCCGGTAATTTGTTGGGCACCGTACTGGAAAGCCATTTCTATATCCTGATCAGATTGTACTCCTCCGCCGAAATCGACCAGGAGTGACGTATGATCCGTAATTGTTTTTAGGACCTCTTGATTGACAATCCGCTTAGCCTTTGCCCCATCCAAATCCACTACATGAAGGCGCTTGAGCCCTGCCTGTTCAAACTGCCGAGCCATCTCCAGCGGATCGCCATATTCTTTTTTCTGTGAATAATCTCCTTGGGTCAGACGGACACATCGACCGCCGATTATGTCTATTGCCGGAATGATTTCCATTATAAGTTTAAGAAGTTGGTTAAAATTTTTTCTCCGCTTACGCTACTCTTTTCCGGATGGGCTTGCATGGCGTAATAATTATCCCGATGAAGAAATGCACTAAAATCGTTGATGTAGTGAGTAGTGCCTATGGTATAGTCATCACTAAGCTCCGCATAATAGCTGTGCACATAGTAAACATAATCATTTTCATCCAAGCCTGCCAATAGTGGGGTTTTGAGATTTTCAATATTGTTCCAGCCGACATGGGGGACTTTTTCATAGGGAGGAAATCGCTTCACCTTCAGTGGGAAAATCCCTAAGCACGCTGTATCATTCTCTTCTGAATGTGAACATAGCAGTTGAAGTCCTAAGCAAACACCAAAAAAAGGCTGCTTGAGCGATTTAATTACCTGATCTAAATTTCTAGCCCTTAAATACTGCATTGCAGTACTAGCCTCACCTTGACCGGGGAAGATGATCTTATCTGCTTTTTGTATTTCCTCTATATCATCCGTCAAGGAAGCCGCTACCCCCAAACGCTCTAAGGCGTAAAGGACTGACATCACATTGCCCGCATTGTACTTGATAACTGCTACTTTCATTATAGAAGGGAAAAGGATTTTCTAAGTGCAAAAGTCTGTCTGATCTGATCCGCCAACAAAGCACTTTGTGCAAAATTCAGGGTTTGTTGTCCGTCAGAATAGGCCTTCTCAGGGATCTCATGGGCCTCGTAGATAATGCCATCGGCTCCTGCCATTACACCCGCTAAAGCCATTTGGGGCACAAATTCCCGTATGCCAATACCGTGGGAAGGATCTACTACTACAGGCAAATGCGATTTGGCTTTCAGTATGGGAACGGCGTTTAAATCAAGTGTGTTCCGGCTCGCGCGTTCATAGGTTCGGATTCCTCTTTCGCAAAGTATAAGCTTTTCATTGCCTCCCGAAAAAACATATTCAGCGGATTGAAGCAGTTCTTCTATGGTGCCAGATATGCCTCTCTTGATCATCACGGCTTTATCTACCCGGCCTAACTCGTCAAGTAAGTTGAAATTTTGGGTATTTCGTGCGCCAACCTGATAGATGTCTACATAGTCGTACATCTCCTCAATCTGCGACACCTGCATCACTTCGGTAACGATCTTGATGCCCGCTTCTTTTGCCAATTCATGCCATAGCTTTAAACCGTCCAATCCTAAACCCCTAAATGCATACGGGCTGCTGCGCGGCTTAAATACCCCACCCCTCATAATTTTTATCTCCGCAGCTTTTAGATGATCAATGACCTTCCGAATCTGCTCTTCTGATTCTATGGAGCAAGGTCCGGCCATAATCGCCATATCTCCGTCCTTGATATAAACGCCATCACCCAAATCAACTGAGGTTGGCTTGACCTTCCACTTTTTGGACACCAGCTTATAATCATCCGATACTATATGTATGTCCTTGATACCGTGAAAATGACCAAATCGCCGAATATCAAAATCTGCCTTTCCAATACCAATCAAATATTCGCCAATTTGGGTTTTTACTGCTGTAATTTTATATCCAATGCTGTTGATCTGGTCGATCAACTGATCTTTTTGAACCTGTGTGATATCGTCTCTCAGTTGGATGATCATCTTATGCTTCCTTTATGCTTTTAATAAACACTTTAATCTCGTTTTCCAGATCAGTAGCCTGCTGCAGGACTTTGATAAATGCGCTCCCAATGATCGCTCCGTTACTATAAGTGGATGCTTTTATAAAAGTATTGTGGTCAGAAATGCCAAAGCCAATAAGACGCGGACTTTTCAGTTCCATAGCTTGTACCGCTTGGAAATAATTGACTTGAGCATCTGTAATGCCTTCTTTTGCACCCGTAATACTATGTGAAGATACCATGTAGATAAAGCCGTCGGAATACTCGTCGATCTCCCTTATCCGTTTTTCACTCGTTTGAGGGGAAATCAAGAAGGTGTTTCGCAGATTGTATTCATTGAAAATGAGCTTATACTCGTCCAGATACTGTTGCATAGGCAGGTCTGGAACAATGATACCGTCCACTCCTACTTCATCGCATTTTTTACAAAATGCTTCAATGCCGTATTGCATGATAGGATTTAAATATCCCATTAATATGACTGGAACCTTAATTTCACTCCGCATTCCTTCAAGTTGGGAAAACAGCTTTTTCAAGCTCATCCCATTATCCAAAGCAACTTTATTACTTTCCTGAATGGTAGGGCCGTCAGCTACTGGATCAGAATAGGGAACCCCTATTTCGATTATATCAGCACCTGCTTCCTCCAAAGCTTTCATTATCGTTCGGGTATCCTCAAGCTTTGGAAAACCCGCGGTAAAATAGATGGAAAGTACCTTCTCTTGTTTATTTTTAAATAATTGATCTATTCGGTTCATGTGCTTTTTGATGGCGGACACAAAGTCCTAATAATGCTTAATGCTATTTACTGTCTATAGATGTAGGTTCGAAATGCCATGATCTATAGAGTAGGTGGCGCGTAGGCCTCTACTATAGCTCTTCAAACCTCCAGTTGATTTAGTAGCGTCCCCATTTGATATAGGTTTCCAAATCCTTGTCTCCTCTTCCCGACAGGTTGATGACGATAACATCATCTTTCTCATATTGGATCTGATGCAAGGCAGATAGTGCATGGGCTGACTCAATAGCGGGAATAATCCCTTCGAGCCTACTGAGCTCGATTCCCGCCTTCATGGCTGCCTCGTCCTCCACGGCTACAAATTCTGCCCTTCCGATGTCAAACAAATGTGCGTGCACAGGTCCAATACCTGGGTAATCCAGACCCGCGGAAATGGAATGAGGCTCCACGACTTGCCCATCTTCTGTCTGCATCAACAGGGTTTTGCTGCCGTGCAATACGCCTGGCTTCCCTAAAGCAGTTGTAGCTGCGGATTTACCGGAATTAACACCTAAACCGGCAGCTTCGGCTGCTACTAAGCGCACCTCAGGTCGGTTATAGTAGTGATAAAATGCTCCGGCAGCGTTACTCCCTCCTCCTACACATGCAATCACAATATCAGGATCTTCCGTCCCTTCTTTCTCCAACAGCTGGTTTTTGATTTCTTCACTGATTACCGACTGAAACCTTGCCACCATTTCTGGATAGGGATGAGGGCCTACCACAGATCCGATGATATAATGGGTGTCGACAGGATTATTGATCCACTGTCTCATCGCCTCATTCGTGGCATCTTTGAGGGTCTGGCTTCCCGATGTTGCGGGAACAACCTCCGCCCCAAGAATTCTCATTCGCTCTACATTAGGCTTTTGCCGTTCCATGTCTATTGCGCCCATATAGACGGTGCATTCCATTCCCATTAGTGCGCATACCGTTGCCGTGGCCACGCCATGTTGCCCCGCACCTGTCTCTGCGATGATTCTCTTCTTGCCTAGCCTTTGTGCCAAGAGGATTTGGCCTATAGTATTGTTCACTTTGTGTGCGCCGGTATGGCAAAGATCCTCTCGCTTGAGGTAAATCTTGGCACCATAAGTTTCAGAAAATCGCTTGGCAAAGTACAATGGGGTTGGTCGCCCCACATAGTCTTTTAGCAAAAGCTGGAATGCTTGCTTGAAATCTTCCGAAGCTATAATGGATTCATAATTTTCTCTCAGCTCCTCTACATTGGGGTACAGCATCTCAGGGATATAAGCTCCGCCAAATTTGCCATAAAAGCCTTTTTCATCTACTCCTATCATATCGTGTCTAAATATTTTTGAAAATTACAGTACCGTCCGACCGTCCTAAGCAAGAGAACCTCTACAGTCCTGTACAAATGATTTGATCTTTTCTATATCTTTAATTCCAGGCTGGCTTTCAAACTTCGAATTAATGTCTACACCGACCAGCCTAGGCATTTTCACCGCCAATACCTGTATCGTGCCCAGACTGTCACTGTTTACCCCCCCACTTAATATGAAATCCCGGCTCAAAGGGTAGCGATCCAGTATGGACCAATTAAATTGTTTACCCGAGCCACCAAATTTCTCCGTTTGTGTGTCGAATAGGAACATGTCCACCGATGATTCGAACTCCTTCAATTCCTGCCAGTCCACCGTGTCTCCTACCCTGACTACTTTAATTATTTTGATGGGAGAGGCAGCACGTAAATCCGTGATAAACTGTAAATTCTCATCGCCGTGAAGCTGGACGAACTCTAAACCGTATTGTTCAATTTTTTGAAGGATATACGGCAAATCAGCATTCACAAACACACCAACCTTTCTGATAGGTAACGCTTTAAAAAAGGATGGATTTGCGCCTTCTTGCTCGACAAAGCGAGGAGATTTTTCATAGAAGATCATCCCCATAAGATCCGGAGCAGCTTGTTGGATCAAATGAAGAACGTTCTCCTGTTGGTACATGCCACAGACTTTTACAATCATAGGTGGGCTATTTTGGAGGAAGCTTCTTTTTCGATAAGCGACCTAAATTCAGTCATAAAATTATAAGCTGCTTGATGAGGGCGGCTTGACTTCATAAAGTTTTCGCCGATCAAGAACCCATCAAAACCAGCAGCCTTAAGCTGCACCAAAGTTGCAGGATCCGAAATACCACTTTCTGATATTTTGACGAATTGTGAAGGAATAATGTTGACCAGCGAAAGCGAAGTATCAAGAGAAACATCAAAGGTTTTGAGATTGCGGTTGTTGACGCCCACCAAATCAAGTTGGTCATTAAGTGATCGCTCTAACTCTTCTCTATCATGCACTTCCATCAACACCTCCAAACCCAACCCTTTGGCAAAACGCGCCAATTCCTCTAATCGCTTTGGCTCCAGTACCGCTGCTATCAAAAGTATGCAATCAGCCCCAATCGATTTGGCCTCAACAATTTGATATTCGTCGATGACAAAATCCTTTCTTAATATTGGGCAGAAATTGTATTTCCTCGCCAAAGTAAGATCTTCATTTTTACCTCCGAAAAATTCCCTATCCGTAAGCACTGACAAAGCGGAGGCACCTGCTTGCATATAGCCGATGCTTGTCTGTTCGACTTCGGCAGCACCATTTATCAAACCTTTGGAAGGCGATTTTCTTTTAAACTCGGCAATAATACCCGTCTTCTCCGGATTAGTAACATATTGCTTCATCGATACTACCTTGGTATCATAGTAGATGCTTTGTTCCAATCGCTTGACCGGCACCAGGCTCTTGCTTTCCGCTACTTCTTTTTGCTTATGGGATATAATTTTTTCAAGAATATTCATCTGTCAATGTTGAGCTAGTGAAACAGTTTTTTTGGGGGATATCAATGCCTTAAATACCGATAGCGCTTTTCCGCTATCTAAAGCTTCAGCCGCCTTATGAACCGCATCATGAAAATTCAGGCTTTGCTCAGCTGTTACCAGTGCAGCCGCAGCATTGGCCAATACTACTGCCCTTTGCTCGGGAGTACTTCTTCCTTTTAACACATTTTCAAATATTTGCGCCGATTCCTCTATGGTTTTTCCTCCGCTTATCGCCTGAGCGTCTACCTTTTCCAGGCCGATGTTCTTGGGAGAGACCAGTTTTTCCCCAGCATTGGATATCATTTTGAAGTTTCCAGTCAAAGAAATTTCATCGTATCCATCCAAGGAGTGTACTACACTAAATTGGGTATTGTCATTTTGATATAAATAAGCGTACAGTCGGGTCAATTCCAAGCTAAAAACCCCGATCATCTGCTTCTTCGGTGTACTGGGATTGACCATGGGACCAAGCATGTTAAAGAAAGTTTTTACCCCAAGCTCTTTTCTGATGGGCCCCACATTCTTCATCGCTGGGTGAAAAAGTGGCGCGTGTAAAAAGCAAATGCCTGCCTCGTCAAGGCTTCTTCTGATTTCGCCGATGTCATTGGTAAACTGGTACCCGAAATGCGCCATCAGGTTGGAGGATCCGCAAATGGACGATACACCAACGTTACCATGCTTTGCTACATGTTGTCCGGCAGCAGCTACTACAAATGAAGAAAGGGTGGATATATTAAAGGTATCTTTGCCATCTCCACCAGTACCGCAGAGATCCATAGCATCATACTCAGCAATATCTACCGGCACACATAGCTCCAACATGGCCTCTCGAAAGCCACCTAATTCCGCTACGGTAATACTACGCATCAGGTAGACAGTAAGAAAAGCAGCAATTTGACTTTGATTATATTCACCTGAAGTGATTTTCTTCAGCACCTCCTTAGCCTGCTCCTTGCTCAACGTTCTGTGCTCAATTAGTTGATTTAAAATATCTTTCATAACCACTATATTTATTTGAAATGCGTCAAAACAACCGGCAGCCGTTGTTATGATCGAATCCAGTTTTCCATGATTTGTTTGCCGTGCTCTGTAAGGATGCTTTCTGGATGGAACTGTAATCCCCTAACCCGAAATGCTTTGTGCTTCACCCCCATAATTTGCCCATCTGGCGTCTTGGCAGTAATTGATAAGCTATCCGGCAGTGTACTCTCATCAATTACCCAGCTATGGTATCGCCCAATTTTAAATATTTTTGGCAATCCGTTAAACAGCACATCATCCTTAACCTTAACTTCAGAAGCCACACCGTGAACTACCTCTGTGAGGTTATTCAGGCTTCCACCAAAGGCCTCTCCGATGGCTTGATGTCCCAAACATATCCCTAAAATGTCTTTTGTCGCAGCATATTTAAGAATTAAAGCCGACATGATTCCCGCATCACTGGGCACACCAGGACCCGGCGACAGGAGAATTTTATCATATGCTTCTACATCTTCCAATGCAATTTTGTCATTCCTATAGATGTCCATTTGGTCACCATAGCCCAATTCCCTCAAAATATAAACAAGATTGTAGGTAAAGGAATCGTAATTATCAAGTACTAGTATTTTCATACAACGGTGTGAGGTGTGGATTAGACTTCTTCTGCTTTTTTAAGGGCTACTCTTAAGGCTTCCAGTTTATTGCTAACTTCCTGTAGCTCGCTTTCTATAGATGATTTGGCCACTACGCCGGCTCCTGCCTGGTACCGCAGCTTGTTGCCATCCGAAACAAAGGATCGGATTAGGATCGCATGATTAAAATCCCCATTGAAACCCAGATAGCCTATTGCTCCGCCGTAAAATCCGCGGGCACGGTTTTCCAGGTGGTCGATCAGCGTCATCGCCATGTACTTCGGTGCACCCGAAAGTGTACCGGCGGGAAAAGTATCTGCTACCAATTGCAGGGGATTGGCACCCTGAGGAAGTATACCTGTAACTTTTGACACCAGATGGATCACATGAGAATAATATTGAATTTCCTTAAAAACCTCAACCTCCACTTTTTCAGAAGAACGGCTAAGGTCATTTCTGGCCAAATCCACCAACATAACATGCTCAGAGTTCTCCTTAGGATCATCATAAAGTTTGAGCGCAAGGTTAGCATCCGCTTGATCATTGCCGGTACGTTTAAAAGTACCTGCAATCGGATAAATGGTGGCTTTATTATTTTTCACTACAATTTGTGCTTCCGGAGAACTGCCGAAAACCTTATAAGAGCCGTAGTCAAAGTAAAAGAGATAGGGGGATGGGTTAATGGACCTTAGCGCCCGATAAACATTAAATTCATCTCCTTTAAATCCAGTAGTAAATGCCCGCGAAAGAACAATCTGGAATACATCTCCCTTAAAGCAGTGCTCTCTACCCTGACGCAGGATATCCAGAAATTCCTCATCTGAATAGTTAGAACGCTCCTCCCCCATTGCCTGAAAGTGGTATGAAGGGATATTTTTATTGTTCAACAAAGTTTCTATTTGTTCAATACCGATACTTTCCTCCGACTCATCTACAGTATGTTGAAAAATATGCAATTCGTTTTTGAAGTGGTCTACAACGATGACATTCTTATAGACCGAATACTGCATCATGGGAATGCTGGCATTACGGGAATTCTTCAGTTGTATATCTTCAAAATAGGCCAGGGTGTCATACTGCATATAGCCAAAAAGACCATTTGTGTTAAACTTAAACTCAGCCTTTTCTTCTGAAAACTTCCTACTAAACCTGCGCAACGCGTTTATTAATGTATTCTCCTTCCCAATCGTATAGGCCTGACTGTCGCCAAAAGGCAAATCTTCTTTGACCCTTCCTTCATTAAAGGTAAACGTAGCCATGGGATTGAAGCATATGTACGAATAACTGTTCTCTTGGCTATGATAATCCGAACTTTCCAAGAGAATGGGATTGGAAAATCTATCTCTGATCTGGAGATAGATACTCACAGGCGTGATTGTATCCGCCAACATTTTCTTGTACCTCGTTTTGATGAGGTACTGTTTTTCCTCGGTTTTCATAATAACAATGTTAAAAGAAAAAGGCTTACCGGAGAATCCAGCAAGCCTTTTCTTGTAGTCTTTAATTATTTTTTAGGCAAAAAGTAGCTGTTCTCCCTTCGAAAGAAGTTTAGAATGCCACCACCATATTTGCTCATTAATCGTTTTCATATTGTCTCAGGACAAAGATATGCATGGATTTTACTTAACAAAAATAAATCTGCAATATTTTAACGAAAACCGTTTGATTCTCTTGTTTTGTTAAGAAGTTTTCAACAACCTTATTTGTTCTGGTCCATCAGTCGTTGTTGTTGCCAGGCAGGCGTAAGCTCACGTTCTTCAAATTTTATCAACCGCCCATTTTCAAAGGTCGCCAAGATATAGAAGCCGTCGTCCCTATTTACGCGATAGGTTTTTGTTTGACCCTCCATGTTGTTGATCACCGCCGATTTGTTCTGCCTCAAAAACTTCTTTTCCTCCATTCCTAAATCATACGCGTTACGGGACACGCCACAGGCTGTCATCAATAGGGCTAGGGATAGCATTGCCAATAATTTTTTCATAACCTTTTGCTTTAAGTAATCAGATGGAAATACTACAATAAATTGGCCATAATTGTTCTTCAATGGTATCGACAAATGTAGTCCAAATGTACAAGAGTTTAATATACATCCATTTAGAAAAGATTTCGATCCCTCATAATTCATGGGTCGTTGCGTGATGAAAAGAATTTGTGCAGGAGCTTTTTGAAATGAAATAATTTTACCTATCTTTGTACCAAGCGGCACGACCAGCTCCTGCTGAATCCCCCAGGTCCGGAAGGGAGCAAGGGTAAGTGGTCGTAGCGGTGCGATGCCGCTTACTTTTTTATACTATTTTATAACAAGCCATTGTTTCTTTCCTTCATTTAAACCTACCTTTACCAACCAAAAACTTAAAGTAATCATGAAATTCTTTATTGACACAGCCAATTTGGGTGAAATTCAGGAAGCGTATGATCTCGGCGTATTAGACGGTGTAACGACCAACCCTTCACTCATGGCCAAAGAAGGGATTGTGGGCGAAGAAAATGTGAGGGCCCACTATAAGGCAATCTGTAATATCGTGGAAGACAAGGTTAGTGCCGAAGTAATCGCTACTGACTTTGACGGGATGATTCGTGAAGGAAAAGAACTTGCTAAGATTGATGATAAAATAGTAGTTAAAATCCCTATGACTAAGGAAGGGGTAAAAGCTATTAAATATTTTCAGGCTGAAGGGATCAGAACCAACTGCACCTTGATTTTCTCTGCCGGCCAAGCCTTACTGGCGGCCAAAGCGGGTGCTTCCTACGTCTCTCCTTTTATTGGAAGGTTAGACGATATAGGCTTCGACGGACTAGAACTCATAGAGCAGATCGTAGGAATCTATCAAAACTATGGCATTGCAACAGAAGTGTTGGCTGCGTCGCTGCGACATACCCAGCACCTCATCAAATGTGCTGAAATTGGTGCGGATGTGGTCACTTGTCCATTGAAGGTCATCACAGGCTTACTCGGTCACCCCTTGACGGATAAAGGATTGGCGCAATTTCTTGCCGACCACGCCAAAGCCAACAACCTATAAACAGCACATTCTCGGGCTATAAAGAAGGGCGTCATCATGGCAGCCCTTTTTTTAATTACCCCTCAACAGTTCAAAAATTTTTATCTCTTGGCGAGATACCTTAAATTTCGAGATCAATGCCCTTTGGTACCATGTATATCATCAAAGTAAAAGGAAAAGCTAAAATCCCTAATTACATCCAGATCAGGGATGAAAACTTTGTGCTCGTGGCATATTTCAGGGCGGATCGCCCACTGAAAAACATTGAAAAGTTTGGTCTTGAAGGAAAAGAAGCAGAGCTGGAAGCCTTGATCAATGATCTTCCTTTTGGCAAACTGCAAAAACTTGAACTATAAATTATGGTGTTCTCCAATGATCCTGTAGTTAAATTACATAAAGCCTGTATCTTCCAAGGCATTACTGCCATTATACAGGATGTAACCTTTGAGATAGAAAAAGGCGAGTTTGTGTTTTTAATTGGGAGAACCGGTAGCGGAAAAAGCTCGCTGCTAAAAACCCTGTACGCCGATCTGCCGCTACGAATGGGAGAAGGGGAAATTGCAGGCTACAACTTAACCAACATAAAAACCAAAGATATCCCCTACCTTCGAAGGAAGCTCGGTATCGTGTTCCAGGATTTCCAGCTTTTTACGGATCGCACGGTAGCAGACAATCTTTATTTTGTGATGAGGGCCACTGGCTGGAAGGACAAATCAAAGATGAAAAGCCGTATGGTAGAGGTTCTTTTAAGGGTGGGACTCGGTAGCGCGGCTACTAAGATGCCCCACCAACTTTCGGGAGGTGAGCAGCAACGGGTAGTGATAGCCAGAGCCTTGCTCAATGAACCTTCCATTCTATTGGCGGATGAACCTACCGGAAATCTTGACCCGGATGTGGCGGATGGCATTTTCCAACTTTTTCAGGAAATCAGTAAACAAGGAACTGCTATTTTGATGGCTACCCATAATTACGAACTTTTGAAAAAATATCCCTACCGTGTATTGAAGTGTGAAAACGGGAGGCTACTTGACAGCAAAACCTCTGATATTTCACTCTCTTCCGCATTTTAAGTGGCGGGTGAACTATGACCTCATATTGGCAGCAACAACCTTTTCAATCTTTGTCCACTCTATGATAATTTTCTGAACCTTTTTTCACCAAATCGATACGAAAATACCCGTAAAATTTCCGAATTTTTGACACAGTCCCCCCTTATGCTTAACCGGTATAAAAACCCGGGTAGTCGCTTTTTTTTGGCCAAGTTTTAATATTGGTTTTATTAAATGGATCACCTATATTTAAAGGTATTCACGAATAACCCAAAATACGATGTGCAGATCTCTCCGATATGACGAGGAATCATTGGGCGTAGGGCGTATTGCTCCTCAGCCATTACGTTACTGTTGGAGCATTATCTATTTTTTACTGTCCCATCTATTAGTCCCCCTATTTTGGGGCCTTAACGAACGGTCCGGCAAACCGCAGGGCTATGATGAAGTCACTTAACTCTTCTAGCAGCTACTATAGAAGTAAGCTAGCTAATAATATCCCACTTTTACTCGCATCCAAACCATTTTGCCTATGAAACAATAAAAGAGCAGAGACCATCTAAAAATTTATCCAGTTCGAGCAAAGGCTACCTTTGTTACATCTCGAACACATCAATTAACAACAACAACTAGATCCTATGAAAAACCCATTACAATCAACATTTAAGATAGGAAAAGTTTATGCATGCGGATTTTTCCTACAGATGCTATGCATACCTATTCTGGATGCCTCCGAAGCAAACAGGGTTTCCTTTAATCATCCCTCCAGTCCTTCTATTTCATCTGTCGATAAAATGCTATTAGCAGGTGCTTTAGACTGGGAAGAGCAGGTCATATCCGGTACAGTCACGGACCAAAACGGTGAACCTCTACCCGGCGTGACCGTTTCGGTGGAAGGCACCACCATTGGAACGGCCACTGATATCGACGGCAAGTACACCTTGGAAGTTCCAGATGGGGCTACCTTGGTATTCTCCTTCATTGGCTTCCAAACACAACGTGTGGCAGCCGGTAGCAGAAGTGTAATTAATATCACCTTAGTTGAGGATATCTCCTCTTTGGAAGAGGTGGTAGTAGTTGGCTATGGTACCCAACGCAAGAGCGATCTGACAGGCTCGGTAGCGGTGGTAAACGTCAGGGAGATGCAAGCACAACCAGCTGCCAGCCCCATTGAAGGGTTGCAAGGTAAAGCTACCGGTGTTCACATCATTAACACAGGTGCCCCTGGAGCTACCCCTCAAATCAGAATCCGTGGTTTCAGTACCATTAACAACAACAATCCACTTTACATTATTGATGGAGTTCCTTTTGAGGGAAAATTGAGCTGGTTGAACGCCAGTGATATTGAAAGCATGCAAGTGCTGAAAGATGCTTCTGCCGCCTCTATTTATGGAGCACGGGCCAACAATGGTGTGGTCATCATCACCACCAAAAGCGGTCAGCCAGGGGATCCCAAGGTCTCCTTCGACATGTACGTGGGCACCCAAACCCCGAATCGAGAGAGATTTCCGAAGTTCTTGAATCCCCAACAGTACGCTGAATATGTATATCGGCGCTACATCAACGCGGGAAAAACACCGGGGCTAAGTGGCACCACCGGATCCAATTATGGCTCTGATCCGACTACCCCCGTACTGCCTGACTACCTGCTAGCCGGTACAAAAACCGGGCATACCATCACTCCGGCTGATGTGGATCCAGCTCTTTATAACTACAATCTTGAAAACCCAAGCCAGTTCTACCAAATTACACGGGCAAATAAGGAAGGAACCAACTGGTTTGAAGAGATCACCCAAAATGCTCCCTTGCAAAATTACCAGCTGAGCATTACGGGCGGAAACGACAAGAGTTCATACGCATTGAGCGGGGGATATTTTGATCAAGTGGGAACATTCAAATACACCCATTTCAAACGATACACTTTGCGCAGCAACACCCGAACCAAGCTGCTCAATGACAAATTGACGATTGGTCAAAACCTGCAATATTCCTATACATCTGGAAACGGATTTGGCGTAAATGAGAATACCTCCGGCTCTTACCAAGGGGAAGGTTCTCCTATAGGTTGGGCTTATAGAATTCAAACCATCGTTCCTGTATACGATATCATGGGTAATTTCGCTGGCACGAGAGGTGATAAGTTGGGCAACGCTGATAACCCGCTGTCTGTGCTGTATAGAGGCAAGGACAACCGCAACAACAGCAGCCAATTGTTTGGTAACGCCTATGCTAACCTGGAGGTGATCAAAGGCCTAACGCTTAGAACCAATTTTGGGTTGCGGTACGAAACCTGGAACGGAAAGTCTATAGGCTATCCCAACCCAGAAAGGTCAGAAGGTAACTTCGATAACAATACCTTAAGTGAAAACCAAGGTATCGGTACAGAATGGACATGGACCAACACTGCCAATTATACACGCAGCTTTAATGACACCCATAATCTGACCCTTTTGTTGGGAACGGAGGCGATTAAAGGTAGTTCCCACTCGTTGACTGGTAGCGGCAGGGATTTCTTTGTAACAGGGGACTTAAACTACTACTACATCAATACCGCTGCTACCAACACGGCTGGAAGTAGCGGTGGTGCCAACTCCCTTTATTCGATCTTTGGCCGCGCAGACTACTCCTACAAAGGCAAATACCTCGTCTCTGCAACGCTGCGTCGTGATGGTTCCTCCAACTTTGGTCCTGAAAACAGGTATGGGATGTTCCCTGCTGCAAGTGCAGCATGGAGAGTATCTCAAGAAGGGTTTATGGAAAGCTCTTCCTGGATAGATGACCTCAAAATCAGGGCTGGATATGGTGTAACGGGTAATCAAAGCATTCCATCTTTTCAATATTTGAGAAGGTTTGCTTCTGGCATAAACAACTCCTTCTATCCTATTACAGGAGGTGAATTGAGAAGCGGGCTTTGGACCAGTAACTATGATAACCAGTCCATCAAATGGGAAGAGCGAAGCTCTATCAATATCGGCTTGGACTATACCTTGTTCGACTTCAAGATTGATGGTTCGATTGAATGGTTCAACACTACTACTGATGGTGTACTTTACCCGGTACCCCAGCCAAGCGCAGCTGTTGGAAGTGGTGCATCACCCTATATCAACTCCGGAAATATTAAAAACAGCGGTGTTGAATTTGCCATCAATTATCACCACAACGCCGCAGCCTTCAGCAGTAATTCTTTCCAATTTGATGTAGGTGTATCGGTGTCAAGCTATAAAAATATCTTAGAAAGTCTGGCACCCACCGTTTCAGAACAACCCTACCTTACATTGAGAGGTGTAACCACTTCTATTATGCGGGCAGGTTCTCCTCTTGGCTCATTCTATGGTTATAAAGTCATAGGCATCAATCAAAGTGAAGAAGATATCCGAAACAATCCATCCTACAACGGAGCACGAGTCGGTGGATTTAAATATCAGGATGTATCCGGTCCGAATGGCACCCCTGACGGTATAATCGACGGCTTTGACAGAACTGTCATCGGCAACCCACACCCAGACTTCATCTATTCCTTAAGTTTCAATGCCTCCTACAAGAATTTTGACTTGAACATGTTCTTCAATGGTTCTCAGGGCAACGATCTGTTTGACCTTACAAGGCAATACACAGATTTCTATGCCTTCCCCGGCGCAGTGAGTGTGCGTACTTTGGATGCATGGAGCCCAGAAAATCCTAACAGTATGATGCCCTCTGCATATGATGAACCTCCTACCATTGAGTATCAGTCTTCAAGTTACTATGTACAGGATGGCAGCTTCTTTAGGATGAAAAACCTCCAGTTGGGCTACAATTTCCCTGTGGCCAACATGTTTGGGAAATATGTAAAAGGCTTGCGCATGTATGTAAGCGCCACTAACCTTTTCACCATCACTTCCTATAGCGGCATGGATCCAGAGGTAAGTCAATACTCCTCCACCTTTACCGCTCCGGGCGTTGATATGGGTGTTTATCCTGTACCTCGCCAATATTTGTTCGGCGTTAATTTGACCTTATGATGCGAATGTGGATGAATAAAGCAGGTAAAAATCATAACCAACAAAAAACCAGAATTATGCATACCATCAAAAATATATATTCTCTAGGTTTGGCAATGGTGCTATTGCTTACCTGGAGCTGCTCCGACAGCTTTTTGGAGCAAAGCCCTCAAGGCCAATTGGCTGACGATCAAATCAACAACAGAAAGGGTGTTGAGTGGCTGCTGATAGGCGCTTACGGACTGATGAATGGCAATCCAAGCGGAACCTGGGGTAATTACGCCGCTGCTCCCAGCCAATGGCTATTCGGGGAAGTAGCGGGTGGCAACGCCCATAAAGGAAGTGAGCCTGGAGACCAAGCCACCATGCTGGATATTGAACGGCATAGGACCATTCCCGTAAACGAGCATTTGTCCGCTATGTGGAACAATTACTATGAGGGAATTACCCGTTGCAATACTACCTTGCGGGCCTTATACCGACTTCAGGAAACCAGTGAGGACAAATTTTCAGCAGAACGTGCCACTGAAATTGAAGCTGAAGCAAAAATGCTTAGGGGGCATTACTACTTCTTCTTGTGGAGGGTATTTAAGAACATCCCCTATATTGATGAAACCTTATCTACCGAAGAAGCTGCAAACGTCCCCAACAATGTAGATGTTCTCCCTAAAATTGAGGCGGACTTCCGCTTTGCCGTAGACAACCTTACCCCTTCCAAACCCCTTGGCGAGGTAGGTCGCGTAGATCAGATTGCAGCAAAAGCCTATCTTGGAAAGCTATATTTGTATCAGGGGAAAAATGCCGAAGCTTTGGCCTTGTTCAAAGATGTCATCGCTTCTCGTCCGGACCTGAAAGACATACCTTTCCTCGACAATTTCGACGTCAAAAAAGAGAATGGGCCTGAAGCCATCTTTACGGCTCAGCATGTCATCAACCCCAATGGCTCAGGCGATAACGCCAATGTAGGAGACATGTTGTCCGGCTTGTATGGAAGTGCTCCGGTAAATTGCTGTGGCTTCTTCCAACCTAGTTTCGATCTCGTGAATGCGTTCAGGGTCACATCGGACGGCCTACCTATGCTGGACAATAGCTATCGCAACAACCCCTATTTATCAGACTTTGGCTTGTCATCTGGGGCAAAAGAAAGTTACCAAGTGGACCGGAATTTGGCTGTAGACCCTCGTTTGGATTATACCGTAGGAAGAAGAGGGGTGCCTTATCATGACTGGGGAGTGTTTCCCGGCGACCCATGGATTAGGGATGCTGCATCAGCCGGACCTTTTGTAGCCTACAAAGCCATGATTGATCAAGCTGATTTCCCTGGCAACACGGCCAATGGAGCCCCTTACATCACTGCGCTCGATGTCAATATCATACGGCTGGCAGACGTCTATCTTATGGCTGCCGAAGCGGCTTTAGACAGCGATCTCAACTATGCGCTGGACCGGGTGAATGATGTACGGATAAGGGCAAGCAAAATACCGAGAAAAGTGGTAGATGGAGCGCCTGTAGCAAACTACGATGTACAACCCTACCCTTCTTTTCCTAACAAAGAATATGCATTGAAAGCCATTCAATTTGAAAGAAGGTTGGAGCTTGCCTTGGAAGGACACCGCTTCTATGATCTGGTAAGATGGGATATCGCGAAGCCGGAATTGGAAAGTTATTCTCAATTCGAAGGCAAATATCTGGACCTCAACCAAGGTATTACCTTTGAAGAGAGAAATAAATATTTCCCCATACCTCAGGAACAAATTGATAGAAGCGGCGGCTCACTGACGCAAAATCAGGGTTACTAAAACAGCCTTGGCGAATTTAAAAAAACCTCTTGAGCATTAGCCTCAAGAGGTTTTCTGTTTTTATACGCAACATACATGTGCCACTACCTGATCAAAAACTTGAATTTAAACTTCACCACCTCACCTTTAAATTCAGAAATATTTAACTTGGGAAGCGAGTTGATCACGCGCCTTCCTTCGTCCAATAGCACATCCTTTCCGCCATAAGTTATCGGCGTTGTGTCGGTGTTTTGGTAACCAATGATGACTATTTCTTGATGTTCAACAATTTGCCCTTCCGGCTTTTTGTCCAGCACCTCCTTTATCATTCCGGACTCAGACAGGGAAGCGTAGATGGATATTATACCTATATGACCTGCTTCCCTAGCCTCCAACGGATATTTAATGGACCTGCTGAGATATTGGTTGAGCTCTTCTACTGTGTTTAGCACATCTTGACTCGGCTCTATCGACAATTTAGCCTCAAAACCGTCCTTTTCACCGGTTTCAAAGACTTCAGTTTTCTTTTGTGCTAGAGAAAGTAGCAGCAGGCTAATCAAAGGAAGTAAGGCTAACCGCGCCAGTGTTACATATTTCGGGGACGTGTTTGATTTGATCATGATAATACGTTGTTTAAGGTTGCTAGATGTGAGTGCTGTAAATAAAGGGTGTTTGATTCGATTGACTGCCATAGACAGCATCGTCATTAGATACTCCTGCATGTCCGCATTTCGAACTACCAGTTCATCCGCTTGGAATTCCAGGTTGTTTCTGATGGCCTGTACCTGAAGGTGCGCGAGAGGATTGAACCATTGCAATACCAAAAGCAATTCGGCTATAAGAATGTCACAATAATGCTTTTCCCGCGCATGAACTGCTTCATGATCAAGTATCAGGTTTAATGATGGATGATCGAGAATGTTTTTACCCACAATTATCTTATCGAAAAAAGTAAAGGCGCTTATATTCGCGCTTGAAACTTCTACTTCCATCCGCCCTATCATGCTCTTCTTCGCCATCTTTTTTAATACAGCTGCCCCATAAATGCCGTGCAGTAGCTTTACCAGAGCAATCATCACCCCTAACCAATAGATACAGAAAAGAACCGCCGGGAGATCAATACCTGCAATAAGCCCTTGATCTTCGACCGGTAAACCTGCCCTACCAGACATAAAACCTTCTAGATAAACTTCTGCGGCATAGCTGTAAATAGGCTTTGTGATGGTCAAGAGCGGAATAAGAAAAGCCAAGCCCATAGACCCGATGAGATAGTAGCGGTTGAAGACGAAATCTTTGCTTTTTTTGAAAAAAAAGCTGTAAGTGAGGTAAAAAGCAATTATCGCAATAGACACCTTGCCAGTATAGGTCAGGTAATGCTCCATGGCTACTTTGATTTTATGAGTTTCATTATTTCCTCTATCTCTTTCTGATCTAACGCTTCATCCTCTACAAATGAGGCTACAGCTCGGGAAAAGGAATTGTCGAAATAATCGCTGATGATTGTCTTAATGAAGGTTTTGCTATACGCTTCTTTTTTGATCAAAGGATAATACTCATAGGTATTCCCATACTGCGTAAAGGCAACAAACCCTTTGTCCTGCAAAATTCTTACAATTGAAGAAACAGTATTATTATGAGGCTTAGGGTCCGGGTACTCCGCCACAATATCTTTAACAAAAGCCTTTTCCATCTTCCAAAGTATTTTCATTACTTCCTCTTCTTTCCTTGTCAATTTGATCATAATTCCTACTGCTTTAAACCTAAACAAAGATATAACGGATAATTCAGTTATACAACTGATTTATCCGTTAGAATTTAAAACCATACTTCTCAAGCTATTACTATTTTAAACCGCAAAAAAAAATGCCTGATACTATGTACCAGGCATCGTTTATTGCTCAGCAAATTGATTTTACAACCCCGCCAAATTATCCTTGGCCAGCTCAAAATCGGGACTGGCTTTTAAAGCCTCATCAAAAGCTGCCTTCGCCTCGGCTTTGTTTCCCTGCTCCCTATAAATTAAACCTTTCAGGTTCAGCGCCGCAACCTGCATGCTAACCTCCTGCGTGGTGTTGTCTTTCTTCGGAAAGGCCAACATTTCCTCTTCCGATTTCTTGTTTTTGATCAGCATGTTGACTGAGTTCAGTGCTTCGTCATACTTCTTGAGCGAATATTGAAGGTAAGACGTTTTGTAAAGGCTAAAAAGATCCCCTGACAGCAAATGCAGTGATTCAAAATGAGGTAAAGCCCTGTCCAATGCACCCAACTGCTCCAGGGAATAGGCGGCAATTTCCAAAGCATTTATATTTTTGTCATTGATCTGTAGGATATCCATAGCTACCAGTGCCGCAGAACTAAACTGCTCCATATCAAAATAGATATTAGCCAATAGCTCTCTATAGCGTAGATTCTCAGGGTTGCGTTCAATGAGGTCATATAATCTCGCCTTGGCAATTGAAGGATCGTTGTAGCGTAATGCCATTTGGTAGATCTTTTGATCCGCCTCATTTCGTTGTTTGTTGGAATCAGCAGCTGCAGGCTGACCATTTTCTGTGGCCTGAGCCCACGCTCCCACACTCATCATGCTTAGCAATAAAGCAAGAATCTGAAATTTACTCCTCATATTTATTATCTGATTTTTTTAACGCCTTTGGATTCGGCCAATTTATACATCAATTCCAAAGCATCCGCTTTGTTGTTCTGAATTTTGCCCTCCAATATAGCTTCTTTTATTTCTTCTTTTAACTCTCCAATGATTTTTGATGGCTTTAAATCAAAAATGGCCATAATTTCCTCTCCGGATATAGGGGGCTGAAAATTCCTGACTTGATCTTTGCTCTCTACCTCCTGCATTTTCTTTTCGACTTTATCGAAGTTGGAAAGGAAACGCTTGACTTTATTGTCATTTTTGGAGGTAATATCTGCTCTACAAAGGGCCATCAGATCATCAATATCATCCCCCGCCTCATAAAGCAATCGCCTAATAGCTGAATCAGTCACTTTATCATTGACTAAAGCAATGGGCCTTAAATGAAGCCGAACCAGCTTCTGCACGTAACGCATCCGCTCGTCCATGGGCAGTTTTAATCGGCGAAAAATACCAGGCGTCATTCTTGCCCCTTTGTCCTCATGACCGTGGAATGTCCAACCTACCTTTTCATTATAGCGCTTAGTGGCAGGTTTGGCGATATCATGCATAATGGCTGCCCAACGTAACCATAAATTATCTGAAACGCTGGCCACATTGTCCAGCACCTGTAGCGTGTGATAGAAATTGTCCTTATGTGACCTGTCTCCCACGGAATCTACTCCCTGCAGCTCTACCATCTCAGGAAAAAACTGGTGCAACAATTTGCTCACAAACATTAGTTTAAATCCGTAAGATGGTTGATCGGCGGCTATAATCTTGTTTACCTCGGCAATGATTCTTTCCCCGGAGATGATGTTTAATCTATCTGCATTTTGGATAATCCCCTCAAAGGTGTCCGCCTCAATATCAAACTTCAATTGAGTGGCAAAACGTACCGCCCTCAACATTCGTAGGGGGTCATCAGAAAAGGTCAAGCCTGAATCCAAAGGCGTACGGATGGTCTTCCTTTTGATATCCTTTTGACCATCAAAAGGATCCAGCAGCTCGCCATAACTTTTCGCGTTGAGAGACACGGCCATAGCATTGATGGTAAAATCTCTGCGCTCAAGGTCCTCCTCCAACGTTCCGTCCTCCACCAAAGGCTTGCGTGAATCTTCACGATAGGATTCCTTTCTAGCCCCTACAAACTCCAGCTCCCCGTCGTCCAGTTTGATCATGGCAGTGCCGAAATTTTTGAATACTGAAAGAGGAACATGCCCTTCAAAAGTAGAAGCTACTTTTTTTGCCAGTTCTATTCCGCTGCCCACGCAGACGAAATCTAAATCTTTGCTATCTTTCTTCAGGATCAAGTCCCTTACAAACCCACCTACCACATAGGTTTCCAAACCCAATTCATCCGCACACGCTCCTACCCTTTTGAAGACTTCGTTTCCGTCTAAGCTTTCCCTTACATTCATTAACTTAATATTTTCACTTCCCCCTCGGGACCTAAGAACATTTCCTTTACTTCCTTTCCACTCAATGGGAATTTGTCAGGAACCTCAAAATCAACAGAGCGATCAGCGGGAAGGGCTTCATAAATTAAAAGTTTTCCATGATTGAAAAGCAATTTGTTCCAACCTCCCTCCCTGATCATAGCAAATTTTACCTGCCCATCCTGAAAGGGACCCACGACAAAGGTTTTGTTGGCCAAGGTGTGGTATATAATCGGCTTGTTGCCGAATTCTACAACATCTAAGGATACATCCGAAAAAGGAACAGCAATGCTCCTTATCTGAAACAGATCATACAATAAAAAAATACCCGTTGCTTGGTCGTGCTGCTCATCCCACTGTTCTGGTGTAATTAATGCAAACCTGTGCCCCCCGCCTTCCTTTAGCGAAACACGGCCTTGCTCCTTTAATACTTGATTAATGGCTTTGATATCCATTCTTAGTCTGGTTTTCACGCAAAATTAAAACACTAAATGGATTACTCGCTTCATTTTTAAATAAATCCCAAAAAGCAGCTGTCTTCATTCCCGTGACTACCGAATATTAATCCTATGCAAGGCAAGAAAGTCAATTAATTTTCCTAGTTTTGTACCCCATAAGAAAGCTAAAACAAAATTTCATACCACCCATTCTTATGGCGTCATCTACCAAATACATCTTTATTACTGGAGGGGTTGCCTCTTCCTTAGGAAAAGGCATAATTGGTGCTTCCTTGGCCAAACTTCTGCAGTCTAGAGGACTTTCCGTTACCATCCAAAAATTCGACCCTTATCTGAATATTGATCCAGGGACTTTGAACCCCTATGAACACGGCGAGTGCTACGTTACAGAGGATGGCGCAGAAACCGATCTTGACCTGGGTCATTATGAGCGCTTTCTCAACACGCCGACTTCACAAAGCAACAACATCACCACCGGTCGCATATATAATAATGTAATTACCAAAGAAAGAAAGGGTGAATACCTGGGCAAAACTGTTCAAGTGATCCCGCATATCACAGACGAGATAAAAGCCAATTTCTTCAAGCTTGGAGAAGACGGGAAATACGACGTAGTCATCACTGAAATCGGTGGATGTGTCGGCGATATCGAATCCCTACCCTTTATTGAAGCGGTAAGACAGGCAAAATGGGACATTGGTCCAAACAATTCCTTAGTTATCCATCTGACCTTGATTCCTTACCTGTCTGCAGCCAAAGAACTCAAGACAAAGCCCACCCAGCATTCTGTAAAACAATTGCTTGAAGCAGGTATACAGCCCGACATCCTCGTATGTAGGACAGAGCACCACCTTCCTTTGGAAGTAAAGAAAAAACTGGCGCTTTTCTGTAATGTGCAGCTTAACTGCGTTATTGAATCGATGGATGCCGAAAGCATTTACGACGTACCGTTGATGATGAAAAAGGAAAAGCTGGACGAGCGGGTTATTTCCAAGCTAAAGCTGAACCCCAAAAACCAATCTGACCTTGATCATTGGAAAGAGTTTTTAGGAAGACTTAAAAATCCCACACAAGAGGTGAGCATTGGCCTGGTAGGCAAATACGTTTCCCTGCCTGACGCTTACAAATCCATAATCGAAGCTTTCATTCACGCAGGTGCCTCCCTAGAATGCAAAGTCCACCTGAAACTCATTTCTTCTGAGGAGCTAAACAGTGAAAACATCGAAGAGAAGCTGAAAGAGCTAGATGGTGTGCTGGTAGCGCCAGGCTTTGGTGAGAGAGGATTAGAAGGGAAACTGGAAGCTGTGAGGTATGCCAGGACGAAAAAAGTACCCTTCCTGGGCATTTGTCTGGGAATGCAAGTGGCCGTAATTGAATTTGCGAGAAACGTACTCAATCTTAAAGATGCCAACTCTACGGAGATGAATACTGACACTCCCCATCCGGTGATCGCCCTCATGGAAGAGCAAAAAAATATTGAGCAAATGGGTGGAACAATGCGATTAGGTTCTTATCCTTGTGAGTTGGTTAAAGGCACAAAATCAAGTGCTGCCTATGGCAAGGCCAAGATCCAAGAGCGTCATCGGCACCGATATGAGTTTAATAACAAGTACTTACAAGAGTATGAGAAGAACGGCATGATCGCCGCAGGATTAAATCCTGATACCGGTTTGGTGGAAATTGTAGAAATTAAAGACCACCCGTGGTTTGTGGGCACCCAATTTCATCCCGAATACAAAAGCACCGTGTTGAACGCTCATCCATTGTTTGTAAGATTTATCAAGGCAGCGATCGACAACAAAATCAAATTAAATTAAACCTATATAAAAGCATCAGCATGGTCTCATTTGATGGCGCCATAAGCATGTTGAGTAACATTTAAATCAATATGGACAAAAATCAAGCGACGGGTTTAATCCTTTTCGCAGCGGTTATCCTGATTTACTCGCTATTTTTTGCGAGCACTCCAGAGCCGGTTACCGAAGACGGACAAATCGCCAATACAGAACTCCAGGACGCTACTAGCACCCAAGCCAACAATTTAAGGCAAGATGAACCCGACAGTGTAGTTCAAGCAAGACAAAGACAACAGTTCGGCGACTTGTCTTCTCTCACCCAAGGTAAAGAAGAGCACATCACCTTAGAAAATGAGGTATTGAAGGTTGTGTTCTCTTCCAAAGGGGGCGAGATCAAGTCTGTTGAACTGAAGGAGTATAAAACTTGGAACAAAGCACCCTTAATTCTATTGGACGAGGACAATGCCTCCATTGCCTACCAAATCCAAACCAAAACAGGACCCGTCAGCCTAAACGACATTTTCTTTAAAGCGAATATCGGTGCAGCCACTGTAAATGAGTCAACCGCTCAACAACTGACCTTTACTGCTCAAACCGGCAACGGAAGCATCCAGAGAACCTATACGCTTCCAAGTGGAACCTATTTGCTAAGCCATCAAATCGGTACCACCGGAAGCTTATTGGCTGATCAAAATATAACCATCACCTGGCAGGATAGGTTGAAAAAACTGGAAGCAGACATAGACGAATCCAGAAGAAAATCCTACATCAACTACTATACAGCTGATGACTCTTATGATTACCTTGGCGATGGTACTTCTACAGAAGCAGAACAAATTGCCAAACCGATAAAGTGGGTTTCTTTTAAGCAAAGGTTCTTTACTGCAGGCATCATTGCAGAGCAGCAGTTTACCAATGGCAATCTGGCCTCAGAAACCCCTACCGACACCCTGTCTGTCAAGAACATGAGCGCCACCATAGTGCTTCCTATAGACAATCAAACAGGATCGGTTTCCTACTTCTTTGGGCCCAATAATTACAAAATTCTTAAGAAGATCGCCCCTGACTTTGACAAGAATGTCGACATGGGCTACTTCTTTGTTTCTTGGGTCAACAAATACATCATCGTCAACCTGTTCCATCTGTTGGAGAAAGTATTCTCTAGCTATGGAGTGATCATTATCTTAATTGTATTCATTATCAAGCTGTTCCTGCTGCCACTTACTTACAAATCTTACGTAGGTATGGCCAAAATGAGGGTAATCAAGCCGGAAATAGATGAATTAAAAGAGAAATACGGAGATGATCCAACCAAAATGCAGCAGGAGCAGATGAAGCTCTTCGGCCAGCTGGGGGTCAGCCCTATCAGCGGTTGTTTGCCTATGCTGCTTCAAATGCCCTTCCTTTTTGCTATGTTCTTCTTCTTCCCAAACTCAATTGAACTGAGGCAAGAATCTTTCCTATGGGCCCATGACCTATCAACCTATGACAGCATCCTGCGTTTGCCCTTCCACATCCCCTTCTATGGCAACCACGTCAGTTTATTTACTTTGCTGATGACTTTGTCGCAGATCGCCTATACCCGTTTCAACAATCAGATGACTGCGGTACAAGGCCCCATGAAAAACTTGGGATACATCATGCCGATTACCTTTATGTTTGTGCTAAACTCCTTCCCGGCGGCATTAAGCTTCTACTATTTTGTTTCCAATATGGTGACTTTTGGTCAGCAGGCACTGATCAAACAATTTGTGGATGACGACAAGATCAGGAAGATGGTAGAGGAAAACAAAATTAAAAATGCCAACAAGAAAAAATCTTCCTTCCAAATGAAGCTGGAGGAAGCCATGAAAGCTACTGAGGCACGTCAAAAAGAAAAAGGCCAAAGAAAGGGTAAGAAAAACTAAGCCCTGGCTTTTGGACCTGGCCAAGCAATCTGGGATAAACTTATATCTTTGTATTTATCTGTAATACCAAAATCGAATTTGAAATGACAGCAATTACCTATTATGGCCATTCCACATTTTTGGTTGAGATTGACAGCAAAAAGATATTGTTTGACCCTTACATTTCTCCTAATGAGCTTGCCGAAAAGGTGGATCTCAACAGCATTGTTGCAGACTATATCCTTGTGAGTCATGGACATGGTGATCATGTTGCTGATGTTGAAACCATCGCTAAAAAGAATGATGCTACTGTCGTGGCAAACTTCGAGGTTGCATCCTGGTTTCAGGAAAAAGGCCTGAAAAATGTCCATCCCATGAACCATGGAGGCAGCAAAGCGTTTGAGTTTGGGAAGGTTAAATATGTCAACGCTATCCACAGCAGCACCTTGCCTGACGGAACCCCAGGAGGAAATCCGGGAGGCTTTGTTGTCCAGTCCAGCCAAGGCACCTTCTATTATGCAGGCGACACGGCTTTGACCTATGACATGAAGTTAATTAGTGAGGAATTCAACCTGGACTTTGCTTTCCTTCCCATTGGAGACAATTTTACAATGGGAATAGATGATGCTATCAAGGCGGCCGGTTTTGTGGGCACCAAGAAGATTATCGGAATGCACTATGACACGTTTCCTTATATCAAAATCGACAAGGAAGCCGTAAAAAAAGCAGCCGAACAGGGAGGAGTGGATTTGATAATGTTTAATATTGGAGAAAAAATTACCCTTTAATCGATAAAATGGGGAAAGTCATTGCTATTGCAAACCAAAAAGGTGGTGTAGGAAAAACTACCACTGCTATGAACCTTGCTGCCAGCCTTGCAGTGCTGGAGTTCAGAACCTTGGTCATTGATGCCGATCCACAGGCCAATACGACCTCTGGCTTGGGACATGACCCAAGGGAAATTAATAAAAGTATATATGAATGTATGGTAGATGGAGTTGATATTTCCTCCATCATCATCAAAACTGAAATAGAAAACCTTGACCTCGTCCCTTCTCACATTGATCTAGTCGGTGCTGAAGTGGAAATGGTGAATTTGGAAAATAGGGAAGAAAAAATGCGGGATGTAATTGCATCCGTGAAAGACAATTATGACTTTATCATCATTGACTGCTCCCCTTCTCTGGGCTTGATCACCATCAACGCGCTAACTGCTGCCAATTCTGTTATCATACCGGTGCAGTGTGAGTATTTTGCCTTGGAAGGTCTTGGGAAGTTGCTAAATACAATCAAAATCATTCAAACTAGGCTTAATCAGGACCTGGAGATAGAAGGGATTTTGTTGACCATGTATGATGTGCGTCTGCGCCTCTCCAATCAGGTAGTAGAAGAAGTGCGCATGCACTTTAAAGACATGGCCTTTGAAACGATTATTCCTAGAAATGTCAAATTGAGTGAGTCTCCAAGTTATGGCCTTCCCGTTGTAGCTTTCGATGCGACAGGTAAAGGGGCAATTGCCTACCTGAACCTCGCCAATGAAATCGCGGAAAAAAATGGAAAGGTAAAAGTCTAAATCTACAAAATATGGCTACCAATAACCCTAAAAAGAAAAGTGCACTGGGAAGAGGATTAGGTGCCCTATTGCAAGATTCTCCACAAAAACATACCGAGGAAGCACAAAAAACCCCATCCGTGGGCATTTATGAAATTCCGCTAGATCAAATACAAGTCAACCCCTATCAGCCTAGGGCGTATTTTGACAAAGAAGCCCTTCAAGAACTCGCTGAGTCCATCGCCGTCCAAGGGATCATACAACCCATTACGGTACGAAAACTTAGTGAAGGGGAGTATCAGTTGATATCGGGCGAAAGAAGATTTCAAGCCTCCAAACTAGCTGGCCTGGAAAAGGTGCCCGCGTATGTGAGAACAGCCAATGACCAGCAGATGCTGGAAATGGCCCTTATCGAAAATATCCAGCGCGAAAATCTCAATGCCTTGGAAATTGCACATTCCTACCAGCGCCTGTTGGCGGAATGTGATCTTAAGCAGGAGCAACTAGGTGAGCGAGTAGGCAAAAACCGTACAACGGTCAATAATTACCTCCGCTTACTGAAACTCCCGCCTGATATTCAAGCGGGGATTCGTGATCAGAAAATCTCCATGGGTCATGCCCGTGCATTAATTAATATTGAAGATGTAGATAAGCAGTTGGCAATCTACAAACGAACGGTCGAGGAAGAGCTTAGCGTCAGAAAGGTGGAGGCCTTGGTTAAAGAGTTAAACAGTGCACCTGAGGAAAAAGCAGCACCTAGATCCCTCCAAGATCCTGTCAAAAAATACGAACTGGGCAAATTGCAGCAAAAATTAGCATCCCATTTTGGCAGTAAGGTATCGCTCAAGGCGAATGATAAGAACAAAGGGGAAATAAAAATACCATTTACCTCCACAGAAGACCTCAACAGGATATTGGAGATTTTAGATTTAATATAAAATTGTGGGTGTATCAGGCAGATCCGTTCCAGATCAGTTAGGTTATTGGCAGCCTCCCTATTGGGGGGTTCTCCTTCTTTTTGTTTTTGCCTTCCTGATCGCTTTGTCCAGCCACGCCCAAACAGCCAACGATACCTTGCCCCAAGCGGTGGTTCAGGACGAGGCAGCCGAACTGCCCCCTGTCCGTAACGTCAAGGATCCCCGAACAGCTACCATCTTGTCTGCCGTAATTCCGGGAGCCGGCCAAGCTTATAATGAAAAAGTATGGAAGGTGCCGATTATTTATGGCGGCATCATTACTACCGCCTATTTTGTGGAATTCAACAACAGGCGCTATCAGAAATTTAAGGAGGCCCTGGCCATTGTGCGGGATCCTTCATTGGGTACTAATCCATTTCCCAACCTCAACCAAGCGGGTATTATCAGAAATGTTGACTACTGGCGTAGGAATAGAGACCTATGTTACCTTATATTTGGAGTAATATACGTATTGAACATAGTAGATGCCCAAGTAGACGCCCACCTCTCCGGCTTCGACGTGAGTGATGATCTTACCTGGAGGCTTGAACCATCATATGAAACTTATACTGCCGGTGGAAATTCTATTGGGCTTTCTTTAAAATTAAATTTTTAAACCTATGAACATTCTCATTCTTGGTTATGGCAAAATGGGCAAGATAATCGCCGAAATTGCTGAACACCGGGGACATAGCATTGCAGCAAAAATTAATATTGACAACCGTGATGAACTGGAAACGTTAGACACCTCTGCCATAGATGTGGCCATCGAGTTCAGTGAACCAAGCGCGGCTTTTGATAACATCTCCTGGGCCATCAATCACCAAATTCCGGTAATTTCCGGCACTACCGGTTGGCTGGAACGAAAACCCGAAATTGAAAAACTTACTTTGTTAAAAGGCGGAAGCTTTTTTTATGCTTCTAACTTCAGCATTGGCGTCAATATCTTTTTTAAACTGAATAAGTTTCTGGCTAAAATCATGAATGGCCAAAGCGACTATCAAGTCAAACTGGAAGAAACCCATCACACCGAGAAAAAAGATGCGCCAAGTGGTACTGCCATAACCTTGGCAGAAACAATCATTGATCATGTAGATCGTATCAAAAGATGGGATTTGGCCGGTGAAATGACCGATAGTGAACATAGCCTACCGATCACCGCCATACGTCAAGATCCTGCTCCTGGTACCCATGTGGTGACGTATCACTCTGAAATAGACGACATTGAAATCAAACATACAGCCCATAGCAGAAAAGGCTTTGCGCTTGGCGCAGTTTTAGTTGCCGAATGGATCACAGACAAAAAGGGCGTGTTGTCCATGGGGGATTTTCTTTCCCTCTAATTGAAACATACTATGAGTAGAGAAAAAAATAAAAAATCAGCGGCAAGGGAATGGTTTGACGCTCTCCTTTTCGCCGTTATTGCAGCCAGTTTGATCCGATGGTTATTGCTGGAGCCCTTTACCATTCCTACTGCTTCTATGGAGAAGTCTTTGTTGGTAGGAGATTTTTTATTTGTCAGCAAAATGCACTACGGTACACGTACACCCAGAACGGTGCTGCAAATGCCATTGACCCATCAAAAAATCTGGGGAACCGACATTCCCTCCTATTCTGACGCCATTCAATTACCTTATTTCCGATTACCTGGATTTTCCAGCATCAAAAGAAATGATGTGGTGGTGTTTAACTATCCTGTGGAATTTGAGTATCCCGTTGATCTAAAGACCAATTATATCAAACGTGCCGTAGCCATACCGGGGGATGTAATAGAAATTAAGGATACGCAGATCTATATCAACGGTCAGCCCGGAGAAAATCCGGAAGAAATGCAATTTTCTTATGACGTGCTGACCAACCGTCCGCTGAATGCGGATTTTTTTGATCAGTACGGCATCAATCCGGACAGCTTCTATCCTTTCTCTGATAATTCTGGCTATATGGTCTTTGCCACCCACCAAATGGTCGAAGAGCTGCGGAAGTCACCTGCTATTTCTTCGGTAACCATCCGGAAAAGCAAAGAAGGTCAAGGTGATCCCAATATCTTTCCTGCGGGTGCCGAGCTGGGATGGAATAAAGACTTTTATGGACCATTAGAAATACCTGCAGCAGGTTGGACCATAGAAATGACCCCCGAAAATATCCAAAGGTATGGTTTCACCATTGAGCAATACGAAGGGCATGATAATGTGCGCGTAGAGACAGATTCCATCTATATCAACGGGCAAAAGATCGAAAGCTATACCTTTAAGCAAAATTATTATTTCATGATGGGCGACAATCGTCATGACTCCCTCGATTCAAGGTACTGGGGATTTGTGCCCGAAGATCATGTTGTTGGCAAAGCCTGGTTCCTATGGCTTTCACTCGAAAAGCACAAGACCATGTTTAACAAAATCAGATGGAGCAGGTTCTTTAATCCCATCCATTAAGCAAAAGCGGCTGCGGAATTATCCACAGCCGCTTTTGTTTTTTAAGACCCTCCACCGAAGGTTACCAGACAACAGGCTCAATACCTTTTGCCTCAAGGTATTCATTTGCAGTGCTGAAATGGCCACAACCAATAAAGCCTCGATGTGCCGACAAGGGACTGGGATGCGGTGCATACAACTTCAAGTGCTTACCCTCAGGAATAACAGCTGCTTTCTTTCTGGCATAGGCTCCCCAAAACATAAATACGATATCTGATCGCTGTTCGGCAAGTTTCTCGATGACAACGTCTGTAAATTGCTCCCAGCCCTTGTTTTGATGAGAGCCTGCTTGATGGGCACGCACGGTGAGCGTAGCATTAAGTAGAAAAACGCCCTGATCTGCCCAGCGCTCCAGATTGCCATGCAGAGGAAAGGGCTTGCCCAAATCCCTTTGCAATTCCTTGAATATATTGGATAGTGAAGGAGGAAAAGCTACTCCTTCTCGGACTGAAAAGGCCAAGCCATGAGCTTGTCCGGGACCATGATAAGGATCTTGACCCAAAATCACCACCTTCACTCGATCAAAGGGACAGTGATTAAAGGCATTGAAAATATTTTTGCCTTCAGGATATATGGTTTGACTTTGGTATTCACTCCTTACAAAGTCCGTGAGCGTCTTAAAATATGGTTTTTCAAATTCATCGCATAACACTGCGGACCAACTGTCCTCAATTTTAACTTTCATTTAGATCAATTTTACTTGGCTTTCCAATTTAAACGTTTAATTTCGAATAAGAATTTCTGTCCGGCAAATTCAAGAAAATGGTAACTGCAATTACAGAAGGCATAAAGGTAAGCATTGAAGCAATTTATCAGGCTGAATTTTCCAGTCCCCACCAGCAACACTTTGTGTTCACCTATAGAGCGCAGATCGAGAACCATAGCAACCTCACCATCCAGCTGATCCGACGAAAATGGGAAATATTCGATGCAGGTCAAACCTTTAAGTTGGTGGAAGGGGAAGGTGTGGTTGGGCAACAGCCGATTCTCGAGCCCGGTCATGTACACCGGTATGTTTCGGGTTGTAACCTTAAATCCGGCTTGGGTAAGATGAGAGGAAGCTACTTTATGGAAAAATTAATTGACGGAAAACTTATTGAGGTCAAAATTCCCGAATTTCAGCTTATTGCAGATATCTTCGACAATTAATGAAGATAAAGTTATTCCCTGCCTTACAGTATTTGATTTACTTTCTTAAAAAGGAAGACCGACACGCTTTGCAGTCTCCTTATGCCTACCTAATCTACCAAGGACTAAAGGATTATCGGTTTCGGTATAAAGAAGGAATTCCAGAAATAGAAGCCCTGCGTCGAGGGTTTCTCCAAGATAGCCGACTTATCCGAATCAATGATCTGGGAGCAGGATCGCTACGGTTTTCTTCGCCTGAACGAAAAGTTGCCGACATCGCCCAATACAGCTGCTCAAGCAAAAAGTATAACCTGCTCTATCAGTACTTTTGTGGGTTGACGCCCGCCTTTACTGTCATTGAACTTGGAACCTGTCTGGGGATTAACACCTGTTATCTTTCTGAGATGGTGCAAGGATCCCTTTACAGCTTTGAAGGCGCCGAGGAACTCATCACTATCGCTCAAGGTCACTTAAGGGCAAGGAAAAAAATAAAGCTTATTGCTGGGGATATTTCCGAAACTTTGCCAACTTTCCTCCAAGATCATCTGACAGTCGATTTCGCCTTTGTCGATGCCAACCATACTTACCAACATACGTTAAGCTATGTCAAACAAATCATGAAGAAGATCCATCCGGCATCAGTTATTATAATAGGCGATATCCATTGGTCCAAAGCCATGCATCGGGCATGGAATGAAATTCGGGGGATGGAAGAAGTTAGGATGAGCCTCGATTTCCATGAATGTGGGGTCCTGTTATTCAAGGAGGGGTTGGGCAAACAGCACTATGTCTTGAGTTATTAGTTGGTCTGGATATTGCTTGGAGAGAAAAAGTTTTAAAAATTCGCATTTTCAAATCATACATAAAGCATGGATATGAACGAGGCCCCAGAAAACAATAAGCGCAAAGACACGGGCAAAAATATTTTAATCGTCGTGCTGGTGATCCTGGTGATCCTGAGCGGCATCAAACTGTATCGTGATTCCAAGGAGAAAGAGCAGCAGTCTGAAGAAATCCTTATCCTTTCAGAAGACAACAGTGACCTTAATATGCGGCTGGATTCCATGACCTACCAGTTGGACTTGAGGATCAAGGAGATTGAAAAACTAGGTGGAGATATTGATTCGCTCGTCACCATCAAAGAGCAGCTTATCCAGGAAAGAAATTCCGATAAGAAAAGATCTGCAGCAGACATCGCCAGTCTGAACAAAAAGATAGATGGCTACGGCGCACTGCTTAAAGAAAAGGATAGTGAGATCCTGAAATTGCGCGAACTGAATGAGCAGCTTTATACAGAAAACAAAGACCTAAAGACCACCAAAGCTGAAATAGAAGAGGAGGTGGTCAAGCTAAATATCCGACAGCAGGAGTTGGAAGAAAAAGTCAATGTGGCAGCTACCCTCAAAGCAGAAAATATCGTGGTGGCTGCGGTAAATGCACGAGGGAGGGAGCGCACCGACGAATTCAGAAACCGGCAGCTACAAAAATTAAAGGTATCCTTCACCTTGGCCGAGAACAAAGTGGCGCAAGCTGGCACCAAAGACATCTATGTGCAGGTCCTTGGCCCCAACAATCAGGTGATCTTCGATGTCGCGAAAGGCTCAGGCACATTTAACATCGATGGCAGAGAGGAGTTCTATACCGCCAAACAGGATATCTTGTATGACAACAACCAGCAGCCACTGACCTATTTCTATGAAAAAGGATCAGACTATACGCCGGGCAGGTACAATGTAAGGATATATGCAGACGGTGTCGTCATCGGCAGCAAGACCTTTGAGGTCAAGTAAACGCATAAGCCACACCTCAGGCGAAGGGTTGCCGCTATGGTAGCCCTTTCTTGTCTTACCTATTCCCATAGCGGTTTATATCTTCGCGGGAATACAGACTATATGCACCGAAAGCTTGTTTCTTTCCGATAATTCTTCTATTTTTGCGACCTGTTTAAGTAAAAATTAAAATTAAACAATTACAGAATGTTCCAAAGACACTACGAAACGGTATTCATTTTAACTCCCGTTTTATCTGAAATTCAGATGAAGGATACCGTTGACAAGTTCGTGAACTTGTTAAAAGAAGAGGGGGCAGAGATTATCAATGTTGAAAACTGGGGGCTTAAGAAACTGGCCTACCCTATTCAGAAAAAAACCACTGGTTTTTATGTCATGGTTGAGTTCCTTGGTGATCCAACCTTGATCAAAAAATTCGAACTTGAATTTAGAAGGGACGAAAAAGTAATGCGTTTCCTTACTACTGTATTGGACAAGCATGCAATTGCCTATGCAGAGAGAAGAAGAAAAGGAGAGTTTAACAAAAAATCTGAAGTTAAGGAGGAGCCAGCGAAATGACACTAAAGAACGAACCCATCAACAGAGGCGAAAACAGAAAGAAATATTGTCGCTTCAAAAAGCACGGCATCAAGTATATTGATTATAAGGATCCCAACTTCTTGTTGAAGTTTGTTAATGAACAGGGAAAAATCCTTCCAAGAAGATTGACAGGCAACTCTGCGAAATTCCAGAGAAAAGTGGCCAACGCCATTAAGAAAGCAAGACACTTGGCATTGTTACCTTACGTAACCGACGGATTGAAATAATCCCCGCCCTGTTTATTTATCAATAGTAAAATTCAAGAACAATGGACGTAATTTTAAAAACAGACATAAAAGGGCTTGGTTACAAGAACGACTTGGTTCAGGTAAAACCAGGGTATGGCCGCAACTACCTTATCCCTCAAGGATTTGCAGTATTGGCAACTAAGTCCAACAAAAGAATTTTGGAAGAAAACATTAAGCAAGCTGCCCACAAAGCAGAAAAGCTTAAAACTGAAGCAGAAGCACTAGCTGCCACTATTGAATCACTGACTTTGGAAATCAAAGCCAAAATTGGAGAATCAGGCAAAATCTTCGGTAAGGTTACTACACTTCAAATTTCCGATGCATTGGCCAGCAAAGGTGTCAATGTGGATAGAAAGAAAATTTCTATCAACTCACCTGTAGTAGGTGCCGGTGAATACGAAGCTGAAGTTGATCTTCACAGAGAAGTAAAAACAAACGTGAAGTTTGTAGTTGTTGCTGAATAAGCTTCCGTATAATACATTTTAAAAAGCCAAGAACCTCGGTTCCTGGCTTTTTTGCTTTATAGGCCTTACGGCCAAGGCATAAATACATACCTAATGTCTCCGCCCCATTTTCATTTGCGCTAAAGTCTATTATCTTTGATACCATCGCGAGGATTTGTCAAAACATAAACCCAAACCACCAAATCATGAATAAGCTTCTTTTATTCATCTTTTTATTTGGCTGCCTTACCCTAACAGGCAAGGCCCAAACCCAACAATGGGACAAACTTGAACTTTCCTTCACCAGCAAAAAGCAATATCAAAACCCGCTTTATGAGCTGGAAGAGTTTTATGCTGTCTTTACCTCCCCTACAGGCAGAACCCGAAAAATCCATGGCTTTTGGGATGGAGAACAAGCCTTTAAACTACGGTTTTCCCCAGATGAACTGGGCACCTGGACTTACCAAACCCATAGCCCTGACAATGGACTTGGTGGGCAGCAGGGGAAATTCCACTGCGTCCCGACCACCAATCCACTCACGCTTTATCAAAAAGGGGCTATCAAAAGAAGTAAAGGGGATTACCACCTTAGCTATTCCGACGGTACACCCTTCTTCTTTACGGCCTGTACTGCTTGGAATGGGCCTCTCAAATCCACGGATGAAGAATGGGAGCGATATTTATCGCATAGAGCAAAGAACAATTATAATGTCATCCAATTTGTCACCACCCAATGGCGCGGCGCATCGACCGACCGCCATGGAGAAGTGGCATTTACCGGTAGCGGAAAAATAAATTTAAACACCGAATTCTTCAAGCGGCTAGATAAGAAAGTGGACCGCATCAATGCACACGGTTTGGTAGCTGCTCCTGTCCTATTGTGGGCATTGCCCGTGGGATCAGGCCGGGAACTTAGCCCCGGCTACACCCTACCCGATGCGGAAGCCATCCTCCTTGCCAGGTATATGGTAGCCCGCTATGGCGGCAACCATGTGATCTGGTTTTTGGGAGGTGATGGTCAATACACGGATAGCTTTGAGCAAAGATGGAAAACCATCGGCCGGGGCGTTTTTGGCGATATGGAACATCCCGGCGTCGTGGCCCAGCATCCCAGAGGCAGTTCCTGGATCGGCGAACTCTACAAAGATGAACACTGGCTGGATATTGTAGGTTATCAGTCCAGCCACAACAATCAGCAGGCTGTGGTCGATTGGATCAATAAAGGTCCGATGGCCAATCAATGGGATAAGTTGCCTTCCCGGCCATTGATCAACCTAGAGCCAAATTACGAAGAAATCAATTTTAAAATTACCGCAGAAGACGTGAGAAACGCCTCCTATTGGAGCGTCTTTGCCACGCCACTCGCCGGGATCACCTATGGCGCCAACGGCATTTGGCCATGGATTCAGGAAGAGCAGGGCCTGATCGAAAACCACGGCAACCCGGGTGGAAAAGGCCCTACCCCCTGGTATAAAAGCATTGACTTTCCAGGCAGCCTACAAATCGGTTACCTCTCGGCTTTTATTCAACAATACGAGTGGTGGAAGCTTAAGCCAGTACCTGAATTACTGATTGAACAACCAGGAGATAAGGTTTTCAACCATTTTATCCCTGTAGTGGCCGACGATAGCCACACCCTCTTATTGGCCTATACCCCTGTCCAGCAGGAAATCAAGATAAGAAACCCACGGAATCTGAGCTATACAGCCCAATGGTTTGACCCTGTCCACAATAAATATTCAAAAGCAGAACTAAACACCGGTAAAGGATGGATTTCCTCCACCCCTCCCGCTACACAGGATTTTGTATTGGTGTTGGAGGTTGTGAGTAGTGATTAACGCGTCACGATCTCTTAGCCTAAAGAGGCTTCGCAGAGAATCGATGTTGAACATTAAATATCGTTTATTAAAATATTTGTCCACGCATGATAAAATCTCTTGTCTTCCTTTTCTCCTTTAGCTTGCTGCTTCTCGACGGCTTTTCGCAATCATCGGTTCCATTGAAGATCAGTTCGGACAGCAGGTATATTGTCTATAGCAATGGGGAGCCGTTCTTTTGGCTAGGGGACACCGCCTGGGAACTGTTCCATAGAACCGACCGGCAGGAGGCTGACTTATATCTACAAAATAGGGCAACGAAGGGTTTTACGGTAATCCAAGCTGTCGTATTGGCAGAACTGGAAGGGTTGACGGTCCCCAACTCCATCGGAGAAAAACCCCTGCATGACAATAACCCTGACAAACCGAATGAAGCTTACTTCCAATACGTGGATTATATTGTCAATCAAGCCAACAAGCTCGGTATGTACATAGGAATGCTGCCTACCTGGGGAGATAAGTTCAACAAGAGCTGGGGGGTTGGTCCGGAAATATTTACGCCTGAAAACGCCTACAGTTATGGCCAGTGGTTAGGAAACAGGTATAAGGACAAGGGCGTTATATGGATATTGGGCGGCGACAGAAATCCGGCAGATGATGAGGATCTCCAGATCATCCGCAACATGGCCGCGGGAATACGGGCGGCTGTGGGAAATAGCCAGTTGATGACCATGCACCCACAAGGAGGGAGCAACTCGGCCACTTGGTTCCATAATGACGAGTGGTTGGACTTCAACATGTTTCAGTCGGGACATGGGCAAAAGGACAATCCCAATTATCAGGTCACCCGCAAACTTTATGAATTGGCCCCCACCAAGCCGGTGCTGGACGGAGAACCTCTTTATGAAGACCATCCTATCAATTGGAAGCCTCAGGAAGGCTGGTTTGATGAATTTGAAAGTAGAAGAGCCGGATACTGGTCTATGCTGGCGGGCGCCTTGGGGTATACTTATGGCAATCACAATATTTGGCAGATGTGGCTGCCAGAGCGGACTGCCATTTCCTCCGCCAGAACTCCCTGGACACAAAGCTTAGACTATCCCGGCGCATTTCAAGCGGGATTTATGCGCGCTTTCTTGGAAACTTTGGCGTGGCAAAAGCTGGTGCCTCGGCAGGATCTGGTCCAAAACGCTCCTGATGATCCGGCGATGACTGTACTTGCCGCCAAAGCTGCTGATGACAGCTTCATGCTGGCCTACACCCCTTACGGTTCCAACTTTACCCTACGTGTTGATGAGCTGAAGGGGAAACAGGTGGACATCAGTTGGTTTAACCCAAGAATAGGACAGTCTATAATTGTGGGCCAACTCGACAAAAACGAGCTGATGCATTTCGACCCCCCTGCTGACGAAAAGCGCGGTAATGATTGGGTATTGGTGATCAAGGGCCAATAAGCATCTGATGCAGTGTGGATCTCTGGCGTTAAGCCGGTTGGATTACCAATTATGCGCAAATTTTAAGATCTTTGACATCTCATCAATTATCCACCCGAAATACTTGAACCTAGTTATTAGGATCAGTGCGAAACACCCGCTATGCCCGGAAAAATAGAAAGGCCACAAACGCTTCAGGAGGAATTTGCCAATGCAGTCACCCATGGCATTGGCATTTTGTTTAGCGTGGTAGCGATATCCCTGCTGGTGACCTTTTCCGTCCTCCACGGTACTGCCATTCATATTGTCAGCAGCAGCATTTTCGGAGGATCAATTCTATTGCTTTACACCTTTTCAACTTTGTACCATGCCATTCCCTCTCCCGCCATTAAGCCACTGCTGAGGGTATTTGATCATATCAGTATATATTTTCTGATCGCCGGCACCTATACCCCTTTCCTGCTGATTGCCTTGGGGGGTTGGCTGGGATGGCTGTATTTCGGGATCATTTGGGGACTGACATTGGTAGGGGTTTTATTTAAAACTTTCTATATGCACCGATTTCCCAAACTTTCGCTCACGTTATATCTTGGCATGGGTTGGTTGGCCGTGTTTCTCATCCCACCCCTGCTGAACAGCCTAAGCGTTACCGAATTGATGCTTTTAGCTGGAGGAGGTGCTGCCTACACACTTGGAACCCTCTTTTATACCAACAAAAAGATGCCTTTCGCCCACAGCATCTGGCATATTTTTGTGCTGACGGGCACCGTACTGCACTTTATCGCCATCATGTATCAGTTGGTAGAGCGGTAGGAGTTGGATGACAGGAGACTAAAGGTCAGTACTTTCCTAGATAGTAACTCAGCGATGGAAGTGAGGGATGAGAAGGTTTGAAGTAAGCATCCCTTCTATCTCTATGGATCTCCAATCAAGGACTGAGATGGAAGTAATGGAAAAGAGTTATCTAGCCGTCGTTCATTCTATCCCTCCATCCCTTCCATTCCTTATATCTCTATCCCATCTTCCTTCCTATTTAAGAGACTTAATCACTCGGCAGGGATTGCCGGCGGCAAAAACATCATCAGGGATGTCTCTTGTCACCACGCTACCCGCTCCAATCACCGTACGGCTGCCAATCGTCACACCGGGACAAATAACCGCACTTCCCCCTACCCACACATCCTCTCCTATCCTAATGGGTTTGGCATACTCCACTCCCGAGGCTCTTTCTACGGGAGCAATGGGGTGAGTTGCTGTATAGATCTGTACATTGGGACCAAAGAGCGTACGGCTACCGATTTTGACCTCAGCCACATCCAACACCACACAGTTAAAGTTGAAAAAAACCTTTTCCCCCAGCGCCATATTATAACCGTAGTCACAATAAAAGGGTGGCTGTAACCAAAGTCCCTCCCCAGCGTTGGGGATAAGCACAGCTAATATCCTGATCCGCTCTTCCGCCTCATCTTCCCGGCTGTCATTAAGCCTCTTGAGCAACAAGCGCGTTTTTAGCCTATCTGCTACCAGCTGAGGGTCCAAAGGGTCATATAGCTCTCCGGCAATCATTTTTTCCTTTTGACTTTTCATATATTCTTATTATTTTGTTTAAATTAATATAAAATTCCGCCCTATTTCCATTACGCGACAACAAATGGAGAATTTTGTCATCGGACCATTATAATTTGCAAATTTTGTGCTTCAAAGGCAAAAACCCCGTATCGTATGAAAAATCGAACGATAGAGATAGCATCATTGACGGAAGCAGCGATATTCTATTTTACCTCGTCACAGGAAGAGAAAGACCTGTTGATGCACCAGATGTTTAGAGAGCAACCTGCGATATTGGAACTAATAGGTTTTCTTGATGGAGAATTTGATCTTCATCATACCAAAGTGATTATCCTTCAGCTTATCATGATATTTTATAAAGCAATTTTAATCCAACAGATTAAGATGAAAAAAATACCATTTAGTGACTTTTTGGCGGCATACGCCGAATTTATCCAGTTAAAAGATTATTACGATCACCCGGATAGGGAGTTGGATGAGGAAACGTATAAAAAATTGTTTGACAATTATCCCCAAAGCAAAATATTAATGTATACCAATACCGCTCTCAACGTTCAATATCAACCCTATCTCGGAGATTCCCTTGAATCCGGCCACATATTTTACATGATGAAAATCTTTGGAGAGGTGGTGGATCAAAACATCATAGAATGATCACCATTGAACTGTTAATACCATTAAACTTCCTAAACCGCTAGAGCCGCAAAGATACCGAACCGGTCGCAAAGTGAGAGTCCTTGCGTACCTGGTGGTTAATACTAAATACTCTGGGATTAAACAACCCCTAAATAATATATTCAAACAAGGTAGGATCGCTGTTGATCTCCCTGAAATCAAAGCGGTACACCCTCATCCTTTCCAGCAAAGCTGCATAATCCTCACGGTGGCGCAGTTCGATGCCCACCAAAGCGGGGCCACGCTCTCTTTGGTTTTTCTTGATAAACTCAAAGCGTGTGATATCATCCTCTGGCCCCAGCACCTCGTTGACAAATCGCTTTAATGCTCCGGGATGCTGTGGAAAATGCACAATGAAATAATATTTCAAGCCCTCGTACAGCAAGGAACGTTCCTTGATCTCCTGCATCCTGTCTATATCATTGTTTCCTCCACTGATGATGCAGACTACTTTTTTACCTTTGATATCCTCCCGCAGAAAGTTTAATGCGGCAATGCTGAGCGCCCCTGCGGGCTCCGCCACAATCGCGTCGTTGTTGTACAGCCGCAGAATGCTGGTACAAATCCTGCCTTCCGGCACCAGCACAATCTTGTCCAACAGCTTTTGGCAATATTCAAAAGTTAGATCGCCCGCCCGCTTTACAGCGGCGCCGTCCACAAAAGGGTCGATCTTCTCCAAAGTCACTGGCTTACCGGCAGCAATAGCGGCTTTCATAGATCCTGCTCCTTCCGGTTCTGCTCCAATAAGCCTCACGTCTGGCCTATGCTGTTTTATGTAATAGGAAACCCCGGCAGTCAAGCCCCCACCACCAATAGGAAGCACCAATACATCCACATCCTCCAGGTCCTGAAGGATTTCCACCCCTACGGTCCCCTGGCCCTCTATGATCGCTAGATCATCAAAAGGTGGGATGAAGGTCATATCATGTTCTCGGGTATATTCCAAGGCTTCCCGCAAACAGTCGTCAAATGTATCTCCCACCAAAATGATCTCGATAAAACTGCCTCCAAACATCCTCGTTTGCTCGATCTTCTGGTTAGATGTGGCCCTAGGCATAAAAATAACACCCTTAATTCCCTTCATTTTGCAGGAAAAAGCGAGCCCTTGGGCATGATTGCCTGCACTGGCCCCTACTACCCCATTGCTAAGTTGAGCTTCATCCATTTGGCTGATTTTGTTATACGCTCCTCTCAGCTTGTAGGACCGTACCACCTGTAGATCTTCCCGCTTCAGGTAGATGGATGCTTCGTATTGTTCAGATAGGCGCGGTGCATATTGTAATGGCGTGCGGTTAATTACATGCTGGATGCTCTCCAGTGCAGCTTCTGAATCTATTTTTTGCAAATTGCTGATCGTATCGCTGGGCATAAAGATGTCGGTTAGGAAGCCTTAAAATTAGTCAATAATGCTTAAATTCAAGATCTTTCCCAAAGCAATGCCTGCGGACAGAATTTTTAAATCAAGCATTATTCCGGCAGGTCAAAAGCAGGATTCCAGACCACCTCCCACAAATGCCCGTCCGGATCCTGGAAGTACCCGGAATATCCTCCCCAAAAAGTATCTTCCGCCGGTTTGATTACTTGTGCGCCAGCTTGGGCAGCCCGCTCCATCACCTCATCCACCTCATGCCTGCTCGCTACATTATGACCTAGTGTAAATTCCAAATGGGAGGAGGCTTTCAAAGGCAGGCCGGTGTCTTTGGCCAGACTTGTCTTGGGCCAAAGGGCTAGCGTCAAGCCGTTATCCAACTGAAAAAAGGCGACGGCACCATATTCAAATTCCTTTCCCACTATGCCTTCTGTCGGCAGGCCCAGCCCTTCCTGATAAAATGCGACGGAGCGTTCTAAGTCCGCCACAGCCAAGGTTAATACGGAAATCCGCGGTTTCATAAGCTGTTATTTATTTGGTGAGTAATTTTTGGCTAAACTTCATGCCGTATACACAAACTCGATAACAGGCGGCCGAGTTGTCATTGGATCAATTTTATGATTGTTTCTGATTTAATCTTGCGACAGTACCTAAGATCCCTCAACTTCTGACGTAGATGTCTGTACTCCACCCATCGGGGCTGTTCGTCTCAATCTCTTTGCCATAGCATTATATTTGTCCATCAAGCTCGCAGCAAAAAACCACTATACCGGTTCATCATGTCCAAAATTTACTTTTTCCCTCATCAAATAGATTCTATTTTTGATTAGAAAATACCTGCGACTTTATGTTGGTATTAATCCGTATTCATCAAGGCTCGACATACCATGAAAAGAACAATTGTTGTACCCACAGATTTTTCCGATAATGCTTTGGTAGCAGCGAAGTATGCCCTGCAGTTTGCTCAACAACAGGGTTATCAGGTCCACCTCTTGCATGCCTACCTGCCCTTTACTTCTGCCTTCCAAAATCCTCGCGCTATAGAAGAAGATGAAAGCAAGATCAAAATAGAGGCAGAGGCGGCAATGTGCGATTTTGTGGAAAAACTCGGAACCCATGATGCCTCCACCCTTTCTACCAGCATCACACAGGGCAACTTGATGGATTGCATCACCCAGTATGTGGATGAGCACACCGCACAGTTGATCATCATGGGAACCCATGGAGCTTCTGGCACCAGAAAGGACGTGCTGGGCAGCAATACCTATGATGTGGCCCAATCAACCAGCATCCCCCTGATTGTAGTACCAGAACATATTACTGCATTCCGCCTGGATAGAGCAGTATTCTTTACCGATTACCAGGAGGCTGACAAACACACCCTGAAAGCTTTTAACACCATCGTATCGGGCCGTTCGATCCCATGTACCTTGGTTCATATCGCCTCTGACAATGAGGACGACACCCGGCAAAGGGCTAAACTGGAGGAATGGAAACAACAGTTGGAGAGCGAAACAGGCTATGACCAATTGCACAGCGAAATCGCCCGCGAGCGGGAACGATTGGATCGGGTAAATGTGATTGTTGAGGATCTAGCGGCAGATCTCTCCATCCTGACTCTTATCGGTGGACGAGGATTTTTTGAAAAGCTCTTTCACAAAAGCCTCGCACGACAAATTGTCCTCAATCCCCGTCGCCCGGTATTTTTAGTTACCGCTTTCTAGTCCCATGTCCAGTTTCCACATACTCCAACAAAAAAGACCATCCTACGAATGGTCTTTTTTGTTGCGGTGATGGTTGTGGGCAAAGCTGAACCCTCTATGTTTTAACTGCTTTGGTCCTGCTTAACAGCACATAGCCTATAATGCCGGATAAGGCTGAGGCAACCAATATTGCAAATTTCGCCTCCGCCACCAACACGGGATCCGCAAAAGACAGTAAGGAAATAAATATGGCCATGGTGAAACCCACTCCGGCAAGTGATCCAACACCTATAATGTGAGTCCATCCCGCATGCGCCGGCAACTGGGCAATCTTCAATTTCACCGCCAGTTTAGACATCAATAATACTCCTATCGGCTTACCTAGACACAAGCCTATGATGATTCCAATACCAAGAGGTGCAGTTAGGCCGGCGATCATCGCCTCTTCAAATCGTATATTGGTGTTGGCCAGTGCAAAAATGGGAACGATTACAAAATTGACCGGGTTCACCAAGGCGTGTTCCAGTCGCAACAAAGGAGAATGGTTTCCTTCTTTTGGGGAAAAAGGAATAGCCATGGCCACCAAAACTCCGGCAATCGTGGCATGAATCCCTGAATGGTGGATGAAATACCAGATAAATACACCCGGCACCAGATAAAAGACCAGGGAACGAATGCCTAGCTTATTGAATGCAAAGAGCAACAACCAAACCCCCGCCGCGTAAAGCAGGTAAATGGTGCTAAGTTCTGCCGAATAAAAGAAAGCTATTACCAGTATGGCGATCAAATCATCGATTATAGCTAGTGCGGCCAGAAATATTTTAAGTGACAAGGGGACTTTATCTCCCAACATAGAAAAAATAGCCAAAGCAAAGGCTATATCCGTGGCCATGGGAATCCCCCAGCCTCCAACAGTTGCCTGACCCTGGTTCAATACGAGGTAGATACCGGCGGGGATGATTGCCCCTCCTATCGCGCATAAGATTGGGAGTGCCGCTTGCCGCGGCGTGGCGAGCGCACCACCTACGACTTCCCGCTTGATCTCCAAGCCTACGAGGAGGAAAAAGATAGCCATTAGACCATCGTTGATCCATAAAGCGAGCGGATATAAGAGGTGAATCGAGTCGGTTTCAAATCCCAAGGGCAGATTGAGTAGCGTCTCGAAGGAAGGACCTAGTGGGGAGTTAGCGATGACTAATGATATAACGACAAAAAAGAAAAGGACAATTCCGCCCAAGGAGGGTGAAGTCAGCAATTTTTTGAGCAAAACTTTCATGATCGCTTTAAATTTTTTAGTTTGCTCCAAAGATATTTCAGGATGGATTGCCCTAAAAGTAAAAATTGGACAAAACCATTTTGCACATACTTCCCAAAAATTATTCAAACATGCCCCTACGACTGCTCAAAAGCATTAAGCTTAGAAAATTCTGTTATCCCCTAGCCATGAAAAAACGGACCTCTGATTGTCTTCAATTTTCCGAAAGGTATGTGACAGGTGCCTATGTCTATAAGCGGGAGGAATTGAAAAGCCGGCAGTTTCTCTTCAATGATGGCTTCCCTACCTTAATACTAATGCCAAACCTATCGGATACAGCGGCATTAGAAAGAAAGGGCAAGCACCTGAAGACACTGCAATCGGCATGGGTATGTTGTGGCATTATCAAGGAGACCTCGTGGGAAATACCGGAAGACCTTCCCTATATAGTCATCGTACGCTTTTCTCCGCCAGTTTTCTATACGCTGTTTGACGTTGATCCAACAGTATTTAAAGCTGATCCTATCCGCAATCTGGAAGACATCGTCAGCCCTCAATGGATGGATATCTTTGCGGAAATGTACGCTCTCGAAGGCATACAAGAAAGGATGGGCTATTTAAATAAACATTTCCTGTCCCGAGAGATCACCGCTGATGTGCCTCCAGGATTAGAGCTTGCGATTGAGCATATTGACCAGATGAGGGGTAATATTACCGTTTCAGAACTACTTACAGTATTAGGGCCAACATGCAACAGGAAATGGCTGCAAAGGGCCTTTTTGAAGCACCTGGGCATTCCACCTAAAAAATACATCTCCCTACAAAGGTTTATTGGTGCTTATGATCAATATGATTCCAAGAGCCGAGAAGACCTGTTATCCGTAGCCCTAAACAGTGGCTACTACGATTACAACCATTTCTTAAAAGATTTCAAGCGGTTTTTGGGGATAGCGCCCACACAATATGCTTGGAGCTAGCCCATAAAGCCTGCCCCTAAGCTTCCCTTACCAATGCTTCTTTATTGAATCTCCTTCCTTCATAGAATCTGATTCGCCTTTTGTGGCTGACTGACTATAATTCAACCCACCGATTTTCTCGAGCGGAATGGAAGATCGCTTCCAATACTGCAGCATTGGCTTTGGCATCCTCCAGGCTGACGGGCACTTCCGTGTTGTCCTTTACTGCTTGGGTAAAAGCCTCCGCCTGAATCCTATACTGGTTGCAGGTATCGAAGGGGATGGCTTCAAAATCATTTCTAAAAATGTCGCCTGCACGCAAACGGATTTCACATGGCTTGTCAGGTGGCGCATTAAAAGGAATCCTCACTTCCAGCTCCTTTTGATCGCCAAAAAATTGCATACGCTGGTAAGGTACCAGCTGGGTGCTCACCGTAAAGACCAAACGCGCAGAGGGAAATTCCGCGATCACGCTGGACAACCTATCCGTCCCGAACTGTGGATCCTTTTCCATAGCGGCCACCAATCTCAGCGGTTCCTCTCCCAACACCGTCCTTGCCGTAAATACAGGGTAGCAGCCGATATCCCAGATGGCTCCTCCCCCATGCTCGGGCTTATTACGGATGTTGTGCGGATTAGTATTGTTATAGCTGAAAAATCCATGCACCAAGCTGACCTTGCCTAGAGCCCCACGCTGAACCAAATCACGGGCTTTGATCCACTGCGGATGGGTCCTGACCATAAAAGCCTCACCCACCTTCACCTGATGCCTGTCTCTAGCGGCGATCAGTTTATCAATATCCTTCGCCTGCAGGGCAAGTGGTTTTTCACACAATACATGCTTGCCTGCTTCGATACATTTGAGGCTATAGGCCACGTGCAGATCGTTGGGCAGAGGAATATAGACAATGTCTATTTCCGGATCCTGTATTAAGGCTTCGTATGAATCGAAGTGGCGGGGTATGGATAAACGTTCGGCCGCAGCCTTTGCCTTTTCCCCATTTCTTGATGCAATGGCATTGACTTCAAAGTCCGGATGATCCGCCATGGCCGGAATTACCTTCTCCAGTGCCAGTTTGGACGCACCCAGTATGCCCCATTTAATTTTCATATAAGCTTAGCTATGCGATGACAAAAGATAAGGCTGAAATAACAATAAATCCAACCACAGAAACAAGGGTCTCCATCATGGTCCAAGACTGAAGTGTTTCCTTTTCGCTCAGACCTAAATATTTCTTTACCAGCCAAAAGCCGGAGTCGTTGACGTGGGAGAGAATGCTTGCCCCCGCCGCAATGGCGAGGCCGATCAAAGTCTTCATCGGGTCGGAAAAGTCCATTTGCATAATGATGGGTGCCATCATACCCGCAGCGGTAACCATGGCTACCGTCGCAGATCCCTGTACCACCCTGATGATGACTGCCAACAAATAGGCCATCAGCAGGGGAGCGACATTGTAGGTTACAAACATACCGGCCATAGCTTCTCCTGCCCCACTCTGCACAAGAATTTCCTTAAACATGCCGCCAGCACCTGTAATCAAGATGATAAGCCCAGCCGGTGCCAGTGCCCTGTCAGAAAATTCCAGCAGCTGCTTGGCATTATAACCTTTTTGAAATCCGAGAAAATAGGAAGCAACAATTGTGGCAATGGTCAATGCGATAAAAGGATGGCCCAGGAAAGTAAACAGGTTTACCCATGGGTTATCTGCTGAAAGACTACCACCTGAAACCAGCATTTGTGAAGTGGTGGCTAATAGAATCAGAAATATCGGTAGCAGAATTATAACAAGGATCATCCAAAAGTCCCTTTTGGAACCAATATTCTTATCCGCATTAAACTCCACAAAGTCTGGAACCCCCACATTGATCTTTTTCGCGATAAACTTTCCGAATATCGGTCCAGCTACTATGGCGGTAGGAAAACCGACCACAATCCCTAAGCCGATCATCCAACCCATAGGCACATCCAGAATCTGTGCTACGGCCACCGGCCCAGGCGTAGGCGGAATAAAAGAGTGTCCTACTGCCATGCCCGCAAGTACCGGTATGGCAAAATGCAGCAAAGACAAACCTGATCGATTGGCCAAAGCATAGATAATGGGTACTAAAATGATAAAGCCCACATCCAAGAATACAGGAATAGATACCACAAAGCCGGTCAGCATCAGCGCCCAAGAAGAGCGCTTTTCACCAAAAACCCCTAAAAAATGATGTGCCAAGGTCTGTGCGCCTCCGGAAACCTCCAATAGCTTACCCAAAATAGCACCCATGCCTACTACAATGGCTATAAAGCCCAAAATATCTCCCATGCCTTTCTGCAGGCTGGCGATGAGATCCATAAAAGGCATGCCTGCAGCCAATCCTACAAAGGTGCTGGCCAGCAACAAAGAAATGAAGGCGTGCACCTTCAGCCGCATCACTAATACCAACAGCAAGAGGATGGCGAGTCCTGTAATAACGAGTAAATATATTGTGTTGTCCATAATCTTACCATTCTGCTATGCTGCCATCCTGATGCCTCCAGAGGGGATTTTTCCAGTTGTGGCCTAGCGCCGCCATCTTACGTACATGCTCCTCATTTACTTCTATACCTAGACCCGGTCCTTCTGGAATTTTAACATAGCCATTTTCATATTTGAAAACATCCTTGTCCACGATGTAGTCCAGCAGATCACTGCCTTGATTATAATGAATGCCAAGACTTTGCTCCTGAATAAAAGCATTGTGACAAGTGGCATCTACCTGAAGACAGGCGGCCAGTGCTATGGGTCCCAAGGGGCAATGCGGAGCGACTGCCACGTCAAAGGCTTCGGCCATGGAGAATATCTTCTTGCATTCTGTAATTCCACCCGCATGAGAGAGATCAGGTTGAATGATGTCGACATGACCGTCGGTCAAGAGCTTCTTAAACTGCCACTTGGAAAACATCCGTTCCCCTGTAGCGATAGGTATGGCGACATGCTGGGCAATTTCCCTTAGTGCTTCATTGTTTTCAGGAAGTACAGGCTCTTCTATAAACATTGGTCGGTAGGGCTCCAACCCTTTAGCCAGAATCTTTGCCATAGGCTTGTGCACCCGGCCATGGAAGTCGACGCCGATACCGACATGTTGTCCTACCGCCTCACGCACCATGGCAATCCGCTCAATGGCTTGGTCCACTTTGTCATAGGAATCCACGTATTGCAGTTCTTCGGTAGCATTCATCTTCACAGCAAGAAAACCCTGCTCCACCATATTTCGGGCTGCCATACCCACGTCCACCGGGCGGTCGCCTCCTATCCAAGAATATACTTTAATGGAATCCCTTGCTTTACCGCCTAAGAGTTGATGGATGGGCGTATTGTAAAACCTCCCCTTAATGTCCCATAATGCCTGATCAATACCAGCGATGGCACTCATCAGTATAGGACCGCCACGATAAAAGCCGCCACGATACATGGCGTTCCAATGGTCTTCAATATTTAAGGGATCCTTGCCAATTAATCCTTCTATCAATTCCATGACAGCCGCCTTCACGGTAGCTGCTTTGCCTTCTATCACGGGTTCTCCCCATCCTACCAGACCTTCATCCGTTTCTATCTTTAAAAACAACCATCGTGGGGGTACCTGAAATAATTCGTAACTTCTAATTCTCATTTAAAAAGGTTTTATATCGGGTGACAAATTGTACAAAATGCTGGTGTAATTCTTCCCATGCCTCCTGTTCCACCAATTGTTTGGGTATCAAAGCGCTACCAATCCCGAAACCTTTAGCACCTGCTTTGATAAATTCGGCCATATTGTCTAAAGATATACCCCCTGTCGGGAGCAGTTGAATCTGGTTTAAGGGAGCTAGTACCTCTTTTAAATATCCAGGACCGAGCTTTCCGGCAGGAAATACCTTTACCATGGTCGCGCCCAGCGACCAGGCTTTGTAGATTTCGGTGGGGGTATAAGCCCCTGGGAAAACCGGCACATTCAGAGTGACACATTTACGGATGACCTCTTCATCCATTATGGGAGCAACGATAAACTGTGCACCTGCTGTCAAAGCTTTGTCCAAGTCTTCCATATTGCAAACCGTTCCAGCCCCTACATTCAATTTTCCATCGACCGCGGCTATTAGATCTGCTATCGTGTCGGTTGCACCTTGGGTATTCATGGTTATTTCCAGCGTTGTTAATCCTGCCTTAGCATATACTGCTGCTATCTTAGTCATTTTAGCAGCTGGAAATCCTCTTAGGATCCCTACCAACGGCATTTGATGAAATAATTCGTGGGAGAAAGATCGTTTCATTGATGTAGCATTTTTTGGTAAATAGTGTATTGCCCGCGTACTACCGCCTGATCCATTTGTTGGTCAGAAAGGACCCACACCTGATCAAATCCATACTGCTGCAAAGCGATGTGATAAGGCTGGCTCAGGCTTGAGCCCGAACAAAGGTATATGGAAAGGGCAGCATGAACTGCAAGTTCCTTCAGTTCGCTGCCTATCAGCAATCCGCTGAGGAAATCGAAGTTCGCTGCCTTATTCATTTTGCCCAATAGCTGCTGCGTCCTTACCCAAAATCCAGCCTGTAGAAGCGGGGCTTCCTTTGCAGCTTCTATTCCTTTTATGAATGCGTCAGCTATAAAGCCGTCATGGTGTTGCACGCTAGCGGAAAGGATGCTTTTTTTTGACAGTAAGTCAAAAAACTCACCCGTCATATAAGTCTGAAAGTCAATTCCTTTTTGTTCCCTTATCCATATATGCTTGGAATGGGTTCCCGGAAAGATGCACAGTACTTCATCATCCGTGACTTCAATTTGTGAGAAGACGCCAAGCAGTTGGGTTTCCTCTCCGCGCATCACATCCTTTTCACTTCGAATCCCAGAAATCAAATAGATGGGATAGGGAAAATCACTGGTGGGAGCTATACCATGACAAGGGATGCCTTTCCCGTCAAGGGCAAAAGGTAACGAGCCATAGGGTAATTCTTCTATACCTATAGAGGAGGAGGCCATTCCGGAGAAAATGATGGGCAGGCCTTCCAATTGAGCAGCCGACCGCTGCGCCATCTGCTGGATCTGTGTTTGAACGTAGTTCAAGTAAAAGGATGCACGGGAAGTCTGAGTCTGATCTGATTGCTGCCATTGCGAAAAGGTGGCCGCGATACCCTGGTTGGTGCTTGTTTCTGATAAAATCTGAAGGGTCTCGGCTTCTACCAATCTCAGCCGGAAAGAGGATGTTCCCCAGTCACAGCTTAGAAATCGGCTCATCATAAAAGTCAAGGTGCATAATGGGTTGTTATTGTTTTTTTGATCCTACATAGATAAATAAATTTTTGGCAATTGACAACTGGTCTTGAGGCTTTATGTGGGACGGTGGAAGGGAATGGGAGATGGAAGAGATAGAAGAGATGAGGACTGAGGGGACTGAGAGATTGAGGGGCAGAGAGAAGGAGTGACGGAGTGACGGAGGAATATAAAGGGTGGCAAAGCAGTTAAAGCTGCATCGCGGAGAAAGCAGCTACTGCCGAAAAGAGGTTTCGCTCCGCCTCTAGCTTTAGTTGAGGAGAGTCCCCTTTCAAATCAGGCAACTGCATGATGTAGTCAAAGCCGCTTTTCCCACCCTCTTCGCCAGAGGTTATAAGAATCGATTTCTTGCCATGCTTCTTGGCGAGTTGCAGCAGTTCATAACTGCCCTTCCCTCCAGCCGACTGAAAGTCAAACCTGCCTTCGCCCGTGACAATGTAATCCGCGCCTCGAATCTTCTCCTCCATCCCCACCTGTTCAAAAAAGTAGGCCGCTCCTTCTACTACATCTACTGGAAAAAAAGCACTTAGACCTAAAGCAATGCCTCCCGCCGCTCCAAATCCGGATTTGTCGGCGAGGTCAATGGGGGATTTGCGCCGGAACAGTTCAAATACCCGCTGGGCGGCAGCTTCGTAAGCCAGATGATCCTCCTGCTTCAGCCCTTTTTGTGGACCAAATACCGGTATCGCACCCTGTGCGCCAAAAAAGGTGTTTCTTACGTCACACAGGCAGGTAAAAGAAATTTTGGGCAGCTGCAGGGGTCGCTGAATATGCGCGACTTTAGCAAGAAATCCTGGCGAGAAATGGGGTATTTCCCGTCCATTGCTATCCAAAAACAAAAAGCCTAGTGCCCTTAAAATGCCTGCTCCCATATCGACGGTGGCAGAGCCGCCTAATCCCAACACGACATGCTTTGCGCCTGATGTTATGGCATGTTGAATGAGTTCTCCGGTACCGAAAGTGCTTGTCAGCCAAGCATCTCTTTCGAAAGTTTTTAGGTGTTTAACTCCAGAAACAGTGGATACATCGAGATAAGCGGTAGCCTGACTGAAGTTTAAAAAAAAATGTCCAAGTGTTGGGCGGCCGATCGCATCCAAAGCATAAGCTGCGTGTTTTTGCAACTGTAGCTGCTTGCCCAATAAATCACAGGTACCATCACCCCCGTCGGCTATGGGGCAGAGTTGCACTTCAGCCACTGACTTATGTTCAAGCAAGGCAGTCTTGATGATCTGCGCGGCTCGATCTGCATCGATCGTTCCTTTAAAGGCGTTGGGAGCAACTAAAAACCTCATTTTCCCTATTTATCATATTTGTTAAAATATGCTTTTGTGGCCTCTTTCACTTTTGGGGCAAGGTAAATCGTAGAGATCATGGTCGGAAAAGCCATAATTGCATACATGGCATCCACAAAACTCATGACAACACCCAAGGAGGTAACCGCACCGACCACTATAGTGCCGAGGTAGAAATAGTTATAATAGTTGGCTTTGTCAGCTCCAAAAAGGTAATTAAAGCATTTATGCCCGTAATAAGAATAGGTAAACATGGTGGACAAGGCAAAGACCAATACCGCTGCCATCAGGAGGTATTTCCCAATACCAGGAAGAGCGGTTTGAAAGGCGGTCAAGGTCAAAAGCACCCCGTCATTTTCGGTTGTCTGCCATACGTCGGTGACCATAATCACCAAGGCCGTAAGCGTACAAACTACAATGGTATCAATAAAGGGACCTAGCATGGCCACCAGTCCCTCCCTCACGGGCTCTTCGTTTTTGGAGTTGCCGTGCACCATGGGTGCTGTTCCAATACCGGCTTCGTTGGAAAAGGCTGCCCTTCTGGCGCCAATGATGATTACAGATCCCACTGCACCTCCTGCTACCGCCTCGCCCGTAAACGCGTCCTTGACAATGGTCAGCAGCATTTCAGGCACATGACCGATATACTTAAACACAATAATGAAGACTGTAACAAAATATAAAGCTACCATAAAGGGTACCAGCTTGCTTGCAACAGCTGCGATACGCTGTAAACCGCCCAGGATTACAAAAGACACTACCAAGGTCATCACAACCCCTATGATCCATTTGGTAGGCTCTCCACTATTTAATCCCCACGGTTCCAATAAAACGATCTGCAATATAGCCGTCAGCTGATTGGCCTGGAAAATAACCAACAAGCCCAACACCCCGGCCACGGAAAAAATGATAGCGAGAAACTTCCACTTTTTGCCCATTCCGTTTTCGATGACATACATGGGTCCGCCTTGAACATGTCCCGAAGAATCCTTGCCACGGTACATGATGGCAAGGGTACAGGTGAAGTATTTGGTAGCCATGCCCACAAAAGCGGATACCCACATCCAAAATATCGCCCCGGGGCCCCCCATGTTGATCGCTAAGGCCACTCCACTGATGTTGCCAAGGCCGACGGTGGCGGCCACAGCCGAAGACAAAGCCTGTAGGGAAGTGATGTCGCCTGTCGCATTGGGATCGTCATATTTTCCTCCTACCACTTTCAACGCATGGCGAAAACCTTTGAAAGGAATAAAGCCTGAGTAGATGAATAGAAACAATCCCCCTCCCATTAATAAAAATAATAGGGGCGTTCCCCAAATCCAATTACTAAAGTTTATAATTAGTTCACCCACTATATTACTTTGGTTTTGACTTGTTTATCAAATCGAATTAAGTAGCTATCTTGAAGCGTCAACTTCCCATAGCTTTCAGAAATAAATTCCCTAGCTCCAAATGTACTAAAAAAAAAGGGGCCTACGACGTTGCGAGGCAGATATGGCATCCAACTTACTGTTGAAGAATATTTCATAGAAGATTATGCCGCTATCTCATTATCCTTTCTATTTTTGACAAAAGTTTTATTTCCGTACAGTTCATGCCCAAAAAAGCAAAAACTATAGTCATAAAAATTGGCTCCAACGTCCTTACTCAAAAGGATGGTACTCCTGACAAATCCCGTATGGCTTCGCTAGCGGATCAAATGGTGTTTCTCCGGGAGCAGGGGTATAATGTGGTGTTGGTCAGTTCAGGAGCCGTGGCGTTCGGGAGGCAGTCGGTGCAATTTCCCAGTAAGACTGACCCTATTATCCAGAAACAGATCTTGGCGGCGGTAGGGCAGGTTGAGCTGATCCAGTCCTACAAGCACCTGTTTTCTACCCATGATATCCTGGTAGCGCAGCTCATGGTGACGAAAGAAGATTTTAGGGACAGACAGCATTATCTGAACATGAAAAACTGTCTTACCGGCTTGGTAAAAAAAGGAATTATGCCTGTGATCAACGAAAATGATACCGTGGCAGTGACCGAGTTAATGTTTACCGACAACGATGAGCTGGCGGGGCTCGTGGCGGCCATGATCGATGCGGACGTGTTGTTGCTGTTAAGCAATGTAGATGGGATCTACAAAGGGCATCCTGACGATCCTGATGCTGAACTTATTGCGTATGTTGGTCAGAAAATGCCTTCCATCAGCAATTACGTAGCACCCACCAAATCTTCCTTTGGGCGGGGCGGGATGCTGACCAAAATGACCATGGCCAAAAAATCTGCTGATCTGGGAATTGAAGTCATTATTGCCAATGGAAAAAGGGAAAATGTATTGGTGGATTATCATCATGGCACTTTAAAATGTACTTATTTCGAGCCGGGCAAATCCAAGCATAATCACAAAAAATGGATAGCCCACAGCGACAACTATTCCAAGGGAGAGGTGGTGATTAACGAAGGTGCGGAGAAGGTGCTGACCTCCGGTCAGATCGTGAGCCTGTTGCCGGTGGGAGTAACGGCAATTAAGGGAGATTTTGAGAAGGGTGACATCATTCGGATTGTCAATGAAAAAGGTAATAAAATTGGGCTGGGAAGGGCGGAATTCAACACTAAGACCGCAATGGAAAAAATGGGGCTTAGCCAGCAAAGGCCGATGATCCATTATGATTACCTATATTTGTTCGATCAAAAGGGCTATTAGATCGGGAACATACGTAATCAAGATAGATTTTGGTTAAATTGCATCTGTTAGAAAAACGGTTCAACATGAGAAAAAAACAAATATTAGAAACATTGGAGGGTCTTCCTGAAGAATTTAAAATTGACGAACTTGTGGAGAACTTATCATCATCGAAAGGATCAACAAAGGTCTCAGGGATATAGAGGAAGGGAAATCCATGTCCCATGAAGAAGCAAAGAAAAAGGTGATGGGACAATGGCAGAACTGAAATGGTCCAACAATGTAATTGAGGATGTTCTGGAAATAGAGGAATACTGGCAAAAGGTATCTATAGAATATGCCCGGGAAATTGTAAGGGAGATTATGGAGAAACCATGGGAAGACGAGTACCTGAACTGGGAGATCCTTCTATTAAGGGAAATTTTTGAGTGACAATACAGCATTATTTACATCTTCGAGAAAAACATTGTGGAAATTCTGACCGTAATTCATACTTCTAAATTACTGAACTGATCCCGTTCCTAGCGGCAATAGCATCATCGCGAATACTAAAACTGTTCTAAAAAATATTTAAGACATTCGGTCGATTCTGAATTCACCTATTACAGCCTATTAACAATTTAAACAATGACCTTAATCAGTACTTTTGAAAAGACAAGGGAAGCGAGCCGGGCCTTGTCTTTGTTGTCAGAAGAAAAAATCACTCGGGCGTTAGAGGATTTGGCAACGGCTACTATCGCCAATACCTCCACTATTCTAGAGGAAAATCAAAAAGACCTTGATCGCATGGATCCACAGGATCCCAAATATGATCGACTCAAGCTAACTCCTGAACGAATAGAAGCCATTGCGGCTGATATCCATAAAGTAGCCCAACTTCCCTCTCCCACCGGAAGAATTTTGGAAGAAAGGAAACTTGATAACGGCTTGGAACTGACCAAAGTCACTGTTCCCATAGGGGTGATCGGAATCATCTATGAGTCGCGACCGAATGTGACTTTTGATGTTTTCAGCTTGTGTCTTAAGTCTGGTAATGCATTGATTTTAAAAGGCAGCAGCGATGCCCATGCTTCTAATTTGGCGATTGAAAAAATCATTCATCAGGTACTTGAACAGAATGGTATCAACAAACACATTGTCACTCTATTACCTGCCGACCGTGAAGCCACCAAGGAACTGCTTCAGGCCGTGGAATACGTGGACCTGATTATTCCCAGAGGCAGCCAAAATCTGATTAATTTTGTCAGAGATAATTCCCGTGTGCCCGTGATTGAAACCGGTGCGGGAATCGTCCACACATATTATGATGCTTCAGCTGATTTACAAAAGGGTACGGAAATAATTGCCAATGCCAAAACCCGGCGTGTCAGCGTGTGTAATGCTTTAGATTGTCTGGTTATCCATCAACAACGCTTAGAAGATCTCCCCCTATTATCAAAAAAACTTGCCGAAAAAGAAACGGTTATTTATGCCGATGAGCCTGCCCTACAGGCCTTGGAAGGCCATTATCCTTCCGCGCTGCTGTTCGCTGCGACGGAAGAGCATTTCGGAACCGAATTTCTGTCCATGAAGCTGTCCGTAAAAACTGTGGGCAATCTGCAGGAAGCGTTGAATCACATCTCCAGATACAGCTCCAAACATAGCGAGGCCATCATTGCTGAAGATGAAGAAACGTTGGATATTTTCCTGAAGTCTGTAGATGCCGCTGCGGTGTATGCCAATACCTCTACTGCCTTTACGGATGGGGCACAGTTTGGAATGGGCGCTGAAATTGGTATCAGTACCCAGAAACTCCACGCCAGAGGTCCTATGGCCTTGAATGAGCTGACCTCTTACAAATGGATCATCCGCGGCAATGGACAGACCAGGCCTTAAAGAGATTTATGCTGTACCTTGACAGCAGATACAAAAGAAAATATAGAGGTAGAAACTTCGCATAAGAGAGATATAAAATAGGATACGAAGTCAAAACCTTTGTATAATGGAGACTACGAAATGACAAGAGCAACCTTCTAGGTTGCTCTTGACTTATGTTCAAATTAATCTTATTGCTTTCTAAAGGCTTTGTAAGCATTAATTAGCCCATTGGTAGAGGCATCATGGGAAGTGATTTCTTCCTCGTTTTCCAGTTCGGGAAGTATGCCTTTGGCCAAAACCTTACCCAGTTCCACGCCCCATTGGTCGAAGCTATAGATGTTCCAGATCACACCTTGCGTAAAGATCTTGTGTTCGTACATTGCCACCAAAGCGCCTAAAGTGAAGGGATCGATCTGCTTCACTAAAATTGAGTTGGTCGGACGGTTACCTTCAAAGACCTTATGAGGGGCCAATTTTTCGATTTCAGCTTTGGATTTACCTGCCTTTTCCATTTCAGCTGCCACTTCTTCCAAAGATTTTCCATTCATCAGCGCCTCGGTTTGGGCAAAGAAGTTGGAAAGCAATTTCACATGGTGATCGCCCACGGGATTATGGGAAATGGCCGGTGCGATAAAATCGCAGGGAATCAGCTGGGTACCCTGGTGGATCAGCTGGTAGAAAGCATGCTGCCCGTTGGTGCCGGGCTCTCCCCAGATAATGGGTCCGGTGGTGTAATCCACTTTTTTGCCCTCTCTGCTGACATACTTGCCGTTACTTTCCATATTTCCTTGCTGGAAATAAGCTGCAAAGCGGTGCAGGTATTGATCGTAAGGCAATATAGCCTCAGATGATGCGCCTAGAAAGTTGGTGTTCCATATGCCAATCAGGGCTAAAATCACCGGGATATTTTTCTCGAAAGGCGTCTCCCTGAAGTGCTTGTCCATGGCGTGGGCCCCTTCCAGGAGTTTTTCAAAATTATCATAACCAATGGCACAGGCAATAGGCAACCCAATGGCTGACCAAAGGGAGTACCTTCCCCCTACCCAATCCCAGAATACAAACATATTCTTCGTGTCGATCCCAAACTCTGCCACTGCCTCGGCATTGGTGGAGAGGGCCACGAAATGCTTGGCAACGGCAGCCTCATCTTTTGCATGATCCAAAAACCACTTTCTTGCCGAATGGGCGTTGGTCATAGTTTCCTGGGTGGTAAAGGTTTTGGAGGCAATAAAAAACAAGGTGGATTCAGGATCCAAGCCCTCTAGCGTCTCTGCGATATGGGTACCATCTACATTGGAGACGAAGTAGATGTCAATATTTTGATTTTGATACGGCTTCAAAGCTTCAGTCACCATGACAGGGCCTAGATCGCTTCCGCCTATACCGATATTTACCAGGGACCGGATAGGCTTGCCGGTGTAGCCTTTCCAGTTCCCGCTGTTGATATCTTCGCAAAACTGCTTCATCTGTGCCAGCACCCTGTTCACTTCTGGCATTACGTCCTTGCCATCTACGATAATAGGGCTGTTGCTGCGGTTTCTCAAAGCGGTATGGAGCACAGCCCTACCTTCTGTTTGATTGATGGGCTCTCCATTGAACATGGATGCTATACCCTCTTTTAAAGCTGTCTGATCAGCCAGTGCTAATAATGTCTCAAAAATCTCTTCATCAATGAGGTTTTTAGAAAAATCGACCAAAATATCTTCCCATTTGATCGAATACCGGTCGAATCTCCGGGGCTGTTCGAAAAGCTTTTTAAGAGTTAATTCCTTCTTGTCCCGTCTTAATTTTGCCAATTTCTGCCAAGCTGCGGTCCCGGTAGGATTGATATTCTTCATCAGATCTTATTTTAAAATGTAGTTTACAAAAATAAGGGAATAAGTTGGGCAATGAAATATCTTGTTTAATTTGCCTAACACCACAAGAATGGAAGAATAATTCGATACAACATCAAACCTAAATAGCACCATGAAAAACGTTTATTTACAATCCTCTCCCTACTTGTTCTAACAGGATGCGCCGAGGAGCAGGAGTGTTGCCGAGCCCTGCCTACTCATTCTTACGATGTAGCTGTAATTGACGCCAATGTTGGGGACCTGCTGGATCCCAACACACCTGGTGCCATCAATCCCCATGGTATCCGCCTCTTTTCGGCTGGAAGGGAATAAGAAAATAGCAGTAGCGCTCAAAGGTGGGAAAGCACTTGATAGCCCCAACGCGTGATGCCTTATGAGGAAGGTGGAAGGCGATTGGCAAGGCTGTTCTTCGATTATCCGGGCTTGGCAGATGAGTTTGTCGGGATCATCCAATGGGACAGCGATAATCAGGACACCCTGGTACATCAATTCAATCAAGCGGGTAAGGAAAAGCACCTTGTCCGCATCCTATCATGATGGCCAAACATTATGGGAGCTGGGAGATTCACCTGTCCCTTTTATCACGTTTGCAAAATAAAATAACCAGCCCCGTCAAATACGGGGCTGGTATGTTACGCTAATAACTTTTCTCCTGCTTTATAAGCCACATGAACATGTGATCGCAGTGTGTCAATACGCTGATATCTTTATCATTATAGCGGAAATCGCTTAGGGCATACCATACGGTGACAGGCGTAAAATATTTTTCTGATGATTATGGATAATTCAAAAAAAAAAATTGGATAATTGCTACGTCTATCTCCTTTTTTGATAACGGCACAATAGGTAAAAACTGTTAAAAGCCCTGACTCATCAAGAGGCATTTTTAAAAGCTTTTTAAATAAGCCGCCAATGAAAAAGCTGATAAATAACAGCCCGTTTCATTCCTGGAAAAAAGCCGCATTCCAATGGATGCCCAGCTTCTTTTTTTAGACGAATGAACGCCGGACAAATTCTTTTTAATAAACAAAAACAGTAACTCAAAAACACACAATGAAAAACAAGCTGCTTGTCCCCCTGCTGCTGGGGGCTGTCCTTAATGGACTATGTTTTACGCTGGCTTCGGCCCAGGAGCAAGACTCCGTCAAGCACCTCCGCTGGGAGCTGGGCGTGGATCTCCTGCCCCTATTCGAAAAAAGTGATTTTCCCGATTATTCCCTCTTTGGCCGGTACCTGCTCAATCCGGGAAAAGACAAAAACACTTTTCTCCGGATCCGGGTGGGCTATGGCTTGGAAAGCTATCTGGATACCGCCAACCACGGAACATCCAAGGACCATACCTGGAATAAGCAAAGCTATTCGTTTGCAGTAGGTGTCCAGCGCGATATCTCTGTAAGCCACCGAACAAGGGTCTACGTTGGGGGCGATATGTCGTTCGTCCGATCCAAAGACAATAAAGAATGGGATAATGCAGACGGCGTAATAGGCTATGAAGTGGTCCGGAGCAACAGTACCACCATGGACGGATTTGCCGGCATCAGCTACGAGGCTGGCGGCATGCTGTCTTTGTCCCTTGAGTCTTCCCTGTACCTGGGACTGTATGGCGCTAAACAGAAAGCCGACGTCTATCGGTATAACCCTTCCGGGGAGCTTTTCCACAGAAAGGTAGCCGATGATAAAAGCCAAAGGCTCATTTCCGGCGTCCGTCCCTTTCACCAGCTGATGATCACTTATAAGTTTTAGCCATGAGAAATCAACTCCTTTTTATTTGTTTCCTAACCGGACTACTGGTAGCGGGTAAGGTAACTGCGCAGGAGCAGGACAGCGTGGAAGTATATCGTTGGGGAATAGGACTGGATGCACTATCGTTGGTGGACAAGAACAGCTATCCTGATTATTCGGTCTTTGGCCGTTACCTGCTTAACCCCAATGCCGAAAAGAGCACCTTTCTAAGGTTTCGCCTGGGCTATGGTTATGAAGCCCTCCTTGACACGGCGTCATCGGGAATTTCGCTTGACCACAGCTCAAGCTTATTGCGGTATGCACTGGCGCTGGGAGTCCAACGGGATCTTGTGATCAAAGGAAAGTCAAGCCTTTATACCGGAGCGGAGCTCTCTTTTCATGACTTCAGATACAAAAGGGATTGGGATATCACCGATCACACTGGCTTTGAGAATACCTACCAACAAAGGCTGAGCCTTTATGGGCTGCTGGGATATAATTTTAAGCTCACTGGGCGGTTAAACCTCTCGCTGGAGACTTCGGTGTCCGTCCATTATAAGAAATATCATTTGGACGAAGATGTGTTTTTTGAATCCGGCGGACGGATAGGAGAAAACTGGAGTGAGATCATCCAATCCCGTTTCAATCCTTTCCACCAGTTACTAATCATTTATAACTTTTAAAGCAAAATATCATGAAGAAACTGTTTATTACGTCATTACTGCTATTAATTGCCCATTACGGATTTGGCCAAACTGTCCAAAACCATGCTCCCTCGGGGATCCAACTGCCCCCTTATTGACCTTGTAAAGAAACAAAAAACCAGCCCCTTAGCTAATAAAGGGGCTGGTTTCTTATAGATTATAGAAAAAAACAACAATTTTTAATCCTGCTTTAAAAACTGCCTTAATACGTAATTCAAAATCCCGCCGTGACGGTAATATTCTACCTCTATGGCAGAATCAAGTCGGGCTGTCACTTCAAAGCTAATCACCGCCCCATCTTCTTTGACGGCTTCGACCTGTAGCCTTTTCAAAGGGTGAAGCCCTTCCGAGATGCCCTTGATGCTAATAGTTTCGGTGCCGGTCAATCCTAAGCTTTC
>DATGQZ010000024.1:0-77944 GCA_035303945.1 Cyclobacteriaceae bacterium
GGATGAATGAAGTCCACTAAAGAGCGGTTGGGAACACCTTTTCCTTTTTTGCCCTGCTGCCTCAAAAAGCAGAACTTCGCTTTTGGCTGCCCGTCTTCGGGAGAAAGGACTAAAAGGTCATCCTCCACCTTTTTTACGGGATAAATGCCAACAACTGCCTTGCCGCTTAGCCACTGCTCCGCAATGATCTTGTCCAGCATGGCATTGGCATCCTGAACCAGTCTTCTGGCCTCAGCGCCTACTTGAGGATCATCCAGTATTTTGGGATACTTGCCGGAAAGCATCCAGGTGCTAAAAAAGGGTGTCCAGTCCAAGTAGTTACGCACCACCGCAAGATCCAGATCCAATTCCATATTGCCAAGCTGTGCCGGTACCACTGGATCGTAATTGCTCCAGTCAATGAAAGTCGGATTATTTCTAGCCTCCTCATAACTCACCATTTGCTTTACCTGTTGCTTTGCTGCATGGCTGCTTCGGAGGGTTTGATAGCTTTCTTTGGTGCTGTATTTAAATTTTTCTTTACTTTCTTCACTGATCGCCTCACCTACTATAGGAACGGATTTGGAGGCATCGGCCACGTGTACCACTGTACCACTATAAGCAGGATCGATTTTGACGGCAGTGTGCACCTTGGAAGTGGTCGCCCCACCGATCATCAGGGGTATCTTTACGCCCTGTCTCTCCATTTCCGAAGCTACATTGACCATCTCGTCTAAAGAGGGCGTGATCAAACCGCTTAAACCAATGACATCCACCTTGTTGGCAATCGCTTCATCTATAATTTTTTGCGCATCCACCATCACCCCCAGATCGATGATTTGATAGCTGTTACAGGCTAAAACTACCCCTACTATATTTTTGCCGATGTCGTGTACATCTCCTTTTACCGTAGCCAAAAGTACTTTTTTTAATCCGGATCCTTGATTTTCGTCAAAGTCTGCGTCCCCGGCCTTAGGCATAAAGGGTTCCAGGTAAGCTACAGATTTCTTCATCACCCTTGCGCTCTTCACTACTTGGGGAAGAAACATTTTACCTTCGCCGAACAAGTCTCCTACCACGTTCATACCATCCATCAAAGGACCCTCAATGACCTTTAGGGGATTGCCGTATTTAAGCCTTGCTTCTTCTGTATCTTCAATAATATAATCGATGATGCCCTTGACCAAGGCATGTTCAATACGCTTTTCAACGGGTTCAGCCCGCCAGGCATCATTGACTTTTTCAACTTTGTCTTTTGCTTTTACCGTCTCGGCAAATTCCAACAATCGCTCGGTGGCATCCTCTCTTCTGTTCCAAAGCACATCCTCCACCCGTTCGAGCAGGTCCTTGGGAATATCGTCATACACTTCAAGCATGCTGGGGTTTACAATTCCCATGTCCATGCCGTGTTGAATGGCGTGGTAAAGAAATACCGCATGCATCGCCTCTCTCACGGGGTTGTTGCCTCTAAAAGAGAAGCTGACATTGCTCACCCCTCCGCTGACTTTGGCGCCTTTCAAATTTTCTTTGATCCATTTGGTGGCTTTGAAAAAGTCAACGGCATTGTTTTTATGTTCGTCCATTCCTGTTGCCACAGGAAAGATATTGGGATCAAAAATGATGTCGTAAGGATTGAACTTTACCTTTTGGGTCAAGATGTCATAACTCCTCTTACAGATCTCTATGCGCCTTTCGTAGGTATCGGCCTGTCCTTTTTCATCGAAAGCCATGACCACCACCGCGGCACCGAAGCGCTTGATGGTTTTGGCCTGGTGTATAAATTCTTCTTCCCCATTTTTCAGGCTGATCGAGTTGACGATACCTTTTCCCTGCACACACTTTAACCCAGCTAGAATTATATTCCACTTGGAGCTATCGATCATGATGGGAATTCTGCTGATCTCGGGCTCGGAAGCGATTAAGTTTAAAAATTTGACCATGGCATGTTCCCCGTCAAGCATCCCTTCGTCCATGCAGACATCCAGGATCTGCGCGCCTCCTCGTACTTGCTCTACCGCCACTTCCAAGGCCTCATTGTAGTCTCCATTAAGGATCAACCGGGCAAACTTCTTGGAGCCGGTGATATTGGTCCTTTCACCTATATTTACAAAATTCAATTCTGGCGTGAAGATCAAAGGTTCCAGGCCAGACAGTTTTAGTTCTTGTTGAATTGCCATGATTTAGTCCTCGATTAAAACCTGATCGAATTGCCTTGGTCTATACTTTTTGGCAGTTTGTGCCAAGGCTGCTATATGCTCAGGCGTGGTGCCACAGCAACCACCCAAAATATTGATCCAGCCTTCCTTCAGAAAATCCTCAACAAGATGGGCCATCTCTTCCGCATCTTGATCATATTGGCCAAACTCATTGGGTAGGCCAGCATTAGGATAGGCACTGACGAGGAAGGGAGCCTTTTCTGCCAATACCTTGAGGTAAGGGCGGAGCTCTTTAGCGCCCAAGGCACAGTTGAGACCAACGCTAAGCAGGGGTACATGAGAGACGGAAATTAAAAAGGCCTCTGTGGTTTGACCTGATAAGGTTCGTCCTGATGCGTCGGTAATCGTGCCAGACACCATAATGGGTATGGCTCCATCTTCAGGATCCAAGGGTAGGTTTCTTTCTTCAAAGACATCCTGTATGGCAAAAAGCGCAGCCTTTGCATTTAGGGTATCAAAAATAGTTTCTACCAGCAGGATATCCACGCCACCATCCAAGAGCCCCCGTACCTGCTCCGCATAGGCAGTTGCCAATTGATCAAATGTAATGGCTCTGAAGCCGGGGTCGTTAACATCCGGAGAGATTGAAGCAGTCCGATTGGTAGGTCCGATAGCTCCTGCCACAAATCTCGGCTGATCCGGTGTCTTATTCGATTGTCCAAAAGCAACTTCTTTGGCAAGCTTAGCCGACTCCAAATTTAGCTGATAGGCCAGATGTCCCAAATCATAATCCTCTTGGGCAATGGATGTACTGCTAAAGGTATTCGTTTCGATAATATCTGCTCCACTATCCAGATAGGCCTGATGGATCGCTTTGATGATATCGGGCCTGCTCAGGGAGAGTAAATCATTGTTCCCTTTGAGGGATTTGGGGTGCTCCCTTAGCTCAGGTGTCCTGAAATCCTCCTCCGAAAGCTTGTACCGCTGAATCATGGTGCCCATGGCTCCATCCAGGATGAGGATTTTTTGCTTAAGCTGTTGGAGTAATAATGCAGTGCTCTTGTTCATGCTCTTTCTGATTAAAAAAACTTATCGAGCATCTTCGGAAGAAAAATATAGCTATTTCTACCGCTCATCTTTTCCTGAATAATCAGGACGGGAGTTAGCACCTTGTACACAGGTTGCTAAGACGTCATAGGGCCCTTCCCTCGGTCTTTCTCGATAAGCAAGTACAAATATAGGAGGAATACTAAGCAATTCTAATTTTTCAGGAAAATTGTTGGTAATCAGGTGTTGAGGATCGACACCCCTTATAGATCCTCACATAAAGCCATCTAAGGCATTTTAAAAAACTCAAGGTTTGATTCCTATCCCTAACTGGAGATATGGCCCCCCCATGTATTTTTTCATATTTAGATCAGTCAGGGTATAGTGACTAAGGGGCAATTCGTAGCCGGCATAAACTGATCCAACAATATCAAAGACCGCATCCTGGGAAATTGGCATTTGGTAAGCCAAATAAACCTCCGGCTTCGCCATAAATCCCCAGTCCTTCAAATTACCATCATGATCCGGTTCTTCAAACAGCCTGGGAAATTCCGGTTTGCCCACTTCTGCCATTAAGGTGTAGCGAACATTTCCATAGCCTACGCCTCCCAGCACTCCCAGTTCCCAACTTCTTCCTTCAAAAAGTTTTCTTCCCAGATTGCCATAAATACGGACGCTGTTGAGGGTATGACTATACTGCTCATTCGCCTTTCCTTTTTGAGATAGGTTATACACATCCAAACCGTATAAACGACCCCTGTTTTCGCCAATGATTTTTAAACCCACATTATGGGGATGGCCTGCAATGGGATTGTAGCCGTGCTGTTCCAATACCTCATTTAAAGTATTGGGCTTGGTCAGGTGGTTGCCATAAAATATATGCGCCGTCAAGCTGGCATCTCTATAGAAGAAATTTTCCTGCGGTAGCGCAATGCCCGCGCCTAGCCGTAAAAAAGCCCCACTCTGGATATTGTCAAAGGAAATACCCCGGTTGTTCCAAGCATTTTCGAAGGGACTAAAGGAGTAGCCGACCTTACCGACCAATTCAAAAGCCTCCTCCCAGCCGGGAATGTTTAGATGATACCCCAACTGAAAACCAATTTCAGTTAAAAAACCACCCATATTCAGCGTACCCTTATGTAGGTCGTTCTGGCGGATGATAAAGCCGTGGGCGGGATTGTCCAAAAATTCAGAAATAGGCTTTCCCCCGATATCTTTTAACATCTCAAAATTGAGATAACCCAAGCCCAGCGACATGTAGTGGATCAACTGAAAGGTCTGATCTACCTCTGTAAATGCATAGCCTACATTGACATAAAGCCGCGTGGACCGATAGTCGATCTGATAGTCCCTAAAGTCGGAGGTCGGTCCGTTATTGTGGATCAGCTCCGCCCCCAATACAAAATCGTTAAAACGGTTTTGGTAAGCCATTCCAAAAGAATTGTATCCTTTCCTAAGCGGAGAAAGCCCCTTGGTAGCCAGCATTTCATTGAAATCACGGATGTTAGCACCAGAAGGACCATAAAGAAAATGAAGGCTCGACCGCTGGTTTTTTGCATCTTGGGCTGTGGCAACTTGCAGGCCCATCCATAAGATCAATACAAAATTGAGGAATTTCATTCGGTTACAACTTGGCACCAAAATTAAGCTTTATATACAAGGAAAACAGCCAATTGTTCAAAAATATAGCCAGAGCTCAGCCTCGCAGGGCGGGAATAGCTACAGCTGGTAGCTGCTTTGTATCTATAAATACTTGATCAGCTTACTCAACAGATCGTCGGGTATAAATGGTTTGGAAATAAAATCATCTATTCCGGCAACCTCTAGTTGGTCTTTAACTTCCTCAAAGGAAGAAGCCGTGAGGGCAATGATGGGAATATCGCATTTTACCGTATCACTAAGATTTCTGATATAAGAGGCTACTTCAAAACCGTTTTTTTGCGGCATCTGCAGGTCCAATAAAAGAATATCGAAATCGGTGCTGTCGTATAACTGTATGGCTTCTTCTCCGTCGGCAGCAAAAACCAATTGCCCCACTTCCCATTTTAGCAGGATTTTCTTCAGCATCATCTGGTTCACCAGATTGTCTTCGGCGACCAGCACCTTGATATTACCAAGATCTTTAGCTGTTCGCGGCGAATTCTCTACCCCCAGCCTGTGTTTTTTTCTTACTTGATTAAAAGTAATGTCAAATTGGAATATTGATCCTTGGCCGGGAACCGACTGCACGACCATCCTGGATTTAAACAAATCAATCAGCTTCTTGACAATAGCTAAACCCAGGCCGGTTCCTCCGTATTTGCGGGTGGTATTGGTACTTGCTTGGGAAAAGGCCTCAAATATCATATCAACCTTGTCGGCAGGGATGCCGATGCCCGTGTCTTCAAATACAAAGCGGACAGTGACATGCTTCTTTGCTTGATCAAGAACGGATAGCTTTACTTTGACACTGCCTTCGTCCGTAAACTTAATAGCGTTGGAAAGCAGGTTGTTGATGATTTGCGCCAATCTGACCGGGTCACCTACTACCTGTTTGGGCAGGGCAGGATCTAACTCTACGATCATGTTGAGGTTCTTCTGCCTTATTTGGTAAGTGCAGGAATGGATAATCCGCTGTAAAATATCCTGGAGATTGAAAGGTACCTTCTCCAGCTCTATCTTTCCGGATTCCATTTTACTGAAATCCAAGATATTGTTGATAAGTTCCAGCAGATTCTCCGCCGAAAACTGGAGTGTTTTCAAATTTTCCAATTGATCCTCTCGGGGATTGCCTTCCATCAACAAATGGGTCATGCCAATCACCGCGTTCATAGGGGTGCGAATTTCATGACTCATGACAGACAGGAACTGCGATTTCGCCAATAAGGCTTTTTCAGCTTTTTCCTTGGAGAGGTAGAGTTCCTTTTTGGCTTTTTTCAGGTTGGAAATATCCCTTGCTATGCCGGTATAATATCGGAAGTTACCCTTTTCGTCATAAATCACCTTACCGTTGGCACTAAACACACAGTATTGACCTTTCTTGTTTCGGAGTCTGAATTCTACGTAGGGATTGTTTTCAAAAAAATTGACCTCATTACCTTCAAACCCTTCAAATGCCTCCAGATCTTCTGGATGTAGGATCTTTCTCACACCGCCACTGATCACTTCATAAGCATCATAGCCCAAAAACTGTTTGATATTGGGAGATATGTAAGTGACCTCCATCCTATTATCAAGCGAGAATATGATTTCGGTAGATTCCTCCACAAGGCTTCGATATTTTTGCTCACTTTTCTGAAGGTCTTGTCGAATCAAATATTCATTGTAAACATCCCTGACGATGCCCAGTACATAACATACTTCAGCATTGTGCATGATGGGCTTTGCCGTAAGCTCATATACCCGCTTCATGTAGAAAAGTTCTTTGCTAACCGTACGTCTCTCTTCTATGGCGCGGAGCACAAGGGGCCGAATCTCTTCAAGATTCGTGGTGTGGACATCCTGAAGATTCTTTCCCTCGAAATAGGTCCTATCCATGCCCCAATATTTAAAGTTAGGACCCTCTGCCATCAGGTAGTTTAGCTCCCTATCAATAAGGAAAATGTTAGTCAAGGGAATGTTGCCCGCCAAAAATCTGAATTTATCGATTTCATCTGCTTTGAAAAACGTATGGGATACGTTCTGGTCTTCCTGCCGGGAAGACTGCAATAGATGGCCTATTGCCATACTGGTTCCGGGGGCTGAGCTGGAGGAAATATCTATAAAACTCCATCGACATATCAAGTTAGTCCCCTCTTGGCTGTAGGGCAATTCAAAAAATCGATGCTCTGCCAATTCTCCTGTTCTAAAAAAGTTTGACAGTTCGGTTCTTACATCATCTGTGAAAAAAAGCTGCTCCCAACTTTTGGAACGGACAAGTTCCCTAGCTTTAGCATTTGAACAGATAATTTCCGAACTGTTGAAAACAACCACTAAAGCCTCTATCTCCTCGATAATCCTAGAGGTGTTAAACCCATTGAAATCAACCATTCATTTGCCTATTAATCTCGTGCTGCTTCTGGTAGGAAAACGTCATTCACCTCCAGCAAATAGTTCTGCCAGTCTAAATGGTTTAACCCTAAGATACTGCACGCTTGATAATCTATTCCATATATTATTTAAAAAGTAATCAAAAATAAGATAATGATTACGAATTAAAAAGGTTATGTGCGATATCCCTAAAAATCTTTTTTATACCATCAAAATTGTTGTTGAAACCCTTATCCCTTCCCGGACAGCACATCCACCAAGTTGTTGAAAATGAGATAATTGCAAAAGGCACATTTATAAATGAAATACCCACTGTAATAATAAGCCACAAAGGTAGGCGCCATAAGTACCTGCTGCATAGCCAAACACTGCCAACAATACCCCTACCGGCGCCAATGCGGAGTGAAAGGCTGTAGCCACAATAGGCGCTGAGGCTGCACCTCCGATGTTGGCTTGGGAGCCCACTGCTACAAAAAAGAAGGGTGCTTTGATCGCATAGGCTACTGCAAGCATGATGATCATATGCACGGCGATCCAGACAATCCCAACCATAAACAAAGTTGGATTGTTAAAGATAGCTGTAAGATCCATTTGCATCCCAATGGTAGCCACTAATACATACAACAGTACACTGCCTAATCTGGAAGCTCCCACTCCTTCGAGGTCACGGGCTCTGGTAAAGGACAAAATCAAGCCACCTGTCGTGGCTATAACAACAATCCAAAAGAAAGTTGAATCCAGCGAGTATTGATCCAAATGGGGATAGTTTTTTCCTATCCAAGGGGCGATGAAATTGGCAAGAAAATGGGAAATTCCAGTGATTCCAAACCCTACCCCCAGCACCTTGATGGTATCTGCGGTACTGGGTATCTGCAAAATGCCAGCCCTGTATTTTTCTACCTTGTTTTTGAGGTCATGGATGGCCGAACTATCTGCCCGAAAAAAGTTATCCACCTTTTTGGAGATTCCCGTACCATACAACAATATGGCCAACCAAATATTGGCAACGATAACATCCACAGCGATCATCTGACTAAATAAGGTGGGGCTGGCACCAAACACCTCCAACATGGCAGTTTGGTTAGCACCTCCTCCTATCCAACTTCCAGCTACTGTAGCAAGGCCCCGCCACACCTCGTCAGCTCCGGTTCCGGCAATGACATCTGGTACAAAAAAAGAAACTGTCAATAAGGCAATAGGTCCACCGATGATTACGCCTACCGTACCTGCCAAGAACATGATAAGCGCCTTGGGTCCCAGTTTTAAAATGCCTTTAAAATCTATGCTGAGCGTAAAAAGAACAAGAGAGGCAGGCAACAGGTATCGGGATGCCATGGCGTACAAACCAGAATTTTCTCCAGATATAATACCCAATGTGTTTAACAAACCGGGCAAAAAATAACAAAGTAGCAAGGAAGGGATGAAAGTGTAAAATTTTGCCCAAAATGAATTTTTGCTGGATGAAGTGGTGAAGACTAGGGCTAAAATAGCCATTAATATCCCAAATACTACCGCATCATCCGTAATTAACGCTCCTTGTTCCTGCATTATGTGTCTTTTTATACCACATAAATACAGTAAAAGTATGTATTCACAAAATCGAAAGGCGTCAGGGCGCTCCGGAAACACTTTGATTTCCTTCTATCCGTTCGCAGGCAAGGTCCGCTCACTTCTAGCGATCATGCTGGAAGATCCAAAGTTTTTAACTTCACTTTCAGGTAACTGTCGGACGCATAGTCCTGTGTAGCAAAATTGCCTTCATACACAGCATACTTATGTGCTTCAGGTTGAACCAACCAAACTACGGGGACATATCCATTCTCCTTCTGCAAATGACCAGAAACTAGCAAATGGTCCTCTGTCACCCAAACCGCATCCTCAAATCCTCCTGAAGGGCCGATAAACAACAGTCTCTCCCTCATGCCATCGCTTCTATAATAAACCACTTCTGAATCGGGGTTAAAGCCCAACTCCTGCTCTTCATTTAACACCAATTTATAGCTATAGATATCCACTACTCCCTCGGATCCAGGATGGGGAATCTGGTAATCCCGAAGCGGACTTTCTTCAGGCATAACATTTTCGCCGGGCCATTCCACAGGTTCATACACATGCTCCTGCTCCAGCTCGAATTGCTGCATGTCAGCACCTTTGCTTCGCCAATAAGCCACCCATTCATCCAACTTTTGAATCCCTATTTCCAACAATTGTTTATCATTGGGAGCAGCCGGGGTGCTGCTGGTGACTGGGGTATTGCCTTCAGTATTTTTGTTGTCCGAAGTGCAGGAAAAAATTGCCAGCAAAACTAATGCATAGCTGTAAAAAAAGCGCCTATTTCTCCCTTTCATTAAATCTTCATTATTCCTTGGGGTATCATTAACTGCAAAGTAAAAAAGGTTCGAACATCGCTCGCACCTTTTTTATTATCAAACCTATTAAACCTAAACTTATAATGAGACAAATCACTAATTGCTCCATCAAATCTTTAATGCACAACAAGCCGAAACCCACCTGCAGTGATGGCCGCACATCAATCTCGGCCTTCATTATGTACGAGAAAGGTAAAAAAATTATTTGCAAAACACAACTTAATACAGTGAAGAGAAATGACAGTGTTGAAAAGATTATTGCCGCCCAGTGAGAAAATTGTGTAATTTGAACAATCACTGTTAACATACTATGGATCCGTCCCTTCGCCAAGCCATTGTGAACAAATTTATTGAAGGTTATAACACCTACATAGACACCTTCAATGCGCTCTCGCGAAAAGCGCCAGGTTATTTTAAGGAGAGGAATTGGGATGAAATGCAGCGAAACCATCGGGAACGGCTTCGCCTTTACAAAGACTTTGTGCGCCAAGTGGTGTCCGAATGCCAGCAGCTTTTGTCCGATCAGGTGGGGGACCGTGAGCTTTGGCTGTCCATCAAAACTACCTATTCATTGCAGATAAGCTCCAGAAGCGATCAGGAACTTGCAGAAACCTTTTTCAATTCGGTCATAAGAAAGGCCTTCCCAGGCATGACCGTGGACGAGGAGCTCATGTTTGTCTATGAGAAATATGATCGCTGTGAAATTCATCAAGATGATCTATTTTATAATTATCCCCAAGCGTGGGGACTGGACAAAATATTTAGGACCATGCTGGAGGATTTTGACTTTGGGGTTCCTTTTTATGACAAGGAAGCCTGCATCCAGTTTTTGGTGCAAGGGGTAAAAGAGGTGATCCTCACCAGATACAGTCCCTCCGAAGAGACTTCTTTACAGGTGCTGAAGCCGGTTTTTTATAGAAACAAAGCCGCTTATCTTATCGGCCGAACTTATATTGGCCAAAAGTGGATGCCCTTTATCATCCCTATATTGCACCATCCAAAGGGCATTTATGTAGACACGCTCATCTTTGATCCGAACATTATGAGCGGGATTTTTAGTTTCACTCGCTCTTATTTCATGGCTGAAATCAATGTTCCCTCCCAGGTGATTTCTTTCCTAAACTCAGTCATTTCCGCCAAAAAAATCCATGAGTTATATAATGCAATAGGCTTTAACAAACATGGCAAGACAGAATTTTACCGGGATTTCCTCAACCACCTTTACGCCAGTGAGGATCAGTTTGTGCTTGCTTCGGGGATCAAAGGAATGGTAATGACCGTTTTTACCCTGCCGTCTTACAATATCGTGTTCAAAATGATCAAAGACCATTTTGACCCCCCAAAGAGTATGACCAGACAGCAGGTAAAAGAAAAATACAAGCTGGTATCGCTGCACGACCGCGTGGGAAGGATGGCGGATACGCATGAATTCGAATATTTCCTCTTGCCACTGGCGCGCATACATCCCACCCTCTTGGCGGAACTACAAAGAACTGTTCATTCCTTGATAGAAATTAAAGGCGATACCTTAATTATCAAGCATGTGTATACCGAAAGAAGAATGACCCCATTAAACATCTATCTTGAGACCTGCTCGACTGAAGAAGCCCGCCATGCCGTGGAGGAGTATGGAAATGCGATTATACAATTGGCGCAAGCCAACATTTTCCCCGGTGACATGATGACAAAGAACTTTGGTGTGACGCGTCAAAAGCGGGTGGTTTTTTATGATTATGATGAAATTGAGTTTCTGACGGATATGAACTTTCGGGAAAAGCCAAAAGCGGAGACATATGATCAAATCTATGCCTCCGAACCTTGGTATGATGTCGCTAAAAACGATGTATTCCCAGAAGATTTTAAGCGCTTTATGATTGGAAGAGCAGATGTGAAAGATCACTTTTTGACCTACCACCAACGACTTTTTGAACCCACTTTTTGGCGAGGCATTCAAAAACAGATTCGTGCGGGAGAGCTGATCCATGCCTTCCCCTACCCAGAAGGCATTCGATTTAGACCTGCTCTGCCAGCTTAATCTTTATCGTACCAGGAGGCATACATGGGATAATTATTGGCCGTTCGCTGGATAACTTCCCTCATTTCCGGCCCGGTTTCTTTTACTTTTTTTGCCGGGATACCCGCATAAATTGCGTTGCCTTCCACGACAGTACCTGCCAACACCACCGCCCCAGCGGCAATGACGGCCCCCTCGTGAATTACGGCATTATCCATAACGATAGCCCCCATTCCGATCAGGACATTGTCATGGATGGTACAGCCATGCACTACTGCATTATGTGCAATGGACACATTATTGCCAATGTAAGTGCCCGACTTTAGATAGGTGCCGTGTATCACTGCGCCATCCTGAATATTGGTATTATTTCCCAAACGAATCTCATGCACGTCGCCGCGAACTACAGCATTAAACCATATAGTGCAATTATCGCCCATAATTACATCCCCTACTACCGTGGCATTTTCTGCCAGCCAACATCCCGTACCGAGTTGAGGACACTTTCCATTTATTGATTTTATTAAAGCCATTTTCCTAAAGATCAGCAGATTATATAATGTTTTTCCAAATCGACAATCATTTTTACGGCAGTCAAAGAACTTTTTTACCCTTGTTTTCGTTAAATCGGTTTCGAAATTGGACCTAAAACAAAACACAAATTAGAAACAACTATGAAATTTTTGAAGACTTCCGGACTATTTCTGGCCACTGCGTTAGTTCTTGCGTCGTGTGGCAACAACAAAGAAACTGTTGAGACAAGAGAAGCACAAGAAGTGGGTGAAGCAACAGGTGAAACATTGCAAATTAATACCGCTGCAAGTGAGGTCACATGGAGAGGCTATAAGCCAACCGGCCAGCACCATGGAATTATTCCCATTACTTCAGGTGAAGTAAATATCGATGGTAATGAAGTGACCGGTGGTAAATTTGTTTTTGATATTACCAAACTTGAGGTGCACGACCTTGAGGCGGGTTCAGATAGCCACGGTAAATTAACAGGACATCTTCAATCAGAAGATTTCTTTGATGCTTCCAATTATCCAGAGGCTACTTTTGAAATTACTGCTGTTGAAGCTTTCACCAGCGGAGATAGTGTAGAAAACAAAGAAGAGTTTGCTTCTGACAATACCCCTAAATCAAACCAGGAGCAATTGGTGTCCAACCCGACGCATTGGGTTAGTGGCAACCTTACCATGAGAGGCACCACTAAAAACATCAAGTTCCCAGCAGCCATCACTGTAGCTAACGGTACTGTAAAAGCACAAGCTGGCTTCAACATCGACAGGACCGATTGGGGTTTGAAGTATGGTGATGAGGCAGGTGCGATCAACAAAGCCCAAGATCAATTCATCTACAACACGGTTAGTGTTGGATTTAACGTGACTACAGAATAATACTCATTCAGCATTCTGATATTTTAAGAGGAACCTCATTGGTTCCTCTTTATATTTTCAGCCATTGGAAAGTAGAGGAACCATATTTAGTACAGATCCTGCATGGATTGCCAAACTCTTGGCATGGGCCGATTGCCATTTTCCCTATGTAGCCAATTTTAGCCACCAGGATATTTGCTACCCTTACGGCGGTTTTGACCAGGTTTTTTACGCAGGCCACCAATCCTGCACCTTAGAAGAACTGGAGAAACAACCACTTTATATGGACCGAGTTGGTATATTGAGTTATGAGCTGAAGAACCGCTTTGAGCGGCTACAAAGTACAAATGAGGCTATTATAGATTGCCCACACTCCGTTTTCTTTCTCCCCACATTAAAAATGCTGCATTCGGATAAAAATGTTCAGATTTTCCATGAACAGCCCGAGCGAATCTTTGCTGAAATTGACGCCTTCAAAGTCCCCTTTTTAACTACCAAAATTGATTCAATACGACCACTTACCAGCCGGAATGAGTATTTGAAAAACGTGGAGAAAATTAAGGAACACATTATTGATGGCGATATCTACGAGATGAATTATTGTCTGGCTTTTGAGGTCGGTTTGAAAACATTTAATCCCGTCCATACTTATTTATCGTTGATGAAGCAGTCTCCGATGCCCTTCAGCGTATTTTTTAAAGCGGGTAATCAATATGTTGTCAGTGCCTCTCCCGAACGGTTCCTCAAAAAATCAGGCTCTAGAATCATTGCCCAGCCTATCAAAGGCACCATAAGAAGAGGAGATTCTGCCCAGGAAGATGAGGTGTTACGGCAGCAGCTTCAACACAGCGAAAAAGAACGTGCCGAAAACCTTATGATCGTAGACCTGATGCGTAATGATTTGGCACGTATAGCCACCACCGGATCAGTCAAAGTAGAGGAACTCTTTGGGGTGTATCCCTTTAAACGTGTATCGCAGATGATATCTACCGTATCTGCTTCCTTGCGGCCGAAACTTAACTTTAAGGACATTGTGGCTAACACTTTTCCAATGGGCAGCATGACAGGCGCACCAAAGATTCGATGCATGGAGCTGATCGATCAGTATGAGAACTTCAGAAGGGGCTGGTTTTCCGGATCTATAGGCTATATTAGCGCCAATGGTGATTTTGATTTCAATGTGGTGATCAGAAGCATCATTGTGGACGTTTCCGCCAATAAGCTATTCTTCGCCGTTGGCAGTGCCATTACTTATGATGCGGATCCCGCACAAGAGTACGAGGAGTGTTTATTGAAAGCGATGCCCATTTTTGATGTACTCACCGCAAAGTAAGGGTTCAATAACCGAGCATATTTGTTACCCTATCGTTACGTAAACGATTACACACCCAGAAAATAGCTCAACAGGGAATGGCACAGAAATAGCTTCTTTTGAGGCTAAAGGATGACTTCTGATCATCCATTCAACAAACATAAACATCAACATGTATGGATTCCAACAGAAAATTCTTTGATATCGGCGTGAAGTTTATTCTTCCAATGACAGTAATTGGCGCCACACTGGCAATGCGAAAAGCCAGCGGATTGGGTAAGTTAGGTGTATTTGCATTTTCGACTCCCATTATGGTATTCTCTCTATTGGCTTTAGAGAAAGCTCGAAAGGGAGAGCTTTTTGACGCGCCAAATGAGATTTAGAAAGGATAGCCTATGGCGAAGTTAAACACAAGGTTTTCCCTTCTCCAAGATTTGTCGCCAAGATCGAAACTGTTGCCCCATCTTTCATTTTCCGGAAGGTGGGGTTTTCTTATGGGGGTCGCCAGATCCAATCTAACTACAAAAAACTGAATATCCACTCTTAACCCAAAGCCTACGCCTACTCCCAACTCCTTCAACCAATCCTTGGAGAAACGTCCACCTGGGATAGCCTCATTCTCCTTGGCAAGCCAAACATTACCGGCGTCCGCAAACAAAGCTCCCTTGATCAGCGAAACGATAGGAAACCGATATTCCAAATTTCCTTCTATGCGGATATCACCTGACTGATCAAAAAACGACCCGATATTAAATTCCTCAGGTCTAAATGTGCCTGGTCCTAAAGACCGTATTCTGAACGCACGAACACTATTAGGACCCCCGGAGAAATACTGCTTAACATAAGGAAGCGAGAGAGAGTTGCCATAGGGATGCCCCCATCCGCCAAACAAACGGGCAGCTAAGACATGGTCTTCACGATCGCTGTTAAGCTTCAGGTGGTACCTGAAATCCACATCTGCTTTGGCATATTGTGCGTATTCCAGTCCCAAAAATGTCTTTTCACCCCCACTAAAGGTGCGGTTCAGCAAATTCACTAAGTTACCGGCCAAATCAACGGTTGTGCCCACGAAGAAAGTGTGCTTTTTATCCTGATCTCCTAATTGGTTGAAGTTGAAAATATAGTTTATGCCTGCAATGAACTGTTGCTCAAAACTTCTCTTCAAGAAAGGATTACTGTCCAAAATAGCATCAAACTCCGGTGTGGTTTTCGAGAGATTGACATAACTGAGGTTGATGGGATTTATTTCATGATAGAAATATTGTGTGGCGTTCCAGCTATATCCGTAGGAGGCGTTGATCGTGTTCATACGGTATAAGCCGACGCGATTGAGAAATTCAGCTCCTAAAGAAATCTTAGTCTTCGGAACGGAATAGCTGAATCTTTCCTTGATAGGAAAAGGAAAAACCACGCGCGGGAATATCAGGTCGGCGTTGATCCCGAAATCATACGAACTTAAACCTTTGCGGTCCCCTCCGGCTATTTGCGTTTCATAGGAAAAGTTGGTCGAAAAGTTAAAAGTCTCTCCACCTGCAAAAAGGTTTCTGTTTCGGAAAGACAACATAATGCCCGGCCCTGCGAAATTGTTGGACTTGGAGATTCCCTGTAGTTCTGCTCTCAAGGTCCTCTTGTTTAGCGGAGAGAGATATATATTTGCTTCTAATTGACCTTCGCCATCCCCTGTTCGGGTGGTATCCTCTTCATCAAAACGTATGTTTACATATCGGTAATTTCCGATAGAGGTCAGCCTGCTACTTGTACGCCTTGACACCTCTGCATTATACCGCTGGCCCGGCTCAAACAAAATATATTGCTCCAATAGCTCAGGTTTAAAGACCAGCTCATCTTGAATAAACTTGATGTGCTCAACCTCCACCGTATCCGCTTTTTCCTGCTGGCCCCTCAAAGAGAAATTGGGATAGACGTTGATGCCTTTGATGACATAAGGAAGAATAGATTTTTCGGGAGCATTCCGCTTTATCCGCAAAAACAAGTCAAACTTCTTGTCCTCATAATTGTTGGTATCAGCTTCAAAAATCAAATAATCGGGCGTTATGTTATAATACCCTTCCAGCTTCAGCGCCTCTTCCAACCGAAGCCGTTCGTCCTTGAGGAGGTTGAGGTCAAAGCGCATCCCTGGCTTTAACTCAGTCTCTTCCAACAGTTCGGCCATTTTCTTTTCAATCTCGAGAGAATCACCGTCCACCGTATATTTTTCCAACACATATGGCTCTTCTAAGGCTGCTGTGTACCGGACGGAGGCGTAGTGTTTTTTACGCGTCACTTCCGATTCCACCATGCTGTAAAAAAAACCCCTATTCTCCAACCGGTTAAAAATAAGGTCCTCGGTTTTTTCTGTGTTCACCTGGGAAAAATAAACTGGCTCTTCACCCAGTTTTCTTTTCAAAAAGCGGTTGATAAAGCCCGGATTCTCCTGACTCCCTTTATAGTGGGCCCAAAGGCCAATTCTCATTCCCAATATCTTGCTGTTGGGTTCAGGCTTGAGTAAGGCGTTGAGTTCACTTTCTATTTCCTTTTGGTCTGGAATCCTAAAATCGGCTTCCATATCCACCTCTCCCCCCGTGTAAAGTTGCTCACCTTCGGGTATAAACTTCTTAACACTGCAAGCATGCGCTACAATGATGACAAAAAGTAAAAAAGGAATAGAAAGCTTAGTCATTCTTAATCGTTAAAATTGTGTCTTCCTCAGTTTTAGCAGTGGCGCTATCGTTCTGCTCTTCCGATTCTTCTTCATCTTCTTCCTTCCTCCTTTCTGGAATTCGTTCCCTATCAGGTTTGATTTCTTGCTGCTCAGGATCGATACCTTTCCAGAGCTCCCAAAACTTATTGAATTCCCGGTTAAAGATTAGCGAAATGCCAGTAACAACCAGCTGCCCGTCTATAATGCTCTCAAATTGATTTTTCCTGAATCCACGTAATCTGTAGCGACCGTTTTCCGTAAGCAGATACTCAACGCTGACATTTCCAAAGACAGGATTGCCGCGATCCGCAGCCTGTGAATTGCCTTCTACATCTACCTGGCTACCTACCTGAACAACCAGCCTGTCGTTAAAGAGCCGCTGTTGGGCGCTGACATTTAACTGGGTACGTGTCTGACCTGTACCGTCCTGATAGTCTTCAAAACTATCTAAATCAAAGTCCAGCTCAAGTCCCGAATTCCCGAACAGGCTGTTTGAGAACGCATTCAACTGACCGGAAAGCATTTGGCTTACACTAGATCTGGCCATGGCTGCGGTACCTCCGCCCGAACCATCGCTACCGGTAGCGGGAAAGAAACGGTTTAAGACGAGCAAAGAAAACACTTGCTTGTTCAATTCGTCCTCCTGGGTGTTGACCTGCTGCACCCGCGTGTAAACATTTCCTCCGATGGCGCCTTGTTGGTCTTCAGGCATGTCCAAACCAAAAGATATCAACGGCTTAAGCAAATCTCCATCTACATTCAAGTAGACCAAAAAAGGCAGCTGCTGGCGAAACTGATTTGCAAGTTCAGATTCAGCTCCGCTTAGCTGGGAGGCCATTAACTCACTCGCTGAAGTCTCCACCCGATATATCGCACGGATGTTCAGTGTAGCATCCATAGGATCTCCTCCCCAGGTGATACTACTGCCTTCGTCAATTTCAAATCTGCGGCTCACCAGGTTGTAAAGGGACATTTCGTAATGCCCCTTGCTGACTTCATACTTGCCCGACAAGGTGATTCTACCGTTCGGATCCATATTGACATTTAAGTCAGCCTTACCGCCAATCTGCAAATTGTCTCCCGAGCTTTCGTCAACAACAATATTAAAAATTGCTTCAGGCTCTACCTCTACAATAGCACTGAGCTGGATACCGGTAAGATCTGAAGTGGTTTGTTCTGCTTCGCGCTTGGTGAGGATTTCATCCGGATTTTCACGGTCTACAAAAATTACCACACCGTCACGCTCCACAATATCAAGCTGTGACTCGGGAATAATAAAAGTGAGCTCCGAGTCATTATTGATTTTCAATCGGCCTTTTACAATCGGCAGGTTGAGATCTCCCGTTATATTGATATTGGCATTCATTAACAGATCGCCGTAAAACAGGTCGTTGTCTTCACGACTGGAATTCAGGGCCCTAAAGTTCTCTGCGTTCAACTTCAGGTTGAAAGAAGGGTTGGCAAAGTCCTCTGTCAAGACTTCTCCCCCTATCACAAAATTGTTGTTATCTGAATCTGTAATGGTAAAATTGTTCAAATACAAACCTGAGTTGTCAACATTAAGCACTTCGTCCGACAACCTAAATCTTGAATTTAAGGTGCTAACGGTGAATACGGCTTCGTTGAAACGGAAGTCGCCTTTATAAATAGGATTTGCAGTAGTACCGGAAACGTCCACCTGCCCCGAAATAAAGCCTTCTGCATCCCTTATCTGTTCACCTGACAAGCCCTCTATAGCTTTAAGTTTCAATTCATTGATGGCTAAATCTAGGTTGAGCTGGGCCGCACTATCTGCAGCAACATAGTCACCTACAAGATCCAGGTTTATATCTCCTTCTTTAAGCGCTAAATTAAAGAGATACTCCCGACCACCCTTTGACTCGGCATTGAGGCTTAGATTTCCCAAAGGAACATCTGTCACCTTTAAGCTATCGATATTGGCATCTGCAATAATTCCTGTGGCACCAAATAGATTTTCGACGATTACTTTCCCATTTAATAACCCATCAGCAATAAGGGTATCCGGATTTAAAAGGCTGGTAATGGAGCTAAGGCGGAAGTTTTCAAAAGATATCCCCAGGTGTTCTTCCTCAACGCCTTCCACATCGTTACTCACGGATAATTCCTGATTGCCACTTTGCCAAATAAAATTTTTGAAGGATAAATAATTATTCCCGATGAGCAATCTGTTATCATCCGGCACTGACCAATTCATCCGGTTGAGCACCAGCTCATCTGGTTCAATATGTACAGCTATAGTATCCCCTGCCAAAGCCACGTAGGAGCCAATCCTAAACAACACATCTTCATTATCAAAGGAAATCAGATTCACATGCAGTCGCTGCTCCTCCGTTCGGCCTGTCAGGTATGTTCGTCCCATAGACAAAGGCCCCGCATCCAAAGATATAAGTCCAAAGGCAGCTCTAAGATTCTCCTGATCGCCCCGCAGCCTGAGTCTAAGGCTATCTATTTCCATATTGTTGTACAGCACATAGGGCAGGTCCAGACTTGCGGTCAACAAACGTTCTGCTTCCTTAAAATCCACCTCCATGGATATGGAATCCATCTGCTGCAGCCCTTCCAAAAACACCTGCTGCAGGATAGGGGTGGATTCAATGCTCATCATCATCTTCATTTCCACCTGTGACGATATTGTATCCTGTACGGTGGAGTCTGATAAATAGGTACTGATATGTCTTTGGATGGCGCTGCTTAACTCTGCGATGGATGCGTTGGAGCGCAGGCGCATATTGATAATATCCCCGTCGAGATTTACACTTGTGGTATCAGGTCGGGCATGGGCAACGAGATCAACGGGGCCCAACTGAAACGGACGCCTGTCATAAACCACCACCCCATCTGTGATGGTAGTCTTAAGATCAAATGTCTCTGGATCTCCTTCAAAGGTTGCATTCAATTTCAAGCTCGCCCTCATCTCCTTTTTAGAGAATCCCAAATTAAATAGGTCTATGCCCTGAAGATCTACATCCACTTGATAGGTAGGAGAGATAGAATCCAAGTCCGCCAATGCTTCCAATACCAAATCAAGATTGTCTCCATCAAACAAAAGATTAAGCTTGCCTTTTCCATCAGCCATTTCACCTTCCAATTCCAAACCGGAATAGTCAACGCCATTCAATACCAATTCCTGAAAATCCGACGTCAGTACAGCATCCAAGTCCTGAAGATTTTGGCCCTTACCTTGGGTATGGATATCAAACGTCATGGTTCCGAGTTGTGGATTTTGTAGCAGTTTGTCAAGCTGAAGTTGCCTTACTTGCAGGTCACCTTTGAAGGCAAGCCGATCGGTATTGCGGTATTGCCCATCCAGTCGAAGCTCCCCTTCAGGCATTGTCAAGCTAAGTACCGCTACTAGATCATCCAGCGCGCCCCGAAGGTCCCCATTCAGTCGAAATTCTTCAGGCAGCTTTATCCCCATCTGGTTTTCATCTACAAAAGCTAACAGATCCCTTCTGCTTGATTGCATCGTCAACAAAGGCAGGTTGAGACGAAGACGTTCAGGGTCCATAGCATTAGCTACAGATCCCCGCGCCTGAAGCCGGGTATCGCTCCCCCACGCTACTACAGCTTGTCGAATATCCATCACTTCCATGCTGCCCTTTAATTGTATTTCTGCCGTGACGGGCTGCAGGGCCAATTTCCTAACAAGCGTGTCCGCAGCCAGTTCGGGACTGAAAACAAATGCATCTCTAACATCAGCCGAAAGTTGCGCACGAAGATCGAAATCCGCATTTTCCGGTTGATTGAGGAAATCCTCCAGTGTGGCGTAGGTTAAGGCAATGTTACCGCCTAGCTGACTTCTGTTTGTTGCAATTTTCAAGTCGGACAGCTCAGCCTTTTCACCTGAGACATTCAGCCCGAAAGTCGCTTCATTTAACGCAAAGCCACTTTTTTCTTGGAATGAAAATCGATTTAGTGCCAGCCTTGCCTCATTTTCTTGTAAAGAGAGGTTACGAAGCAACAGAGACAAATTTTGGATGTCAACAGCATTAGGGTTGAAATACCCTACCTGTGGACTTTCCTCCCCTGATTGGTACAGGATATGGTTATTATCAAGGGAGATCTCCCTCACTTCAACGGTCCAATCCGGCCACGTAAATCCTGATTGGCTGAGGCTATCCGGCTCAACCTCCGCAACCTGTTCCAGCTCAGGCGCAGCCATCTTAAAAACCACTTCAGAATCATGAAGCTTGAGCGTACGCAATCTGATTTTGTTTTCTTCAAGATTACCTTCAGGCAATTCCAGTAAAAAATCCCCCAAATTGATGTCAGCCAACATGCCATCCGGCTCTGATTCATAATAGGCTTTGACCTGCTGAATGACAAAGCGATCAACAATCACTACAGGCATAACCCCGCCTGACAGGGTGTCCTCCTCTGCAGCTTCAAAGGGTTTTGTTTGTTTGTAGTAGAGAGAAGAATTGTTGAACAAAAGGTCCTTGATATAGAAATCCATCCGGTTGAGATCCATCCTTTCCATATTCATTGACAGTTCCCCCAACTGAAATTGACCTTCAATTCCCATCAACCCGTCAACATAGGAAAGATTAAAATCTTTCAAATGGATGGGTCCCAAGTCTATGTCTGGAAGTGAGGAGGTTGAGTCTGTTTCGACTGCTTCTACAGTGGTGGTATCCGACTGAAAAGCCTCCATAAGAAAGTCGAAGTTAAACTTCCCCGATTGTTCATCTCTAGACACATTTGCCCTCAGCCCTTCCCAATCGAGTTTGCTGACGTGAATAGCCCCATTTTTAATTAAAGGAAGCAAGGCTACGCCTGTTTCTAATGAGCGGGAATAAAGCAACGTGTCGGCCTGCTGATCCTCCAAGTAAAGACCCTCCAGAGATACATTTCCGGCAAAGGTGATAAAGAGGCGATCAATGGACACTTCCGTACCGGTCTTCTCTTTCACATAGGCCACGGCTTTATCCACTATTACGTCCTGTCCCCAAGGGCTACGGATAAATAGGAGAATCAAAAATACAAGTATGATCAGTGCTAATAGTATCCATCCCAACACCTTCAGCACTTTCAATGATATCTTAGCCGCTTTGCTCAAAGCCAAAAACAATAATTAAGTGAATGCATGAATTATAAATTTATCCGCTTCCTTTGCTAGATGTACGGCTATAAATTTCAAAGTTTTAATTCAAAAACAATACCATTCAACAGCAAAGGTTTTTGACCCTTAGACAGAAGTAGCTCAACTGATGCGCTGTCTGACCGTAATAAATAGGGAGTCATCCTGTCATTTTGTCGGTATTTTATTAAATTCGCACCTTGAAAGGAATTTAGCAATTCATGGAAAATTTAATAAAAGACATAGATATCATCGGCAACCAGGCGGTGGAAACCTGTGATTATAAGACAACTGCGGAGGAGAATACTGGAAAAGCCAAAAAATTATATATTGAAAGCTATGGCTGTCAGATGAATTTCTCTGACAGTGAGATTGTGGCTTCTATTATGAAGGACAACGGCTTTGACACCACCTCCGAATATGAGCAGGCGGATGTAATTTTTTTAAACACCTGTTCTATTCGTGAGAAAGCAGAACTCACTGTCCGTAACAGGTTAGCTCAGTTTAACACCTTGAAAAGAGAGAAGCCAGATGTCACCATCGGTGTTCTGGGTTGTATGGCAGAGAGGATCAAGGATCAATTGCTGGAAGAAGAAAAGCTGGTAGATGTCGTTGTGGGACCTGATGCTTACCGGGATCTTCCCAAGCTCGTTGCCGGTGCAGAGGAGGGGCAAAAAGGGGTCAACACTTTCCTTTCCAGAGAGGAAACCTATGCGGACATTTCTCCTGTTAGGCTTAACTCCAATGGCGTGACCGCAATGATCTCTATCATGAGAGGTTGTGACAACATGTGTTCATTCTGCGTCGTGCCCTTTACGCGGGGGAGGGAACGAAGCCGCGACCCTCATTCCATCGTAAAGGAGGTGACCGAACTTTATCAAAGAGGCTACAAAGAGGTGACATTGTTGGGACAAAATGTAGACAGCTACAAATGGTCGCCAGAAGAGAACAACAAAGCGAGGCTCAACAAAAAAAATGATGTATCAGAAGTAGTAAACTTTGCCCACTTGCTGGAAAGGGTGGCGCTGATAGCTCCTGACCTCAGGGTGCGATTTTCCACTTCTCATCCCAAAGACATTACTGATGATGTGTTGTACACGATGAAGAAGTACGAAAACATCTGCAAATACATTCACCTACCTGTACAAAGCGGCAACTCCAGAATTTTGGAATTGATGAACCGAACCTATGACCGGGAATGGTATCTTGAGCGGGTAGCTAAAATCCGTGAGATCTTGGGGGAAGCATGTGGCATATCTTCAGATATGATCGCCGGCTTCTGTACTGAAACAGAAGAAGAGCATAAGGATACCCTAAGCCTCATGGATATTGTGCAATACGACTTTTCCTACATGTTCTATTATTCCGAACGTCCTGGTACCTTAGCCGCCAAAAAATTCGCCGACGACATTCCTCTGGACACAAAAAAGCGTAGACTTCAGGAGATCATTGAAAAACAAAACACACTGTCCCTCAAAAGAAACCAGATGGATGTAGGTAAGATCCACAAAGTATTGATCGAAGGCACATCCAAGCGCTCCGCTGAGCAACTGAAGGGGAGGAACTCCGCCAACAAGATGGTGGTATTCCCTAAAGGAAATCATCAAATCGGCGAGTATGTGGATGTATTGGTCACTGATTGTACTGCTGCAACCCTTTTCGGCGATGTAGTCGGTTAATCTGCTAAACAACAGGTATGATAACAGATTCAGAAATACTGAATATAAAGCAAAGATTTGGCATCATTGGCAACAGTCCATTATTGAACCATGCCATCCAAGTGGCCATGCAGGCTGCACCGACGGATATGACGGTGTTGATCACTGGGGAAAGCGGGAGCGGTAAGGAATCTTTTTCTAAGATCATCCACTCTCTCAGCAGTAGAAAGCATGGAAAATTTATCGCCATCAACTGTGGGGCTATACCAGAAGGCACGATAGACTCAGAGTTGTTTGGACATGAGAAAGGTTCCTTTACCGGGGCGCATGAAGCGCGTAAAGGCTATTTTGAAGTAACTGATGGAGGCTCCATCTTCCTTGACGAAATAGCGGAAATGCCCTTAGGCACCCAAGCTAGGCTGCTGAGGGTTCTGGAAAATGGGGAATTTCTGAAGGTAGGATCTTCCAAGGTGCTCAAGACCGACGTTCGGGTAATCGCAGCCACTAATGTCAACCTGATCAAAGCAGTTGAAAAAGGTAAATTCAGAGAGGATCTTTATTACAGGCTCAACACCGTTCCAATATATGTGCCCCCGTTAAGGGAACGGGGCGAAGATATTGTGCTACTGTTTAGGAAATTTACCACCGACTTTTCGGAAAAATACAATGTCAGGCCTATTACCCTTACGGAGGAAGCAAAAGAACTTCTCATGAAGTTTGCCTTTCCTGGAAATATCCGACAGTTGAAAAATCTGGCGGAGCAAATTTCGCTGCTGGAAGAAAACCGGGATGTAGATGCAGCAACCTTGTCGAGGTATCTACCTTCGGAACAGACCCGTTTGCCGGCTGCTTTCCCGCGTAATGCTGGGGGAGGGTCGGATTCAGGCGATTTTTCAGAAAGAGAGATCTTATACAAAGTTCTCTTTGACATGAAAAAAGACATGAACGACCTAAAAAAGCTGGTACTGGAAACCTTTCAATCTGGGAATTTAAATCAAAACATCCTGAAGAAACACCAAACGCTGTTTGATGACATTGACACAGCTGTTCCCTTCACAGAAGAAAAAAACCATACTTCTTCCTTGCCGTTGGTTTTGGACACCCTTAATACAGAACGGGATGTCGACCAAGGCACCGAGGATTACGAAGACAATGCCATAGAGGATATTGCGCATGAAGAGGATGACTCCTCCCTTTCTATTGAAAAGAAAGAAAAAGAGCTGATCCTCAAAGCACTCAAAAAGCACAACAATAAAAGGAAATACGCCGCGATGGATTTAGGCATTTCCGAAAGAACCCTTTACCGCAAAATCAAACAATATGAGATTGAATAAAGGGATACTTCCCTTGGCTGGGATTTTGATTATGCTTTTGACCTCCGGCTGCAAGGTGGAATACAGCTTTACGGGCACTACCATTGACTACAATGTCACCCAAACCTTTTCGGTCGACAACTTCTTCAATGATTCAGGCGGGGGACCTGCCAATATGGGACAACTGTTTACAGAGGAGCTCAAGGATTTCTTTCAACGAAACACACAGCTTGAGCTGATCCGCAACAACGGAGACCTGCAATTTTCTGGATCCATTACCCGGTACACCATCACTCCTCAAGCAACCGTCTCCAGTCAAAATCCCAATACGCCGGACCGGGCAGGACAAATGCGCTTGAGCATATCTGTACAGGTAGAGTTTGTAAACCTTGCCAATGAAGAAGAGAATTTGAATAGAACTTTCTCTTTTTACCAGGATTACGATCCACGCGTGACGTCTTTGTTGCAAGTGGAGACAGATCTGATTGAAGTTATCTTTGATAACATCATTCAGGAAATCTTTAGTGCTACTGTCGCCAATTGGTAAAATTTGCTAAATTGAGCATTGAATATTGATACTGTGAACGCAAAACAATTTCTAAATTTGGTCTATAAAGGAAACTCTCTTCAAAAGGAGGAGTTTCAAGCCTTGGTTAAGCTCCAAGAGACCTTTCCCTATTTTGTCGTTCCTAAAATACTGGCAGCCAAGTATGAAAAGCTTAATACCAATGGAAGTTCCACGGAACTGCTTCATTGGGCCGCCATTCAAAGCCCCAGCAGAAGGCGCCTGAAGCAACTCATTGAACAGGAAATAGACTTTTTACCTGCTGCCGACACAGCAGTTAATCAGATTAAATCCAACACCTCTACAACACCTGAAAAAGATACCCAGGAAGAAACTAAGGCTTCGTCGTCCGAGCATAGCAGGGAAGAAATCCTGCGTCGCTTAGAGGAAAACCTGAATCGCTTTAAAAATAACACAAAGCGTGCTGCCCAAGAAGTATCAGGGATATCGTCAACACCGGTTGCATCAGGTGCAGCGGAAGACCTAATCGAATCCATCAAGAAAAAGGAAAAAAAGGCCGTTCTCGACGCAAGAAAGAAAGAGCAGAATGAGCTTATTAAAGCTTTTAGTAAGAAATCCGCGCAAATCGCCGCCATTAAGGAAAGTAAAGATGCTGCCAATCTCGCTGATCTTTCCAAAAGCAGCACAACCTTCAACGACAAGATCGTTTCTGAAGCATTTGCTAAGTTGTTGGTCAAGCAGCATAATAAGCAGCAAGCGATTGAAATATATCGGAAATTAATCTTGAAATTCCCGGAGAAATCTGCTTACTTTGCTGCCTTGATTAAAGAATTAGAAGAATAATTGATTATCATATGTTTGTTGTCCTCATTAGTTTTATTATCATCTTATCCGTTTTATTGATCCTGGTCATTCTAGGTCAAAATTCTAAAGGCGGTGTCGGAGCAGCTTTCGGTGGTAGTGCGTCTCAAGTTATGGGAGTAGCAAAAACCGGCAATATTTTGGAAAAAGCCACTTGGGTATTGGCAGTAAGCGTATTGGTGCTGTCTTTGGTATCTTCTGCTTTTCACGAATCCAGCAGCCAAAATCAATTTTCTTCTCCGAATATTGAAAATGCTTCTAAGCAAGTAATTACGCCTTCATTTGATAATGAAAGTCTTCTACCTGCGCAAGATGAGGAAGCTCCTGCGGAAGCAGATACCGCTGGCGAGGAATAAACATGAGTTGAACGTATATCATATAGGCTAGCCAAGGGTTAGCCTATTTTTTTGTCTAACTTTTCCAAAAAACAATACGATACGCACAGTAGATCTTACTTGGAGGCTGTTGATTGGAATAATTTTAATTGTTTATATTTGGAGAAAGTTATCTAAACCCATCTTAAAACCAAGCTCATAAATGGTAATGTTGAACCTGCGGCATTATATCCCACTTTTTGCGCTTCTTTGTGCCACACTGGTTTCCTGCGGTGAGAAAACCGAATATTGTGAATACTTAAATGGCAACGAATTCCTAATCCAAGCCAATGGACATCTCACCAATGTCATGGTCCATGATATTTTCTCTCCTCCGGTCGCCAGTAGGATCTATGCCTATGCCTCTCTTGCTGCGTACGAAGTGGCTGTATTGTCCGATGATACTTATAGGAGTTTGATGGGGCAGTTGAACGGATTTGAAAAGAAGGAGTTCGATACCTCTAAGGAATGTTTGTATCCCCTTGCCGCTCTAGTCGCCTATTATGATGTGGCAACAGCCATGATTTTTTCGGAAAATATGTTGACCGAACACCGGGACAAGCTTTATCAGACAATTAAAAAACAGGGTATTTCAAAGGAAGTATTTGAGAACTCGCTTGCACTAGGGCAAGCCATGGCATCACATGTAAAGGCCTACGCCTCCAAAGATAATTATCACCAGAGTCGCTCTTTTGAAAAATATACACCATCTAACGTAGATGGCACCTGGAAACCCACTCCTCCAGCCTATATGGAAGGATTGGAACCTCATTGGGCGACCATGCGGCCTTTTGTAATGGACTCTTCCAATCAGTTTGTTCCCGAGAGACCATCCCCATTCGAAATCGTCCCCAAAAGCGATTTTTACAAAGAGGCCGAAGCGGTGATGCTAGCTGGAAATAATTTAACGGATGAGCAACGGGAGATTGCTTTTTTCTGGGATTGTAACCCTTATAAAGTTAATGTAAAAGGCCATGTAATGTATGCGGAGAAAAAGATAACCCCTGGCGGGCATTGGATGGGTATTGCAGGCATAGCTGCCAAAACCATAGGGTTGGATTGGAAGCAAACTGCCGAAGCTTTTGCACTCACCTCATTGGCGCTATACGACGGCTTTCTTTCCTGCTGGGATGAAAAATACAGAAGCGTGCTGATCAGACCTGAAACCTATATCAATCTGTATATGGACGAGGATTGGCTCCCTTTACTACAGACACCGCCTTTTCCTGAGTATACTTCCGGACATAGCGTCGTGTCGGCCGCAGCTTCATCCGTCTTAACCCATTTGTTAGGCGATGAGGTAGCTTTTGTAGATTCAACAGAAGTAGTGTTTGGTTTACCCGTGAGAGAATTTCCATCTTTTCGTAAGGCCGCCGAGGAAGCTGCCATTAGTCGGTTTTATGGCGGAATTCATTATATGCCTGCTATCGTCAACGGTATGGACCAAGGCGATCGCGTCGGGCAGCTTATTGTGGATAGGATACAAACGCGTTCGATACCGGTGATTGCTTCCAGTGATGGCGAAAATTAAGGTATCATCACTTCTTTATTCAAAAAATTTCTTATTTCGAATGTAATCCTCTACAGGCTCAGGCAATAGGTATTTTACCGAATGCCCATTTTTTATTGCCGACCGGATAAAAGTTGCGGAGATGTCGATCATGGGGGATTTTATATAGCGCACATTTGGATGCTCTATAACAAATGTTTCATTGGGCCGGGGATATACGTAAAGGCCGTAGTATTGTAAGATCGCGTCACTGTTTTTCCACTTATGAAAGGACTTGAGGTTATCCCCACCTATCACCAGCTTAAAATCATGCTGTGGATACCTGTCGGTAAGATAAGTTAAGGTATCGATGGTGTAGCTAGGCCTCGGCATGTGAAACTCCACATCACAGGCACGAAAACGGTAATCCTTATCTATAGCCAATTCCACCATCCGGAGCCGATCAAACTCATGAAGCAAGGAGCCTCGGCTCTTGAAGGGATTTTGCGGGGAGACCACGAACCAGACTTCATCAAGATCTGTTTGATCCTGCATGATGTTCGCAATGATCAGATGCCCTACATGAATGGGATTAAATGAGCCAAAAAAAAGCCCTACCTTCACCGCTATTGTTTTGATAAGAAGTTGTAGACTAAGGTTTCGGCTTCCCGGAAGGATTTTTCCATGTCATCATTCACCAAGCTGACATCAAATTTATCCTCAAAACTCATCTCGAATTTTGCTTTGTACAATCTTCGGGAGAGACTCTCTTCCGATTCCGTTCCCCGATCTCTCAAACGGCTGGTCAATACATCCAAAGAGGGGACCTTTACAAATATTGCAAGGGCATCATCCCCAAAATATTCCTTGAGGTGTAAGCCACCTTTGACATCGACATCAAAAACGACCGCTTTTCCCTGATTCCAGATTCTATCGATTTCTTCTTTAAGGGTACCATAGAAGTTGCCTTCATATACCTCTTCCCATTCCACGAAAGCATTTTGGTCGATTTTGCTTTTGAACTCTTCTGGAGTTAAAAAATAGTAGTCTTTACCGTTTTGCTCCTCCCTACCCCGTTTGTCACGGGTACAGGCAGAGATCGAAAAACCCAGCGCGGGATTAGTTTTTAGAAGGTGCTTTACAATAGTGGTTTTCCCCGATCCTGAAGGGGCCGAAAAAATTATTGCTTTTCCTGAAGACATTGAATTCCTTTATCTAAGCTCTGCGATTTTCTGACGAATACGGTCCGCCAGTTCTGATGGTACCGGTTGCTTCGTGCATTTATTTTTTAGAATGTCCCGAATGGCTTGTTCCAAATGATAATATTCAAAGCAGGGCTGGCATTTGGCAAGCTTTTGATCCAGCAATTCCTTAGAACCGTCCAGAGCTTCCCCATCCAATATGCTTTCAAGCAACTGGAAGCATTTACTTTCATCGCCGCAATTTAATTTTCTTTCTCCGGATGAGTTTACATTTTCCATCTTTCTGATTTAACTCTTGTCGTTATTTTCTTCTTCGGTATCATAGCCCATGTTTTGCGCATAAGAACGCAATTTTTCCTTTAAAAGGTTCCTAGCTCTGTGAAGTCTTGATCGAACCGTCCCAATCGGAATATCCAGAATCTTGGCCATTTCCTCATAAGTGAAGCCTTCAAGGTCACACAATATGATCACAGTCCTGAAGTCGACAGCCAAGCTATTTAAAGCGTTGGAAATTTCATCTCCCAACATGTCTTTGACGGCATCTACCCTAAGGTCGGACGTCATGCTATAATCAACACTTTCTGAGTTATAATAAGTTTCAACTTCCTGATAATCTACCTTGGTAGGTTGCTTACTTTTCTTTCTATATTCATTGATAAAGCTATTCTTCAATATCCTGAAAAGCCAAGCTTTGGCATTGGTGCCCTTTTCAAAAGAGTTGATAAAGCGGTAAGCTTTCAGATATGTATCCTGCACCAAGTCTTTGGCATCATCTTCATCAAAAGTGAGCCTGAACGCGAAATTGTACATTGAGTCTATGTGAGGCATAAACTCATTGTCGAATATATTATTCTTATCCCGGTCGGAATATTTTTTTCTTTGTACCTCAGACATATGTTCAAAAATAGTAATAGCCGCAATTAATAACTACTTTTTCCAAAGAAAGTCATGCCTTTTTCTTTATTTTGAAATCTCAAGGGATAATTCACCCAAAGCATTGCACGAATAAACGAAACCTATCCTTTAATGTTTGCCTTCCGATTGATCTCCCGGCTGCCGCTGTCTGTCCTCTACCTGATTTCTGACTTTCTGTTCCTCATCATATGCTACGTCATCCAATATAGAAAGCGGGTTATTGACGGCAATTTGTTTTATGCTTTTCCAGAAAAAAGCAAGGCGGAAAGGGACAGGATCAAAAGGAGATTCTACAGGAATTTCACAGACTCCTTTGCGGAAACTGTAAAATTGCTAACAATAAGCAAGGAGGAATTAGACAAAAGAATAAAAATAGAAAACAGCCATCTCGTTTTAGACAAAATCATCCAGGGTGAGGTTGTTATTGGTCTCACGGCACATTTCTTTAACTGGGAAGCCAGCCTCTTGGGCATTCAATCCATTGTGGGGCACAAAAGTGAGGTAGTGTACCAAAAAGTCAACAATCCATTTTTTGAAAGCCTGATGCAGGAGCTGCGGGGAAGGTTCGGCGGAAAGACCGTTGAACGGAAGAGTTTTCAACGCCACTTTCTAAGGGAAAGAAATAATCCTCGATTGATCATCCTAGCGGCGGACCAAAGACCGGAGATTACAGAAAACCGCTATTGGACCAGCTTCATGAACCGGCAAACTGCATTTTATGAAGGAGCGGAAAAACTTGCCAAAAAGTTTGATTTGCGGGTTGTAACAGCATTTGTTACCAAGCCGAAACGGGGCCATTACACATTCTCCTATGAAGTACTAGCCGAACCACCATTTGACACAATTCACCACAGCATTACTGATCGTTTTGTAGAACAAACGGAGCGTAATATTCAACAGGAACCTGCCTTATACCTCTGGTCCCACGACCGTTGGAAAATCAAACCACCCCAACCTATAACTGATCCCACTTCAAATATGGCTTAATACTTGCATTATAGCTGATTGTATAACCATTAAGAAACAATCATGGCAAATCTAAAATTAAAAGGAACGTGGAACGAGCTTAAAGGCAAGTTGAAACAGGAATATGCCAAGCTCACTGATGACGATTTAACTTATATTGAAGGCAAAGAAGATGAGTTATTGGGCCGACTTCAACAAAAAACCGGTAAAGCCCGGGACGAGCTGAAAAGGCAGCTGTTTGAAGATTAAGCTATAGAAGCCGGGAGAAATCCCGGCTCTTTTATGTTAGATCAAATGTCGAAAAACGAAAAAAGCAGATCCAATTTTTAGATCTGCTTTTTATATTATATGGTGCGGTTGTTAAACTCCTCTTCCTTGGATGACACGTAATAGAACAGCAATTACAGCAATGACCAAGAGAATGTGAATGATTCCTCCTGCTTCATATCCAATAAATCCAATAAGCCAAACGATGACTAAAATGACGGCGATAATATAAAGTAAATTTCCCATGATGATTAAGTTTATGTGTTAGTGATTAGTTGTCAGTCTCAAAAATGGAATCATTCACCCTCCACACATTTTTCCAAACCCTAGGCTAAGGGTTGTTTATTCTTCATCTCAATGAAACCACGTGTATTATTTCAAAATCTGTGCTAAAACTCCAAACTGTAGCGTCTTAGGACCTAATAAAGAATTAAAAACTGGATTTTTTGAGAGAATTTCCGGTTTTTCTCCGCACTCGACGACCTCCAGCGTAGTAGAACTTGACTTGATGGGCAAAAATTGCCGCAAATCCCGAAATCATTGGTAACTTTGACCATTCATTTTGCCCTCGCCCGAGTGGCAACAAAAGACTGCATGTAGATTTATGGATTATTTGTCTTTTTTAAACCCCAATCAGAGGAAAGCGGTAGAGCATACGGAAGGCCCTGTGATGATTATAGCCGGTGCTGGATCCGGCAAGACACGGGTACTGACTTACCGCATCGCACACCTCATCCAGAAAGGGGTGGACCCATTCAATATCTTATCCTTGACCTTTACCAATAAGGCCGCCAATGAGATGAAGCAACGGATAGAAAAACTTATTGGCTTGGAGGCAAGAAATACTTGGATGGGAACCTTTCATTCTACATTTGCAAAAATTCTCCGGGTGGAAGCAGCCAAACTGGGGTTTCCCTCCAATTTTACCATATACGATACAGATGACAGTAAATCACTGATCCGGACCATTGTTAAAGAAATGAGGCTGGACGACAAGGTCTATAAGCCCAATACCGTCCTTTCCAGGATCTCGGGAGCCAAAAACCGCTTGATATCGTGGGAAGCCTATTTAAACGATCCCTATATCAAAGCGGATGACGATGCGGCAATGAAGCCCCGCATGGGCGAAATTTACAGAACTTACCAGCAACGGTTGTTCAAATCGTCCGCCATGGATTTTGACGACCTGCTCTTTTACACCAACGTACTATTTAGGGACCATCCTGATGCCTTGAACAAATACCAACAACGGTTTAAATACGTGATGGTGGATGAGTTTCAAGACACCAACTTATCCCAATATGTCATCACCAAAAAGCTGGCTGCCGTACATCAAAATATCTGCGTAGTAGGTGATGACGCACAGAGTATTTACGCCTTCCGAGGTGCAGACATCCAAAACATCCTGAATTTCGAAAAGGATTATCCCGACCTCTTCGTCGTGAAACTGGAGCAAAATTACCGATCCACCAAGAACATCGTCCATGCTGCCAATTCTATTATCGCCAAAAACAAGGCGCAATTAAAAAAAGATGTCTGGACCGAAAATGGGCTGGGCGAACCTATAGAAATTATTAAAGCAGCTTCAGATAATGAGGAAGGTCGAATCGTGGCCCACACCATTTTTGAAGAGCGCAACAACAAGCACCTTAACAACAGTGATTTCGCAGTACTCTATAGAACCAATTCCCAATCAAGGGCGATAGAGGAGGCACTGCGAAAAATGAATATCCATTACAAGATCGTGGGAGGTTTGTCTTTCTACCAAAGGAAAGAAATCAAAGACTTGATGGCCTATATGAGATTTGTGGTCAACCAAGACGATGAAGAAGCCTTTAAACGCATTATCAACTATCCGAAGAGGGGTATCGGCGACACCAGTGTCGAGAAAATCATTGTTGCCGCCTACGAGCATGATATTCCCTTGTGGGAGGTACTGACCAATGCCTCCAGCTTTTTGGCGGGAAGAGCTGCCAATTCGGTTGATGACTTTACTACCATGATCAAAAGCTTTAGGGTAGAAATGGAAAGAAAAGATGCTTATGAAGTAGCGTCATCCATCGCCAAGCAATCCGGACTTTTGCGCGAACTATATGAGGACAAAACCATTGAGGGTTTGAACAGGTATGAAAACGTTCAGGAATTACTCAACGCCATCAAGGAATATGTAGACAATGAAGAAAACGAGGACAAAACACTTGGTGCTTTTTTGCAGGAGATTGCCTTATTGACGGACAATGACCGCGACAAAGACCTTTCAGATAGTGTCACCTTAATGTCTATTCACTCTTCTAAAGGTTTGGAGTTCAAATATGTCTTTGTAGTCGGCATGGAGGAGGATCTTTTTCCTTCACAAATGATGATGCAAAGCAGAGAAGATCTTGAGGAAGAACGGCGGCTTTTTTACGTGGCCTCCACCAGGGCTATGGAAAAGCTTTACCTGACCTATGCTGTCACCAGATACCGATTTGGGCGGCTGCTGAATTGTGAACCCAGCAGGTTTTTGGAAGAAATTGATCCCGCATGTATAAAAATAGGTAAAAGAAGCAGCCATATGACCTCCTTTAATAATGAATCTCAGGAGGTCCGCAGCGGTTTGGCTGGCTTAAAAAAACCGGCGATGCGCACAGGAACCGCCAAGGTGCATACCCCAAGCCCGGACTTTAAGCCATCTAACACCAACCACCTACAAGTAGGCATGAAGGTGGAACATCCAAAGTTTGGTTTTGGTGATGTGACGAAAATAGAAGCTGAAGGCACTAACAGAAAGGCATCTATACACTTTGAGAATTTTGGGGATAAAACTTTATTACTTAGCTTTGCAAAGCTTAGAATTATGGAATAAGCCTTTTATTCCCATGAGTTTTAATAAGCAAAGCAGCTGCATCTTAAAGAACAGGGAACGAACTCCCCTCCCCTATCCCTGATGGAGCACCGAAACTGAAATTTGTTACCACAGGCCGGAAACTGACATATTTTTGTTAAATTATCATGTCATTGATCAGTCCGGAAATGGTATGGAAAAGCATGAGAAGCCTAAACAATCATTTATATTGAAAGAGTACGGAAAAAACATCCAGAAACTGGTAGACTACGTGATCACCGTTCCTGATAGAGACAAGCGCACCGAGTACGCCTATGCGTTGGTCGAACTAATGAAACAGCTTAACCCCCAACTGAAGAGCGAAAGCGATCAAAAACTATGGGACGACCTTTACATCATGTCCAACTTCGAATTAGATGTGGAGGCCCCCTTTCCCATGCCTGAAAAAGAATTGTTGGGCAAAAAACCCCAAAAGCTCGGCTATCCACAGGGAGAGGTACGCTTTAAACATTATGGTAGGAATATAGAAAAACTGATCGAAAAGGCTGTAGAAATTGAAGACGATCAGGAGCAGGAAGCTGCTGTTATTTTTATAGGCCAACTGATGAGAAGTTTTCATTCTACTTGGAACCGCGAAAATTTTGACGATGCCATTATTATCGATGATATTAAAACCCTCTCGAAAGGAAAATTGCATATTGACTTAGAAAAAGTCAGGGAAAACGGCCTGTTTGAAACCAATATGAGGAGGGACTTTAAAGCGCCTGCAAGTCCAGTGAACGAAGGTAACGGAAACGGAAACCGCAGAAACTTCAGCGGCTCCAAAAGAAGAACCAACGGCGGTAACAAAAAGCGTAGAAATTAATGGCTTCATTTAAAGTAAGAGGGGGACTAAAGTTAAAAGGTGAAATCATCCCCCAAGGTGCTAAAAACGAAGCACTACAGATACTCTGTGCTGTACTTTTAACAGACCAAGATGTAACAGTTCATAAGGTGCCTGCCATCAGGGACGTCATTAAATTGATCGAATTGTTGGCCGCTATGGGCGTGTCAGTTGAAAAAATCGACGAGGAGAGTTATCGTTTCAATGCCGCACATGTCAATCTGGATTATCTGGAGACCGCTGAATATTTGGAAAAAGCATCTTCTCTAAGAGGTTCTGTCATGATCCTTGGTCCTCTTCTCGCACGATTTGGAACAGGCAGGATATCCAAGCCCGGTGGAGACAAAATCGGCCGAAGGAGACTTGATACCCATTTTGTAGGCTTTCAGAAACTTGGTGCGGAATTTACATATAATCCCAAAAAAGGAATTTACCATATCAATGGCAAAAATCTAAAAGGCTGTTATATGCTTTTGGATGAGGCATCGGTAACGGGGACGGCCAATATCGTAATGGCAGCTGTCATGGCTGAAGGCAAAACCACCATTTATAATGCTGCCTGCGAGCCTTATCTCCAGCAACTTTGTGCTATGCTTAACCGTATGGGTGCAAAGATCACTGGTATCGGATCTAACCTGCTGCACATCGAAGGGGTGAAGACGCTGGGCGGAACAACACATACCCTGTTGCCCGACATGATAGAGATCGGCTCTTTTATTGGCCTAGCGGCAATGACCCAATCTGAATTGACTATAAAGGATGTAGAGGTGGATCAATTAGGAATCATTCCTTACACCTTCAAGAGAATGGGCATCAAACTCGAAGTTAGAGGCAATGATATTTACATTCCATCACAGAAGCACTACGAAATTGAGTCATTTATGGACGGGTCGATACTGACTATCGCCGATGCGATTTGGCCAGGATTTACCCCTGATTTATTAAGCATTGTGCTGGTGACGGCGACCCAAGCTAAAGGGACTGTGTTGGTACACCAAAAGATGTTTGAAAGCCGGTTGTTCTTTGTCGACAAACTCATCGATATGGGCGCTCAAATTATATTGGGAGATCCGCATCGTGCGGTAGTCATTGGCTTAGACAGGAAGTATCCTTTAAAAGGAATTCGTATGACCAGCCCTGATATTCGGGCCGGCGTGGCTTTATTGATTGCCGCTCTCTCCGCTGATGGAACGTCGGTTATTGACAATGTTGAGCAGATAGATCGGGGATATCAATTTATTGACAAACGTCTCAATGCACTAGGGGCAGACATTGTTAGACTGGATTAAAAACAAAAGGTGCTGTATTTAACAGCACCTTTTGTTTTTGGAATTGCTTCCTCAGCGGTTTAATATAGCTTCTTTCCATCTCCAGGGCGAAGAAGTTTAGTCGTGATCATTTAAATGCAAAAAGATAACCTAAACATAAATACTTACTCCAAAATTTCCTCTTCACATATCACCGATTAGGGCGTGGCTGCTAACCATGCAGAAAACACCTTGACTACCGTTTAATTAATCTTCCTGAACCAGTAATGGATGAATTAATCACTGGGTTACCCCTGTAGTAGACATCGCCACTTCCTCTGATTTCTACGTCAAGTCGCCTCAGTGCGGTTACATAGGCGTCGCCGGAACCCTCAATATCTACCTGGACGGCCTCCGCCTGAAGTTCCAAAAATTCCGCCTCTCCGGAGCCCGTTATTTCTACATCCACCTGTTGACTGCTGCCACTGAGGATCAAAAGACCCGAACCGGTAATTTCTGCTTCAACATCATCAGCATCAACATCGGCTGTAATGGACCCAGATCCAGTGACCTCCAATTCAATTCGGGAAGTAAGAAAGGTGTTTTCCCCCACAATATCGCCCGAACCTGATAGAGACAACCCCTTTATTTCGGGCAATGTCACATGATAAATAAGCCGCTCATGTCGTCCCACACATCCACGGGTTCGAATATCCCATTCTCCATTGCTAACACTGAGTCTGATAAGGTCAATGATATTCTCTTCTCCCTCCACCCATACTTCTTGTTGGGGACCTTGGGTGACAATTACTTTGTCACTCCCGCTCAGCTTGAGACTATGAAAACTGGGAAGCTCAAGCTGCTTGCTTACAATTGGACCTCTGCCTCTTTCGCAGTTGCCCACCTCTTCGCATCCCATTCCTAAAAATAAAATGAGTGCAAAGGCAAATAAAATGGTATTTGTACGCTTCATGATTTATAAAGAAAAAGTTTAAGCTCCTGCTGTCAATAGCTGTTCCGAAATTGAAAAAGGGCTTCAAAAGCCATATTTGCGTCTTTTTATAAATACCCTGTTCAAAATCGATCATTTTTAAGTTCAAAAAAGAACAACTACATAACTTGTCGCTGCTACGTTCAAGCTAGAACAAAGACATTATTTGCCCTGTCGTCCCAGTGTCAGAAAAAGGATCGGACCTAAAATGGGTAACAAGAGCGTGCCCAACAGCCATAACATCTTTTCCCTGTTAGGAAGCCTTTTGTTTCCTAGGATGAATACAAAGGACAGGATAAAAAACGCCAAGCTAATACCGGCAAAGACCTGCCATACGACAATCAAAAATGGTGGGATATCAAGGTCCATGGTAAAGGCTATTTGCCTGAAAGTTAAGCAAAAAGGATCAAGAATTGAAACGGAGGCCTACTTATGAGTATGCATTTTCTCCTTCACCCGAACCAGTAAAAGCCAATCCGCATCAAGTTCCAAATAGCCATGGTCATAGCAAAAAAAATACACATTGCCTTTTTTGTTTTTATAGGTGTGAGTGAGGTATTTAAATTGAAATCCGGCAGCAAGTAAATGTTGTTTTGTCACCTTTGTCGTCTCATCGGTTTCCGGCAGTAGGCGCTCCAGAATTTGTCGATTTTTTTTCAAGGCGTTGTTGACATTCCTGATCACGTTGTTCGTGTAAGCCTTGAGCTGATTATTGTAGTTGTTTCGGCAATAATCATCACAAAACTTTTTGTCCGCCCTTCCTTGGATTGTCTTAGAACAATTGAGACATAATTTCCTTTCCAGCTCCATAAAAAATGGGATTCGGTCAAACGAAGTAGGAATATAAACGATAAATCACTAAAAGGCAAGCGATTACAACCGTTTACAAACGGATCGAAGCGAATAATAACCGGATAATCCTATTTTCTTATGTGAGTTTTGTAGTGTTCGATAGTTGAACATCATCTTCTTATCTAAAATTTATCTCATTATGAACACCTTAAAAAACAAAGTGCAGTTAATCGGGAGATTAGGTGCCAAAGCAGAATTGAAAAGTACAGCAGGAGGCAAGGTATTTACCCGCGTTAGTATGGCAACCAATGAGATCTACAAAGATGCCAACGGAGGAAAGGTAAAGCAGACCACATGGCATAACCTTGTAGCTTGGGGCAAAACAGCGGAAATTATCAGCAAATACACGGAAAAAGGCAGTGAAGTAACGGTCGAAGGAAAGCTTATTAATCGTGAGTACGTCGGAAAAGACGGGGTAAAACGACAGACCACTGAAGTTCAGGTGACTGAAGTTTTACTATCTGGCAATAAGAGCCCTGCGGTTTGAGAAATGGCATCGAAAGGGGGCGGCATAGCCCCTGCTACCCACAGACAGGTTGCTTAATCCGAATATCCAGCAACCTGCCTGTAGGTAACGATGAGAATATATTTTTAGCTTTTTTGCTAAATTGATGTTCTGCCCTTTGGGCAGATACTATGGGACGTGATCCCTATTCCACACCAGGAAAGTATGAGTTAGCGTCTGAGCTTAAAATCGGCCTTTGCAACAGCATTTATAATAATAAAGTATAACGGTACTAGCAGAAGGAAGGAATGGGCAGGATTAACAAATTCTCTCTGCAGAAATAGTACAAAAGCGGCTGGCAAAACATTTGCAATACAACAGCAAAGGACATCCAGCAATAGTCCTTTCATAACGAAACATATATGAACTTAAAAAACATTTTTGGAACCGTACTTACTATTTTGGGCATTGGAGGACTGATTTATGGTGCAAGCCTTTTCCTCAGTGATTCCAACGATGATTGGAAGACCACCTTAGTAGCTTTCGCATTAGGCCTAATATTTTTCACTTCGGGTTTGGGCTTAATCAAAAGGACGGGGTGAGCCCGTAAACTACCGATCAACCTGGCTTACGCCGTAATTTTTGCCGGTGTAAAAACGAATAGGTTTCGCGAGCACTTCAACTGTCACCTTTTCCACCTTGCCCATGACTTCGCCATCGATCTGAAACTCGGCCAAGTCCAGGTTTTTTATTTCAGCCTTCGACACCTGCCAGATTTTCACCGACTCCATCTCGTTAAGATTGCCTCTAAACAAGGACAGTGAAACCTTGACAAGATCTTCTATGCCCTGCGGATCTAGCGCTATAATTTCGAAACGTCCATCGTTTATTTTGCCTGTAGGATTAATTAAAGCTCCGGTCCCATATTTACTTCCATTGGCAATCACAAGCATCTTTGCTTTGACCTGTTCTACTTTACCGTCAACTGCCACCTCAAAACGATAAGGTTGGGCTTCAAAAAGTTGTGACAAAGAACTTTTGAAATAAGCCAGCATCCCTCGCTCCTCATTTTGTTCGAATCGTTCTATCAAACCGGCATTAAAACCAAAATCGCTGAGATGTAATGACAGTTCTCCATTGATCATGATAGCATCCATTTTTACTTCACGCTTGTTTACCACTGCCTCAATGGCTTCATCCAAATTATTGATCTCCAAGCTGGTCGCCAGGCCATTGGCAGAACCCAAGGGGATAATTCCTACCGCGTGATCAGCATCAAGAACAGCTTCTACTACCATCTTAATTGTACCATCGCCTCCGCCTATAAGAACTGCATCAAAATCATAGCTTTGAACTATATTTTTGATTTTCTCTTGATCTCCCTCACCCGTGGTTTCCCACACCTCCAGCTCATAATGCTGCTTATTGAGCTTATCTTTAATTTGCGATACAGTTTCCGTCTTATCCTGTATTGTTCCTGATACAGGGTTGATGACCAATAGCAGTTTTTTGTTCATGGATTATTTGAATAAAGCGATTTGTTGTTGCTTGGCATGTGATATGGCTTCAGCCGTGTTTTTAACAAACACAATTTCAGGCCATTTCTCTGGCAGAATAGATTCAATCATCTTCGCCCTTCTGTCGGAATCATTCTCTTTGATCTGCCTGATATAAACTAATAATACCCTGCCAGGGTTGCGTTTGATGATCGAAGCATATATCTCTGGATCATGCTGTCCACTATCGCCAATCAACACAAATTTCATCCCTGGGTATAGTTTTAGCAGAAGATCAATCTTTTCTTCTTTGTGTTGATGGCTGCCGCCCCCTGATTTCCACACATTACGCAAATTGATGTGCAGATCCTTTAGTAACAAAGGACCTTGAGGTAGCTTTCTGTATTTGAGAAAATCTTTAATCAAATCGGCCAAGCTCCAATCACTGCTGGAAACATAAAACACAGGATTGGCGCCGGCGTTGGATAAAATATCGTACAGTTCACTCACCCCCGGAAAAGGTCGGCGGGTATAGGCATTTTTGGAAACTGACAGCCAAAACTTTTTGCCGAGCTGGGTAGCATGCGAAATTAAAATGGTGTCATCAATATCAGAAATAATTCCCAAGGGAGAATCCGATGCGTAACGCATCACCTGTACTTTTTTTGTTTCCTTTTCAGGAATTACCCCTTCTTCTGCTTGCAACTTGATAGTAACATATTCATCATTGGTGATAAGTGGGGTAATCCCTTGGAAGGCGGCTTCAAAAATGCCTTCGGCATCGCTTACCACATGTTGGCTAATGTGTTGGTAACAAATTTCTACTTTGGCTCCCTCCACACTACTCCCCGCATACCGACGGATGGTAGCTAAGATGTTTACCAGAGGATTCTTCCTCGGCGAGGGTTTACTTTGTCTATATGCTTCTATAGCCCTGCCTTTAACAAATATTGTATCTTCATTGCCAAATGCATATAGCAGTTCAATCCTGACCCGATCCAGCTTTCCGACGGCTTTTTTAATTTTAGAAAAAGCATATCTTATAGGAAAAGTGATTATTCGAAAAATCATAGATTAGTGTTTAATGATTTTCCTCAAAAACCATACAAGATCTCTGCATCAGCTGAACGCCTTCCTGACCTTATTTAACAGGTCCCACCACTTCACCCTTAATGGGAGAATGCTGTTGTCTCTCTACCCCATTGACCAGCAGCTTTTCAAAATAGATCTTTGCACCGGTAGCTTTATACATTTCTTCTACATTTTGGAGGTGCATATGTAAATGCGGTTCTGTTGAATTGCCGGAATTGCCGCATTGCCCTAACAGTTGGCCCTTGTTTACTTTGTCTCCCTCTTTTACGACTATAGAATGTTGCTTAAAATGCGCTAAGACATAAAATTCCCCAACTTCTGTCTTTACAATTATAGTATTGCCAGGTATAAAAACCGGATTCATTTCACCAGGGACATTGTCTTTAATTCCATCGACAACCATGGCGATTACCCCATCTACAGGCGCCAAAATTTCCTTTCCGAAGGCATAAAAGTCTTCGTTCGAACGGCCGTTAGTTCGGTAACTTTTGCCATTTTCCCCAATAATTAAAAAATCAAAGGCCCCACGCTGGGCCCTGTTTTCCACATGATAGTTTTGCTCAGGTGTATCTCCACCCCAGAAAACAGTCCATTGTCCCCTGAAGGGCAATTCCACCGAGGATAGGTTCTTTTCGAGTTGTACCAGCTCGTCTGCTCCAAATGGTTTAAATTCGAAACCGCTGATCTTATTCTGTTCATTCAAGTATATGTTCAACGCAAAAACCTGTTGTTGGAAAACCGTTTTGAAACGCGCGGGTTGGGATTGAACAGCTAGGGCTTCCCAAGAAACCAACTTCCCTGCCTCCCCATGCAAGGCAGTGAAAAACTTTTTATTTTCAGCCTGAGGTAAATGTTGCTGCATGGAAGGAGCTAGCATAAAAAAGATGCTGTCATAAGCTTCTTGGTTATAATGCCTTGCAAGCTTATCCATCACCGTCCTATAGCGTGTGTCCTCCTGAGCAGCAACATGATAGCTCACTATAAAAAATACCAGAATTAGTTGTCTCATGATAGTTGGTGCTTATTTTTGAAACTTTGGGCAACGGCACTTTGGATAAATGCTACCCCACCATCCCTCGTCCAGCACAGGCTATTCTCCCTCCAGTTCTTCCAATTCATAGTCTGGTCCAGTCCCCCAACGCAGCAGCTCCTCCATATCATATGTTTCTAGGGTCTGAAGATCCTTTACCTTGAAGTTCTTTCCGCTCAGTCGCGCAACCACCGTAATCTGCCTTTCTTCCCCGTAATTTATTAACCTATAATTTCTTCCCACCCTTAAATTGTCTAATGCTAAAGGCATACGTTCTTGTTGTTTATTTTAAAGTCTGATCTATCTTTCCACTTCAAATTTAGGATATTCTGATTAAAGCAGGATCAGCTCATTATAAATCTTCGTAATAATTGGAGAGCATTATCAACTTCCGCGCCTAAATGGCATATGGTATCGTGATTTAGTTCTTTTTCCATACATCATTCGGGTCTTTCTATTGCTAGATTGACGTATTTTTCGGCGCTTATCTTCATATTATTTAATAAAAGACTAGATTTGCATCCAAATCGTAAATTCTAAAGTACAATGACTGCAACAAAGAAATTCATCATTGATTTCGACAGTACCTTTACCCAGGTGGAGGCTTTGGATATACTGGGAGAAATCAGTCTCGAGAGCGATCCCGAAAAGAACCAGAAAATCCAAGCCATTAAAGACATCACCGACAAAGGCATGGAAGGGAAGCTGTCCTTTAGGGAGAGTCTTGAGCAAAGGATGGATTTGCTAAAAGCCACCCGAGCCCACATCAGCAAATTGGTCGAGGCGCTTCAAAGCAAAGTTTCGCTTTCCTTTCAGCGAAACAAGGAATTTTTGCAGGAAAACGCGGAAAACATTTTTATTATCTCCAATGGTTTTAAGGATTTTATCCGCCCCATTGTAACTCCTTATGGCATTAAGGAAGAAAATATCTTTGCCAATGAATTCATCTATGATGACAATGACAACATCATAGACTTCAACCGGGACAACCTCCTTTCCCAAAATAACGGTAAGCCGGCAACGATCAAGAGCCTGAACCTAGAAGGGGACATTTATGTAATAGGAGATGGCTATACCGATTATGAAATTAAAGCTTCGGGAGTAGCAAATAAGTTTTATGCTTTTACAGAAAATGTGTCGCGGCCTAAGGTAACTTCCATTGCCGATCACATTGCTCCAAGCTTAGATGAAATACTTTACGTCAATAAAATGAACAAAAAATTCTCTTATCCCAAAAGCCGTATCAATGTTCTTCTTCTAGAGAATATCCACCCCTTGGCGGTGGAACTTATGAAACAGGAAGGTTACAATGTAGAAGTCATGTCTTCCGCACTTTCAGAAGAAGAGCTTTGTGAAAAAATAAAAACTGTGTCTGTCATTGGCATCCGGTCCAAAACCAATATTACCAGAAAGGTATTGGAAAACGCCAATAGGCTTATTGCCATTGGCGCCTTCTGCATCGGCACCAATCAAATAGACCTTGATGCGGCCCAAGATAAAGGGGTAGTCGTCTTTAACGCACCCTTTAGCAATACCCGTTCTGTTGTAGAGCTGGCTATTGCGGAGATTATTCTATTGATGAGAAATATCCATGACAAAAGCCATAAAATGCACCAGGGAATATGGGATAAATCCGCCCATGGAAGCTTTGAAGTACGGGGCAAAAAACTGGGTATTGTAGGCTATGGAAACATTGGGGCACAGCTTTCTGTGTTGGCCGAAAACATGGGTTTAAAAGTATATTACTATGATGTTATCGAGAAATTGGCCTTAGGCAATGCTACTAAGCTGGATTCTTTGGACGAGCTTTTGAGCACCTGTGACATTGTCTCTCTTCATGTGGACGGCCGCAAGGACAATAAAAACATCATCAGCAAAGACAAAATTGCTTTAATGAAAAAGGGAGCTATTTTGGTCAACCTCAGCAGGGGGCATATTGTAGATATTAAAGCTCTAAAAGAAGCCATTGAAAGTGGTCATATCGCTGGAGCTGCGGTGGATGTGTTCCCATCTGAGCCAAAAAACAATTCCGAGCCATTTGAGTCAGAATTAAAGGGCTTACGCAACACTATTCTGACTCCGCATATCGGAGGAAGCACATTGGAAGCACAGGAAAACATTGCCCGCTTTGTTCCGGGTAAGATCATTGAATACATTAATACGGGCAACACCTACAACAGTGTGAACTTCCCCAACATTCAGCTGCCCTTCCTGCATGACGCACATAGGCTGATCCATATTCACCAAAACGAACCTGGGGTATTGGCAAAGATCAACCAGGTGCTAGCGGATTATAATATTAACATCGTGGGGCAGTATTTGAAAACAAATGAAAAAATAGGCTATGTGATCACCGACATTGATATAGCCTATTCTCCGGAAGTAATTGAAGCATTGAAACGGATAGAGGGAACCATTAGGTTCAGGATGCTTTACTAGTAAAGAAACGTATCATCTTTTGGGTGGATCAAACGATTCACCTAAAAGATCTTTTTTGACTAGGAGTGGGGAGAGGTAACGGGAAAGGAAAAAATGGAGTCCGGGCCATGGAGTGTTACAAACCTCCGAATAAACAAGATTTGAGCTGCTCGCATTTCGCAACCTTCCACTGTTAACCTGTTCGAAGAACAGGGCCAGATCCGATAAATCGGAACGGCTGAGGCCTGATTTTGAAACAAAGCTTCACTCGGAAATTTTAATTAATTTGTGAAGTTTGAACAAGTCGTAGACCCGAACTCTTGGACAAATATACGAAGAGGGTTTTAGAATATCAAACCGGCCCATATAGACTAGGTCTGCTCCGCTAAACAGGAAATATATCCGTTAGCGACAAAATGGGCTTTTACGCAAAGATTAATAAGATTTTATTTTCTATTTTTAACTATCGGTATCCCTTTTGATTAATTAGATCAGGCAAGGAAATATCGAAACCCGAAATCCATTCTTTTAGTATTCAATTAACGATCGAGATGTATCAGATTAAAAAGCTTATTGTTTGCCTGGACCAGACGCCATTGGATGAGACCCTGATCAAATTCGCGGTTTTTATAGCAAAGATCAATCAAACGAAAAAAGTTTATTTCACCAACATCATCAGAAACTTGCAAATCCCCAAAGATGTGCTGAAAGAATTCCCTAATCTGATCGATAACATGGTAGATGAACGGAAAGCACAGATGAAGGAGGTGGTGGCAAGATTTTGGGACGCTGAATGCACCAGCGAAATTTCATATATTGTAAAAGAAGGTCAGCTGGCCAAAAAAATACTGAAACTTGCGCACGATAAGTCAGCAGACATGATTGTAGTCGGCCGTAAAGTCAGCTTGCCCGGCTCCGGTGTGGGAGCCCAACGCCTTGCGCGACGCGCCAGCTGTACTTTGATGATTATCCCTGAAAACAGTATTCCTAAGGTCGAGAAGATCCTTGTTCCCAGCGACTTCTCAGACTACTCTAAGGATGCTTTGGAAGAAGCGATACTCATATCGGAACGCAACAACAAGCGGATTGAAATCATTGTGCAAAATGTCTATACTGTCCCTTCAGGCTACCATTATACCGGCAAGAGTTATGAAGAATTTGCAGCCATCATGCATACCCATGCAGAAATCAAGTACAAGAAATTTATCAGAAAAATTGACACAAAAGGGGTGCAGATCACACCACTATATACCAGGGATGAAGATGATGATCCAGTAGAGGACATTGTAAACAAAGCCTTAGAAATTGAGGCCGATGGTATTGTCATCGGTGCCAAAGGACGAACAGCCGCTACGGCATTGTTTTTAGGAAGCATTGCCGAAAGGCTGATCCGCATGAACGATAAAATTCCCTTGTTGGTCACCCGTCCCAAAGGCAAAAATGCCGGCATATTAGACTATATCTTAGAAATATAACTCCCCATTATCAGCAGGTGCTTCATTCACCTGCTGATTCATTTTTTGCCAGAGGATTTACTTTAACAGTTACCAATCAGCGAAAATTACTTTGTAAAATATATTTTTAGGGGTATATTTACCACATATTCTTCACATTTAACTTTTAGCGCTATGAAATACACCAGCTTTTATTTGACCGTCGTTCTTCTTTTTTGTTCCTTTCTTGCAGATGCGCAGATTATGAATAGAATTCGCCGCGCAGCAGAACAGGGAGTCGCCAATGCGGTGGAAAAACGAGTGGAAAGAGAAGTAGAAAACGCCACCCAACGACAACTTGAAAAGGCTTTCTCAGATCTTTATGGCCCAGAAGCTGAAGCCAGCGGAGGCATTGATATGAGCAATATCTTCAAGGGTATCAATACGAACGTAGCGACGGAAGAAACATATCATTTTACAGGAAAGGCTGAAATGGAAATGACCGGCACAGATGAAAAAGGAAAGACTATGGAGCCGGTAAGGATGACCTCCTTTCTCAACGAAAGCAATGACTATTCCGCCATGGAAATTAATGCTGCTGACCAAAAACAGCAAGCGGATCGGATGGAGAAGACCATCATGATTTTTGACCTAAAAAACAATGCTTCCATCATTCTGATGGAGAATGAAGGTGAAAAAACCAGGATGGCCTTTGGGTTTGATGCGACGGGGCTTGAGGAACAAGTAGACACACATACGGACAACGTCAAAACGGAGGATTTCGAAAACATTAAATTTGAGAAAACGGGCAATACGAAAACTATTGCAGGATATTCCTGTGAGGAATACCGAGCGGAGAATGATGAGTGGGTAGCGTCCTACTGGATCAGTAAGGATCCTATTCCTGTATTTGCCTCTTTTTGGGGAAAAAACAGCCCTTACTTAACGAAGCGTTCAAAAAATGCCAATAAGGAATACTTTAAAAACTTACCTGAGGGTGATATTTTGGCAATAGAATCCCAGAGCAAGAAGGATAAAACTAAGTGGAGTATGACGACAAAAAAAATTGATTCCTCTAGCAGCACCTCTTTTGTCATGGCAGATTATCCCAATATGATGGCCGGCCAAACGGCAAAAAAATAAATGCCATTCAGCAGCTTCTAAAACGAAGCTGCTTTTTTTGCGTTAAAGACCGCCCACGGTGGCCTGAAAGTCCCACAAATATCGGCCTAACCTCCACTATTTCCTCAATGCAATTCCCTTGCACGGTTTTAAAACGTAATTTTGACAGGCAATGGAAAACTAATTCTTTTCTGTTGCCTGAAAAAAACTAGGGATATGAGGGATCATGAAATTTTTAAAGTTGGAAGGGATCATCACGCTTCCAGTACTTCTCCAGCAAACCCTGCTTGCGAGGCACCTACATCCGATGCTTCCTGCTGCTGCACAGATCCCAATCCGGTGAGCCATGCCCATGAGCACCAACATGGTTTAGACTACCTTCCCACGCTGGCAAGTCTCCTGTTACTGCTTTCAGGGATTCTCCTCTCCTATTTGGAGGTGGCATGGTTTGTTGGGGCAGTGAGGCTGATCTGGTTTGCCGCAGCCTATATCCCGGTAGGAGGTAAAGTACTTCTCCAGGCGGCAAGAAGCATTGCTAGGGGGGATGTTTTTAATGAATTCTTCTTGATGGGAATTGCCACGCTCGGCGCCTTTTATATCGGAGAGTATGCTGAAGGAGTGGCAGTGATGCTTTTTTATGTTATTGGAGAGCATTTTCAGGATTCAGCTGTTCAAAAGTCACGGAAATCCATTAAGGATTTAATTGATAACCGTCCAGATGTTGCTAGTGTATTTCGTGATGGAAGGTACCGAGAAGTCCATCCATCTGCTGTAGCTGTTGGAGAAACCATCCGTCTCAGAGCTGGTGACAAAGTACCATTGGATGGTATTCTAACTACTCCGCATGCCTATTTTAAGACGGATGCGCTGACAGGGGAGTCGATGCCCAGATCCGTCAAGAAAGGTGAAAGGATCCTGGCGGGCATGGTCAATCAAGAAAAGGTGGTGGAAATGGAAACCACAGCCATTTACGAAGACAGCACACTGTCCAAGATCTTGAGAATGGTGGAGCAGGCGGGCGCTAGAAAAGCGAAAACCCAACGCTTTATTACCAAATTTGCTAAAGTCTATACGCCTGTTGTGGTATTTATGGCCATGGGTTTGACCCTCCTTCCGTATTTCTTTGTTGATAATTACGTATTTCAGGACTGGCTGTACCGGGCATTGGTTTTCTTGGTTATTTCCTGCCCCTGTGCATTAGTCGTTTCCATTCCTCTTGGGTATTATGGCGGTATTGGCGCTGCTTCGCAAAACGGTATCCTGTTTAAAGGTTCTAATTTTTTGGATCTCATTACCCAAGCTGACGTTTTAGTGATGGACAAAACTGGAACATTAACGGAGGGGATATTTTCAGTAAAAGAGGCAGCAGTCCTTCCTGATGCAGGTATGACCGAAAAGGAGATGGTACAATTGGCTGCCGCTATGGAGAATCATTCCACCCATCCTATTGCCAAAGCTGTACAAGCCTATGCAAATGACGAACATGCTACTATTCCTGTAGAGGAAGTTGAAGAACTACCGGGCTTTGGCTTAAAAGGCACTATTAACGGACAGCCTATACTTGTGGGAAACCCGCGTTTGTTAGACAAATATGCGATCACTTATCCCGCACATCTTTCTGATATCGTGGACACATTGGTAGTGGTTGCTATTGACGGTACTTATATTGGCCACATGACAATAGCCGATCGCATCAAAGAGGGCACTATCCAATCGCTCAAAAAGTTACGTACATTAAATATCAAAAAGATGGTCATGCTCTCGGGTGATCGCAAGCCAGTGGTGAATGCGGTTGCCAGAGAACTCGGCATGGATGAAGCTCATGGAGAATTGCTTCCTCAGGATAAGGTCCGTATAGTGGAAGACCTTAAGCAGCAGGGTCATGTTGTGGCTTTTGTCGGAGATGGGGTAAACGACGCTCCCGTTATCAGCCTTGCAGATATTGGTATAGCGATGGGAGGACTTGGCTCTGATGCGGCCATAGAAACTGCAGATGTGGTCATCCAAAATGACCAGCCTGCTCAATTAGTTACCGCCATTCGAATAGGGCGAAAGACCAAGCAGGGTGTGTGGCAAAATATCGCTCTCGCCTTCGGCGTGAAGGCCATTGTACTAGTGGTGGGTGCTTTTGGTGTCGCATCCTTGTGGGAGGCAGTTTTCGCCGACGTTGGCGTAGCATTACTGGCTATTTTCAATGCCATGAGAATCCAAAACATGAAGTTCAATGCCTAATCAATAATTACAAAGAAATAATTTGAAAATAGCTTTAATTGTAGCCGTAGCCCGTAACGGAGTCATTGGAAAGGATAATCAATTGGTTTGGAAACTATCGGGTGACCTCCAGCATTTCAAAAGAACCACGTTGGGGCACTTCATCATTATGGGACGTAAAACCTATGAATCAATGGGAAAACCTCTACCCGGACGGACCTCTATCGTCATTACCCGAGACAAACGCTATGAAGTCCCCTCCCCCCATTATGTGGTTCATTCTTTGGATGAAGCCATAGCAATTGCCAATAGCCTTCATGTCGAGCAAGTATTCGTCCTGGGTGGTGCGCAGATATTTGCTATGGCGCTGCCGCTGGTGGATGAAATGATAGTGACGGAAGTAGATGCTCGTCCTGAAGGTGATACCTTTTTTCCTCCTGTAGACTACTCGGAATGGGAAAAAGTAGCTCAAGAACATCATGTTAAAGACGAGAAGAACGAATATGATTATACTATCATAAGATACCAGAGAAAATCACTAAACAATGAATCCTGAAAAAATCCTTCTTGGCAACGATTTCATCAAAGCTGAGGTCAAACTGCAAGGCGCTGAATTGAGCAGTGTTCTTTTTAATGGCATAGAATACATGTGGCAGGCTGATCCACAATTTTGGAATAGGCATTCACCCATCCTTTTTCCAACGGTTGGAAGCCTCATCGACAATACCTTTTACGTAGCCGGCATTCCTTATCATCTGCCTCAACATGGCTTTGGAAGAAACAGCGATTTTTCCCTTGTAGAAAAAACGGGAAACTCAGCAAAATTTTTGCTTCAATCTAATGAGGACACGTTGAAAGTTTATCCTTTTCAGTTTGAACTGTACATCAGCTACATGCTAGAAGGTCAAACCATACAAGTAACCTACGAAGTTAAAAACCCTTCTGAAAAGGAGATCTATTTTGGCATTGGCGGACATCCGGGTTTTAATTGCCCCCTAGACCCCAGGTCAGAGAACTTCGAAGACTATGTCATAGATTTCCACGACGAAAGTGATAGCAAAGAACTTTATAAATTGGAAGGTGTGTATTTGGCTAAGGGGAAATATTCATTGGACATTAATAAAGGCCACCTGGATTTGGATTACGGGTTATTTGCTAATGATGCGTTAATTATCGACACGCTGCCTCCTGCAAAAATTTCAATAAAAAGTAAAAAAACGGGTGCCGGGGTGTCCATGGAGTATGGAGACTTTAAGTGGTTGGGGATCTGGACCAGAGGAAAAGGCGCCCGATATGTATGCTTAGAACCTTGGAACGGCATAGCTGATCAGCTCGGCCATAACCAACAATTTGAAGAAAAACTCGGCACCAACCGACTAGCGGCAGGGGGTACGTATACTGCTTCCTATCGGGTGGAGTTTTTTTAAGGAAAAAGCAACCGTTGAAGGTTTATTTTTCCAGTGATATGGGCACTATTTCAGCTGCCATTTCGGGAAACTCCAATTCAAGCTGTTCAGGGATCAACCTGAAAGACATACGGTGGAGCACCGTAGTACCCAAAGCTTTGATCCCATCCCGATGTTGGCGGGTAGGGTAGCCAAAATTTGTCTCCCACCCATAGCCAGGATACTCTTTGGCGTAAGCTTGCATTAGTTCATCCCGATGTACTTTAGCCAAAATAGAGGCTGCAGCAATACTGGCATACTTGGCATCACCTCCGATAATACAATTGAAAGGTAGCTTTAAATGGCTTTTGAAACGATTTCCGTCTATCAACAGGTGATCCGGCTGGATGTGTAAAGCCTCCACCGCGCGGCTCATAGCCAAAAAAGAAGCGTTAAGAATATTGATTTGGTCAATTTCCTGAGGGCTTGCCGAAGCAATAGCCCAAGCACTTGCCTTCTTTTTTATTTCTTCGGCCAGTGTTTTTCTTTTTTTTCCTGATAATTGCTTCGAGTCGTTAATGAGTTCATTGGCATAATCGCAGGGCAATATGACAGCTGCGGCGACTACAGGTCCACTCAGACAGCCTCTACCAGCTTCATCACATCCTGCCTCTAACCGGTTAGCTTCTAAATAAGGTAGTAGCATACGCGGGTTGTTCCGTTTTTTTGTACAGTTTATGGATCAATTCTGCCACCAAACCGGTCCATCCAGTTTGATGCGACGCCCCAAGGCCTCGTCCATTGTCACCATGAAAGTACTCATAAAAAAGTATATAATCCTTAAAATGCGGATCCGATTGCATTTTCTCGTTCTCACCATAAATAGGTCGTCGTCCATTCTTGTCACGCATGAATAGGCTTATGTTTCTTAATGACAGCTCCCTCGCTACCAGATCCAGTGTAACATATTTTCCGGATCCTGTAGGACATTCTATAGGAAATTCGCCACCATAGTAGAAGTCGAACTTCTTGAGCGACTCTATGATCAGGTAATTTATGGGAAACCAGATAGGGCCCCGCCAATTGGAATTTCCTCCGAACATATTTGAGTCTGACTCTCCCGGCACATAGGACACGGACAGTTCTGATCCATTAATCTTAAGTGTATAGGGATTTTCTTTATGATCCTTTGACAGCGAGCGGATGCCGTAAGGAGAAAAGAATTCCTTATCATCCAACATTTTATTCAGGATACTTTTCATTCTGTGACCTCTCAACAACGAAAACAACCGTCGCTTACCATGTCCAGGCTGTATGTAGCTGGATACCAAAGCTGCCAATTTGGGCTTTTCCTTCATAAAAAATTCCATCCGCTTCTTAAAATCTGGAAGATTTTCAAACAGCCGTTCGGGAATAGGTTCCACTGCAAACATCGGGATAATCCCTACCACAGACTTTACTTTCATCACCTTAGGATCTTTGCCGGGAAGATGAAGCACATCGAAGAAAAAGCCATCTTCTTCACTCCAAAGGCTAATGTTTTCATTTGCAATGTTACTCATGGCGCCCGCAATATGAAGGAAATGCTCCAGAAATTTGATAGCCATGTGCTGGTATACCTTGTTGAACTCACACAAATCCAAGGAAATCCGCAGCATATTCAAGCAGAACATCGCCATCCAGGAAGTTGCATCAGCCTGTTCCAATTTACCCGCAAAATGGCCCGCATTGCTTCGGTCAATCACGCTGATGTTGTCCAATCCCAAAAAGCCCCCTTCAAAGATATTGTTGCCTTCTGTATCTTTCCTGTTTACCCACCAGGTGAAATTGAGCATCAGCCGGTGAAAGCATCGCTCTAAAAACTCTTGATCGCCTTTGCCATTGTTCATTTTCTTGTCGATCTGATAGACCCTTTGTACTGCATAGGCATGAACAGGTGGATTTACATCGCTAAAATTCCACTCATAGGCGGGTATCTGCCCATTGGGGTGCATATACCAATCGTTTAATAGCAGTATGAGTTGCTCTTTGGTAAAATCAGGATCTAGCCTAACCAAGGGAATGCAATGGAACGCCAAGTCCCAAGCGGCATACCATGGGTACTCCCACTTGTCGGGCATTGATATGATATCATAGTTTTGCAAATGCCGCCAGTGGCTGTTACGTCCTTTTTTCCTTTCCTGAGGAGGTGAATACCTGCCTGGATCACCGTCCAGCCACCGTTCCACATTGTAGTAGTAAAACTGTTTGCTCCATAGCATCCCTGCATAGGCTTGGCGCTGGATCCGCCTTAAGTCAGGGTCAGTTACATCCCGCTGCATTTCCTCATAAAATTCATCGGCATCCCGCTTTCTGGCTTCGATAATATCGTCGTGTGTTTGATCAACACCATTGGAGGATGGGTGCTTCATTCTGAAGCTTACTTCTGCTGCCGATCCTGCAGGAATATGAATTTTGTATATGGCAGCTGCCTTTGTGCCTCGTCCCTGAGGGTTGACACACGACTTGTCTCCTGTGACGATATAATCATTGATGCTGTCTTTCAGGTATGGCTTTAAGTTGTCAATCTGGTAAAGCCTCTTCCGGTTGGTCTCATTTTCACAAAAGAGTAATTCCGGTTCACCTGAAAAACTAAAATGAAGGTTGCCTGTTTTCGGTGAAAAGGCATGGATTTCTTCCCCAGCCTTCCAAAGCTGCGGCATAAATGGTTCACTGCCGGTAAACCATGTCTTTCTAAACCAGATGGTGGGCATCACCCATATGTCAGCACCTTCCTTACCCCGATTATGTATGGTAGCGCGGCCGACAAGATCCTCAACATCTTGCTTGGCATATTCTATAAAAATATCAAAATAAGCATCATCATCGAACACACCAGTGTCCATCAGTTCATACTCAAGATCTTTTTTGCTCCTCTTAGCATTTTCTACCCGCAACTTTTCATAAGGAAACTCGGCTTGGGGATATTTATAGAGCATTTTCATATAGCTATGGGTAGGTGTAGAATCCAGGTAATAATAGATCTCCTTTACATCCTCCCCATGATTTCCTTCCGTTCCGGTCAAGCCAAACATCCGCTCCTTGATCATTGGATCCTTTCCATTCCAAAAAGCCCAGGCAATACATAGTTTTTGCTTGTGATCACTGATCCCGCCAATCCCTTCTTCTCCCCAACGATATGCTTTGCTCCTAGCATCTTCATGGGTAACATTGTTCCAAGCTGAGCCATCTGCACTATAATCTTCTCTTACAGTACCCCATTGCCTTTCGGTCAAATAAGGTCCCCATTTCTTCCAATGCTTCTTTCTCTCCCGGTCCTCTTGCAGCTTTATCCTTTCTGTGTTCATAGCTAACATCCTGCTTTGAAAGCGCTAAAGTTAAGGCTTTTTGTTATAGGTTTGGAGAGGCACCAAAGCACCTCTAGTACCCCAGTTCTGATGAATATAAATTTTAAGCTATCTTATTGTATTTTAAAGACATTAATCTGTTCTTCTTAGGAAAATCTTAAATTCTATATTTTTTCATTTTTTTTTAATTTTTTGTGACCCAAATAGGCGTTTGTAAATTTTTGTTCAAGGAAAGACATTTTTCACTGAGCATGTACCATACCAGCTTATTGTTCAGCATCTAAAAAAATAACATGAAGCATAAGGATCAACAGCGGCGTTAGACTCCTAAAGCATCATCCGGAAGCCTCTAGGTACACCCACATTTTTTGAAGGCCACAAAGCATCATTCCTATTAAAGGGGAGCTGCGGGTTGAATGATCGTCATGGAAAGGTTACATCCGCAGCAGCTTCAGCGTATCCAGTAGATGAACAAGGTGTGCCGTAGCCACTCATGTTAGCCATTAAAAATCAGCTTGAAAGTGGTCCCCACCCCAAGCTCTGACCTCACCTGAATATTTCCTTTGTGCCTTCTCATAATCTGTTTAGAAAGGCTTAGCCCAATACCCGAGCCTTTCTTTTTCGTGGTAAAGAAGGGAATGAAAATTTTGGAGAGGGCTTCCTCTTCTATGCCCTTTCCTGTATCGGATACTTCAATGATAATTTTTCCATTATCGTCAATAAAGGCGTTGTAACGGATATGTTTTTCTTCTTTGTTTTCGACAGAATGTATGGCATTTTGGGTAAGGTTGATCAACACCTGTTCTATCAGACTGCTATCCGCAAAAAGCAGGAGGTCATCCGGAACAATACTTTTTGTAAGCAAAATTTGATTGGATTTAAGTTGGTTTTGAAAGAGCTTTTCAACTTGATCAAAAAGGTCTTTGATCTTGATGGCGGTAAATTTAGGCATGGGAATATGCGCCAAACTTCTAAAATCGCTAACAAAAGTCGTCAAGCCCTCACTTCTCTTCTCAATGGTACTAATCCCCATCAAGTAGTCCTCCATGTCTGATGCGGGTACTGAAGCCTTTTTATCTACATAGCCTTGTATATCCTCTCTGATGGTAGCAGCTAAAGAGGAAATGGGGGCGATAGAGTTCATGATTTCGTGCGTCAACACTTTCACCAAATTCTGCCAAGCCTCCATTTCTTTTTCTTCCAACTCGCTTTGAATGTTTTGAAGGGAGACCAATTTGAACCTCACGTCACGCAATACCAGTTCGATTACATATACCGACAGCTGCATGATCCCATCGGGATGTGCGATTTTTATCAACTCACTGCCGCCTGTCCTGAGGCTGTTGATGGCCAAGTACAATTCCTTGTTAACATTTTCTATTTCCGAAATATTACTCAGCTGTTGTATATCCAGCATGCGCTTGGCTGCAGTGTTAAGGATCTGGATCTGTCCGTCTTCTTCAAAAGTAATGAGACCTATGCTCAGGTGCTGGAATACCGAGCGGAAGTATTGGTAATTGGCTTCTTTTTCTGCCTGATCTTCCCGCAGTTTGGCCAGAATGGCATTAAATTCAATATGTAGATCATCCGTCTCCGTTCCATCAAACTTTACAGGATATACCGTAGCAAAATTGTTTTGCTTAATATTGTTAAGAAACTGCCTTACTTTTTTGAAACTGCTTTCCGCATACCGCAAGAGGAATACGATCTGCGCTGTAACAAGAATAATAAATAAGGAAATCGGAAAAACTCCTGTATCACTGATGATTGAATAAGCCAAAATGAGCAAACTTGCCGCAAGCAGCACCACCCGGCCCAGCAACCCGACTTTATAATCCATACTTTTCTAGTCTTCTATACAAAGAAGCCCTGGTCAGCCCAAGTTCTTTTGCTGCTTTGGAAATATTGCCCCCGTTTTTATCAATTGCTTTTTGTATGACGTTCTTTTCTACCTCGTCAAGATTATAGGTCGCGCTGGCATTAAGTTTTTCATTGGTCGGTTTTGCGGATAAGAAGAAGAAATCCCTGCTATCTAGCTCCCTCCCTTCTGCCATAATGATGGCGCGTTCGATGGCATGCTGTAGTTCCCTGATATTTCCTGGCCAGGTATAGCGTTGAAGCAGCTGCATAGCGTTGGGTTTAAAGCCAGTAAATTCCTTGCGGTACTTCTGGGAATAAATCTGCAGGAAATGCTCTGCCAATTCTGGGATATCGTCCTGTCTTTCGCGCAGGGGTGGCAAGAAAATTTCCACGGTGTTGATTCTGTAGAGCAAGTCTTGCCTGAAGGTATTCTCCAACACCATATCATGAACAGGCATATTGGTCGCACAGATCAGACGGATATCCACTGGTACTGGTTTGTTCGTCCCGATCCTGGTAACTTCCCGTTTTTGCAGCACTGTCAAAAGTTTAGATTGCAGGGGCATACTTAGGTTTCCTATTTCATCCAAAAACAAGGTACCACCGTCCGCAACCTCAAAACGACCTGCCCGATCTTCTTTTGCATCTGTAAAGGATCCTCTCTTATGGCCGAAGAGCTCACTTTCAAATAAGCTTTCAGTGATGGCGCCCATATCGACGCCTACGAAAATTTCATCGGCACGCAGTGACCGATCATGTATGGCCCGCGCAATCAATTCTTTACCCGTACCGTTTTCTCCCAAGATTAAAACATTTGCATCGGTCTTTGCCACTTTGTCAATGATGGAAAATACATTTTTCATTGCTGAGCAATGGCCGATGATTTCTGAAAAAGGCTTTTTTAGGTCCGCCTGTAATTGCTTTTGCCTTCCCGATAGTTTCTCCACCTGATCATAACTCTCCTTTAGCTTTACAGCAGCCGACAGCGTTGCGAGTAATTTTTCGTTTTGCCATGGCTTAAGAATAAAGTCTGTCGCACCCTCTTTCAAAGCTTGAACGGCCATTTCAACATCTCCAAACGCCGTAATCAATATAACAACCGCCTTAGGATCAATTTCTTTGATCTGCCTGAGCCAGTGAAAACCCTCCTTACCCGAAGTGGTATCTTCATTAAAGTTCATATCCAACAGGATGACATCATAGCTGTGGTTGTTGATCAAAAAAGGTATTCTTCTCGGATCTTTTTCTATGGTGACCTCCTTCGCATGCTTTTTCAACAGCATTTTGGCTGCAAACAACAGATCTTCATTATCATCAATAATTAGGATATTCCCCAGATTTTTTTCTTCCATATGCTATTCCTTGCTTAAACAGTGCCATTTGGTTATTTCCGCCTAAGATACCCAATTTCCGGTATTTTGGGAAAAAAATTGTCCATACGCGTACAAAAAAAGAACGTAACTGAACAGTTTGACATTTACTGGGGATATGTTTTTGATGTCCTTCAAAAATCCATACCTTTATCCTATTAAAACCAAATAAACAATTCAATGGCTGTAGCTAGCAAAGGAAACAAAGTTAAAGTCCATTACACGGGCAAGCTAAATGACGGAACAGTATTCGATTCATCTGAAAACAGGGAGCCGCTTGAATTCGTCTTGGGTGATGGCAACATGATTAAAGGATTTGATGCAGCAGTCCATGGAATGGAATTGGGTTCAAATATCAGCGTAGTCATTCCTTCCGAAGAAGCGTATGGCGAGAAGAGGGCGGATATGATGATAGATATTCCCATGGACCAAGTACCTGCAGATATTAAACCAGAAGTGGGAATGGACTTGTCCATTCAAAACCAAATGGGACAACCGATGCCGGTAAAGGTCGTTTATGTAGATGATCAAAAAATCACCTTAGACGCCAACCACCCCCTTGCTGGGCAAGATTTAACTTTCGACATTACATTGGTAGAAATTGCTTAATTAACGACAAACCCGGTTCAAAGCCGGGTTTGTTTATTCTGTTGCTTCCACTAATTTTCTCCTGCTGCCCGGCACTTGGGCATAAATGCCTTTTGTTTTGTTATATTTTGAATTTCCGACTTCCACCACAAACAGCTTACTGTTTATATTGGAAAAGTCAAAATTCTTCTCCACCCCATCTTCAGGTAAGATTCGGTCCTCTTTAATAAGATTACCCAAAATGTCATAAATCTTCACCTTTGTTTGAGCCGCCGGCTTCTTATCCAAGACAATTTTAAACTTCCTTTTACCCGTAATTTTCAAACTAAAATCAACATCAGGAGCATTCAGGTTTACGGGAAAGTTTACACCCATGTCTGTCTTAGGTAGCATCTGTTGTGAAAACGCATTAGGCACGGGAGACAATATCACCAATGTCCCGATGCAAATAAAAAGTAGGCAGTAGATGGTTTTCCGTAAAACTTTCTCCATATCACTGCAATTTGCAAAAATTATGCGAAAATTATCAAAAATATTCTTAATAAAATAACATTTCCAGATTTTTATCGTTTGGGAGGACGCGTCGGCAGTAGGATGTACAGTGAATCAGTTGATGCTAGTGCCACACGTTGGGAGGAAACGGCAATTCTAGATGCCGGAAATTCAGGAAGTGCTATTTTACACTCCTCACCGGAATAGATGTTCATCGCAAATATTTGTCCTTCTTTATCAAAATACAACTTTCCGCTATATACGGACCAGGAATGCTTATGGAAAAGGATGTTATAGCTCTTAACAACATTCCCTTGATTGTCTAGAACAAACAATCCTCTGTCCTTGACAAGCATAAATAGGACGTTTTCTTTCTCCACCATCCCAATCACTTCTATTTTGTTGCCTCCAATGAGGGTGGCCATGGATTGAACCTGTGTGACTTCGTTGATTCTGTAATTGTATTTCTTTAGGGATAAATCCCCCTCATCGATGAGCCATATTGCATGGTCATTACCTAAGGCGGCAGCCTTTATGATGCCTAATGACTCCTCTTGGAATGATATGTTTTGGATTGGAACCAGATGCCTATCTAACAGGACAATTTGCTGGAGATCAACGGAAAACAGAAACAATACCGTTGTTGAAGAAGCGTCAAGCTGCGTTAGCCTGCCTTGAAAGCGTGGTGAATAACGACTTGATATCTTGCCTGTGGGATCCACTTTAAAAACATTTCCAAGACGGTCTGCATAAAAAACATTGCCTTGGTTATCCAAAGAAATGAGATCCAGATCGCCCACTGCCATGCGGTACAGCGGCGACCACTCCGTCTGCTGTGAATAGACACCTTCGAAGGGTATCAACATTATAAAAAAAAGGCATAGGACTCTCATTGGGTCTCATAAGGCAGAAGTCGAAAGGTTGAGCCATCGAATTTCCCATAATTGCATTGGCTTACCCATTCTCCCAGGTTAATGTATGTGGCGTGCTCCCCTACTGGCAGTTCTAATGGAAGGTGACGGTGCCCAAATATATAGTAGTCAAAATGTATTCGCTCCTCCACTGACTTGCAGTATTGCCAAAGCCATTCACCTTCTTCTCCTTTAAAATTGTCTTCGTTCTTAAGATTGTTGCTGATCCTACTGCTTCCAGACCACTTCTGCGCCAGAGCGATGCCAATATCTGGATGGAGCCATTTGAACAGCCATTGACAAGTTTTATTGGTAAAAATCTTTTTTAACAGTTTGTACTTTTGATCACCAGGCCCCAGCCCGTCCCCATGGCCGATTAGAAACCTTTTATGGTTTATTTCCATCTCTATAGGGTTAGCAAAGACAGGAATATCCAGTTCGATGGTAAAATAATCCCGCATCCATAGATCGTGGTTGCCGGTAAAGAAAAAAATAGGTATACCTTTTTCTCTTAATGCCGTTATCTTACTGACAAAACGTATAAAGCCTTTGGGAATTACCTTTTCATATTCAAACCAAAAATCAAAAATGTCTCCCAGTAAAAATATGGCGGCGGCATCTTTCTCCACATCCGACAGCCAACGGATAATTTTATCCTCTCGTACCCTACTTGCTGCATAGTCGGGCGCACCTAAGTGAAAATCAGAAGCAAAAAAAACACTTTGGTTGTGATGTAAAGAAATGTTCATAAAAGCAGACTTACAGTCATGTCGTTTGGTAAAAGTAATGGCCTTTGCATAACACACAAAGGCCATTGGCTAGTATATCAGGGAAAAGGAAGTGTTAACTAACACGCGTCAACCCTCCTATCTGTTAATTACTTTTTTCCCCCAAGTCCTCTTGATTAATATCGTTGGCCTTACGTTCCGCTTCTTTTTTCAGCAGCGCCTCCTCCTTATCCCTTGCTTCTATCCTGCGTGTAAAAGCCTGGTAAGTAGTTTCTGTTTCGAAGGGTCGCTTGCCAATGATTTTTTCAAGATCGGATTGGAACAGAATCTCTTTTTCAAGTAGTGCCTGAGCAATTTTTTCCAGCTCCTCTCGCTTATTGCTCAATAACTCTTTGGTGCGCTCGTAGGCAAAGTTGATCAGTTTCCGAACTTCTTCGTCTATTGTTTGCGCGGTGGCTTCTGAGTAGGGTTTGTTGAACTTATAGTCACCGGATTTGCTATCATAGAAGGAAACGTTTCCTACCTTTTCATTCATCCCATATATAGAGACGATAGAATAGGCCATCTTCGTGATTCTTTCCAAATCACTAAGCGCGCCAGTGGAAATTTTGCCGAATATCAATTCCTCTGCTGCCCTTCCTCCTAGCGCCATGCACATATCATCTATAAGCTGCTCTGTTTGATACAGAAACTGCTCTTTTGGGAGGTACTGCGCGTAGCCTAAGGCAGCTATGCCCCGAGGCACAATACTTACCTTCACCAATGGATCGGCGTGCTCGAGAAACCATCCGGCAACGGCATGTCCAGCTTCATGGTAGGCAACAATCATTTTCTCTTCAGGAGAGATAATTTTATTTTTCTTTTCGAGCCCACCGATTACCCGATCTACAGCATCCTGGAAGTCCTGCATATCGACTTCCTCTTTGTTTCGACGTGCAGCAATTAAGGCTGCTTCGTTACAAACGTTGGCGATCTCTGCTCCCGCAAAACCTGGCGTTTGGGCCGCCAGCTTCTTGGCATCAACATCATCCGCAGTCTTGATAGGTCCGAGATGCACCCTGAATATTGCCTCCCTACCCACGATGTCAGGTTTATCAATACTTATTTGTCGGTCAAACCTTCCGGCTCTTAGCAATGCTGAGTCCAATACGTCGGGGCGGTTAGTAGCACCTAAAACAATAACCCCCGAATCTGTACCGAATCCGTCCATCTCCACCAATAGTGAGTTAAGGGTGTTTTCACGTTCATCATTCGAACCTGGCATTTGTCCCTTTCCTCTTGATCGTCCAATGGCGTCGATCTCATCAATAAAGATGATACAGGGGGCTTTCTCTTTAGCCTGTTTGAAAAGGTCTCTTACACGGGCAGCACCGACACCTACAAACATCTCCACAAAGTCGGAACCTGAAAGGGTAAAGAAAGGTACACCAGCTTCACCTGCCACTGCCTTAGCCAATAAAGTCTTTCCGGTACCTGGAGGGCCTATCAATAAGGCGCCTTTGGGAATTTTGCCGCCCAGCTTCGTAAACTTGCTTGGATTTTTAAGAAATTCTACAATTTCTTCCACTTCTTCCTTGGCTTCATCGAGACCTGCCACATTGTCAAAAGTCACTTTGACTTTATTTTCAGCGTCAAAAAGCTGCGCTCTTGATTTGCCCACGTTAAAAATTTGACCACCAGGGCCACTGGGGCCAGACATTCTACGCATCATCATCCAAAAGAGAAAAAAGATAAGGATCAGGAAACCAAAAGTAGATATCCAATTCCCCCAGCTTTCCTCATTCTTGGCCGTATAGCCTATACGTTGATCTTCTGGAAGTTGCTTTTCTATCTCATTTAGGCGTTCGATGAAACTCTCGCCAGACACCACATTGATCCTGTAATGTGGACCATTCACGTTGTAAAATCTATTTTGAGCACCAAGCTCGTCTTTATACCTTTGATTTTCCAGCGCCTCCTCCTTTAGGGTTACTTCTACATAGTCTTGATTGTTGATGACAACGATCTTTTTGACATCGTTGCTCAACATCATATCTTCGAAGCGTTTGATGGTAATTTCAACCACCGCATTGGTCTGGTTAAACCAAGTAACCCCAACCAACACAATGACTGCTGTGATAATCAGCCACAACTGGAAGTTGGGTTTTTGGGGAGGTTTTGGTATAAATTTTTTATTCTTATTTTTTTCCGTCATCGTTTAATGATTAATGCAATAACTTTTTGATACAACAATATTAAAAAGTGAAAGTTCAAGACAGCTACTTTATCTCAGTCACCTTGGCGTCCCCCCAAAGTTCTTCCAATCCATAAAACGCTCGCGTATCCTTGAGAAAGATATGAACCACCACGTTTACATAATCCATCAGTATCCACTGTCTGTTGGTTTTCCCTTCACTTCTCCAGGGCAATTCCTTTGTTGCTTTGAAAACGACCTCTTCCACCGAAGTAGAAATCGCTTCTAATTGGGTATCCGAGGTTCCGGAACAAATGACGAAAAAATCAGCAACTGTATTTTTAATGTCTCTTAAATCCATCACCACAATATTGGAAGCTTTTTTGTCTTCCATTCCCTGTACTATTATTTTACTCAGCTCTTCTGCTGTCATACGTAATATTTAATGATTTTGCTGTCGATTTTCTTAATTAGCTATTTGTTCCTTGAAATAAAAGTTTAAATATCTTTATTGTGCAACGAAATAACTAATAACTGATGCATAAAATCCTTGCCAATACCTTATTTTTAGGAAAAGAGGTTCTGCACCTGCCAGAATGTCACTCCACCAATGATGTGGCGTTGCAAAAATACAGAAACAAGGAAATATATGAAGGGAGTATAATTATTACGGATAAGCAGACGGCCGGACGGGGTCAAAGAGGCAATACCTGGGAAAGTGAAATAGGGCAAAACCTTACATTCAGCCTGGTATTAACGCCCCACTTTTTGGATCCTCGAGCGCAATTCAACCTCAATATAGCCATTTCTTTAGCCATTCAAGAGGCTCTAATGCGTTTCGCCACTAACATTCAAATAAAGTGGCCCAATGACATCGTCCATAGCAGCTTGGGGAAAATTGGAGGAATTTTGATCGAAAGCACCATAGGCGGACGTGGGCTGGAAGTCTCCATTGTAGGCATCGGGTTGAATATCAACCAAACCAATTTTAGTTTCCCGAAGGCATGCTCTTTGGCCAACATATGCGGTTATATGTTAAATAGGAATGATATATTGGAGGCTGTCATCACAAGGATTGAATACAACTACCTATTCTTACAACAAGATGGAGCAGGCGCCCTGCGCAATCGTTATTTGAAAAATCTTTTCCAACTGAAGGAATGGTCGACTTATGATGACGGAAAAATTTTTCGCGGAAAGATCCTTGGCATTACGGAAGAAGGCAGACTTATTGTAGAAAAAGCGAATGGGCCGATAAATCTGTACGCTTTTAAGGAAGTGCGCTTCCTATAATCCACAGAATTTTATTTGTGTAAACTATTCCGTAAATTTGCAAGCTATTTCCTATTGTAAAAAAATAACGCTTATATGGCAGAAATAACATCCCAAAAGTATATTAAATACAAAGTAAAAGACATTTCTTTGGCTGAATACGGCAGGAAAGAAATCCGCTTAGCTGAAGCGGAAATGCCTGGCCTGATGGCACTAAGAGCAGAATACGGTGCTTCTAAGCCCCTTAAAGGCGCACGTATTGCAGGCTGTCTTCATATGACTATACAAACTGCCGTGTTGATTGAAACATTGGTTGAGTTAGGTGCTGAAGTTACCTGGTCATCCTGCAACATCTTTTCTACGCAGGATCACGCCGCTGCTGCCATCGCTGCTGCCGGCATTAGCGTCTACGCTTGGAAAGGGCTGACGGAAGAGGAATTTGACTGGTGCATCGAACAAACTTTGTTTTTTGGGGAGGAAAGGAAACCCCTCAACATGATCCTCGATGATGGCGGTGACCTTACCAATATGGTGTTGGACAAATACCCTGAGCTGGTAGCCGGCATACGGGGAATTTCAGAAGAAACAACCACTGGCGTGTTGCGACTGTATGACCGTATGAAAAAAGGTACATTGCCCATTCCTGCTATCAATGTCAATGACTCTGTTACCAAATCAAAGTTCGATAACAAATATGGCTGCAAAGAGTCATTAGTAGATGCTGTTCGGCGAGCTACAGATGTGATGATGGCGGGTAAAGTGGCCGTAGTAGCTGGGTATGGAGATGTAGGTAAAGGTTCTGCTGCTTCCCTTCGCGGTGCCGGCGCACGCGTAATTGTCACCGAAATCGATCCAATCTGTGCATTGCAAGCTGCTATGGACGGTTATGCGGTGAAGAAGATGGAAGATGCTGTTAAAGAGGCAAATATTGTTGTGACTGCTACAGGCAACAAAGACATCATTACCGAAAAGCATTTCCGGGCAATGCGAGATAAGACCATCGTCTGCAATATTGGCCACTTCGACAATGAAATTGATATGGCTTGGCTCAACAAAAACTATGGCCATACCAAGGATGTCATAAAACCACAAGTGGACCTTTATAATGTAGATGGAAAGGACATCATCGTACTTGCAGAAGGTCGACTTGTCAATCTTGGCTGTGCCACCGGACATCCTTCATTTGTCATGTCCAATTCTTTCAGCAACCAGACATTGGCTCAGCTGGAGTTATGGACAAATTCGGGAGATTATAAACCAGGTGTGTATGTGCTCCCTAAGCATTTGGATGAAAAAGTAGCAGCCTTACACTTAGGCAAATTAGATGTGGAATTAGACGTACTGACTGAAGAACAAGCTGAATATATCGGGGTAAAACCTGAAGGGCCATTTAAGCCTGAGTATTACCGTTACTAAGTCAACAACTTTACAAACGAAAAACACCGTCACGAGTAGGCGACGGTGTTTTTTTATTGCTTTTTCAAAAGTTCATTTCCATCATAAAGCTGAAACTGAGCGGTATGATTACAATCTTCTGCTTTCACATAGATCACCTTATGTATCACATCTGGAGAAGCAGTTCTCTCGATCACCCACGTTTCCTGCCCACTTTCTGGAACCTGAAAACCTGCTTGAAAGCAGGAAGCCGTAAAACGCTTAGGTTCATTTACCTCCATAGTGAATGACCGTCCTGCTAAATTTCTCCCGGTCCCTGCCCCCGTTGTCGTAAACCTTAAGAGAGAATCATTTTCTACCACCGCCTGATGTAGCATTACCCCGTTGAACTTGCTACTGGAACGGTTGGCATCTAAAATCATTAAATCTGATAGGCTATCCAACAACGCATAGTCAGCTGAGAGCGTATCCACCTGCGTCAGCAGCCGTCGGCCTTCTATTTTAACTCCCCGCACCCAATAATCATCATAACTCACCCCCACCTTTTGGCTCAGATGAAGCGTGCTATCTGTTGCCTGGATGGTATCACTGAAGTACCTTAGGATTAATTTTCCATTTCGAAGTGCCCGATTGCTGGAACAATCTTCCTGTCCAAAGGTAAGAACAACTTCCATGGCGGCATCATTGACCACCACCATAGGACATCCGGGGATATTGGCGCTATTGGCCGTATCTTGGTAAAAGGTAAAGGGTTGAAAGGCGTAGGGCAGATGTTCGCCTATCGAATAGCTGAGGTTGAAAATTTCCTCGCCTTCAAATTTTTGATCCGTTTGCAGACGCTTCTCTTCCTCTGTAAGACAAGAAGTGAGGAGAGCAAGGCAAGCAAGTATGGTAATGAGGTATTTCATCAGTTAAGGTATGAAGATTTGCGTGTAGCCTTTCGACAAGTCGCAAATCTAATAATATACGCCCACAATTACCTTACCGGATATACATAGCTGCCAAATCGGGAGATGATTGCCTGCTCGAGAACATCCTGATGCTCCGGCGCGGCAATCCTTTTCAACTCATATGCCCTTTGACGTAGATTTTTGCCATACAGATATGCTACACCAAACTGAGTCACCACATATTGCACGTGGGCCCGTGTAGTAACCACACCAGCACCTTCTTTCAAGAAGGGTACAATCTTCGATTCTCCTTTGCGGGTAATGGCGTTAAGTGCCATTATCGGCTTGCCTCCCTCGGACAAAGACGCTCCACGCATAAAGTCCATCTGTCCACCCACACCTGAATAATGGTAACTTCCAATAGAATCTGCGCAGACTTGTCCGGTAAGATCTATTTCCAAGCAGGAGTTGATAGAGATCATCCGCGGGTTTTTGCGGATCACTGATGTATCGTTTACATAAGCCGTTTCATGAAATGAAAACTCAGGGTTATCATTTACCTTTTGATAAAGCTTATCGGTTCCTATTGCAAAGGACGAGACGATTTTTCCGGGATGGGTCCTTTTATATTTATTGGTGATTGCACCGGTTTCCAGCAGGTCGATGACACCGTCGGAAAACATTTCGGTGTGAATTCCCAAGTCTTTATGCCCACCAAGCACCCGTAACACAGCGTCCGGGATAGCCCCTATGCCCAGCTGCAAGGTGGATCGGTCTTCAATCAACTCGGCAATGTATCTGCCGATCTGCAATTCACTTTCTCCTGCCTTTGTAGCATAGCTTACCTGAGGTAAGGGATCCGCCACCTCTACAGCTGCTGCAAATTTGCTGAGATGGATCAAACCATCTCCATGCGTCCGCGGCATATTTTTGTTTACCTGGGCAATAATTACACCGGCAGTCTCTATTGCCGCCTTGGCTATATCTACAGATACGCCTAAGGAACAAAAACCGTGTTGATCTGGAGGTGAGACATTGACGAGCGCCACATCCAAAGGAAGGATATCCCTTCGGAAAAGCTGCCCAATTTCACTTAAGAATATTGGCACATACCCTCCCTGTTCGGAATTGACGGCTTGACGTACATTTTCTGACACAAATAATGAGTTGATAAAGAAGCTGCCTTTGCAACTCGCATCAGCCAAAGGCATTGCTCCCAACGTTGTGATGGATACCACCTCAACATTTTCCAGTTCTTCCTTTCTGTTAGCCAAGGCTTTGAGAAGTGTCGTGGGAGTAGCAGCACTGCCATGTACAAAAATCCGCTGATGACTTTTAACGGCTTTTACAGCTTCCTCAGCGGTAGTGTATTTTATATCCATCATCTAAATCTTTAAAAGGTGAGAATTTGAATAAGTGTCCCTTTTGCTGCCAATATTTTTATTGAAAATATTTTAAGTAATATTGTCTTAATAAAAGAAGCCTTCAGAACACACAAAGTTACAGTTCGTTGAATCTTTTGGTAAGATTAGCGCGAATTTTAATCATTTTTGATGACGTTGATCATCCTTTTCAATGATTTTGGTTCTTTAGGCCAACGTCGCCTGAAAATCAATTGGATGAATAACATTACTTATATGTCAGGATCACCCGAGAAATATATCCCCCGAAATGCAGTCAGGATTGTCACCGCCGGCTCTCTCTTTGATGGACACGATGCTGCCATCAATATAATGAGAAGGATTATTCAAGCTTCCGGCTGCGAAGTTATTCACTTAGGGCATAATCGATCTGTACAGGAAATTGTAGACTGTGCCGTTCAAGAAGATGTACAGGCCATCGCAGTCACCTCGTATCAGGGTGGGCATATGGAGTTTTTCCGCTATATGTTTGATCTCTTGCAGGAGAAAGGTGCATCACATATAAAAATATTTGGAGGTGGTGGCGGCACTATTTTACCTGAAGAAAAACAGCAATTGGAGGCTTATGGTATTGCCCATATTTATTCTCCAGATGAAGGCCGCTCCTTAGGCCTGCAAGGCATGATAGACGACCTGATCCGCCAAGCTGACTTCCCTTTGGGCGAGAAAGTGGTTATCTCAGATGAACGCTCTATAAAAAAACATGAGACTATAGCACGATTAATTACTGCAGCAGAAAATTTCCCTACTGAAAACCAATCCCTTTTGGACAAGATCCGGTCTCTGGCGAGTCAAAACCGGGTGCCAGTATTAGGAATCACGGGCACCGGGGGTTCAGGCAAATCCTCTTTGGTGGATGAGCTGATGAGGAGATTTTTAGCGGCTTTTAAAGAGCAACACATTGACAAGCAAATCGGCATCATTTCCGTTGATCCCTCCAAACGTAAAACGGGAGGTGCCCTTTTAGGCGATAGGATAAGGATGAATGCTATCCATCATCCCCAAGTGTACATGCGTTCCCTAGCCACCCGGCAAGCCAACCTGTCATTGCCCTCCTCGGTTACCGACGCAGTTAACATCCTCAAAGCAGCCGATGTGGCCCTTATCATTTTGGAGACTTCGGGCATCGGCCAGTCGGGATCAGAAATTATAGAGCATGCGGATCTGTCGTTATACGTGATGACCCAAGAGTATGGTGCCGCATCCCAACTAGAAAAGATCGACATGCTGGACTATGCGGATATCATTGCGCTCAACAAGTTTGACAAGAAGGGGGCACTAGATGCCCTCAGGGACGTCAAAAAGCAATTCCGAAGAAACCACGGTTTGTGGGAAGCCGCGGAGGACGAGCTTCCAATATTTGGAACCATCGCTTCCCAATTTAACGACCCGGGTGTGAATCGGTTATTTGCGGCACTTATTGACAAACTGGCTACTAAAAGCAATCTTAAAATTGATTTAACGGGCGGAACTGCGCAAGAACTTCCAGGTAGGGCATCCATCATTCCTCCATCCAGAGTGCGGTATTTATCCGAAATAGTAGAAGGCAATAAGAAATACGATCAATGGGTGGAGCAGCAAAAAGAAGTGGCCCAACAGCTATATGGCATTCAAAAGTCAATTGAAGCTGCACAAGAAAGCATCCCCTCCCTTAGTGTTCAGCTGGTGGAAGGCCTTCATTCCCTTTACCAGCAATTGGAAGGCAAACTTGATCCTTCAAACAGAAAAAAGCTTGAAGAATGGCCTAGTGTGGTATCATCGTACGCCAATGACTATTACAGCTTTGAGGTGAGGGGGAAAGAAATCAAGATCAAAACCTTTACTGAATCCCTTTCCCATAGCCAGATCCCTAAAATTTCCCTCCCGAAATATGAAGCGTGGGGGGATTTGCTCAGGTGGATGCTTAGGGAGAATGTGCCAGGCAGCTTTCCCTACACTTCAGGGGTTTTTCCCTTTAAGCGGGAGGGCGAAGATCCTACCCGGATGTTTGCCGGCGAAGGAGGTCCTGAAAGGACCAATAAACGCTTTCATTATTTGTCACATAGTAGTCCCGCAAAAAGGCTATCAACTGCCTTTGATTCGGTCACCCTTTATGGTGAAGACCCGGATCATCGCCCGGACATTTATGGAAAAATAGGTAATTCGGGAGTGAATATCTGTTGTTTGGACGATGCCAAAAAGCTTTACTCAGGTTTTAACCTTGCCGATCCGCTCACCTCTGTCTCTATGACGATAAATGGTCCTGCAGCGACCATGACCGCCTTTTTCATGAATGCAGCTATTGATCAGCAGTGCGAAATGTATATCAGACATCATGGCATGGAAGAAGAGGTAACAGCAAAAATCGAGGAAATCTTTGTGTTGCATCCCCATTCGCGTCCTCGTTATGTCGGTGCCATTCCCGAAGGTCACAATGGCCTCGGACTTATGCTTCTTGGTGTTTCAGGAGATGAGGTACTTCCTAGAGAAATTTATGAAGCAATAAAAAAAGGTACCTTGTCGCGCGTGAGAGGAACAGTACAAGCCGACATCTTAAAAGAAGATCAAGCACAAAACACCTGCATTTTCTCCACAGAATTTTCCCTCCGCCTCATGGGCGATGTACAGCAGTATTTTATTGATCAGGAAGTGCGAAACTTCTATTCTGTGTCAATATCAGGCTACCATATCGCAGAGGCAGGCGCCAATCCCATCACACAGTTGGCCCTGACCCTGTCAAATGGTTTTACCTATGTGGAATACTATCTGTCCAGAGGCATGCACATCGACGAGTTTGCTCCCAATCTCTCATTCTTCTTTTCAAACGGTGTTGATCCGGAATATGCTGTCATCGGAAGGGTTGCCCGCCGCATTTGGGCGAAGGCCATGAAGCTAAAGTATGGAGCCAACGAACGCTCCCAAATGCTGAAGTATCACATCCAAACCTCCGGTAGGTCTTTGCATGCACAGGAAATCGACTTCAACGATATCCGAACCACTTTGCAGGCTTTGTATGCCATATACGACAACTGTAATTCCCTACACACCAACGCCTACGACGAGGCCATCACTACACCTACAGAAGCTTCTGTGCGTAGAGCGATGGCTATTCAGCTTATCATCAACAGAGAATTTGGGCTTGCTAAAAACGAAAATCCATTACAGGGTGCTTTTATAATAGAGGAATTAACAGATCTGGTGGAAGAGGCTGTCTATGCTGAATTTGACAGAATTACCGAGCGGGGCGGGGTGCTGGGCGCTATGGAGACCATGTATCAAAGGGGCAAAATTCAGGAAGAAAGTTTATATTACGAGACTTTAAAACACAAAGGGGAGCTACCCATCATTGGCGTAAATACCTTTCTGTCCGCCACGGGTTCACCGACCGTGAATCCTGGAGAAGTGATAAGGGCGACCCAAGCCGAAAAAGAGCAGCAGATACGCACTTTACAGCAGCTGCATCAACGGCATGAACAAAAGGCCCAATCCGCCCTCCGGTCTCTACAGCAAAAGGCGGTAGCTAACGAAAACATCTTTGAACAATTGATGGAGACCACCAAATACTGCTCCTTGGGCCAGATCACCCATGCGCTTTATGAGGTAGGGGGGCAGTATAGAAGAAATATGTAAAACGAACACAACTAGTAAAACAGAACATGTCAAAAAGATCAATTACGCTGAAAATGATTGCTGATCGTGAGTACAAATCAGTTAACCCCACCGGAAACACGGTTGCCATCGATATGTATGATGGCAAGGAGAAACAACATCAATCTCCCATGGAGCTGTTGTTATCCGCACTTGCCGGCTGTGCATCAGTAGATGCTGTTTTGATGATGAAAAAGAAAAGAAGGGAGATTCAGGCCTTTGAAGTAGAAGCAGAAGGCGAAAGGAATGATGGAATCCCTGCATTCTACAAGTCTATTCATCTAAAATTCAAGCTAACCTCTCCGGATGCTACCCAGGAGGAGTTTGAAAAAGTTATTAAGCTCGCTGTGGAAAAATATTGCTCTGTGGCCTCTTCGCTCAAATCAGAAATCACCTATTCATCCTTCGTCCTACGCCTGGCATGAGAGTCATCAAAGAGTTATCCCTCCACGCGATCAAAGTGTCTGTTTTTTCCTGGAACAATAAGTATTTGATCAAATTTGAACAGGGGATGATTGAGCAGACTTATAAGGTCAGCGAAATGGACCTTGCCGATGAAGAAGAACTAGAGGTTTTCTGGTCAGAAGCATTTATGTCAGAGGTGCAAAAAAGATTTGATGAAATGCATCAATCACTTAGAAATCAGTTGGAAAATATTTAACTTGCCATATCTTTGACTATTCAAGGATGAAGTATGGCTTTTCGGTCCTATCAGTCGGATAATTGTTTTTTACAATCAGTGACAATGAAGAAAATTAAATCAGGAGCCGAATCAAGCATAAACAATAACTTTCTATTCCAGAAAAGAAGTTACCAGTAAATTATTTAAAATAGAAGTAGCCCTTTAGGCTGGTCTTGAGTATATTAATATACAGGACTCAATAAAGGCGCAGCATCTGGGCTTACTCCTTGAAGATTGATAATAAAAAGTGGTTTCAGCAGATGGCCACAAACAAGCGTATTCAAGCACCTTATTGAACTGGTTTTCGGTGAACAACGAAGCAAAAACACATAGCGCAAACATTTCCAAGAGGTTCTGGGCCTTGACCGGAATGGGAATATCATCAGTGCTGATGATCGGGATGCTCTCTTACTTTTTGTACTCCATTCTGTCGGAGCATCTCACCACCAGTACCAAGGACTATTTAAGTAAAGAAGCACAGCTCGCCTCCAGTGATGTGCAGCGGGAATTTGCCGCGCTGAAGGAGGATATGAATTACTATGTGAACCGAATCTTCGAGAACGAAACGCTTGACGAAAGGCGTATCAACAGGCTCTTGAGCAAATACCCACACATTGTTGACTCCATATATGTCCAAACTAAAGAGCAGTCGCTGGTCTTTACCTTAGATGAAGCAGATTCTATGGTCGGTTTTGACCAACAAAAAAGCCTGACGGAGCCGCTCGACAGCTACTTGTCTGTAACTGCCAATTCCGGAGCCGGCATGCTTTCGGCTAAGTTGGACCTTCCTGGCTTTTTCGAAGAAGTGTCTTCTCCATACTTCATTTCAGGCAGCAAATTCGTTTTTGAAAGCGGCAATTTCCTCCGCATTAATTCAGCCGAATATCAAATAGAACAACTGCCTGCATCATTGTTGGATTCGATAATGGGTGATATTGATGAAGGTTGGTGGGCAAGTTATGAGTCACAGCTTGTCAACCAAGCAGGAGGAAATGCTACAACTCAAAACACAATTATTGTTCAAGCGCCTTTTAAATTGAGCCCGCTCCCGCAGGATTTCGCGTTTGTTTTTGTGCAGGAAAAGAAAACCTTGCTCACCGATCTATACAGTCCTTACTTATACCTATTTGTGGCACTTTTTGGGGTGTTGATATTTGTGCTGTTCCTGATGCTGAAGTTTTTCGAAAACACCTACAGAAATAAACTCCTGCTTGAGAAGAACACCAATGAGATCAACCTGTTGTTCAAGCAACAAACGATGCTGCTGCAACAATCCAATGGGTTTGTCTACTACCATGACAAGTATGGAAAGGTGTACAAGGTAAGTGAAAACGTGAAGGACGTGCTAGGCCATAGCCCGCAGGACTTCGTCAAAAAAGTTAAGCAACTGATTCCTCAGGATGATTTGGCAAAGATCCAGTCCATTGCTATGGATGCCTTGGAGAACAAGAAAGAATATGTGTATTATGAAACCGGGCTTACCAAAGCGGATGGCACTGTTATCAGGACGAAAAATTTTGAAAAGTTCTTCTTTGATGAGAACAAGAACTTTACCGGCAGCATAGGCATCTGTACTGATATCCACGAGAAATACCTAGCCGATCAAGAACTCCTCAAGAGCGAAAACCGATTGAGAGCGGTGCTTAATAGCCTTCCTGACACCATTTACATCTACAACAACGAAGGGGTGTTTTTGGACTATTATGTACAGCATGAAGATCTTTTGGTCGCACCCGCTGAAGAAGCAGTTGGCAGTCCTATTTCAGAAATATTCCCTTATCCTCTAAACGAAAAAATCCAGGATGCTTTCCAAAAGTCGTTAAAGACGGGAAAAATGCAAACGCAGGAAATCGATGTGATCATCAATGGAGGGAAAAAATATTTTGAAATACGATTCTTCAAACTGGACGATTTGAAAGTTATTTCCTTAGCAAGAGATATTACTGATCAAAAACTGTGGGAAAATGGTCTGAAAGAAGCTAAGGAAGCAGCTGAATCGGCCAACAGGCACAAATCTGAGTTTCTCGCCAATATGAGCCACGAAATACGAACACCGATGAATGGCTTGTTGGGGATGGTGGGTTTGTTAGGTACTACGCCCCTGAGCCCCGAACAGAAAAAGTATGTCTCGATTATTGAGGATTCAGGTGATGCCCTGTTGTCCATTGTCAATGACATTCTCGACTACTCCAAGATTGAAGCAGGTCGCCTTGAACTGCAATTATCAAGTTTCCACTTCCGGAACGAAATTGACGCAATAGTAAATATCTTTTCGGGGATGGTGATCGAGAAGAACATCCACCTTGGGCTCACCATAAGTGACAATATCCCTGAAGTAGTGTTGCTGGACCGCAAAAAACTAAAGCAGATCCTTTTCAATATCATTGGTAATGCCGTCAAGTTTACGCCCAAAGGAGGTTCAATAGATGTCACTGTATCCGGGGAAGTTATTATCTCCAACAACCTGATGTTATATTTCTCTATAAAAGACACAGGAAAAGGCATCCCTTCGACCCATATCCATAAACTTGCGCAACCTTTCGTGCAGGTGGACAGTAGCGACACGCGCGAACATGCTGGCACAGGACTAGGCTTGGCTATCGCAAGTAAACTCATAGAGCTTATGGGTGGTATTTTGCAGATCGAAAGTGAGGAAAATGTGGGTTCGGAATTTTCTTTCACGATTATAGCCAGGGTACCTGAAGAAATTGCTGTTCAGGAATCACTGACGGAAGATGTGGCCGAAGCGCGGCCTTTAAAACTAGAGAACTTCTCTGAAGATTATCCTATGAATATCCTGTTGGTGGAGGACAACAATATTAACCAGCAGTTTATGACGATGGTATTGTCCCAGATGGGTTACCGACCAGATGTAGCTTGCAATGGGCAGGAAGCCGTGGACATGGTAAAGGCTAAGGTATATGACCTGATATTCATGGACCATCAGATGCCAAAAATGAACGGTTCCGAGGCCACGCAGATCATTCGACAATTGAACAATGGAAAACTAGCCAGAATTATCGGATTGTCAGCAAACGTGTTGGATGACTCGCTAAAAAGTTTCTACCAAGACGGTAAGGATGGCTACCTCACCAAGCCAGTTAAAATAGAAACTATTGTAGAGGCTATAAAAGCCAGTTTCGAAAGAACCAGCTGATGGAGCAAAAAAAGGCCGATTTGAATCGGCCTTTTTTTTACAAACTCATGTCTAAGTCAATAGCTTCTAAGTATTCCGCCACCCGCTTGACAAACATTCCCCCCAAGGCGCCGTCCACCACACGATGGTCGTAGGAATGGGAAAGGAACATTTTATGTCTGATACCTATGGCATCTCCTGTAGGTGTTTCTATTACCGCAGGTTTTTTTGTAATAGTACCTACTGCCAAAATTGCAACTTGAGGTTGAACAATGATAGGTGTCCCCATTACATTACCAAATACCCCCACATTGGAAAGCGTATAAGTCCCACCTTGTACTTCATCTGCTGTCAACTTGTTCTTGCGAGCCCTTTGCGCCAGATCATTGATCTTTTTGGACAAGCCAACCAAGTTGTATTGATCCGCATTTTTTATGACAGGGACAATTAGGTTGCCCGTTGGCAATGCTACCGCCACTCCTATATTGATGTCCTTCTTGACAATAATTTTGTTTCCATCCACTGACACGTTGATCATTGGATAATCCTTAATGGCTTTGGCAATGGCTTGAACAAAGAAAGGAGTAAAAGTTAAAGATTCACCTTCCTTCTGCTTATAGGCTTCCTTGTGTTTATCCCTCCACAATACCAAATCGGTCACGTCTGCTTCCACAAATGAGGTGACGTGAGCAGAGATCCGCTTGGAATCAATCATGCGTTGGGCAATCATTGACCTCATACGGTCCATCTCCACAATTTCGTCCTCTGCGCTGAGACTGGCTGCTACAACGGGGCTGGAAACGTCCGCCGACGTTTGCTCAGATCGGTTGGCGATATAATTAAGCATATCCTGTTTGGTGACCCGACCCTCTTTTCCAGTACCTGGGATAGTCGCCAACTCTACAGGTCCAATCCCCTCTTCTTTAGCCATACTTTTGACCAAAGGCGAGTAAAAGCGGTTGTCCTCCACAGTAAGGGCTGGCGCTGCAGGTGCTTGCGTAACGACGGGGTCTGGAAGGACTGCCGCTGAAGCAACTTGCTTCTCTGGCTGCACCGCGGCTTTTTCGCTTATTGATTCGCTAGTATGTACACCGTTTGTTTCGATCAAGGCTATAGGCGTACCTACACCTACCACTTCCCCTTCTTTTACCAATATTTTTTTTAAGATACCTCCATTGGGTGCTGGCACCTCTGTGTCCACTTTATCTGTCGCCACCTCTAAGACTGACTCATCTTGTTCAATGGTATCCCCCTCTTTCTTTAACCAAGTGAGGATGGTACCTTCTATGATGCTTTCTCCCATCTGGGGCATTACCATTTCTATAGTTGCCATGCTACTTTTTTATGTTGGTACAATAGGATTTAAATCGCAACGAAGCTATTCCTCTTTTAATCCCGTTCGATGATGCAGCGCCTCAACAGGTTCAAGGCATACACCGCCGTATATTGAATGTTTAGTTCCCGCTCCTGGGTCAACTGAAGCTTTTGTGTCACTGTCTGTCCCTGGTAATCGCACGCCAGCCAAACTGTTCCTACAGGCTTGTCTGTTGATCCTCCCGTTGGACCAGCAATGCCGCTAGTAGCCAAGCCATAATCCGCATCAAATTTCTCACGGACATTGCGGGCCATTTCTGTCACAGTCTCCTCGCTGACAGCGCCTACAGCGGCTAATGTATCATCCTTTACCCCAAGTTGTGCTATCTTGAAGCGGTTGTGATAAGGAACCACACCACCATTGTAATAGGCACTGCATCCGGCTATACTTGTGATCAGGTGTGAAATATAGCCACCTGAACAGCTTTCTGCTAAAGCTACAGTTTTATTTTTACTTAGCAAAAGCTTCCCTATAGCCTCTGGGAGCCGCTCTGCGTCATATCCATAAATGTATTCGTCTATCAGCGGACGCAGCTTCTCAAGCTGTTCTTCCACTTCAACCACCAATCGACTCTCCTCCTTTCCGATAGCCGTGAGCCGTAATTTCACCTCGCCCAAAGAAGGGAGATATGCTAATTTAATGTGGTCGGGCAGATTACTTTCCCATTCAGCTATGCGTGAAGCCAACCAGCTCTCGCCTATCCCTACCGTCTTAATGACTTTGTGATAAATGACCGGAAGCTCAAACCTCTTCTTTAGGGTTGGAAGGACATAATCGATCATCAATTTCTTCATCTCATGAGGTACACCTGGCATGGACATCCAAACAACGCCACGTACATCAAACCACATTCCTGGAGCGGTGCCCACTTCATTACGCACATAGGTGCATTTCGTGGGCAAGTGGGCTTGGAGTGCATTGATGGGGGTGAGCTCCCTGCCCCTCGTTGCAAAAAACATCCGGACATCATCGAGTGCTTCAGGAAAAAGTTCTATGGAACATCCAAAATACTCAGCAAGCAAAGGTTTGGTAAGATCGTCATTTGTGGGTCCCAGCCCTCCGGTAATCAGCACAATGTCCGCGCGTCTTTCTGCCGCTTCAAAGGCCTTGAGGATGGCATCCCTGTTGTCTCCCACCGTCGTCCTCTGTACTACCTTAACGCCTATCTTGTCCAGCTCCTGGCTTATCCAGTGACTGTTGGTATCGACGATTTGCCCGTACAAGAGCTCGTCGCCAATGGCTAGTATTTCTGCTTTTATAATCATATATCAGCTAAAAATGGATGAAAATGGGACAAGATGATCAGTGCGATGCTGCTTCATTCTGTAAATTTATTCCTTTAGTTTAAAACTAACATCTCCTGCTTCAAAGATAAGAAAGTCTCAGCGATCGCCTTGCCGGATCATTATTTAAATAGGCAAATATGGAGATGGATGTAGGCTTAAAACATGTTAGAAGCGTTCACATTCAGCATCATACAAGAGCTCATTTTTTTTTGTCCAAAAAACTATTTTCTAACGAGGGTAAAAAAAAGACCTGCCAGAAAGTATGACAGGTCTTGTGCGCACGAGAAGATTCGAACTTCCACACCAATTAAGGCACCACCCCCTCAAG
>DATGQZ010000025.1:0-53286 GCA_035303945.1 Cyclobacteriaceae bacterium
GCAGTAACCTTCCCTCGAATAGAAATTTGCGCATGAGCCAAATGCACGTAAGTAAACGCGAGGCATATTAAGAATAGCCGCATCCACTCCGGACAGTTCTTGGGTAGTAGTTTTTCTTTCATATTGTTTATGGGTTGTTGAATGGAAATGGTTTGCTCTGGTTAACTGAGTCTGGTCATTCTCATATGTACAGGGGTCTATTGTTCTTGTTATAAATGATCGTTAGTTGTTGATTGCCTTTCAGTGTAATAGGCCAAAAAAAACATATAGCTCCCATAATGCCTTTGTGTTAGCCAGTCGGTATTTGCCACAGACAACAGCGATCAACACTGGGTTGGGAGTGGACTTCGCCATAGCATAAAATTTAGACGTTAGCCGTCAAACTCCCGAAAGCAAAGCTGAGAGGTTGTACGGGTACGTTTCCTAATTTGAGCAAAAAAAATTATAATCCCATAGGAAAAATTGTTTTTTTACATAGGCTATATTGGATTATTCCTAATTAAGTTGAATAGCGCTATTTAAACGATTGAGGTAGCAAATCATGGACTGCCTTTATAATGATGTCCTCCGCTTCCTCTGAAAGGGGGCTAGGCTTGTCATAGTAGTACATACTCGACTCAGCCTCATACCCACCTTCCCGAATCACTCGGCGAGAGGCAATATAACTGGGTACGTCGTTAGCGTAAGCATTGATCCAAAGGCGCTTGGCATCCAGTTCTTTTTTGAGCCGCAGCGCATAATCTACCACAACTTCACCTGCCAAGTTGACCATGGCCAGTTGGTCACCGAAAATCCAGGTTTGGACAGGATAGGTTATTTCACTAGGAATGGATTGTCCCCTAGCAATCCGATCTAACGCCAAGCGGGCATAGTAACCTTTAACGGTCTTATCATGAGTTTGCGCAATAAGGGATGCCACCGTGGGTACCGCTGCAAATGGCAGCTTCACCCACTTCATTTGACCCACTGGAGGACTGTTAAGCGGCTGAAGGGGAGAGGCGAGCAAACGATCTACTTCAGCAGAGATTTCTTCTGCTTGTATTTTCATGTGTTGTAATTCTCCTCGAGGGAAAGGGTTAGCATCCGCACCACATCCAATAGACACCATGGCGACGGTGCCGGGGTGATTGGACTCGATAAGAAGTTGCGCCTCAGACATCCAGTCTCCATGTATCTTGTTCACATTCCCTTCCAATGTGGTACCATGACAGGCATAGTTGATTAATACTCCTCTTAGCTTTCCTTTTGTATCAGCAATGCGCATTAAGGGAAATGAAGTATCAACAGGTCCTCCTTGCGTACGTCTGTTTCGAGCAAAACCCACTTCTCCTTGGCCCCATGATACCAATGAGGGGCTGCGATCTGCCAATGCTTGTATCGCCACTTCTTCCAGTTTTTGGCTTAACCGTTCAGTATATTGGGCAATGTGCACCAGTTGATCCAAGGCCAAAAGCGAATCACTGAAGGTTTCTCCTCTATATTGAAGTATATTGAGCAGATTTCCCACTTCTGGGCCCCCATGCGTATGGCTGGCACAGATAACCAGCTGAGCAGAATCAAGACCTATTTTCTGCGAAAGCTGTTCCGCCAGTTTTGCCGTAATATGTTTGGGAATGCCCACAAGGTCTACCGTGATCAGGATGGAAGGGCCCTGATCATCTGTACCAAAAGCTAAAGCCTTGGCTTCCAGGCGATGGATAATCTCCACGGCTTCGGATTTTGGCCTTGCTCCGTATCCCGCTAACCTGATGGGTTCCTCTGGGGTGATGTCAATCCGGGCAATACCTACCTCTATCGTACCTTGGGAAGATAAGCTGTTTTGTGCAGCTACCTGATAGCCAAATAGGACAAAAACGAAAAACAATAAGGGTTTTATAATGCGGCGTGCGTCATAAATAAGGATAAGAAGTCTATCTATCATGAACCATGAGTTTTATTGTGTCAAGCCATTGTAATAGTTGTTAGCTACGCTTTGATCAAATCCCTGGCATATCTTTTTATTTTTAATATCGCTTCGGCTATCTGTTCCATCTCTTTTTTTGATCCCAGCAACATGGTTTGAGTGAGCCATACCGCTTGTTCACACAGCTGGTCATTTTGGGGGCAATGGTTCTTTTCCAGCCAATCCTGCATAGTCTTTTCGCCGTATATATTTAAGTAATGCTTATTTTTAGATAGATCCGTTACGTATTTTTCTTTGTTCATGGCATTGTATCCTCCCGAACAAGGGATTCCTTCAGCACGTAATGCTTCCATAAATTTTGCTCGGTCCAAATGCTCAAATGCTTCTTTGTCATATCGGAACATGTATAAGTGGTAAGCACTTTCTGTTACACCTTCATAAAGTCTGGCCGGGTAGATACCCGGGATTTCGCTCAACAACTTTGTAAGATATGCAGCATTTTCAGATCTTCGGCGTGTTTGATCTGTCAGTCTTGCCATTTGTGCCAGTAAAATACTCCCTTGAAATTCCGTCATTCTCAAGTTAGAGGCCCGTGTAGGCGTGAAGGGATCATTTGTGTTCGCAGCTTGCCGGCCTTGGTTGTGAAAATTGTAGCAGCGTTCTGCAAAGTGTTCGTCATCGGTTAACAACGCCCCGCCTTCCCCGCAGTTCAAATTCTTGCTGGATTGGAAACTAAAGGCGCCAGCCAAACCTAAAGTACCTACTTTTTTGCCTCTCCATTCCGCCATATGTGCTTGACAGGCATCTTCCAGAATGGGTATGCCGTGCTCTTTGCCTATCTTCAAGATGGTATCAAGATCTGCGGGAGAACCGCCTATATGAACAGGAACAATTAATTTGCTGCGGGGGGTGATGGAAGATTCAATCTTTGTAGCATCGATTTGAAAAGTCTCAATATCAGTATCCACTAATATCGGAAGAGCATAATTCAAAACCACTACATTATATGTCGCAACGAATGTGTAGACAGGAATAACTACCTCATCACCCGGGCCTATGTCCATTGCGCCCAAGGCAGTATACAATGCATTTGTGCCACTGGAAACACCCAAACAGTGTTTGGATCCCGTGATTGCTTTGTATTCACTCTCAAATCTGCCTACAGCTTTTCCGTTCAGCCGTCCCCAAGTTTTGCTTTGAAGTACATCAAGCAGTTCAGTTTTTTCCATTTCTGCGGTTATCGGCCAACTCGGGAAAGTGTCTGGGTGAGCCTTGGGCCCCCCAAGTAGGGCTGGTTTGACATTGGTCGAAGAACTGTGTACCACATGCGGAAAGCCTACGGCTATACTTAGTCCAGCAAGTGAAAAATCACTAATGAATTGTCTACGGTCTAGTTTATGTTTCATGTTGTGAGGGATTATAGATAAAGATGCCTATGGTGTCTTGAATACATACTGAGTACTGTAGTTGTAGTAATTACCGGGGTTAACGGTGCGGGCGGTACCTCTGACATAGTACGTGGTGTTAGGCTTTAAATTTTCTAAGATAAATTCTCGCTCTCCCTCGCTTAATGATAAGGCGCGCATGTCTTCCTGTATGATCGAGCCGCCTGAAAAGGAATAGACGTTGGGATTCTTGTATTCCGCCCATACCACTCCCAGGTCGAGCAATTCTTGATTGGGAACCACCTTTTCAAAAGTAAGATGCGCCTTAGCTGTCGAATTGCTGGTTTCTTCTAGCGTAATGGATAGCCTCACGTTGGGGATAACCTCAACGGTAATTTCCTGATTCCCATTGATGGCGATATTTTCCATTCTGCCTTGAGGCGCTGTAAAAGGTCCCTCTGCTTCAATGGTATAGACACCTGCAAAAACTTTGCTGTTGGTAAAGGTTCCTTCAGGATAGGTTTGGTATAAAAGAGGCTGTTGGGAATTTCCCTCATAGAATTTCAAGATGGTTCCTGAGTTTATTCCTCCCGATTCCACCAATTCCTTGGTTTCAGCATCAACGATTTGGCCGGTGATCGTTAGATCAGGGGCTTCGTAGTTATCAATTTCACAACCCATCAAAATGAGCAGGGCTATGGAAAATAGAAATGTTGGTTTCATTTTGTTTTTCGTTAAATATTACCACCCTGGGTTATTGACAATGTTGCTGTTGGTTGAGATATATCCTGATAAGTTACTGTAATAATCTCTTTGGTTAAAGATTCGAGGCATGCCCCCATCAATGGGATAACCACTTACTTTTCTGAAGATGTATCTATAGTTGCCGTTTTCGAATTTTAAATAAGGCCAAAGCCCGCCCGCAAATGTGCTTCTAAATAGTTCGGTGCCTATTCTCCAGCGTCTGATATCCCAGAACCGCTTGTCCTCAAAGGCTAATTCAACCTTGCGTTCGTTGCGTAACCTTTCCAAGGTAAGTTCTGGCAAAACCAATGTTCTGATTCCAGCCCTTGCCCGTACCTGATTGATTACGTGCAGCGCTTCTTCTAGCTCCCCCAGCTCAAAGGCAGCTTCACCGTGGTTCAGCAAAATTTCCGCATACCTGAAATCAATGTAGTTTTGGCTTGAAAAACCTGGCTCAACCACTGCCGAACCCGGTTCCAGATATTTTTTGATATAAAACCCGGTTTTACTGTAGTTCCCCGTCGGAAAGGGGCCGTCTAAACCCACCTGGTTGATGGAAGGGTCAGGAGGAAAAGGAGCAAGGCTTTCATACAGCGATCCGTTTTGATCATAGATACCCCTATAAATCTGTACCGGACGATGGGCAAAAGCACTTCCAGAACGAAGGATGCTGCCTTCGAATCTTGGATCTTTGTTTTTGTAAAGATCGTCAGGAGAGGCAAATTCAGTGTTATCTATATCAAATACCCCAGCGGCACCGTCCACGAATTCATATGATTCTGCCATTTCAAGTGTAGGGCATATTGCACTGCCCTGGTTGGTCGTGTAGCCCTCGGGAACGTTGTAGTTGTCATAGCTGTGAGCTTTGTCTGGGAAGCTGTATGCTTTTTGGAATATGACTTCTTTGTTTCCTTCGTCAAGGAAAATATTTTGATAATTAGTGGCGGGATCTCCGGATCCAGTGACGGGATCATACAATTTATCATAGAGTCCAAATTTGCCACTTTGGATAATCGCCGAGGAAGCTGCTTTAGATTCGGTGTAATATTTGGCAGCTTTTTCTGAAGGTATACCGACGAGTCCGTCCAATTGCACACTGCCGTATTTGGCGATAGACCCAGCATACAGCATTGCTCTGGATTTCAATGCCAGAGCCACCGATTTTGTAGCCCGGTTTGCATTATTCGCATCCCGATTGTCGGGCAGGTCACTTATGGCAGCATCCAATTCACTTAAGATAAACTCATAGACTTCATCTTCCTTATTTCTTTTTACCCTAAGCTCTTCAAGATTGTCATCAAATACCTGAACATCAGTAATGATTGGCATACCGCCATACTTTTTGACCAAGTCAAAGTAGTAATAGGCCCGGATAAAACGACACTCAGCAATGAGGGAATTGATTTGATCTTCTGACAGCACGCTGGTAGGTATTTTTTCTAAAAAGTAATTCGCCCTTCTGATCCAGGAATACATTCCCGTATTGAGGGCAATGCTTTGAGCGCCATAATTACTGACAGGAGGATTTTCTTCATGATAGGACGATTCATCCGTAAAGTTGGCTTGAAAGGCAGCCGGACTCGTAGGAAAGCCGATTGGAATAGCGTCATAAAGCCCAACCAAGTAAATGTCTATCAATTGTTCGGATTGCCAGACATCCGGATCTACAATAAGATTTAAAGGCTGTCGGTCTAATACTTCTTGAATACACCCAGGGAGACTGATGGCCAAGCACAGTGCGAGTATTTTGGTTTTCATATTCATAAGATTAAAATGCAACGTTTATTCCCAGATTGTAGGTCTTCTGTTGGGGATAATAAGAAAGACGGCCACTTGGGCTCTCTGGGTCTATAGGACCCAATTTGGAGAAGGTGAGCAGATTTTGTCCACTTAAGGAGATCGTGGAATGTTGGATACCGAAACGTTTTAGCACGTCGAGGTTATAGTTGATGCTCAAGAACTTTAGGCGCAGGTAGCTCGCTTCTTTTAGCCAAAAAGAGGAGAACAGCTTGTTGTTAGGCGCGCCATCGTTGATCGTGCTGGGATACTTCCCAGGAATCCATTCAGAGTCTGGATTGGTCATGTCGGCGCGTTGCCACCTGTCCATAAAGTAGGCATAGGCATTCATTCCATTGGCAAAGGGTTGTATCAGAAAGTGCTGTTGCTCCACATTGTAGTTAGCCGCTCCTTGCCAGGTCATATTTACGCTGAAATTTTTCCATTTAAGATCTATTCCCATCCCGTAGAATATCTCGGGGTTCGGTCCTCTTCCGATTACCTGTCGGTCAGCGTTGTCGATTACCCCATCCCCATTATAATCATCATATTTGATGTCACCGGGCCTTAGGGTCGAGTTCGCCTGATTATCCTGAATAGGGGAGGATTTGATATCGTCTTCAGACTGGAATTGTCCGATGGCTTTCAGTCCCCAATAGATATTTTTCCAGCGGTCTTGGTTATTGCTTCTCCAGTTGTCATCCTGGGAGGTGAAATTTCGCTGCTCAACGTAATCCCACTTTGATCGGGTGAAGGATACATTTGGGGAAATATGGTAGCTGAGACCTCCGATTTGGCGGGTATGTCTTAAGACCAACTCGAAGCCTCTGGTATTGTCAGAATTTAAGTTTTCAAAAGGTAGTGCCGCGCCGAAGGTGCTAGGTAACTGTAAATTTCTTTGCGCTAGAAGGCCTCCTCTTTTTCTATAAAAGACATCGGCTTCCACTTCTAATAGTCGGTTTCTTATGCTTAAGTCCACCCCTACGTTGATCATCTCACTCAACTCCCAAGTGATGTTGGGATTAGGAACCCCCGTATCCACCATCCCTTTGGTGACTACGCCGTTTCCTAATATATAGCTTGTGGAGGGGTAGGTATATCCGGTTAGGAATTGAAAGTTACCCGTGTCATCATTGCCCGATTGCCCCCAGGAACCCCTAAGTTTGAGGTTGTCAAGCCCGGAAAAGTTGTCGCGGATAAAATTTTCTTCCGATAGCCTCCAGCCCAACGAGACCCCGGAGAAGAATCCCCATCTCTTATCTACCGGAAATTTTGCCGATCCATCATACCGGAAGCTGTATTCAAACAGGTATTTGCCGATGAAGTCATAGTTTAAACGGCCCACGAGACTTTGTCTTCCATTGTCAAAGGCGCTACCGTTGTTGTTTTTGTTGAGATCAGGACCTGCGAAAATTTGATCGATAGGAACCACATAGCCTGTTCGACTTGCCCAAAAATTGGTGCCCAGGTTTTCGTATTCTTCGTATAGTAAGAGGGCGTTGATGTTGTGTTTGTCAAGCAAACTGGTTGTGTAACTTAGGGAGGCCTGGATCCGGGTGGCGGATTCCTTCCAATCCGACAGCTGAAGGGTATTGCTTCCGCGTGTACCTACCGGAGTGGATGTTTGGGTGGATTCGTTCCAGGAATAGGTGGTATATTGTTTTAACCACTGCTTTTCCTCACGGAAGGACATATCTTGGGAAGCAGTAACCCTCGCACTTAAACCCGGTACAAAGGGTATTTTATAGTTGATGCTGAGATTTCCTTGGAAAGTATGGATTTTGTCTTTGATATAGCCCGTAAGGTCTTTATCAAGATAGGCCGTCAGACCGTAATTGGTAGAGGCGATGCGGCCGTCTGGTGTTTTGGGAGCAAATATAGGCCAAGAGTATTGCAACCATGAAGCCATTAAATACGAGTCCTGAATCAAGCTGTTGCGATCTTCTGTCCGGGCGCCAAAAACAACCGAAATATCCAAGTCTTTGTTGATCTTGGCGTCTACATTGGATCTGAAATTGTATTGGGAATAATCTTGGTTGTCGCCTTCCCACATCGCGGCCTGCTTGGACTCGCCCAAAAGGAAAAAGTACTGAATATTCTCGCTGCCACCCCTCACCGATATGTTTTGTTGCCTTTGAGGGGCGTAGTCTCTGACAAAATAGTCATAGTAGTCGAAATTAGGGTAATTAGGGTCTGTGCCCTCTCGGAATTTCTCAATCTCCTCAGGTGTATAGATTAAATCTCCACCCAGGTTGATCGAAGCTTCGTTTTTTAGTATGGCGTACTCTGCTGAATTAACGAATCTGGGGTATTTTGTGACGGTTTGGACGCCATAATCCAACGAGTAGCTAAACTGTGGCTTGCCAACAGTTCCCTTTTTCGTGGTAACTAAAATAACTCCGTTTCCGCCGCTAACACCATATACTGCTGTAGAAGCAGCGTCTTTCAAGATGGTTATGCTTTCGATTTCATTGGGATTTAAACGCGCGAAGTTCCTGCCGACGATCCCGTCAACGACGACAAGTGCATTGCCGAATCCTCGTATAGAAAGGTTGGCATTGTCGCGGCCAGGTTCACCGCTTGGCTGAACAGCAATTAAACCGGGTAACTTACCAGCCAATGCAGTTGTAGTGTTCATCACGGGTACCCGCGTTAATTCTTCATTGGAAAGGGTAGCGACGGAGCCGGTGAGATTTACCCTTTTTTGTTCGCCATAGCCGACTACTACCACTTCGTCCAAGCTTTGCAGATCTTCCTCCAGAAGAATATCAATGACATTTCTTCCGTTTACGGGTATTTCCTGAGTAACATAACCTATTGATGAAACAACGATGGTATCATTTTTTTCATCAGGCACTGATAAGGCATAAGTTCCGTCGATATCAGTTACTGTACCAATGTTTTTTCCTTTGATCAATATATATATTCCGGGTAAGGGCTCACCTGTGACCGAATGCGACACCGTACCCGACACCGACAGCTCTACCTCAAGCGGCGGAGGATAGGGGACGAGGTCTAAATAATCGTGAGCAGTGGTGAGTTGGGGAGAAAAAAATGCTACGGTGGAGATCACACAAAAGCAGTTTTTCAGCCAGGAAGTTTTTGTAGGGCTCATAGTGGTGGTATGGATTAGAAGGGATATAGGAATAAGGAAATAATGGTAGGTCGGTTTTTGCTTATAGAATAGGGGCGCTGTTTCATCTTCAATAACCGGAGAAGTGTACGTACCCGAACTTAGTGAATAATTTTGAATTATAAAAGCCGACAACTGTATTTTTTCAAAAAAAATTGTTCGGTTTGAAGTTGTATGGAAGCTTCTATTGGAATTTTTTCCTTCTGAAGAATAAAAATTAGTTTAAAATAAGTAGTGATATTACCGATTTAAGAAGGGTTTGTCCTTGGGATGTAAGATGCGTGAAGAGGCAGATGAGATCAAGGTGTAATTAAAAATGCAAAAAAGGGGTGCTTCGAAACACCCCTTTCTTGCTGCTACTCTTTACTAATGGTTTTGAGCATGGTTGTGACTTTTTCCGGAACTCCTTTGGCAAGAAGGCCGACGCTAATATATACAATCGCGGAGACGATTACCGGAAGCCCTACTTCCAGCGCTAGAGGCAGTTCAACATTTTTCGTGATGACAAAAGTCACCAACCCAGCAGCGATAGAAGAAATTGCTGCTGCCACGCCACAGGATCTAAAAGCCGGGATAACGCCAAAAAGCAGAGGAATGGCGATAGGCCCTACCAGTGCGCCGAACCACGAGATGATGAGGCCCAATACGCCGCCAAACTTTTCGTATTGAAAAGCAATCAAGATTGTAAGGGTGGTAAATACGAATGTTGTAATACGTGCTATGGCCAAGGAAGTTTTTTCATGGCTGAATTTTTTGCTCACGGCAGGCAAAATGTCGCGGGTAATCACTGCGGAGATGGTGTTAATGTCAGAGGAAGTCATTGACATTGTGTTGGCAAATAAAGAAGCAATTACCAGTCCCACCAAGCCTGAGGGGAGAAGTTTCATGGTAAGCAATCCATAGGATTCAGTGGGATCAGCAATGTCGGGTAACATGAGGGGGGCTGCCCATAAGGGGAAGAATAGGATGAGTGGCCAAATCAAATACAAAATGCCTGACAACCGGGCGGCCTTGCTTGCCTGCTGCTCACTGGGCGAAGAGATATATCTTGTAGCCAGATTCAGCTGGCCCCCGTTATAGGATAGAAAATTGATAAACAGAAAAACCAATGCAAAACCTACTCCATATGGATCATTGAATAGCTGCCTGTTGCCCTCAGGCAGACGATCCCAGAGGGTAAGGATCGAGTCTGCTCCTCCCAAAAATTCCAGAGTGGCGATAAACATGACTATTCCAGCGATCAGCTGAACGACAAACTGGGCAAAGTCGGTCATTACCACCGCCCAAAGTCCACCAAATGTGATATACAGTAAGGACACGCCTCCAGAGATAATAATGCCCCAGGTAAGGGAAATCCCTGTAAATACATTTAAAAGAATAGCCAAAGCGGCCCATTTCGCTCCTATATCGAATAATTTGAGTGTGACGCTGCTCCATGCCATGATCTGTTGGGTGAGCAAGTTGTAACGGGTGACCAGGAATTCGAGGGGTGACTGGATCCTGAAACGTTTCCTGAGTCGCACCCAATAGACTGGAAAAATTTTTGCGCTGGCGACTATTGTGAGTCCTATAGTGAACGCCCACCATACATACAATGAAAAGCCATGGGTGTAGGCAATGCCGGCATATGCTACGAACACTGCTCCACTATAGCCTGATACGTGGTGGGAGATACCGGAAAGCCACCAAGGAAGATTTCCTCCTGCGACAAAATAATCTTCGGCATTATCGTTTCTAAAGTAGGACCACAAGCCGATGGCCACCATTAAAAGAAAAAACAGGATGATGACAATCAAATCAAAGGTGCTGATTTCCATGAATTTGAGGTTAGAAGGATGTTAAATTGATCAATATCTAAAGATGGTTTTTTTTCTATTAAAGTTTCCACGTATCCCAGAGCCTTATAAGCCCTTGGGCTATCCGCTGGGACGCAGACGGTAACGTAACCGAAAGAAAGGGAAATTTTTCGGGAATAAAAACAATGAAAATATTTATGTACGACAGTTTATGAAATAAAAGAGAATCTTAGGCCCATTGGGCAGCGAATAATTAGCTTGGAGAAGTTTCCCGAAGATATAAGCTATTACCAGTTCATGTAAAAGTTGTGCCGGTTGCCCACAGTTTCTTACTACTTTTAAAAACAGCGCCTTACGTTATGATTCATATAAAATTGTCATTTTGGCGTGGATTCCTTCAATTGGAATTCGTAAGTCAATTTCTAAACATTAGGTATGGACACCACCAACAAAGCTTCTTCTTTTTTCTAGGCGTAATTTCCGAAGACAGGTGGGTGTTGAAAAATTTGCTATGACCGGAATTAATAGAAGAGAAATGCTCAAGACAATTGGCGCGGCCTCCATCGGTGCCGTAGCGCCAAACGTATTGAATGGGGAGGTGTTGAAAAAACCTTACCGGGTCACAGAAGAAACCGTTAACACCGATATCTTGATAATCGGTGGCGGCACAGCCGGGGTCATTGCAGCCATTCAAGCTGGTAGAGCAGGGCGAAGCGCGGTGTTGGTTGAAAACGGCAGCCAATTGGGTGGAACGATTACAACCGGTGGGGTGTCTTTCCCGGGTATCCACTTTGCTTGGGGCAAACAGATAATCGGAGGCATCAGTTGGGAATTGATACAGGAAGCTGTCTCTCTCAATGGTGATGAATTGCCAAATTTTACCATTCCCCATGGCAGACAGCACTGGCGCCATCAAGTACAGCTAAATGGCCCTCTATATGCCATCTTAGCAGAACAAAAGTGTATAGAGGCAGGAGTGAAGTTGCGCTACTACGAAACACCTACCCGTGTGGTGCAAGAGAACGGAAATTGGAAGGTCGAAACCATAGGTAAGGGGAGCAGCACAACCATCTTAGCCAAGCAACTTATCGATTGTACTGGGAATGCCTTTGTGTGCTCGCTGGCCGGTTTTGATTTGTTACGCGAAGCTGATACTCAGCCTGGGACGCTTATGTTTCGATTGGGCGGCTATGATTTTGACAAACTAAACCTGGAACTTATAGAAAAGCGATATCAGGAGGCAATTGCAAAGGGAGAGTTGGTAAGGGCTGAATTCCGTGGCGATATTATTGGGCTGCTAAGGACCAAGGGGGATAATATCCAACATATTATTGGTGCAGATTCAACTACTTCCCAAACCCATACACAAGCCAACATCCACGGCAGAGCCTCACTGCTAAAACACCTTAAATTTATCAAAACACTTCCCGGCTGTGAAAACACAGTCATCGAAGACATGAGAACGGAGACAGCTGTGAGAGAAACCTACCGTATTGTCGGTGAGTATCAGGTGACCTATAATGACTACGTCACAGGACGGGTGTTTGAAGATGCCGTATCTTATTCTTATTACCCCATTGACCTCCATGTTATTGATCATGGCGTCACCCCCAAGCATTTAATAGAAGGAGTGGTCCCTACGGTACCTTTACGCGCATTAATTCCGAAAAATAGTACCAACTTTTTAGTAGCGGGGAGATGCATCAGTAGCGACAGGCTAGCCAATTCTGCATTGCGGGTTCAATCTTCCTGTATGGGAATGGGACAGGCCGTTGGGGCAGCAGCAGCCTTGGCTTGTGTTTATAATACCACTCCCCAGGATGTTCCCATTAAGGATCTCCATCGCCTCATCGACGAACATGGAGGAATCGTTCCTAGAACATGATCTTCTTTTCCTCCCCTTTCAGCAATAAAAAAGACCAAATATGGCCGTATATAGAACCGTTCTTGTCACAATTATCGCACTCGTCTTTTGTACCTCCTTTCAGAATACCGGTAGCATCAGCTATTTTCAGACGCCCACTATTATGGCAGAAACCGATACGGTAGTGCCTTACCCTTCAATGACAGACGGTGTAAGAGATACCCTCTACCAAGTGAGGTCAGCAAAGGGATTGCCGCTCGCCTATTATAAGGAAATTTATACCGGTGTCTGTTTCAATGGCGAATGTAGGATGTTGGATATTAAACTGTATTGGAATATAACCGGAAGATACTTAGGCTTTGAGCTTCCGGAAGGAGAATTTTTGAGTAAGTCTGACCATGAACCTTTTAGCCAGAAGGAATATGAAAGGTTGCACGCCCTTCTTGCTGACGTGCTATCTCCCCTAGGTATGTATGCTTACAGTGAGTTAGCGCCGAAACCAGCAGCAGAGGAAACAGAAGTGGACGGGACTACAGCCGCTACCTCGAAAGATATTTTAGAATACGTGGTAGAGGGAGCTGCATTCACAACCTATACCCTTAGAACCATAATATATGGGCCTGTGCAAGAGCAAGTAAAAATGTTAACGAAGGAATTACTTACCGAGGAGTTGGCGCTGAAAATATTGGAAAGTCCAGATGTGGGTGATAAATTATGGGCGCTGGGAGAGATAAACGGTAATTTGTCTCTCAGCCCAGCTCTTCGAGATGCAATTTTTGTTTACATCAACAATGGTAATTACAACCTTGCTGAACGGGCTATTAATGCAATCAGCAATGATGCATTGGCCTCAGATACAATACAGATGTTGCTGTTGGAAAGATTCTTTACATTGGATTATGGCATTCAAAAACTTATTTTAGATAAATTTAAGAAAGCCCCCCATCTCAGCACAGTAGTACGGAAAGATCTAGCCAAAAATTTAAAAGAGTGGGAGGGTGCTTTGTTAAGCAATGTGCTGGATCTTTATAGCGCGCAGGAAGCCTTTGACGCTGAAACCTGTAGATTAGTTTCCGATCTACTGCAGAACGATAACCGCTATATTTCACAAAAAGCTTACAATTTTTTGGCGAGTAGCGGATTAAATGATGAAGAAATAGATCAGCAGTTGGCCCGCTACAGGGCCTCAGCCAATGATTCAGGGCGTTAATTGTACAGGTTAGCGTTGTTGCATGACGGTTGAAATGAGAAAAGCCCGAACACTAGTTTTTCTACACCTTCTTGCCACCTTTACATTTGCTTGTCAAAGGGAGGGAAAAGTCATTTTCGATCAGGAACTTGAATATAATATACAGCTTGATTCGACCGTCCTAGGGGTGAGCGTTGTAGCGGACAGTCTCGTTGTACCCTGGGAAATTGTGTGGGGACCCGATGATTGGATATGGGTGACCGAAGAAAGGGGGCGGGTTTACCGTGTCAACCCCCAGTCTGGGGAAAAGCAACTGTTGCTGCAACTTCCGATTGGACCACGACCGGAAGGATTACAGTCGATGATCGTTCATCCAGACCCAGACAACTATCCCTATGTCTACCTTAATTATAAAGCCTTTCGAAAGGATAGTGTCAGGTTTAATATTGTAGAACGTTACACTTATAAAAATGGCGTCCTGGCTGATCCCAAGGTTCTTCTTGAAGATAAGGCTGGACGCAGCCATACCGGGGCACGCCTCGCTTTTCACGGACCAGAGAGAATTCTTTGGGCGACTGGGGATCAATTTGAAAAGTCGTATCCCCAGGATCTCAACAATCTCAACGGCAAGGTATTGCGGATGGATTTGAACGGGGACATTCCCGATGACAATCCTTTCCCGAATTCCTATGTGTATGCTTACGGCTTCCGTAACATGCAGGGCATGTCAGTAACCCCTGAAGGAACCATTTATATTTCTGAACATGGTGATGCAACGGAAGATGAACTCAACCTGATACTTCCAAGGGGCAATTATGGCTTTCCTAACATTGAAGGAAAAGTAGATAACGACCTTGAACGGGCGTTTGCAGAAGCTCATGAGGTAATCCCCCCACTGATGGCATGGACACCCACCATAGCTCCTGCAGGCTTGGCCTATTACCATTCCGACGCCATCCCTGAATGGCACAATTCTTTGTTGCTAGTCATGCTCAAAGGGCAGGGCCTTAGGGTTTTGAAGCTTAATGAACAAGGCAACGAAGTACTTAAGGAAGAGATTTTGTTGGAGAAATTATATGGGCGTATCCGCGATATTTGCATTTCTCCCGCAGGAGATGTCTACATAGCCACCTCTAATCATGATTGGAATCCCATGACAACACCTGCGGAACGCGATGACCGCATAGTAAGGATTTATAAAGTGGACCATGCAGTCAAAGCGCCTTTAATACCCAAAACGAGCCAACAGTCCGAAGTAAATGTTTTCACCGGAAAGACGGTCTATCAGCAGTACTGCTTTTCTTGTCACAAAGAAAAAGGCGAAGGCCTCAAGGATATTTATCCGGCCTTAGTAGGCTCCGCTGTCGTTAAAGATCAGCGGCAGCTAGTGGAAAGGGTGCTACAAGGTGTGCAAGGAGGGGACTATGCCATGCCGTCCTTTGCTTTTTTAGATGACGAAGCGCTATCCAAGGTGGTGAATTATGTCCATCGTCGCTTTGGTGAAGGGGAAAAAGACATTGAAACAGATTTAATACAAGAAGTACGTGCACAGCTGAAGGGTGATGAATAGTATTTTTTCAAACATAAATCGGCTCGATAAGCACCTCATTTCTTCGCCCTTTTAAACAATAGCCAGAAAAATTTTTAATCAACCAGCATAGTGCGGGATACTTATTTTTTTTCATAGATGTATTATCGCAACATATAATTGATGATGCTTAATAAACCCAGTCCTTCCTTAGCGATATCTAGCATTGTATGTCATTAGCAGCTAAGTGATTAGCTTTCTCCCGTAACTATAGATTTCCCAATTATTTAAATTATCCCATATTTATGAAAATTACCCATTATAACAAGTTTAAAATGACCTGCTGCATTTGTTGGGTTGTTTTATGCCAACTGTTTTCGGTTGGTTTTGCGAAAGCGGAGCATAATAATCTTCGCGATGCCATTACGGTTACCGGAACCGTCACCTCGTCCTCAGATGGACTAGGTTTGCCCGGGACGAATGTTTTAGTAAAAGGAACATTTACCGGTACGGTGACTGACATTGATGGCCGTTACTCACTTTCTGTTCCCAATCCTACCGATACTTTGGTGTTCTCGTCCATTGGTTATATAACCCAGGAGATACCGGTGAATGGTCGGACGAGCATTAATGTGGTATTAGAAGAAGACGTTGAAAGCTTGGACGAGGTGGTCGTTGTGGGATATGGCACCCAATCCGCGAGACAGGTTTCCAGCGCAGTATCGAAAGTAGATTTCGATAAGCTAGGAGACCTTCCTGTAGCACAGTTTTCCCAAAAGCTGCAGGGCAAGCTGGCGGGGGTGCAGGTATCACAGACGACTGGTACTCCTGGTGGGGGGGTCGATATACGCATCAGAGGAGCCGCATCTATCACAGCAGGTACTTCACCATTGTATGTGGTAGATGGTAATCCTATTACCGGCGGCATCAACAATATCAATCCCAATGAGATAGAAAGTATCAGTGTTTTAAAGGATGCGGCTGCCACGGCGCTTTATGGTTCAAGGGCGGCCAATGGAGTGGTGCTGATAGAAACAAAAAAGGCCAAAGCGGGTCAAACTACTATTGACTACAATGGTTTTGCTGGATTGCAACAGATCCCTCAACGAGGCAGACCAGTAATGATGACTGCACGGGAATTTGCCGAGTGGAGAAAAGAAATGGCGGAGTTCAGAGGCCAGCCCGTGGACGCGGAGTATCAAGATCCGAGTCAGTATGGTGAAGGCACCGATTGGTATGAAGCCTTGACCAGAGTGGCATCCATTCAAGACCATAGTATCACGCTCAGTGGAGGCAGTGAGAAATTCAGTACAACAGCTACAGCCGGTTATTTTAATCAAGAAGGTGTTGTAGTCGCTTCAGCGTACGAAAGGTTTTCACTACGTGTCAATTCTTCCTTCCGGCCACATAAAAATGTCAATATCGGGCTAAATATTGCGCCAACCTATTCCCGAAACACCAATAGCAGCGTGGACGGAGTGGGAAGTATTTTTAACGAGACACTGCAGACCTCTCCATTGGCTCCCCTTAGAAATCCTGACGGCTCACTAACCCTTACTGCTTCGTCACCTGGTATGTTTCCCACCCCAAACTACGTGCGAACCTTGCAGGATAGGGTAGTAGATAATAAAAGCACCCGCATCTTGGCCAACCTCTTTGCAGAATATGAAATTGTTGATGGCTTAACATTTAAAACTTCTGGCAATATTGATAGAGGGGATAACCGTGACTTTAATTTTAACGGAACGACCACCGGAACCCGAGGCGTGGGGCTGTATGCTATTCCCTTTGCCTCTCTTGCACAAGGATCCTATTTGTCTTGGGTTAATGAAAACCTGCTGAACTACCAAACCATCATTGGGGATGACCACACCTTGGATGCCTTAATTGGTTTTACTGCGCAAAAGTTCAGGCAGGACAACAGCAATATCAATGCGAATAATTACCCGGATGATAAGGTAAAAACCATCAGTGCAGCGGGCACTATACAAGCTTCTAGCAGCATTCAGGAATGGAGCTTGATATCTTATTTGGCGCGGATTAACTATAACTATAAAGGCAAATACCTGCTGTCTGCTTCCATTCGAAGGGATGGTTCATCCAGGTTTGGGCAGGACAACAGATGGGGAAATTTCCCTTCGCTCTCTCTAGGGTGGATTGCGTCGGATGAAGATTTTCTTTCTAATCTTGGTCCTGTATCCTTTTTGAAACTTAGGGCGAGCTTTGGGATAATCGGTAACTTTAATATTGGCAACTATACCCATATTCCTACCATATCGACGGCAAATTACGTGTTTGGTAACGCCATTGCCGCTGGCCGTAGAGTTGACAACCTGGCAGATCAAGGTATCGGCTGGGAGAATAATAAACAGTACAACATCGGCTTTGATGTCAACTTTTTTGATGATCGTTTGAGTTTGATCTACAATTATTACGAAAAGTACACCACCGATCTTCTGTTCAACATCAGGGTGCCTAGAGCCTCAGGCTTCTCCAACATTCAAACCAATATCGGTGACTTGAAGTTTTGGGGACATGAGATCGCTTTGGCATCTACTAATATCAAAAAATCTGATTTCTCGTGGACCACAGACTTTAACATTTCTTTCGACCGAAATCTGGTCACTTCTATGGGTACCAGAACATCAGAATTAATTACGGGACCGGGAAGTGGTCTCATCGGCGGATCGCATATTACTAAAGAAGGCGAACCTATAGGTATGCTTTATGGAATGATCCATGAGGGCGTGTATGTCAACCAAGCAGATTTTGATGCTTCGCCAAAGCATAGTACTTCTCAGGTGGGTACTGCCAAATTCAGAGATGTCAATCAGGACGGTGTCATAACAGTCGAAGATGCCACTATTATTGGCAATCCTCATCCAGACTTTATTTTCGGCATGACGAATACAATCCAGTACAAGGCATTCGATTTTTCGATGACCCTTGCTGGAACGTATGGCAACGAAATACTTCGCGGTGCGGAACAAACGCTAACCAATCTTGATGGGGTGTTCAATGTGTTGGCAAATGTGAAAGATCATTGGAGATCTCCAGAAAATCCCGGCAGTGGTCGCTATGGAAGTTTGGCAGCAGGCACAACCTATCTGGAAAGGGATTGGTGGGGTACTCAAATGCTATATGACGGTAGCCACCTGTCGATCAACAATGTGACGGTTGGTTATAATGTCCCCGTATCCAATTCCAATGTCTTCAGAAGATTCAGGGTATATGGCAGTGTACAACAACTTCATGTATTTACAAGCTATCCAGGCTCTAACCCACAGGTAAGCTTAAGCCAAGCTTCTACAGGTTTGGGTATTGACGGCGGCTCTTATCCTGTCCCCAGAACCTATGTGTTAGGTTTAAATATTGGATTTTAATTCTAGTCTTACTTAAAGAATCAACAAAATGAAAATAAAAAACATATTGATGGTGGGGCTGGTTTCGCTAGGGTTCACCTCTTGCGAAGAGTTTCTAAATATAGCTCCTCAAAATGCGGTGACGCCAGAAAACTTCTTCCAGTCTGAATCAGATTTTAGACAGGCTGTAGATGGAATATACGCTCCCCTACAACAATTATATAACAATGAATCGAGTTGGGCGATGGGGGAAATGCGTTCAGATAACACCCATTATTTTTACAATGTGGACTATCGTCTGCCATACCCAGAAGAAATTGCTGATTTCCTCAATGGTGCCGAAAATGACGTTACCCAGCACAAATACTATATCAATTACGACATCATCAACCGGGCCAATCAGGTATTGCAAGTGATTGACGAGGCAGCCTTAGAACAAGCCACCAAGAATAACTTTAAAGGCCAAGCATTGTTCTTACGTGCTTTATCCTATTTCGATCTGGTCAAATATTTTGGCGGTGTACCTTTGCACCTTACGCCTTCCCGAAACATGGAAACAGCATTCTTGCCACGTGCCACCGTGCAGGATGTATATGCCCAAATAATAGCAGATGCCACCGCAGCCGCAGACCTGTTGCCAAATAAAGCTAGTCAGCAAGCGGGGAGGGCTACTTCCGGTGCGGCTCACACATTGTTGGGAGATGTATATATGCAATTAAAAGATTGGACCAAAGCTGAGGCGGCACTGAAACAAGTGACCGGTTATGGACTCTTGACCGACTATGCAGCTATCTTCCATCCGAGTAACAAGAATAATAATGAGTCTATATTTGAAGTGCAGTATCTAGAAGGTACATCGCTTGGTTTGCACAGCACTTTTCCTTATTTCTTTGTTCCTCTGACACCCAGCCATGCTCAATTGACATTGGGTCCAAGCGGTTCTCAATCGGTGCCAGGCTCGGGATGGAATATTCCTACGGAAGATCTATTGGCCGCTTATGAAGATACGGATAAAGATCAGCGTTATGAGGCATCTATTGGTTTTCACACCGGGCCATCTCCCATATCTGATACTTCTTACGTAGATCTACCCTATATCAAAAAATACCAGCATAGTCATGCTATCTTCGGTCAGAGCAACACCAATTTTCCGGTGTATCGCTATGCGGAGGTGCTCTTGATGCTGGCAGAGTCACTGAATGAACAAAATAAGACAGCAGAAGCGCTAGATTATCTTAATCAGGTGCGCAGAAGAGCAGGGCTCGAAGACCTTTTTGGGATTGCTCAGGAGGGAGTACGTGACGCCATTCTAAAGGAACGAAGAGTAGAACTTGCATTTGAGAACAAGCGGTGGATTGATCTGGTGAGGACAGGAAATGCCATCGAAGTGATGAAGGCCTATGGCAGCAAGTTGAAGTCGGATCCCGCTTATTACTACTTGTCAGGAGCTACTTATAATGTCAATGAAGATCACTTGCTGTTCCCGATTCCGTTCTTGGAAATTCAAGTCAATCCCGACTTGGTACAGAATCCAGGATATTAAACACGGATTTTCGCTTAAATAATTATCCTTCTTCCTAGCCCCCTAAGCTGGGGAGGAGGATTTTGGCTATCACCGATTCGCCGCTTTATGTTGCTGGGTTTGTTGATTTTAAAAGATCGGCTCCTGCATTAGAACATGCGGGGAGGAGTCGCCTTGCCTTTCCTGTAAAATTTCCAGTGGAACATGATAGTGCGGGATACTAGTTAATTAAAGTTTTTGTAAAATCGCAACGCTCAATATGTCTTTGTGAACTAGACTATAATAGCCCAATGTATAGCTGAAAAAATAACAGTATGAAAAAAATGAATCGGCCGATCGGCCTATGTTTCTTTTTGTGGTCCCTGATCGCCTGGTTTCCCACACAAAGCCTTGCGCAGGGGGGCTCTGAACCTTTCGCCTTAAAGAATGGGGATCGGGTGGTCTTTTTGGGAAATTCTCTCTTTGAAGAGGACCTGCGGTACGGATATCTGGAATATCTGCTCGCCACCGCCTTTGCGGACCAACATGTTACATTTCGTAATCTGGGATGGAGTGGGGATACGGTATTTGGAGAGGCACGCAGCTACTACACTTCGCCACCCACAGCCTATGACCTTCTTATGCAGCAACTGTCGGATGCTGAGCCTACCGTGGTATTTATTGCCTATGGTGCCAACGAAGCTTCGCACGGCAAAGAAGGAATCGCACGATTTCGTGAGGGGTTAAACAAACTTTTGGACAAAATTGAAGAACTGGGTGCACAGGCTGTGCTGCTTTCTCCTTTGCCCTTGCTACCTTCATCTTTGGAAATCGCTCGGGACGATCGAAATAGTGTGTTGGAAATGTATGCGAATGAAATAGCTTCAATTGCAGCCTCACGTAAGCAAAAGTTTGTGGATATTTTCCATCCTTTTCAACAATTGGATGCTTCCAGCCGAATTACTACTGAAGGAGTTCATCTCAATGAAAAAGGATACTATCATCTATCTGGCATTATCGCTGAGGCACTTGGGATCCCTTCACCAAACACTTCCATTGATATTCAGATTAATGAACAACAAGTTGATGCTGACTTTTCTGTTTCGAACGCCCAATTTAGCAAAGAGGCCTTATCTTTCACGGTAGAGGAGCTTGGCATACCGTTTATGGCGCCTCAAGGTGTAGGTGGCAAGGAAGCTTCTGCTAAAATAAAGATACAGGGCTTGAAAAAGGGGTATTACTCTTTGACAATCGATGGACAGCCGGTCGCTTCGGCGAGTGCAAAAGCATGGGCGCAAGGGGTGGAAGTGCCTTATGGGTCCCTCAGTAATGAAGCAAAAGAATTACGTAGCCTGATATTCAAAAAGAATGAACTGTACTTCCACCGCTACAGGCCCTTAAATAGAACCTATATTTTAGGCTTTAGGGCTTATGAACAGGGCAGACATAAAGAAGGATTGGATGAACTGGGAGCCATTGTTTCTTGGCTAGACACACAGATCAATCGCAGAAAGGAGCCCAGATCCTACAATTATCAGCTCACCCCCATACAGTAATTAATTATGACTCATTCTATAATATCCAGATTACAAAAAGCGGTGATGGTGCTGTTGGTGCTGACGCCGCTGATGTCTCAAGCACAAAACAACCTGAAAGAAATACCTGATCCCGACCCTGCCCTGCAAATGGAAAAGTTTAAAGTGGCAGAGGGATATGAGGTTACGCTTTTTGCTTCCGATCCCATGGTGGTAAAGCCGATTCAGATGAACTGGGACGCAGATGGCCGTTTGTGGGTTGCCAGCAGTATCATTTATCCCCATATGAGAACTGGTGAGGAAGCCAATGATAAGATATACGTTTTAGAAGATACCGATGGGGACGGCGTAGCTGATAAATCTACCGTCTTTGCAGAAGGCTTACTGATGCCTACAGGCATTCTACCAGGTGACGGAGGCGTATATGTTGCCAATTCCACAGAAGTACTTTTTCTTAAAGATACTGACGGGGATGGCAAAGCAGATCACAGACAAGTACTGTTGACTGGTTTTGGTACAGGGGATACGCACCATCTGATCCATACTTTTCGTTGGGGACCAGAAGGTTTGCTGTACTTCGCGCAGTCAATTTATATCTATAGCCATGTCGAAACCCCATGGGGTGTTAGAAGGCTAGAAGGAGGAGGGGTATGGCAGCTGCGTCCGGAAAACCGCAAATTAGAAGTCTACGCCAGAGGTTTAATTAATCCTTGGGGTCTTCAGTTTGATCGTTGGGGGCAGTCATTTCTTACCGATGGAGCAGGAGGTGAAGGTATCAATTACGCCTTCCCCGGGGCGACTTTTGTAACTGCTCCTGGAGCAGAGCGAATCATCCGCGGACTAAATCCAGGGCAGCCGAAACACAGTGGATTGGACATTGTATCCGGCAGTCATCTGACAGATTGGAAAGGCAGTTTTATTACCAATGACTTCCGCGCGAATAGAATCAACCGTTTTACGGTACAAGAGCAGGGCAGTGGCTTCGCTACCAAATTGGCAGAGGATGTACTGTGGGCGGATCACGTTTCGTTCCGGCCAGTTGATATCAGTGTAGGACCTGATGGTGCTATTTATGTAGCTGACTGGTACAACCCCATCATCCAACATGGAGAGGTGGATTTTCATGACCCACGCAGAGATCAACAACATGGCCGAATTTGGCGCATTACAAAAAAAGGAAGCCCTTTAGTGGAAGTTCCCAAACTTACTCAAGCAGGTATGGAGCAACTTTTTGAAGCTTTAAAGGCTGCTGAAGATTGGACCCGACTTCAGGCTAAATTGGTTTTGAAGCAAAAGAAGGCAGACGAGGTGCTTCCCAAGCTACAGGATTGGATAAAAAGTTTAGATAACAAGGATGCGGATTATGAGCATCATCTTTTAGAAGCGGCGTGGGTTTATCAACTATTTGATCGGGTTGATGAACAGTTATTGACACAATTGCTCAACGCCAAAAGCCATCATGCAAGAGCTGCGGCAGTAAGGGTGCTTCAACTGTACACTGACAAATATCCCAATGCACAACAAGCTATAGCTAAGGCTGTTGCAGATGAACATCCTCGAGTTCGCCTGGAGGGAGTCATTGCGTTACGACAATTGCCATCCACTGCCTCTGCTTCAGCGGCGTTGACCGTACTCGACAAACCCATGGATGAGTTTTTGGACTTTGCCCTTTGGCAAACGGTGCGCGAACTGGAGGCGAAGTGGCTGCCGGCGTTAAAAAGCAACCCAACTGTATTGGGTGATTCTAAGAAGACTGTTTATGCCTTAAAATCTATTAATAATCCAGAGGCTGGCCACTTACTTGTACAACTTTACCAAAAAAATCAGGTGCCCGAGGAATATCGCAGTGAGGTACTCAGTGCGGTAGCTAGAAGGGGTGAGGCAACGGATTTGGACGTGTTGTTGGATTTGGCTGTTAATAATACCCTAGGAAGTCATGCACAAGCCGCTCAACTATCCGCCCTAGAAGAAGCTTCTCAACAAAGAAAGATCAAACCGAGTAAGGGCTTGGATAGGATCGCAGGATTTCTCAACCATGAAGATGATGCCGTTGCGGCTACCGCGATCAGGCTGATGGGGCATTGGGATATGGAAAGCCAGGTGGATCGTTTGGTTAAGCTTACGCAATCAGGAAAAGCCAGCGAACAGAAAGCTGCGTTTGCAGCATTGGCCGCCATGAGCAGTGACAAGGGGCAATACTGGCTAACTGAACTCACGGGCAGCAAATACTCTCCCCAAATCCGTATGTTGGCCACCGCGCAGCTCGCCAATAAAGATGCGGTCCAAGCGGCAGGTATAGCTGCAAATTTGCTGAAGCAATTGCCGGAAAATGTGGATGCTACGGATCTGTTTGCCGCCTTTATGGCCCGTAGAGAGGGAATCGGTGCCTTAGGTCAAGCCTTGGCAGAAAATAAGATTCCAGCATCAGCCGCCATTTCGGGGAGAAAGGCAATGCAAAAACTTCCTTTTTACTTCTCCCGATTGGATGAAGTAAAAACATTAAGAGATGCATTGGAAGCTTCAGGAGGGGTACTGCCTCCAGAAAAAATGCCACAGCAGCTGCATCCTCAGCAACTGAGTGATCTTGCACAGGAAGTAAGAGCCACGGCTGATCCGGTATTGGGTGAAGCGATTTATAGAAGAGCCAATCTCATGTGCCAAACCTGTCATGCCATTGGCGGTGCTGGTGGTAAGATAGGCCCAGACCTGAGTAGCTTGGGTACCAGTTCTCCCATTGACAACATTATCCAATCGCTTTTAGCACCTAGTGAGTCCATTAAAGAAGGGTTTGAGTTGCAGCGGGTGGTAAAAAAAGATGGAAGCGCTGTGATGGGCTATCTGGCCGGAGATGGTGCTTCAGCATTGGTGATTCGTAATGTTGCAGGGATTGAGGAATCTATACCAAAAAGCCAAATCGATGTTCACGAAAGCGTCCCAGGTTCGCTGATGCCTCCAGGTTTAACAGCTGGCTTGGACAAGAAGGAGTTTGTTGATTTGGTGGGGTACTTGTCTAAATTAGGCCAGTCAGGTGATTTCCGTGTACCTAATTCACTCTTTGTCCGTCGTTGGAGAGCGATCAACGGTAACAAAGATTGGCAAGCAAAAGTAAAGCAGGAAGGCTTAAACCACCTGATCAAAGCCGATGCAAAAAACAGCTTGTTGCCGGTCTACAGTAAAGTGTCAGGCGCCCTACCACTGGACGAGCTTTCTACATTTGAAGCCAATAACGGTAAATTCAGTGCTCTTCAGTTTGAGATCGAGGTTTTAACAGAAGGGACTGTAGCTTTATCATTTGACTCAACAGAAGGAATAAGTGCTTGGGCAGACCAAAAGCCCTTAACAATTACACAAAATGGCGCGGTGGCAACCTTGCCCAAAGGCATCCACACCTTTATTTTGGCAGTGGACCGCACCGTAAGAAAGGACGGACAGCTAAGTGTTCAGCTACAGGACGCAGCAAGTTCGCCTGCCCAAGTGAGGCTGGTGATGGGGCAATAGGGTTCCTTCGCACTATTCTAATAAATGCTTCCAAACAGCTACTGCTCTTTGGGAGCATTTTTTATTTGTAGCTATGGGCAAATAGGCAGGCAGTATAGCACAACCGGCAGAAAGCCTCATTTTCTTAAGAGAGATTGAGTCGAATAGGAATTTTATGATGATATTGGGTGGATTTATCTTATTAGAGGATTCTTTAAATCAGCTGTATCATGCAAAACCCAATTCAACCCTTGGCCGACGTTTCTAAAATTGTCGCATTCCTTATGCTCACGCTCATGTTCAGTCCTGGTGTAATGGCGCAACAGGCGGAAAAAACTACACAACTTTTCGACGGGAAGTCGCTCAAAGGCTGGAAAGTGTTTCCCAGCGAATTTACGGGGTTATGGACCGTAAAAGATGGCGTCATTGTAGGAGGGGATGGTACCACAAATATCGCTGAAAACAACTACCTCTGCACGGAAAACGCATATGAAGATTTTGAATTTCGCTGTCTTTTTCGCCTTACCGGCGACCATGAGAAGGGAATGATCAATAGCGGGATACAATATCGCTCATTTATTGAGGGAGGAAATATGGTGGGGTACCAGGCGGATATCGGCCGTGGTTTTTGGGGAGATATTTATGACGAACACCGTCGAGCCAAGCTCATTGGCGGTGACCTTAGTACCCTACAGCATGTTCTAAAGGAGGACGGCTGGAATAGCTATATTGTTAGGGTTCGAGGTGAGCGTCATGAATTGTACATCAACGGTGTGAAGACGGCTGATTATATAGAAAAAGATGCTTCTATTCCCACAAAGGGTATTATCGGTGTTCAACTCCACAGTGGAGGAAATGCGAAGTTGGAGTTGCGAGACATCACTATCACGGAATTGAAGTAGTTTGGCGCTCCGAGGGGCATTTATGCTTCTTTGGAGCTGAGGAACTGAACTAGCGCATCTCCAGCGCCATTACAATATTAACGCGCTTGTAAGGGGATGGCCCGCCTACAATTTCTGTAAAGCCGAGTTTCTTGTAGAGATGAATGGAAGATTCCAATCGGGTATTACCTTCTAAATATACCCTTTTTGCACCAACCTCCTTGGCTTTGGCGATGGCTGTTTCTCCCAACATCCTTCCAATACCCAAGCCTTGGGCATCTTCGGATACAGCCATTTTACTCAATTCAAAAATATCTACGCCCTTTCTGCGAATGGCACAAGTGCCAACGGCAAGATGATCTTTTAAGGCTATAAAAATAAAGCCTCCATTAACCAGAATTTTTTCCGGATAATTTAAAGTTTGTATATCATCTTCTTCCAGTTCAAAATATTTATTGATCCAAGCTTCGTTTAAGGCTTTAAAGGCCCCAGCATATGCTGGGGTATAATTAACAATTTCGATGTTCATATATCAAGAGATTGTTCCGGAGCCGATACATTCTTCACCATTATACCAAGCGACAAACTGTCCCGCCGCAATGCCTTTTTGGGGGACCTCAAAAAGCACATAGAGCCCTTTTTCCTTCATAATGAGAGTGGCCATGCTCAAAGGTTGTCTGTACCTGATGCGGGAAAGAAAACAGGCCGATTCTCCAGGCTGTAATTGAAGATCTTCCCTGATCCAATGGATATCTTTTTTGGGAACAAAAAGCGCACTTCTCATCAAACCGGGATGATCTTCCCCCAAACCGGTATAGATAATATTGTCTACGGTGTCGGTAGCAATGACGAACAAAGGCTTGCCGGTTCCCCCCACATGCAATCCTTTCCTTTGACCTACAGTATAATAATGCGCTCCATTATGCTCTGCTATTTTTTTGCCTTGTGAGCGGTAATATTTTTCCGGAATCGCGATTTGGTCCAGTGTTGCTTGATCTAGGTCTTCTGCCGCAACGCCCGCTGGCACTTGTTGTTTGGCATATTGAGGGAGGTCGGCGGGAACAACCAAAATGTCACCCTTTTTAGGTTTTAGTTGTTGCTGTAAAAAATCCGGCAGCCTCACTTTTCCTATAAAACACAAGCCCTGGCTGTCTTTTTTGTCAGCAGTGATGAGGTCTTGCTCCTTAGCAATCCGCCTAACTTCAGATTTTTGAAGATGGCCAATAGGGAATAAGGCTTTAGAAAGCTGCTCTTGGCTAAGTTGACAAAGGAAATAGCTTTGGTCCTTATTGTTATCTGCTCCGGCGAGGAGGCGGTAGACCATCTTACCATTGACCTCTATTTCTTCCCTTCTGCAATAATGTCCCGTAGCTACGTAGTCGGCCTTGAGTTTTTCAGCAGCTTTGAGGAAGATGTCGAACTTGATCTCCCTGTTGCACAGGATATCGGGATTAGGCGTTCTGCCAGCTTCATATTCGGCGAACATATAATCGACAATCCTGTCCTTGTATTCAGCACTAAGATCTATTGCTTGGAATGGGATGCCCAATCGATCAGCCACCAGCATGGCATCGGTACTATCCTCCATCCAAGGGCATTCGTTGGAAATGGTAACAGTTTCGTCATGCCAGTTCTTCATAAACATGCCAATGACTTCATATCCCTGTTCGATCAACAGGTGAGCGGCGACACTGCTGTCGACTCCGCCGGAAAGGCCTACGACAACCCTTTTCTTTTTTTCCATAACTTGAAATTTTCATGGATTCAAGGTCCATGAGGTCTCTAATATGCATTCAAACAGCGGATGCTAACGATTTGTTTCTTCACCAGCAATTTTACATCTCCACCGCTTGAAAGCAGCAATTTAGGCGTAAATCGGTTAGCATCCCAGACATCATCATAAGACCCGTCTCTGATCTTTATGAGAAGTGCATAGCAACATGCCGGCTAGATGCACAATTGTTATACTTTTGTATTATGAACGATTTTACACAAAAAGGGAAAGTGGTCATTACCTGTAAAGACCGCTTCGCCCCCTATCTGGAAGAAGAAGTGAAGGGACTTGGATTTAAACCTACAGGAGTCTTTAGGACGAGGGTGGAACTGGATGCTTCATTGAATGACTGTATTTTTTTGAACATGCATCTACGGACGGCGAGTCATGTGCTTTTTGAGATAAAATCGTTCTATCTCCGCCATGCGGATGACATATATCGCAGGGTCAAAGCCATCCCATGGGAAGATTACCTGACGGATTCTACCTACTTTTCCGTAGCAAGCTTGGTAGACAATGCCAGCGTGGATAATCCTCTTTTTGTGAACGTGAGGATTAAAGACGCCATTGTGGATCGTTTCCGAGAGAAGTCCGGTGCGCGACCCGACTCCGGATCCGACTACGAAGGTGCTGTTTTGCAGATGTTTTGGAAAGACACCCAGGCAAGTATTTACATCAATACTTCAGGGGAAACTATCGCAAAACATGGGTATAGAAAAATTCCGGGGGAAGCGCCGATGCTCGAAGCTTTGGCTACAGCTACTGTTATGGCTACCGGTTGGAAAGGGAGAGGTGTTTTTCTAAATCCGATGTGTGGGTCAGGAACGCTGGCCATTGAAGCTGCTATGATTGCCTCTCACCGCTATCCAGGACTCTATAGAGATCACTATTCGTTCATGTATTTTCGAGGTTACGACAGATCGGTGTATGAGCAATATAAAAAGGAGCTGGAAGAAAAAATTACCCGTCCTGACAATTGTCGCATTATAGCCTCTGATCTTAGCCAGCAAGCAGTACTGATTAGTGAGGAAAACGCAAAAGCTGCCGGAGTAGCAGCGTTGATAGAGTTTGAAACGGGTGATTTCAGACTGAGTACAGTTCCCGACGCTGAAGAGGGGATTGTCTTTATGAACCCGGAGTATGGTGAAAGGCTAGGGGAGACTGAGGAATTGCAAACGACCTATAAAGCAATAGGCGACTTTATGAAGCAAAGATGTGCAGGTTACAGGGGCTTTATCTTCACGGGAAATTTGTCTTTGGCCAAGAAGATCGGCCTAAAGGCAAGAAGGAGGATAGAGTTCTATAATGGTACCATTGATTGTCGCTTGCTGCAATACGATTTGTATAAAGGCAGTAGGGAGCAGCGACCGGAACAATAAGTGTCTGCCGTCATAAAAGCCCTTCACCACTTTCGCTTTCTTCCACCGCGCGGGCTAGGAAATCATTCAGGGGTTTCATGAGTCGGAAGCTACCCATGATATGGGTCAACAAGTCAGGAGAGATAACTTCTTGATCGGTCAATCCATGGCCGGCAATGAAGCTTTTCATCTTTAAGAATTCGATATAAGGATGTTCTTTGGAATAGTCCTTAGGAGAACTTTTGAGTTTCTCTCCCTCCAGCTGGCGAAATTGATGTTTAAATGCAGGCTCATCTACGATAGCAGCCAGTTCTTGTCCACTGTAGTCAATTTCCTGCCTGATCTTTTTAAGCGTCTCGGAAGCCGGCCAGTAAATCCCACCACCTATAAAATTTTCACCGGGCTGAATGTGGAGATAATAGGCCGGTCCATCCGATTTTTTTCCTCCGACAGCAAAATAAGCGGCCATATGGATCTTATAGGGGTTTTTGTTGGCGCTGAAGCGGATATCTCTGTTTTGCCTAAAGATGCAATCCTGGGGTCTTAGGGGCGCTAATCCAGGCTCTATATCCACGAGCTGCTTTAATAATTCACTGACGAGGTCGTGGAATGCGGCGCGGGCATGCTGATAGCGTTGCCGGTTAGCGTCCATCCATTCTTTGTTGTTGTTTTGTTCCAGCTGTTGGAGAAATTCGAGGACTTCTTTCATGGTTACGCTATTTAGTGGCTGTCGGGGTTTTCTTGAGTATTGCAGGCCAAATGCGATTTTTTTGGGGTGGCCCGAAAAGATTATAAACAAAAATAACAGCCAATGTAACATCGACTGTTATTTGCTCAGAATTTATTAAACATGTTAAATGGGCTATATTATTTAGCCGCTGAAGCTACCTTTTCCTTTTTAGTGATTTTGTTCTGCTCTTTTTTAGGTCGGCTGGCACCAAATGTTCCACGGGTGATTTTACCACGCTTCGTTTTCTTATCTCCTTTTCCCATATTATGAATGTTTAAGTGAAAGAATAATTGACGAACTGTGCCTAAGTTAATACAACGACCTTTGAATAGCAAATTTGACTGAAGGTGTTTAAGGCTGTGCTTTAAGAATAAGCTGTTCAGAAGGTCGGGCTGGGGGAGGAAGATATACTAGGTCGACTATTCCGGCCCTCCTTAGGATGCCTCTGATAGACGCCACTGTTTTTGCATCCACGCCTTCAGTGCCAGCCATGATTACCTCGACGTACTCCGTTTGCATGCACGCCTCCCGATAAGCGGTTAGTTTATCTGTTAGCTTCGTTTCTAGTTCTTATATAGGCGCAGCTCTATCTAGCAACATCACGGTCCTGTTGCTCTCTAGGGTAGACTCAATTACTTTTTTTTGCTGGAAGGTGTTGAGGGTTCATTTGTGCTGCCGGATAGTAGTTTACTTCAACCTGTTTTAATGAATTGAGATGCATGGCAGTTTGGTCTTCATTGGAATTGAACTGGAAGCGAATTGGCATTCTTAGCCTTACATTGACCACTTGCCCTTTTTGGGTCCCTGGTTTCCACTGGGGAGCATTCTGGATTAATCTCACCGCCTCTTCATCTGCTCCGCCGCCTATTCCTCGGAGTACCTCCGGTTTGACAAGATTACCTTCTTTGTCCACAATAAATGTCACATACACCGTTCCTTCAATGCCGGCCTTCTGCGCACCGTCAGGATATTTCAGGTTTTCCTGGAGGTAGGCATTCCACCCTTGCAATCCCCCCTTCGGTTCAGGCATATTTTCGACAACATCAAAAATCGATTCTCCTTGATATAGTTCGAACTGCCGATTAGGTTGTGGGTGGGAGAAAAAAGATTTGTCGTCCGCAACGGTTTCTGTTTTAAATTTCACGGGGATTGTCATCAGGGTATTTACGGCTTGCCCGTCCTTTTCACCTGGTGTCCATTGAGAGGCTTCAGGCAACTTTAGTATTCTTAGTACTTCATCATCCAGACCCATTCCCAGTGATTTCACGATGGACGCCGCGCCAATCTTTCCGTGCCTGTCTACCACAAACTGAGCGTAGACCACTCCTTCTACACCCAATTCCCTAGCTTGAGCTGGCATTTGAAGATTTTTCGAAAGAAAGTCGTTCCAGCCTTCCAAGCCGCCCTCAGGAACCGGCATTTTATCTACTTTCTCCAGTACGTCTTTGGGAAGTTCTTTCCTGTAGGGACTATTACCCTTCAATATTCTCAACATTTCAAGTACCTTTCGGTATTCATCATTGTCGGAAATTTCGCCGATCTCATATTGAAGTTCGCCAAACTGTGCGGTAATTTTGCCGTCCCTTAATTCACTGATATATTCGTGGTGTACGGGAGACTTGATACGCTTTACTTTGGTAGTAACCTCAATAGAGTCATGTGCTGCTTGGATTTGCCTTTCAATAGCAGCAATGTTAAGGGGAACATAGCCTGCTAATAATCCTCCTTCAGGCAAGCTTTTCATGGACACGAGTGCGAGGAGCATTGCCGTTAAGGGCAGTACCATGAGCAGCTTAAACCGGTTGATTTTGCTTGACTTTTTCATCATCATAATACGTTTAAGGGTTGTAGATCGGATAAAATAGTTGCCAATAGGAAGATCCAATCCCTTAAATGCGATTTTGACGACGAGCTTACGGTATGATTCGTGGTTGTCAGTTCTCTTTAATACCTGCGCATCCGCGAGATATTCATGGGTGTCCACCAGTGCGGCACGCATCAAATGAATCACCGGGTTAAACCAGAAGAAGAGACATAACAATTGATAGTAAAGGATGTCCCAAGAATGCCCCTGGCGAATATGTTCCATTTCATGCTGGATGATTTGCTCCTGCTCTTCCGGTGACAGCTTTTGGGTGTCATCCCAAAAAAGTTTATCGAAAAATGAAAAGACAGGGGAGAGGCCAAAGGTAGGAACGAGGAAATATTTTTCCTTTAGCTTATAAACCGTCTGATACCATCCCTTCCGCAGGAGCATATTCATTTGAAGCACCTGCCAAAACATGTTGAAGCCTAACAGGGCAACTATGACCAGATAACCGAGAAGAATATAGTCGGTCAGCTCCATCAAAAGGGGCAATTTGGAACTTTTGACCGTAAATTCGGGGAGGCCAAAAGTTCCAACTACCTCGTTTTGTTCATCAACTGATACCAATGATCTTAAAAATGCGGTGTCTTCTAGCGAGATACTGGGTTTGGTGAAGGCTACTGGTATTTCTAATAAAGGAAAGAGTAATGCCATCACCGGTGCTAAAAGAATAAATAGCCTGGTAAACACAAAGGCTTTCTCATCTCGGAGAAAACACCAGTAAACTCCAAAGAAAAATAAAAGGCAGAAGGAACTCTGCCAGATATAGTTGAAGATTTCAGCCATTAGCTTTCGTTCACATCATTTTTAACCTCATCCATCAACTTTTCTAACTCTTTGATGTCCAGGTTTTCTTCTTTGGCGAAGAAAGAAGCTAAACGCGAAAAGGAACCCCCGAAATATCCGCTTAACAGATTCTTGATAGAAAAACTCCTGTAAGCATCTTTGCTGATGATGGGATAATACTCATGTGATTTGCCATAAGTATTGTGCTTTACAAAGCCTTTACGTTCTAAAATACGGACGATGGTGGATACGGTGTTGTAGGCTGGCTTTGGTTCCTCCATCTTGGCCAGGATGTCTTTGACGAATCCTTTTTCTATGGCCCACAGGATCTGCATGATCTGTTCTTCTGCCCTTGTTAATTCTCTCATAGGTGATTAATTTTTTTGTCAACTTAATTATTTAGTTTGACTTTTACAAGTAAGGGAATGAATCTTTTTATTGGCAGCCAAAAAGTTACAATTAAAAGCTTAGTTTGGCAAGAATTGTTTAGTTATTTAAATAAAAAATTAGTTATATAAAAATGGGCGATCGGTTATTTTATGAATTGGCATCATGTACGGCCGAATTATAAGAGGAAAGGGAAAAAGAGCATGTATGCACCGGTGAGCCGGCAGCTCGAATACCTGGACGCGGAGGAGAAAACACGAGCAAGCATGCCAACCCCAGAACGCTCGCGCTTCTCAAGCATCTGGTGCCCTGCTTGGCGGCACAGGAAGCACCTTTCATCAAAGAGGGGGAGTACCGTGGAGAGATGTAACTAACTTAATAATAAAATATTTAAAACTCATAACTACCTATTTTCTACATTGGGCGTGGCCAAGTACAAGATTGTTTGCATTTTTATAGCGGCAAATGATTCGGATTTTGCTTATTTTGCTATAACTAAACGAATGCAATCTTATGAGCAAAGCAAAAGAAGCGCTAGGCATCCTGGCACAGATCATCATAGCGGGGCTGGCAGTGATTATCACTGCTTATCTCCTGCCGGGTATATTGGTGGCCGATTTTCTTACCGCTATTGTAATAGCGGCATTATTGGCATTATTGAACTTAACTGTAAAGCCCATACTTATCTTTTTGACCATTCCGATTACTGTATTTACTTTAGGACTTTTTCTGCTGGTGATCAATGCCGTAATTGTACTGATAGCCGCTGAAATTGTACCTGGTTTTGTGGTGGACGGGTTTTGGTGGGCCTTATTGTTTAGCTTAATCCTCTCTTTGATCAACTCCCTGTTGGGTGTTTCCTTAAAGGGTTGATCCACTGCTTCTTCAGAAGATCTGACCTTAAACAATAGTCATGACCTGAATTTCGAACGTAATTACTAAGGGATTCTCGATATTTTTTATCTCTTTTCTTTTTTTATTAGCTAAAAAAGTACGAATTTAATATTTATTCAATTATCAATATTTATTAAAGAAATAACCATAAAATTTTATATCTTTAATAACTTTTGATTTCCATAAACCAACAAAGACATTTAAGAATAATGATTAGGAACGAAGGATTTTCACCCCAAGCCATTGAGGCCCTGAAGCAGGAGTTAGCTGCCTCTGGAAAAACGTATAAGGTTGTGCCAAGCGAAGACAATTCGGAAGAATTTGTCAACTTCTATTTCATTGGAATGTATGAAGGGAAGGAAGTGATCTACGACGCTGCCTTGTATACCCTTCGTCTGCACCATGCCAGTGAAGTGTACGAATTGGCGGAGCACAAAGCCGCACAGAAATTTCCAAACTTCAAAGGCATCCATTATGAAGAAGATGAAAACGGGAATCTAAAGCCTTTGTCCGCAGCGGAGGAGGAAATCGGCTTGTACATCACAGAAATGATCCTAGAGATGGAGGAAGAAGAGGAAGTAAAGGTGCAGGAATTCATCGACATAGACACCAACCATAATTATGGTATTGGTTTGGACGCCTCACTCAATGTTGATTATATAGATGACGCCGTGATCACCAAGTTTATTAAAGAATTCAATGAAGACAGTATCGTATTAGATGACACGCTCTATGCATTCCAGTCGGAAGACGAGGAATTTGATGGGGAGGAGGATTTCCACTAGGTTCAACGGTGACCCAAGCAAATTTCCATTTAACGTGATTTAACGGATAAAGATCCGGCAGCCGTTTGTGGAAAGGATAGAATGTTTATATTTGCGCCGAATAGAACAAAATCCATCAGAGAATCGTGAAAAAAATCAGTCAATTATTGAGTATTCTAGGTGTCACTGCCCTAGTTTTTTTTTCCTGTGACAATCAGGGTAAGACCCCCGCTTCAGCTGGAAATGCTTCAGAGTCATCTTCAGAAGTTAACCTGAGTGATCTTAAAATTGCTTATGTCCACACTGACAGCGTCATCAACAATTACAAATATTTCCAAGAACGCTCTGCTGAAATTGCTGAAAAGGGGAAAAAATACGAAGGTGAGCTTTCTAACAGGGCAAAAGGATTTGAACAGGAGGTAGCGAATTTTCAAAAGTCCGCCAGCACCATGACCATGAATCAAGCCAGGGCAAAGGAGGAGGAACTGGTGACCAAAGAAAGAAATCTGATGACTTACCGGGACAATATCATGCAGGAATTGTCAGCGGATGAAAACAAGCTGTATAACGACGTGTACGATCGCATTCAGACCTACCTTAAAGAATACGCTGAGGAGCATGAACTTGAAATGGTCCTTTCTTATACCAGAGGCGGTGGCGTATGGTATGCTAAAGAAGCTTTGGACATCACAAAGAACGTGACCGATGGCCTAAACCAAGCCTACGAAACTTCCAAACCTGCCAGCCCGGCATCGGATAATAAATAAACAACAATTTATTAGATAGTAAAGCCCGGTTTTTGCCGGGTTTTTTGTTTAAAATATTGACTAAGTTTGTATCGCAATAAAATTACTTATCATGAAGATAACAGAATTCCTAAAACACAATTTTAGGCACTTCAATGCCGCTTCCCTCATTGATGCTGCAGATGGCTATCGCGCTCATTTGGACAACAACGGAAAGATGATGATCACCCTGGCGGGAGCCATGTCTACGGCAGAATTGGGGATCTCTTTGGCCGAAATGATTCGTCAGGACAAGGTTCAGATCATTACCTGTACCGGTGCCAACTTGGAAGAGGATGTGTTTAATCTCGTTGCACATGATTATTATGAAAGAATACCCCATTATAGGGAATTGACCCCCGCACAGGAGCAGGATCTTTTGGATCGGCATATGAACAGGGTCACCGATACCTGTATTCCAGAGATGGAGGCCATGAGAAGGATTGAAAATGTCATATTAGAGGAATGGGTGAAGGCTGATCAGGCCGGAGAAAGCTACTTTCCCCATGAGTTCTTCTACAAAATTTTACTGTCGGGCAAGCTGGAAGAATTCTATCAAATTGACCCTAAAAACAGTTGGTTGCTCGAAGCGGCCAAGAAAAACTTACCAATCATTGTACCGGGCTGGGAAGATTCTACGTTGGGAAACATGTATGCAGGACACTGCATATCCGGCGATGTAAAAAATGTGTATACCGTTAAGACGGGGATTCAGTACATGATTTACTTGGCTGACTGGTACACCAATAATGCTACAGAAGAAAGTAAAGTCGGATTTTTCCAGATTGGCGGGGGAATTGCTGGGGACTTTCCCATCTGTGTAGTGCCGATGCTTCATCAGGATCTACAAAAGACGGATACGCCTCTATGGGGCTATTTCTGCCAGATTTCGGATTCGACTACTTCTTATGGTTCCTATTCAGGAGCGGTCCCCAATGAGAAAATCACTTGGGGTAAACTGGGAGTAGACACACCTAAGTACATTATCGAATCCGACGCGACCATAGTGGCGCCGCTGGTATTTGCTATTGTACTAGGTCAATAATATGATTAGAAAAAATATCTTACATATCAATTTATTAAAAGCAAGCGTACTAGGTATGCTTGCTTTTTCTGCTATTTGCCCCCTGCAGGCACAGAGCATCGTGTCTCTTGATGCCGTCAACTCAGCCTTTGATGAGCAACATCCGGTGTTGGCGCCCAATGGAGACCTTTTTTATACCGTCGGCCATTATAACGGTGCCCGGGATCCTGGAGATATCTGGATGAGTCACAAAGTGGATGATAAAACGTATCAGCAACCTGTCCTGATAGCTGCTCTCTCTACACCGGGCTATGATGTGGTGGTAGGATTTTTAGATGGCGAAAATATTCTCATTTATCATGACGGAGTGGGTAGGAAGCAGGGTATCCATCAATATTCTCGCAGCGGCAGTTCGTGGTCTTATAAAACCCAGCTGGATATGGGGAGCTTTAGGAATCAATCTTCTCATTTCAGCGGTAGATTGTCAGCCTCTGGGGATGTGCTTATTTTGTCACTGGCCTCGTTCGGATCCTATGGCAATGAAGATATTTATGTAAGCTTCTTAAAGGAAGGCAACCAGTGGACCAGCCCTCAAAACCTGGGTCCCTCGATCAATACCTATCAACAGGAAATGACCCCTTATTTGTCTGCTGACAAAAAGTGGCTATTTTTTAGCACCAATGGACATGGCAGCACACAGGGAATCGATATTTATTATTCACAACGGTTGGATGATAGCTGGGAAAATTGGAGCCAGCCCCAACCCATATCCGTCGGCAATACTCCTGGCGCTGAACTCGCTTACCTTCCTTTAGAAGGTGAAACCACTCTGGCCATGTATACCACTACACAAAACAGCGAGGGCTATGGCGATATCCAAATCATGCAGGCAGCCGAACAACTTCCAGATGAGGTCTCTGTACCAGCTGGAAATATAGAGCAAGTAAAAACGCCAGAACCAGAAGTTGAGGTTACTTCTGAAATGCCAGAAGTACCTGAATTCCCATCGCCTGTCGAAGAAACTCCGGTACCTGAACAAGTTCCCGAAACGGAAGAAGAACCGGAAGTTTCGGTCGTTGAAGAGCCTACTCCCGCTCCGTTCGAGACAGCCCCAGTTGTAGAGGAGAAAATGCCGGCTATGGCTTCGTCTATCAAGGTTTTGGATATTAACAGCCTCGCACCAATTCCTTATGCATTTTCCGCAATCACCAATGAAGGGCAGACGATTCAAGTCAAGGGGTCTGTGGGGGAAGAGGCTGGTTTTCCTGTAGCTGCGGCGGATGCAATGGAATGGCTTATTACATCTCCTGGCTACTTGCCTTTGAGCATTAAAAACCCCTCAAGCGAGCTGCTTAAGACACCCTTTTTGCTGAACCCAGCTTCCAAAGGAGCAAGCATCATACTGGAAGATGTACTTTTTAAAAGAGGCACGGCTGAATTTTCCCAAGAAAATGTCTCAGGTGCCATTCAAAGCTTGGCAGCCTTTCTGAAAGAAAATCCGCATGTAAGAATCCTGCTGGAAGGGCATACCGATAATGTCGGAAATGCCCAGCTCAATAAAGAGTTATCTCTCAACCGTGCCTCCGCAGTCCGGCAGCTATTGGTAGATCAAGGAGTGGATTTCGAACGGATTAGGATAGCAGGATGGGGTGGAGCTAAACCAATTGCGAGTAACCAGACAGAAGAGGGCAGGATTAAAAACAGAAGGGTGGAGATGGTTATCCAATAGCAGCGTTGTAAACAAAAGAGCTCCGGAAAATTCCGGAGCTCTTTTGTTATCGCTTGTTTCTAACGAAGATCAATTTATTACTGCCTTTATAGCTTTCCCGCTCTTCGATTTCGAAGCGGTCAATGGATCTAATCAAAGGGGTTAACTTCGAAAAGCCATAATTTCTCGAATCAAAATTAGGTTGTTTCTTTTGCAGCAGATTACCCACATCTCCCAAAAATGCCCAACCTTCATCATCACCTAAGTCATCTATGGTTGTGGAAATCAGTTTCAAAATTCGTGGTGTGATTTTGTCAGCTTCTTCCTTCCGATGGTTTTCTACCACCGTTCCAGGAGCTTCCTCTTTGGCAGATGCCTGGAGGATCTCTATGTAAATAAACTTGTCACAGGCTACAATAAAAGGCTCAGGTGTTTTCTTTTCTCCCATACCAAACACTTTCATGCCGGCCTCTCTTAGGCGGGTGGCCAAGCGGGTAAAATCACTGTCGCTGGAAACGAGACAAAAACCACCGACCTTGCCTGAATACAGTATGTCCATCGCATCAATGATCATGGCCGAGTCCGTGGCGTTTTTTCCGCTCGTGTAGCCATACTGTTGAATAGGCGTGATGGCATTTTCGAGCAACAAATTCTTCCATTTTGCCAGGTTGGGCTTGGTCCAATCACCATAGATGCGTTTAATGGTGGGATTGCCATATTTGGCAATCTCCTCCATCATTTCCTTGACATGTGCCGAAGGAATATTATCTGCATCAATTAATACTGCTAGTTTTAGATCCTTTTCCATGAGTCATAATCTTAAACCGTGCTTAGCCTTTCCTGTTGCCTGCGCCACTCCTATCCTGCCTTTTAGAACCTGCGGTAGCGCTGGATTTGAAGGGTCGTGGGCTCCTTTTAAAATCTTTCTTGGGCGCCTTCTCTGGGTTTTCAATAAGCAACGGGAAAGGATGTTCGGCGACCACAGGTATTTTTTTTCCGATCAACTTTTCAATATTCTTAATATCCTTTTTCTCCTCTGTATCGCAGAAGCTGAATGCGGTACCGTTTGCGCCTGCACGTCCGGTTCTTCCGATCCGATGAACATAGGTCTCGGAGATATTGGGAATTTCATAGTTGATTACATAGGCTAAATCGTCAACATCTATTCCCCTGGCTGCGATGTCTGTAGCTACCAATACCCTTGTTGTTTGGGCTTTGAAGTTGTTCAGCGCTCTCTGCCTGGCGTTTTGGGCCTTATTGCCGTGAATGGCTTCAGCTGTGATGCCGTGTTTCACCAAAAATTTAACCACCTTGTCAGCGCCATGTTTTGTGCGGGTAAAAACCAACACGGTCTTGATGCTGTCATCCTTGAGGAGATGGAGCAGTAGGGAATTTTTGTTTCCCTTGTCCACGTAGTAAAGGTATTGCTGGATCGTGTCGGCGGTAGAAGAAATGGGGGTTACCTCGACCTTGGAAGGATTGATCAGAATCGAATTGGCCAACTTGATAATATCCGGGGGCATGGTCGCTGAAAAGAACAGTGATTGCCTTTTTACCGGTAGTACTTTCAACAGCTTTTTGATATCATGGATAAAGCCCATATCCAGCATCCTATCAGCTTCGTCGAGTACAAAGATTTCTATTTGCTTCAGACTGATAAATCCCTGATTCATCAAATCCAACAAACGGCCGGGTGTGGCAATAAGAATATCGACGCCCTGCTTTAACGCCGTGACTTGCTTGTTTTGATTGACACCGCCGAAAATGACCGTACTGGTCAAGCCGGTATATTTGCCATAAGCTTTGAAACTTTCTTCAATTTGTATGGCAAGTTCTCTGGTAGGAGTGACGATCAAACTTCTTATGGTTCGTGTTTTTTTGGGCACTCGTCTTTCAGAAAGCAATTGTAATATAGGAACTGCGAAGGCGGCTGTTTTTCCGGTGCCAGTTTGGGCACAACCGAGCAAATCCGTGCCCTTCAAAACTATAGGAATGGCTTCCTGTTGTATAGGAGTAGGGGAGGTGTAGCCTTCTTGATCTAAGGCCTTTAATATGGGTTCTATCAAACCCAGGTTTTCAAACTGCATATATTGCTTTTAAAGAAATAATAATTTTAATGCTTGATGTTTTCGCGTAAAGGTAGGAATTATAATTTGGTACTGCTCCAGACCAGGGCACAGATGATCTATTGGCTTGTTGTTATTTGGATGAAGCAGTGTTATTTTTACGGAAGAAATAAAAGCGTCGTTTAAAAACCAAGAAACCTTGGAAATAATTCATGAAGGACGCTGGTTATTTCACTTATAACTTAAATTCAGCGTCAGATTGAACAAGAACAAGAAAATCTTTCTTATTATCGCTGCTATTTTTCTGGCCATTGTCATCCTGGTCAGCATTGATATAGCCAGACGTACAACTTTTCCCGGATCAAAGGGCAACTTGGAACACAGACTGCAAGACGATAGCAACTCCCAAGGCCAACCTTAATTCGCTTCGCAGTCATTTTCGCATTTAGTCACAACACATGCATTCTATAAAAATTAAAACCTTACTGAATATGCTACATGCAGGCGATATAAGGTTTGAAGAAGAATTTGTACTGCCTTTCCAGAAAAAGCTGTTGGATAAGAAAGGAGAGGAATTGCTGGCAGAGGCTTTTCGGATATTGGGAGGCAAGGGAGAACCTGTTTACCTGCCCCAGTTGAAGTTTGACTTTAAGATCGACCGTTTTCTGTTTTTGTATGATGAAGAAAATCACTTCAATCGTTATCGGCTCAAAACTTTTTCTACAGCTGCCTACGATATTTTTACCTTTGCATGGCTGGATAGTTACAAGCGCTTATGCCGCACTTATGAGCGGGATTGTCTCAAGGTAGGCATGCAGGAAAGAATTTGGTCTGGGCCACCCATAGCGAGTAAGTGTTTTGGAGTGCCCGAAGAAGCTGGAGATTTGAGCGGTAATGGCGCACCGGGTTGGAAATTAAACGCCTACAATGATGTTCAGTATGACGTTATTACACGCTTATCCGGATATAAAATGGTGCGCTTGCCTATGTACGAAAACCTAATGGTATCGGGCAGTCTAAAAAGCATCAACCAACTCTTGATGAGCCCCAAGGAAGAGACCCGATCCGCCATTGTCAATTGGATCACCCGCAAGCTGGTGTAAATTAGCTCCTCACCTTTTCGGAGACGGTCAAGTCTTTTGATCCTTTGTGGTAAACATAAAAACCTTCACCTGATTTGACTCCCAAACAACCTGCTTCCACCATGTTGACTAGCAAAGGACAAGGAGCATATTTGGGATTTCCAAATCCGTCTTGAAGCACCTTGAGAATGGCCAGACAAACATCTAAGCCGATGAAATCTGCCAACTGCAACGGCCCCATCGGGTGTGCCATTCCCAACTTCATCACCTTGTCGATTTCTTCTACTCCGGCAACCCCTTCATACAAGGCATAAATCGCTTCATTAATCATAGGCATAAGGATGCGATTGGCTACAAAGCCTGGATAATCATGGACAATTACAGGAATTTTCCCCAGCTTTTGGGAAAGCTGGACAATCGCCGAGCTGGTCTGTTCATCGGTGTGATAACCCCGGATGACTTCCACCAATTGCATCACCGGGACGGGATTCATAAAATGCATCCCAATGACCCTTTGCGGTCTCTCAGTAGCTTTGGCGAGTCTGGTGATAGAGATGGAAGAAGTGTTGGATGCGAGTATGGCATGGTCTGGACAATGCTGGTCCAGGTCCTTAAAGAGCTGTAGCTTTAAAGTTTTGTTTTCAGTAGCAGCTTCTATGGCCAGGTCCGCTGATGCAACACCCGCTGACAATGCTGTGAAATAGTTTATCCTGTCAAGCGCCTCAGATTTTTGCTGTTCGGAGATAAGTCCTTTAGCCATTTGGCGGTTCATGTTCCCTGCAATGGTTTCTCGGGCTTTTTCTAAGGCTGTTGTTTGAACGTCAATAAGCGACACCTGAAAGCCATGGAGTGCAACTACATGCGCGATGCCATTGCCCATTGTACCGGATCCGATGACAGCAACTTGTTTTATCATTGAATGTTTGGCTTTAATAAAAAATGAACCGGATAGACTTAGGTTCTAAGTTCATCCGGCTCTTCAAATTCCTTTTTCCTATTCAAAAAACTTCTTTAGTGATTCGATTTTTTGGTCCAGTGAAGCTTCAACAGCTCTGTATGCCTCTCTGTTGGGAAGATTTTCTCTTACCGAAATGTAATATTTTATCTTTGGCTCGGTACCGGAAGGTCTGGCAGAAATCTTACTTCCATCTTCCAGGTAAAACTGGATTACATTCGATTTTTCTAAATCCAAGGTTTCTTCTCGATTGTTTTCCAGATCGTATACCTTGCTTTCCTTGACATCGATGACTGTGGTAACCTTTACACCATTAATATGGGTGGGGCGGTTAGTCCTGAAACCATGCATCAGCTGCTGGATCTGTTCAGCTCCGTCCTTCCCTTTTTTGGTCACAGAAATTAAAGATTCCTTATAGAATCCATACTGCTCGTAAATTTCAGCCAGCACATCAATCAAATTTTTTCCTTTTGATTTGTAGTAGGCAACTACCTCTGCCAATACGGCGCAGGCGGATACGCCATCTTTATCTCTGACAAAATCTCCCACGAGGAAGCCATAGCTTTCTTCTCCACCCGCAATAAATTGTGTTTTCCCCTCTTCTCTTTTGATGACGGCGGCAATATACTTAAAGCCGGTAAGCGTGCTGTAATGGGTAGTGTTGAAGGCCCTGGAGATATCTTCGATAAGATCAGTAGTTACAATGGTGCTGACGGTGAATTGTTGCCCCGTCAACCTACCTTGCTCACGCCATTTACTTAACAAATAATAGGTAATCAAAGCACCGGTTTGGTTGCCATTGAGCAATTCATATTCTCCAAATTCGTTGGGAATGGCCGATGCATAGCGGTCACCGTCAGGATCGCAGGCTAATATCAGTTCGGCACCTACCATACGCCCTAATTGTAAGGACATGGCCAAAGCCTCTGCTTCTTCAGGGTTCGGATAGATCACTGTTGGGAAATTTCCGTCAGGCTCAGCCTGTTCTTTGACAACATGTACATTCTCAAAACCGAAAGCCTTCAACGCCGCAGGGACCATTTTGCCGGAGGCGCCATGGATGGGAGAAAAGACAATGGTCATGTTCTTGTTTTGAATAATCGCTTCCGGCGACATGCTCAATTTCCTTACCTCTTTGAGGTAAATATCGTCGAATTCGCTATCTATATATTCTATCAGCCCTTCGTTTTTGTTCCATTTGACCTCATCAATAGAGGTGATTTTTTGCACTTCAGCAATAATGTTTAGGTCATGTGGTGCCACAACTTGTGCCCCATCTTCCCAATAAACTTTATACCCATTGTACTCTTTTGGATTGTGGGAGGCCGTCACCATGATGCCACTTTGGCATTTATAATGTCTAATGGCAAAAGATAGCATAGGCGTGGGGCGCATCTCCCTAAAGTATTTTACAACAATTCCGTTTGCAGTCAAAACAGCGGCGGTAGTGTCAGCAAATAACGTATTGTTGAGTCGGCTGTCATGGGTGACGGCAACACTCACGCGCTGGTTGGGGAAACTTTGAATCAGGTAGTTGGCCAATCCCTGGGTAGCCATGCCTACGGTATATACGTTCATCCTGTTTGAACCTACGCCCATTGTACCTCTTAGGCCTCCAGTACCGAATTCAAGATCCTTGTAAAAAGCATCAATCAGTTCTGTAGGATCTTCTGCCGCGAGAAGCGTTCGGATTTCCTGCTTGCTGGTTTCGTCGATATTGCTTTTAAGCCATGCTTCTGCTTTTGCGGAAATTTGCTGGTCTATCATGTTAATAAAAAGTTAAAGAAGAGATTTGAGTTATAGTACGAAATAAAGTGAAATAAGATGATTAATACAACACGAATCTTAGCAAATACTAGGCCCTGTCCGCCAAGCACCTTAAAAAATTTTTATGCAATTGGGCCATGTTGGGGGCTTTTTTCTCCTCATTTTGGAAAAAACTAAGCGATTATCTACCTTCATGGTTTCATTGACTATTTGATAAGCATATGGACTGGAATAAGTTAGATCGAAACTTAACCGAGATAGTGGAAAAAAGGATAAGCCTCAGTAAGATTACTTATGCAGATCCGGAATACGATGATATTGAAGAGGAGCTTCATGATTTGGAGGATGAGCTGAATGATGAGTTTGGCGATGTCTTGGAGGCGGAATTGGAAAAGATATACGACAAGCTTTCTTCCGACGGCGATGTGCTGCTTCCCTCTGCATATCTGGCGAATAATTACAGTCCGCTGCTACCCGATGCCAACGGCGTCGTATCCTATGAAGTAAAAGGACCAGAAGGCGTGCCTATCGAGTCTGAGCAGTTTGATGGGCAGGATGTGCGCATTGTTCTCATACCCAACCCTACCAGATTTGTCATGCAGATCAATGGTGTTTCGTTAAAGGATCTGTGGAGATCAAGATAATCCGTTTTAATAGCGTCTGTCTTGATACGAAGTTTGATGAAACTAGTTCAATCCATACAAGTAGGTTACCATAGTTGAGGTTTTATAGAATGACTGTTTTTTTGGCGGAAAGTGATGGTGTAGTATCTTTGAAAAAGAGAAGAAAGCTCGCGCAAAAACAATTGTTATGTTATCTCTGCACTTTTTTATGGATTTTTGTAACATCCTCCTGTGCTGAAAAGGCGCAGGTAGCTTCTTCATCTTCCAGTCAGGAAACATCTAAAGAGGCGGCGGTAGCCTCCTCCTCGGTTTTGCAGGCAGCTCCTTTACGGTTAGCACCTGCCAATGGTAAAATCGGAGAAGGCCAGCCTCAGGTTGGCGTATTCTTTATGCCTTCTTGGGATGCAGGCACCGGCAAGAATGCTCGTGATGTCTTTTGGGCCTGTCTCCAAGGTAAAGAGGATTGTCCTTTCGTCAAAGATCCTAATATATGGGGTCCCAAGGGCCGGATCTACAACGCCAAATATCCTTATGAAGGTCCTTATCTGGATAAGCAGCCACACCCTTCCCTGAAAGGTTTTTACCGTAGGGATGATCCCGAGGTGGTAAAGAAACAATTGGAGTACATGAAAAGTTATGGTATAGACTTTTTTGCGTACAACTGGTTTTTCGGCAGGCATTACTACTACCATAGGTATTTTGGGCCGCAGGCAAAACTATATTATCCTGAGGGCTGGGCAATAGATGACCAACGCGACGGGAGGGTCGCCGTACCGGGGGTAGAGGAATGGACAGAACAATTGGAGGCATTGCTTAAAGCCAATGACCAATTGCCTAAAGAAAAGCGGATGAAATTCGTTTTGAATTGGGTGGATGACGGTAACGACCGCTGGCTCGCTTGGCTAAGTCTGGGATCTCCCGACAATGTCAAAAACAAAGTCAATTATGTTGGAGAAGCACCTAGCAAAGAGCTTTTTCTAAAGGTTCATGATAAAATGACCCTTTTGTGGATAGAGAAATACTTTAAACGGGATGATTATCTAAAAGATGAAGAGGGCAGGCCAATACTTTATTGGTACTTTCCCCATGATACAGAGGCTAGGGCTGCGTTTTATGGCTTGTCCATGAAGCAGTTGCTAGCACGATCTCAGCAGCTAGCCAAGGAAGCTGGCTTCAAAGGGATCAAGTTTATCGCAGTCACCTCTGGTTCCATGCAGCGTGAGGAACTGCCTTATGCCATGCCTACTTTGTGGAAGGCAAAAGATCCGAAGAAGCCTTGGCTGGGTGGGACGTATGAGAAAAAGCTCTTATTCCAGGATTATGTTCCCCGTCTAAAAGAAATGGGTTTTGAGGGGATGACTGCTTATGTTTATCACAGTTATGATAGCCAATATAACTTCAGCTATGAAGACATGCGGAAGACCTACAGAAACCATTGGGATAGATGGAGCAAATTTTTCCAAAATGATCCTAAGTTTGAATACCAAGTTCCTGTAGCTATGGGCTGGAACAGAAAGCCCTTAGGAGGTACTTGGTCGCAACCTTCTGGCTTCCCCTCAGAGCCCGCCAAAGATGAGGTTATCTCCAGCAAAACCTCCTTCAAGGAAAAGCTTCAGGAGGCCAAGCAGGTAACCCAGCGCTATCAGGAAATCAATGGCAATACCGTAATGATTTGTTGTTGGAATGAATACCTGGAAGGCAACCATATCGAACCCACCGTGGGGCACGGGTTCGACTATCTGGAAGCTATCAGGGAAGTGTTTGGAACGAAGTAATGTTCCCGACTTAGCTGAAGCCTAATTTTTCCCTTACTTTAGTCAACATTTTATCCGCGACCTGCCTGGCTTTGGCTTCTCCCTCGGCCAATTTTCGTTCCAGTTCCTCAGGATGCGTCATGAAATGATCAAAAGCTTTCCGTTCTTCTTTATATTTTTCTAAAATTAACTGGTAAAGCTCCGTCTTCGCATGTCCATATCCAAAATTGCCGGCTAAGTATTTTTCCCTCAGCTGTGCCGTGTGAGATTCATCGGCGATCAAACTAAACAGCTTAAAAACATTACAGGTGTCGGGGTTTTTGGGCTCCTCCAAAGGCGTGCTGTCCGTTACAATGGTATTGATGTTTTTCTTCAGTTGCTTCTCAGGCAAAAAGATGTCTATGTAGTTATTATAGGATTTGCTCATCTTTTGGCCGTCCGTGCCAGGGATAATCATCACCTCTTCACTGATCCGTGGCTCCGGCAGGCTAAGCAATTCTTCCCCTAGGCGATGGTTAAAAGAACTGGCGATATCCCTGGTCATTTCCAGATGTTGTAATTGATCTTTGCCCACAGGTACAACATCCGCGCTGTAGAGCAGTATATCAGCTGCCATCAATACCGGATAAGTAAAAAGACCGGCGTTGACATCTGCCAAACGATCTGACTTGTCCTTGAAACTATGGGCATTAGCCAACATGGGAAATGGTGTATAACAGCTTAAGTACCAAGTCAATTCTGTCACCTGAGGAATTCTGGACTGGCGATAAAAAACAGTTTGGGACACATCCAAACCAAAAGCCAACCAAGCGGCGGCTACTGCCCTTACGTTCTCTCTTCGGGTTTCCCCTTCTTTAATGGTAGTAAGTGAATGAAAATCCGCAATAAATATAAAAGATTCGTTATTTGCTTCTTTGGTTAGTTTTATAGCGGGAACAATAGCCCCTAAGATGTTACCCAAATGGGGTCTGCCAGAACTTTGAATTCCTGTAAGTACTCTTGCCATCAGTCAAAATTTTGGCGCAAATTACATAAATTAAAGTATATGACGTGGCATAATTACCGTTATTTGCACACATGAAAAGATCGATTTCGCTTTTTAAGCTTTGTTTGTTAGTGGTGATGTATCCCTTTATTGCTGAAGCACAGGATACTGTAAAGCGTCAATTGATTTGGGAAAGAAACCTGATTGATCTCGGTACAGTCATGCAGGAAAACGGAGAAGTGGTCTCAGAGTTTTTCTTTGTCAACAAAGCAGATTTTCCGATTTTCATTCAAGAGGTTGTTACCGATTGTGGCTGTACGACGGTGTCTTATACGACAGACACTTTATCCTTGGACAAGATAGGTTCGGTGAAAGTCAGCTATGAGCCGACAGGCCGGGGGGGGGCATTCTCCAAAATGATCATTGTCAAAACCAATATAGATTCGGAAGGCGATTCCTTGTTTTTGGAAGGCTATAACCTGCCTTATCCTGAAGATATAGAAAAACATTATAGCAAAAAACTTCAGGATTTAGGGTTTAACAGTACCCTAGTCAATATGGGCAATGTCTTTAACAATGAACCGAAAGTAAAACAGGTGGATTTTTACAATTTTAAGAATCACCCTATCCTGCTTAATGAAGTTCAAACCCAGACGCCTGAACACATTACCGTTGAGTTTAGTCCCAAGGTAATCCCTGCTAAATCTAGAGGTTTGCTTTCAATCGCCTACGATGGAGCTAAAAAGGGCGATTTTGGTTATTTTGAGGATTCGCTTAAGCTTGTGCTGTTGGGAGAAGAAGCCCCAGCAATACCGTTAAAGGTAATGGCAGCCATTCATGAATACTTTGAGCCGGTGCCTCTCAGCGAAGTAAAAAATCTGCCTAAACTAGGTTTGTCAGAAACTGAAGTTGATTTGAACCGGATTAAGGCCAATATGCCGGTTTCTAAAATAATAGTACTTTCCAATGAGGGATCTCAGCCATTATATATTAGAAAAGTGGCTTCCAATTGCGACTGTTTGAACTTTTCGCTGGGAAAGGAGCAACTTGGCCCAGGGGAAAGGACGGAACTGCTATTTACCTTTGATCCCAAAGGACGAAGAGGTATTGATCACAAAACCTTGAGCTTGTTCACCAATGACCCTTTAAGTCCTACCCGTTCCATCATCATCAAGAGTAGGATAGAGTAAAAAGTCCGTTTAGCTCCAATCTCAGAACAAGCTTCAAGTCTTGAGCTGCTGACATGATTCTCCCGCATTTGAATAGGGCGGTTATAAAAATATGGTCAGCAAAAAAAGGATGACCAAAGCAATTGCCACCCATTGATAAAGAGGGTTTTGCCTGGGGAACTCATAGGAACAGATCGGGCACAGCCTGCTGTTTTTATCCACCTGCATCGCGCAGGAAGGGCATTCTTTTTTAGCCAAGGGCATACGAACTAGATTTATTTGCCTAAAGGTATTTCATATTTCAAAAGGTCTCGTTATTTTCTTCTGCTTATTTTTTCTAATTTCGTACATGATTATCGTTGTTTTTGGTGTGACCGGCTGTGGGAAGTCTACAGTGGGTGAATTATTGGCAAATAAATTACAATTACCCTTTTATGATGCGGACCAATTCCATCCCCTGGAGAATGTGGAAAAAATGGCACAGGGGATACCGCTCACAGACAAAGACCGCCTCCCTTGGCTGGAAATCCTCGGACAACACCTTGAGCAATGGGAATCAAACCAAGGAGCTGTGTTGGCATGCTCTGCTTTAAATGAAAAATATCGCAGGATATTGCAAACGGTACCGGTTATACATTGGGTCTTATTGGAAGGGTCCAAGGAACTGATCCGTGCCCGGCTTAACAGCAGAGTGGGGCATTTTATGAACCCCAACCTGTTGGATTCACAATTTGAAACTTTAGAAAAACCGGACTACGGCCTGACCGTGTCTATTGATCAGGATCCGGAGTCCATAGTCGACGAAATTATATTAAACCTCAACCTCATGCAGAACCAAGCAGAATTTGGAATAATAGGAATGGGAGTGATGGGCAAGAGCCTTGCCCTTAACCTGGCAGACAAAGGTGTGGCGATTTCCATTTACAACCGCCATGTAGCGGGGGTGGAGGAAAAAGTGGCACAGCGGGTATTGGAAGAAAACAGCCAGTTTACGAATATCCAGGGCTTTGACCACCTCGACAGCTTTGTAGCATCCCTGGCCGTGCCCAGAAAAATCCTTTTGATGATCCCTGCTGGCACAGCGGTAGATTTGCAAATCGAAACGTTGTTGCCCTTGCTCCAGCCCGGTGATGTGCTTATTGATGGGGGCAATTCCTTTTATAAAGACACCAACCGAAGGGCTTTGATGTTGGCTGATCATGGTATCCATTTCGTGGGTGCAGGAGTGTCAGGCGGCGAGGAAGGTGCGTTAAAAGGACCATCCATCATGCCTGGAGGCGCAAAGGAAGGCGTTGATCAGATCATGCCTTTTTTGGAACGGATTACAGCTAAAGATCCCCACGGACGCCCATGTACCGCCTATATAGGTCCGGAAGGTTCAGGGCACTTTATCAAGATGGTGCACAACAGTATTGAATATGCAGAGATGCAGGCCTTGACCGAAGCTTATTACCTGCTTAAAGGCTATATGCAGTGCGGTCCTGAAGATATCAAGAAGACATTTGTTCGTTGGCAGGAGGAGGGATTGGACAGTTACCTGCTTTCTATTACTGTGGACATTCTACAGACATATGAAGGAGAAGACCTGTTATTGGACAAGATACTGGATCAGGCAGCACAAAAAGGTACGGGGGGATGGTCAGTATCTACCGCCTTAGAATATGGTGTGCCGTATGGCGTGCTTACGGAAGCCGTAATGGCGCGGGCCATTTCAGCACAAAAAAAGGCAAGAATAGAGGCTAGTGAATTGTACAGCCCTAAATACTATACAGCTATTGAAGATAGAAAAGGCTTCGTCAATAAACTTAAGCATGCCTATCAAGCCTGCAGGATCATCAATCATGAGGTTGGTTTTAACCTGATGAGAGAAGTGTCTGACAAAAACAGTTGGGCCCTCAATTTCTCGGAAATAGCACGCATCTGGACCAATGGCTGTATCATACGGTCTAGCCTTATGGAGGAATTGGTTGAGGTGTTCCAAACCAAAGATAGAATGCTTACTGCCCCGTCAATTATCGAGCAGATGTCAGGCTATCGAGATGACCTTTGCTATGTAGTAGGACAGGGACTGCAGCATGGCTATGCCCTGCCGGTATTCTCTGCAGCAGCCAATTATTTCCTGGGTGCTGTTACAGCCGATTCTCCAGCCAATTTGATTCAAGCGCAAAGGGATTATTTCGGGGCCCATACTTATCAACGCGTAGATGCCCCTGCAGATAAACACTTCCATACGCAGTGGAAAAGATATTAACCGTACGGATCTAGCGCTTAAGTGATGATGATAGGCTGAGGCGTAAAACATAGGATAAAGATCACTAAGGCCATCCAGCCCAATATTTTTTGCTGGAGACTTAGTGATCTATTGTCTATAACATCAGGATGCGTTATCCCTAGTACCCTGCCGACAAGAAAAGCAAACAGCAGCCAGCCGCTATAGCCTTCAGCAGAGGGGACAAGCCATACCAAAGCGTACTGCGCTGCGACGATCAGCAATGCAATCATCCACTTCGATTCATTGCTTAAGTTCGACTTCCTAAAGCATATGTAAATAAAACCAGTGTATAGTGGCAGCGCAAATAGCAGGTAGCTTAATTCTTCAAAGGGGCTGATTAATCCTAAACCTGCATAGAATAGGAAGCATATAAAGGCTCCTAGAGAAATTTGTTTGTGATATCTTGGGAATAGCCCAAATACGACATGTCCCCCATCTAGCTGACCGATCGGCAGAAGATTCAAGGCTGTAAAAAACAAAGCCAAATAGCCTGCAAACAAATAAGGATAGTGATATACTTCAGCCATGTTGGGCATCATGGATTCATCTGCTAGCAACCGCTCCATTAACCCAAACAGCAGGTTATACCCGAGTTGAATATTCCCCTCAGGAACTACGTAGTCAGGATCTGCGTACTCCGGGTGAATCTCGTAAAGGTACTCAGCAGGCGGCAAATTGGTAAATCCATAACACAAGACAAGGAATGAGACGACAAATCCCGCTAAAGGACCCGCAACACCAATATCAAAAAACTTTCTACGACTACTGATAAATCCTTTCATTTGGATTACTGCTCCAAAAGTACCGATGGAAAAGCCAAAAGGCCCCAACCATCCAGGTATGAAGTAAGGAAGAGAAGTCCGCACTTTATGGTAGATGGATGTCAGTAAATGGCCCAATTCATGGATCAGGAGGATGCCAATAAAAGGTATTGAATACTGCATGGACAGCAGAAAATACTCCCACGTCAACGGCTTCTCGGAGGAAAGGATGGATCTACCGTAGACCCATTCTCCTCCAGCGAGAGTGGTGGCAATAAAGGTAATTATGAATAAGAGACTGTGCTTAAAATACTCCTGTCTACTGTACATCTGAAAAGTACTCCACTAACGCGTTTGGATGATTGATGAGGTAAGTATGTAAGCCAACTTCTTTTGCCGCATTTAAGTTCTCTTGAAGGTCATCAAAAAATATGCATTGGTGAGGCTCAGCGCCTATTTCTTGGAGTACTTTTTCGTAAATTTTATTCTCCGGCTTGCGAAGACCGATTTCATGGCTTAGAAAGACCTCGTCAAATAGTCCAAGGAAGGTGTCTTCCGGATGATCTTTTTTAAATATTTCTTCTACCACCTTAAAATGAATAGAGTTGGTGTTGCTCAGCAAGTACAGTTTATAATCCTTCCTCAGTTTTTTCAGCAGCGTGATTCTTTCCCTAGGAATGGTCAGCAACAAAGTGTTCCATACATTGTCGATCCATTCATCATCCCATTCCTTATTAAAGGCCATTCTTATACCGTTTCTAAATTCGTGTTCATCAATGGCACCACTTTCAAAGGCTGCATGCAAGTCAGACTTCATAAATTCATCCGCCAGCAAAAATTCATTTTCGGAAAGGTCCGATTTTAATGCGTTGAGGGTAAGGGAAATATCTATGTCGATAATGACATTGCCCATATCGAAGATAAGGTTTTGAATATTGCTGTCTAATTTCATAAAAATTAATGTTGTGATTTTAGATTCAAATATGTAACATTGCAGTCCCAAAAGCAAGGTAGATCACAAGTCTAAACTTGTCGGGCCTATAGCTCAGTAGGTTAGAGCACTTGACTCATAATCAAGGGGTGCCTGGTTCGAGCCCAGGTGGGCCCACAAAAAGCCCCTTTACGCAACGTAGAGGGGCTTTTTTGTTTCATGTAATACGGTATGTAACAATTTGTCTGCATTTACCTCCACTTTTTATTAAAGATCTGGGATCAGCAAGTTCAAAATTTATTTCAGCTTATCTCACGCTAATTGATTATCAGCCTCGCACTAAAAGGTGTTCACATTAGTTCGATCTCGTCAATGGCGAAAAGAGGTGGAAATACTTTAATCTTTGGCAGAAAGGTAGCTTTTATCCCCTGTACCATATATCTATATGGTGACATTCCCACAGTTTGTAAGTTTTTCTGGTGAGACAAGACAATTATTAGTGGGAGGGTAGGTTTTTGCTGTAGACTTCAAGTTGCCTTGTTGGAGGTGGAGCTACAGGTCACCTAAGATTTAAAAAATTTTCAGCAAGGCATCAAACCTTTTTTCCTTTTTGACAGGTTTTTTAAAGGATGGCAACAAAATAATTTTGCTATTGCTTTCCTTAAATTCTTTGTCATCCTTATAAACATCATAGGCCAGATAGGCCATTGTTCCAAAAGCAAAGAGCCCTACAATAACAAGGATAATGATTTCCACTATGTCCATTTTTT
>DATGQZ010000026.1:0-6291 GCA_035303945.1 Cyclobacteriaceae bacterium
TTTATTTTATTGCTACTACTAAGTCATTTCAGCTATTCACAAAGCTTTTATAAGGAAATTGTACCCAGGTACCATAATGTTTTTGTTGGGGTAGGGCCTGCCTTTATGTATGCAGATAATGCTGGGGGATTGAGGAACTCGAGTTTTAAGACAAGACCGGCAGCTTCACTTGGCTACAGTTACAAGGCCAATTCATTTATAGAAGTTAAGGGTACTTTCGGTTACCAAATGCTCGAAAGCCAAGATCCCAGTTATTACAGCGATAGTGTGCTTCGAGGATGGGTGGCTGCTAATCAGGCAATAGGATTTAAAGGTAACGCGTATTACCTGGATATCATGCCGCTGTTTCATCTCCCTTTCGAGAGGCATATCGATAGGGGTAATGTAAACATCTATGCTGGGGTTGGTTTAGGAGTAATGTTTGTAGATAAGGAAGAAGCAATAGTTGTCAACAATGAACCAATGACACGGGATCGATCTATGTCATTGTTTTATCTACCCTTGCGTGGCGGTATCAGTTACCGGATTGGGGACCACGGTGACCTTGCACTAGAAGCCACCGTCATGGCATCTTTTTCGGATGATATTGATGGCAATGTCGGATTCAACCGTTATAACGATCATCTCTTCCAAGCACAGATTGTATATAAACGTTATTTATCACCCTTTCCTTTTTGGAATAAATAAGATAAACCAAATCAGTTCATCCTATCCAAAACTTCAAACCTTGAAGCGTTGCTGATATATTCCGGGACGATAAGTTTTATGTGCCTCACCAACTCATTGTCGCTCCCTTTGGACATGATGGTATCGAATAGTTCGATCTGAGAATCAATCTTTGTATAAGGCACTTTCCGTACGGTAGCGATTTTTATTTTCGGATGGTGGGTGATTTTAACCTCTTCTGAAACATTGAGCAGCTCCTCATAAAGTTTCTCACCCTCCCTTAAGCCTGTATAAACAATGGAAATATCCTTATCTACCTTCTTACCGCTGAGCTGTATCATCCGCTTTGCCAGGTCTACGATCTTGACCGGCTCACCCATATCAAAGACATAAATTTCTCCGCCATTACCCATGACAGCTGCTTCAAGCACGAGTTCACAAGCTTCAGGAATAGTCATAAAGTAACGGGTGATTTCCGGATGGGTAACCGTAATTGGGCCACCCTTAAGGATTTGCTTTTTAAATAAAGGTATTACAGAACCGTTGGAGCCCAAAACATTGCCAAAGCGGGTAGTGATAAACTTAGTATGATGATGAGGAATCTCGTCTTGAGCCAAATAGCCATTGAGGGCTTGCACATACATCTCCGCAATGCGCTTGGTGGCGCCCATGACATTGGTAGGGTTTACAGCCTTGTCAGTACTTACCAAAACGAATTTGTCAGCTTTGTGCAGCACCGCAACATCCGCTAATATTTTAGTGCCGTACACGTTGCTTCTAATGGCTTCCTCAGGGTATTTCTCCATCATCGGTACATGCTTATAAGCAGCGGCATGAAATACGACCTTTGGCTTAAAACGGCTGAAAACCTCATTAATTTTCTTACTGTTTCTCACGTCCGCAAGAACCACTTCTATAGCCGTTGGAAGATCCAGCGCTTTAATATCTTGCTCAATATCATACAGTGCTGATTCTGCCTGATCCAACAAGATGAGTAATGCTGGCTCATAATGAACAATTTGCCGACAGAGCTCACTTCCTATGGAGCCTGCTGCACCTGTCACCAATACTACTTTCCCTTTTAGATCTTCCCTAACCTTTTCATTGTCCAAGGCAATGGTTTCCCTTCCCAGTAGATCCTCAATTTTCACTTCCCGAATAGATCCAGGCTTAAATCCACCATTTACCCACTGATCTACTGGTGGAATAATGCTTACATGAAGGTTAAGATTTAGGCACTTATCTATAATTTCTCTTTTACGCTGCTCGCTAATGTCTTGAACCGAAATAATGAGATCCGTCACGGCATTTTCATCAACCAGTTGTTCCAGCGCTTCTAAACCACCATAAATCTTGACGCCATCAATAAGCTTACCTTGCTTTTTAGGATCGTCGTCTAGGAAGCCGCAGTTGACAAAATTGCTCTTTCGATGCTTTTTCACCACATCGTGGGTGAGAATACCTGCCTCTCCAGCCCCAAATATAATCACTTTTTTGGTGTCTTTTTTCTCCTTTTTCTTTTCCAGCGAACTAAAATAATCCTTCACCAAAAGCCGGTAAAGCACCAAGTTGAACAAAGCCAACAAAGAGGCAATAATGTTCACTGAATTGGGCATCAAGTGGTGTAGCCCTAAAAACTCGATGGCCAGCCAATTAAGCATACCCATGAGCAACAGTGTGAATACAATGGTTTTGAACAAGCTCACGCCGTCTTTCATCCGTGTGTGCCGCACAATCCCTACATAACTTTTCGTAAAAAACATAACCAAAAGCCCGCATCCTAAAAATACAGTGCTTCCAAGCACTACATGGTAATGGTCTAAACTTGCCCATTCGAAGTTAAGGCGGATCAGATAAGCAAAAAAGGCGGAATGAAAAAGCACGATGCCGTCTAGAGTTGCAATTATCCATCTGGGCAAAATATTCAACCGCTTGAGAGATTTCATTGAAAAGTTTCGATAGTTTAGCAAATACGTTTTGCAAAGATATCAGTTTTTTGGCAAATCTCTGATATAGGAGTTCGGACATTAAAAAAACCGCAACAAATTGGTAAAGATTTTGAATCGCCTCCAGTTAAAAAGTGCCTATGGACAATACATATGATACCTCCTTTCGCGTTTTACTAAGAGCAGTATTGGTCATTGCCATACTTGCCTGTGCCTCAGTTTTTATCTTGGCGCGGGAATTTTTCTATCCCATATTCCTTGCCGTACTCCTTTCTTACCTTCTTTATCCTGTCACCAAATTTTTGCGACGATTTATACCGCACGAAGGCGTTTCTATAGTCATTAGTATTTTGGCGCTGCTGGCGGTTTTTGTAGGTCTGTTTTTTTTACTATACCAACAGGCTGCTGTCTTTTTGGACGATCTACCTCAATTCGAAGAACAGGCGCTGCTAAACTTAACCAGTATCCAAGAATATATCTCTCGACAAACCCCCTTAACCTTTGATTCGGACGACTGGTTAAAAAATCAGATCAAAAACTTGCTTGACGCTCAGGAAAATTTCTTTGGGTTGATCTTTAATGCCACCACTGCTACCATGGTAGCATTAGGCGTACAACCTGTCTATATATTCTTTTTGTTGTATTACAGAAATCATTTTAGAAAGTTTGTGTTTCAGATTACAAAACCCAAAGACCACCCCACACTAAAGAAGATCATCTTAGAAATATCTTCGGTTACGAAAAATTACGTCAGTGGGATATTTATTGTTGTGTTGATTCTTTGCTTTATTAACACAGCAGGCCTGATGATTATAGGAATGGAATATGCTATCCTTTTGGGAATTTTATCTGCCTTCTTCAATTTCATACCATACTTCGGCACCTTGATTGGCGGAGCCATCCCTCTACTTTATGCCTTGGTATCTCCCAACCCATCCGATGCTATTGGGGTAATTATCTTATTTATTATTGTGCAATTTCTGGAAAACAACCTACTCACCCCCAACATCACCGGTGGCCGCGTTGCCATCAGCCCCCTATTCACTATTTTTGCTATCATCCTAGGCGGAATAACATGGGGAGTACCGGGTATGCTTTTGAGCGTTCCCTATCTTGGTATTTTTAAGGTGATATGTGAAAACGTTGAACCATTAAGGCCCATAGCTTTCTTGCTATCTTCACGTCAGGCCGTGGAAAAAGAAGAAGCTATCGAAACTTCCACCAACCTCTGATGCCACTTGCAGTTTCCACATAGTAGCTATGATCGAACATTCCCCATACCTGAGCATCGCCAGCGATTAAAGAACCGGAAATGGGGAATGCTGCTTGCCAGGATTCGGAAATCTCATCCAGAGGGCTCAGTTGAATCTCCTTCAAGGGCAGCATATCAGTTGTAAGCAGGTTATCAAAAATATATCCCTTCTGACCAGTGGGAAGCGCTACCCTATACCAGCTCCCTGCCTTTCCCAATATTTGCGTCACTGACGACTGTTCAAGGCTAGTGATTTTAGCAGAAGAGGTTGTCGGCGCCTGTCTGACATTGGCCAAAGGAGTTGTGATTGTTGCCAGTTTTCCAATATCCATGCTATCGGATAGGACAGTTTGTTGAGGTAATACCAGTTCCTGTAAAAAAGGAAAAGGATCAACAGCGCCCTGTCCTGAACGGTAGATTCCGAAATGCAGGTGAGGTGCAGTGGTGATGGCGTTGCCGGTATTCCCTACTAAGCCTAAGGTGTCGCCCAAATTTATGGACTGACCTACCCTTACCAACTGACTATCCAGGTGGGCATAGTATTGTGCATGTCCATAGTCAGAATTGGTTAGCCATATTACTTTTCCCCCCAACCTGTTATTGCCTACGCTCCTGACCCTCCCGGCCGACGCGGCAACCACAGGTGTTCCTCTGCTTGCAAATACATCTATTCCTTCATGCTTTCGGGCATCTCCATCTCTTGGATCGCCCCAGAAGCTGGCAATGTTTTTCGTTCCCTTGCCTATCAAGGGAAATGCAAGTAATCCTTCCGCGGTGACCGTCAAGGAAAACATTCCGCCACGAAATAGCTCTGGCTGTAGACGAAGGGCATGCATACCCGTTTGGCGTACTTCATATGTTAACACACCCAAAGAATCGTTATAATGTATCCTTTCCAGTTCCCGCGTTACTGGATCTGCTTCAAATACGTCTAGAAAGATCACTGCATCCTTTTGCGAGATTGCTTCAATACGTATATTGATTTGATGCCCCTCCTTTACAGGGTACCTCAAAAGCAATGCACTTGCCTCTTTTGGATCGAAATATCCAATCTCGTGATAGGGCAATGATATCTCGATGCTATCTTTCAATGCTTCCTCACCTGCCCTTTTCCAATCCTGTACCAGCGCATAGCTACTAAGCATCGTAGCTTCGAGTGAGGAAAGGTAAGCCTCATACGGGCTTTGCTTTCTTAAAAGCTTATCGACCACACCTCCATTACAGCCAACAAGAATGAACAGGAAAATCAGATATATTACACTTCGCATATAATTTAGCCTCGTACCACATTAAAAAAAGGGAGAATAAATCTCCCTACTATCATGCCTTCTGACCTTCGTGTTTTCCTTCGAGTATCTCTTCAATCACCTTTTTGTTGAATGCTGGAAGATCATCTGGATTTCTTGATGTTACCAGCCCTTGATCGACTACACATTCCTGATCAGACCAATTGGCACCAGCGTTTATCAAATCCGTTTTGATAGAAAAGAAGGAAGTTACATTTCGTCCCTTTAGCTTGCCTGTTTCGATTAAAACCTGTGGCCCATGGCAAATAGCCGCCACTGGCTTTCCGGCTTCGAAGAAGCTAGCAATGAACTGGATAGCTTGCTCACTCCGTCGAAGATGATCCGGATTGATTACTCCGCCGGGGACCACCACTGCATCATAGTCGTCAGCATCTGCTGCTTCAAGCGGTTTGTCCACGTTGAATTCTTTACCCCAATCCGTGGAATCCCATGACCTCACTTTATCTTTTTGAGGAGAAACAATATGTACCTCGGCCCCCTCTTTCTCTAATGCCTCTTTAGGCTTGGTAAGCTCCACTTCTTCAAACCCATTTTCGGTTATAATTGCTACTTTTTTTCCTGTTAATTTTCCCATTGTTATATTGTTTTGATGTAACAATAAGAAAAAATGCAAGGACTGTACCAGATGAAGAGAGACCGCACAGCGCTATTTTTTTCCATCCAATGAACAGGGAACCAAATTCCTGCTATATTTGTCTTATAATCCCAAACTATGGGGCTGACCGGTTTTGACAGTAGGAGTAAAGACTGGGCTTGCATGTCGGGTGGAGTATGTACGCCCGTGAATAATTCATACGAACTATAATTGGCGAATCTAATTACGCCATGGCTGCCTAATCTAACCCAATAGGGATAGATCATGCTTAAAGGGTTGAGTCCCAATTAGGGATTCCCCGGCCACATCCCGCGACCCTTCGCCTTGTCGGGGTTGATCCTGGGGTGTCGAAAAGACAGGGATAGTGCCTGTGATGCTGTTAAGCAGGTGCGAAATCGAACAGCTAAGTGCTAGGACAGGTGTGTTGCCCAGCAGTCCTGCATCGAAAATCCAACTGGCAACTAAACATGTAGACGGTACGGTGTTTCCCTATCTGGACGCGAGTTCGAATCTCGCCAGCTCCAC
>DATGQZ010000027.1:0-7829 GCA_035303945.1 Cyclobacteriaceae bacterium
AAAAGTGGATGTTCCAGAAGAACATAAATTTGTAGGTTTTGACGCATATAAAAAGGCCATCGCCTTGGCGGATGTGGTACTCTTGACAGCACCTCCCGGCTTCCGGCCTGATCATTTCGAAGAGGCCGTAAAACAGGGCAAACATGTATTTCTGGAGAAGCCCGTTGCGGTAGATTCCAACGGTATCCGCAGGGTATTGGCCGCAGCAGAAATCGCCAAATCCAAAAAGCTGAACGTGGTAGCCGGTCTGCAAAGAAGGTACCAAGCCAACTACCTGGAAACCATTAAGCGCCTACAGGATGGTGCTATCGGCGACATCACCGGTGGGCAGGTTTATTGGAACGACGGCGGTGTATGGGTGAAGCCCCGTGAGGCCGGACAAACTGAAATGGAATACCAAATGAGAAACTGGTATTATTTCAACTGGCTGTGTGGCGACCATATCGTGGAACAGCACGTTCACAATATTGACGTGGCCAACTGGGTAAAAGACGCCTACCCTGTGTCTGCGGAAGGTACAGGTGGCAGAATGGTCCGTACCGGCAAGGAGTATGGGGAAATCTTTGACCACCACTCCCTGCGCTTTACCTATGCGGACGGCACGATTATCAACAGCGAATGCCGTCACTTCCCCGGGGCTGATGCCCGAGTGGATGAATCTTTTGTAGGCACCAAAGGCAAGGTCTATATGAACGCCGGCAATAAAGGCACCATCTGGTCGCATGACGGCAAGGAGATCTACAACCACAATGGTGAAGGCAATATCAACCCCTATCAGCAGGAGCACAATGAACTCTTTGATGCCGTGGTCAAAGGGGAATTCCGCTATGCGGATGCAGAGCGTACCGCCAAAAGTACCATGACCGCAATCATGGGACGCTATGCAACCTATTCCGGCAAGGTCATTACCTGGGATGAAGCGCTGAACGCCGACATCAACCTGATGCCAGAAACCTTGGCTTGGGATGCCATGCCTAAAGTACTTCCTAACGACGATGGATTCTATCCATTTGCTGTTCCAGGAAGAACCAACATTCTTCCAAAAGCTTAATCATAGATAAGGTTCCTGATTCATTTCGGGAACCTTATTTTATAGTCATTTTTCAAGCTATCCATACAACCTTTCATCCCCAAAATCAATGAACAATAACAGACGTGACTTTCTGAAACTGGCCGGCATGGGGCTGGTCGGTGCCGGAATGACGGGTTTTACTCAGCCCGAACTGGATCAGGTACTTCAACAAAGCAAAAGACAGCATAGCCAGCGCTTCAACATGTCCGGCTATGCTGCTCCCAAAATCGACGTGGTAAGGGTAGGCTTTATCGGCTTGGGTTCCCGTGGACCCGGGGCGGTCAACAGGATCAGCAAGATCCAAAACGTGGAAATCAAAGCCATCTGTGACCTGCTGCCCCAGGAAGTAGAGAAGGTGAAAAAATCCCTTCAGGGCACCGCCCACAATCCCGCTACCTATACCGGCAGTGCCTATGCCTGGAAGGAAATGTGCGACCGCGAAGACCTAGACCTGATCTATATCGCCACTCCCTGGGATTGGCACGTACCTATGGCCGTATATGGCATGGAAGCCGGCAAACACGTGGCGGTGGAAGTTCCGGCTGCGACTACCTTGGAAGAGTGCTGGCAGCTGGTGGAAACCTCTGAAAACACCAAGAAGCATTGCATGATGCTGGAAAACTGCTGCTATGACTTCTTTGAGCTGATGACCTTAAATATGGCCAGGGATGGCTTTTTTGGGGATGTGGTACATGGAGAAGGCGCTTATATCCATGACCTGCTGAAGGAAAACTTTGTGAAGGAAGGCTATCAGGATATGTGGCGACTGAAGGAAAACTTCCGAAACGGCAACCTCTATCCTACCCATGGCTTAGGCCCGATCTGCCAGATCATGAATATCAACCGTGGCGATCAGATGGACTACCTGACCTCCCTATCCAGCAATGACTTCCAGATGAAGGCCTATGCGGAAAAGATGGCTGAAAGCGACAATTTCTACAATACCTTCGCCAGCCAGACTTACCGCGGAAATATGAACACCACCATCATCAAGACCAAAAAGGGAAGGTCGATCATGATTCAACGCGATGTGACTTCTCCCCGGCCCTATTCCAGGATCCACTTGGTCAGCGGCACCAAGGGCATGGCGCAGAAGTGGCCCACCCAAGGCGTCGCTACCGGACATGAGTTCTTCAAAGAAGATCAGATCAAGGAGCTAGAGGCAAAATACACCCCGGAGATTGTCAAAAAAGTAGGTGAGATGGCCAAGAAAATCGGCGGCCATGGCGGCATGGACTTTATGATGGACTGGAGGCTGATCGACTGCCTGAGAAACGGCCTGCCTTTGGATCAGGACGTTTATGACGCCGCCCTGTGGAGTGCCATTGCTCCCTTGAGCGAATGGTCGGTAGCCAACCGCTCCAATTCCATCGACGTACCTGACTTTACCGGCGGTGCCTGGAAGGAAAACAAGCCTGTGGAGCTGACCTTAAAAGGCGGAGGAACGACTGAAGTGAGGGTTTAAATAGCCCAAGCATTAGCTGATAGACAACCTGGTAAGAGACAGCCGCTGTAGGCCTGTTGTTGCCAGGTTGTTTTCGTTTTTTAGGATTTTTTGATAAAAACAGGTATCAAAAGCAAGCCTGATGACTTATGCAAAATAAAAAGCCTTCCGCCCCCTTTTGGCCGCACACTGTCGTGACATGGGCATCTGCCATTAAATAAGCTATAGGGTGGCCAAGGTGAAGATAAAGATGACGGCATTAAAAGCGGCATGAAACATTACGCAGTGGATAAAGCGGTATTGGGTGCGGATAAAAGCCAGGAAAAACCCACCGATCAACTGCGGCGCGACCAGAAAAGGAATCAGCAAGATATTGTGGGCGTAGGCATCAGAATGATAGTTGGTGATATGGAACAGGCCAAAACAAATGATGGATCCCCAAACCAGCATCTTCGGGGAGCGGAAATTATAAAGTTGCTTGAGCAGCAGCATGGTCAGTACAAACGAAAAGCTAAAGAAGTAGATGGCATTGTCAAAGGGGCTACTCCGATCAAAGGCCATGACAAATACCAAAAACAGCATGATTGTCGAAATGGTCAGGGTTTTGGTGCGGTAGTCCAGAAAATAGCGGAACAGATATTCTTCAAAAAAGGGGGCGACAATGACCCCGCCGATAAAAAAGAGGATAGGCAGTTTTTTGAACAACTCCATATCAAATCGATGGTAGGCGCTTTTGTCGATGCCCAGCAGGTGGAGGAATGCGGTAAGGAGGCCTGCGAAGGCCAAGTCCAACAGCAACAGGTGCATAAAACTGCGAAAGGGAAGTTCCCGCTCCTCCCGTTTGATATCCGGCTTATCCAGAAAACGTTGCAGCTGTAGACCAATGGATGTTTTGAGAGTTTTTAGGTCTTCCATGTAGCAATCTCTTGTTTTAATTCCTCTTGAGACATAGAGACAATTCTATAAAGCTCCGCATTTTTAATATCCATTTGATCTAGACTATGGAACTGGCTATTGACGCCTCTGGGGTGAGATAGGTGGTACATTACGCCTGAAGTATTGCGATAGCTATAGCCTAAAACTTTCCAACGGTTGACACGCTCCCCATCCTCTATGCCCCATCCATAGAAGTTTTCATTTTCAGATCCAGATTCAATGTATTTTTCAAGATTGGCAAAAAAGCCTCCTCCTACAGGGTTGGGCGCATAGAGCGGTGTCATTTTGCCGTGTTGTCTATGGAGTCTGTCAAGATCCCGGGTTTTGACATAAAGTGATCTGATTATCATTGTGGTGTCCAAAAAAAGATCGTTGTACGGGCGAACAAATTCTGCACTTTGGTCTCGGAGGTAGCGGACTGCTTCAATTATCTGGGAGGGATCTACAATAACATCAGAATCCCATACCGCTACAAAGGGAGTCGCACATTTTTTAGTTAAAGCGTTGATGTAATGTGTCCTATAGAAAACAGGATCATAATCTTCTACAAAAAAATGTTTTACAGACGGTGCTAATAGCCGGCCTAACAATCCGTTGTCATGTCTATCAGCTTCCAAGACATAAATATTTGTACTGAAGTGCTTTAAAAGGTGTTCTGTAACTAATAATAGATTCTCGAGACGAATAAGTGAATCCAATCTTACAGGAAACAAAAACGTGACATCTTCTAGGGCAAACTTCCTCATTATTTTACATTTTGAAATCCTAATTCCTATATCTTATTTTAAAGATCAACAAAAGCATTAGTATAACCGCTCATCAAATACAGCTTTGAGCGGATTTAGAAACCTCATTAACAAGCTCATATCATCCGTGAGGATTTCTGCTTGACCTGTAGCTTGTTGGACCAGAGGAAGGCTATCGCCGTAGGTGGTTACAAGACCTTTGGGAAGGATAACATCTGCTCTGAAAAACGTTCCATTGGGCACTTTAGAGACATCCCCCATTTCTCCCACTAACATACCAAACTCCTGAAACGGATAATTTTCCAATTTGATATTGACTCTCTGTCCTGGTCTGATTTTTCCTGAATTAAGTATCGGAAATTGTATGCGCGTTTTAATGCTAGTCTCTTCTTCTGGTAGAACAGAAATAACGATATTCCCTGCATTCACATTTTGGTTCTCAAACCAATATTCTGTAAAACTTGCTTTTCCACTAATAGGCGAGATAAAAAGGTGGTTTTGCTCCCAATTGCCAATCGAAGCCCTCAACAATCTAATGTTTTGCTGCAATTGAAGTTTAAGATGAAGCCTCGCTTCTTTATCTTTAGCGACTATTCCTTCAATTTCTCTCGTCAGCCTGGTTGAGATAGATTCACTGCTGGCGATTCCCATGTTGATATCTGCAAGCAGCGATTGATATTGCAGATCATTTTGTTGGCGGCTTCTTGCAAAGTCGCGTTCGGGTATGACGCCTTCTATATAAAGTAAAGAATCTTTAGAAAATTCTTGATAGGCTAGCTTGAATTGTTGTTCTAGTAAATTTTTTTTTCTTTTTAGTATTTCTCGATATCTTACCTCACTCTCATTTTCATCTTCTTTTAATTTCAGTTCTATCCCATTAGGGTCTAAGTGGAAATAACTGTAAAGCTTGGTGTAAGTCATTAACACCTCGGAATAAGCATACTGAAGTTCCCCCAAACGGAGTTTATTGGAAAAGTAGCTTGGGTCGACGAAAGCATACTTTCCGCCCTTTACTACTGAATCGATTAAGCCTAAATAGTTGTCCAAAGCCTGTAGATGATCGAGATCTACGGGAGATGCCAGCATCGCTAGTACATCCCCTTTTCCCACATCTTGTCCTTCTTTAACAAAAACTCTTTCAAGTTTCCCATCTATTTTGGATAGCAGGTGCACCGGTGGGTTTAGCGTGGTAAGTTCTGCGCTTGCAAGAATTACATCTGGGAATTTTATGAAACCTGAAACAGCGATAATAAGAAGCAAGAAGAGGAAAGAGGTTGTGATTCCCCATTGTAAAACCCAAGAGGGACGGTAATTGTAGACTTCACTTCGATAGGTCTTCCGCAACAAGGATTTTCCCCTTTCTTTCATAAAGTAGACACCGGCAATTGGTTAACGATCAGCCTGAAGTACATTCCATTTTTTTCCAGTAATTCCTCGTGAGTGCCCTCTTCTACGACTTTACCCTTATCCAACACTACAATCTTATCTGCACTTTTTATCGTACTCAGCCGGTGCGCAATAACTACAGCAGTTTTCCCCGTCAAAAACCTTTCAAGGTTTTCTGAAATCAACTTTTCATTATTTGCATCCAACGAATTAGTAGCCTCGTCTAGAAATATGAAGTCCGGATCTTTGTACACAGCTCGGGCAAACAATATCCTTTGTTTTTGGCCTTGACTAATTCCAGAACCATTTGTGCCTAGAGGGGTATAAAGCTTTAGTGGTCGTTCCTGTATAAATTCATTTAAATTTGCAAAGGAAATTGCTTCTAAAAGCCGGTGCTTATCCACATCTTGTTCGTTTTCCTCTAAAGTGATATTATAAAGGACAGTGTCGTTGAACAGCCTTCCGTCTTGCAAGATAGTACCGCAGCGGAGACGCCATGTCCGAAGTTTTATGTCTTCAAGGGGAATGCCGCCTACAGATATGTGACCATCAGAAGGAGGGTAAAATCGTAAAAGCAATTTGAGCAATGTTGTTTTTCCACTTCCGCTTTCACCTACTATTGCTGTCACTTTTCCTTCGGGAATTTCAATATTTATGTTGTCCAATACTTTGTTGAAGTTGGGATTGTATCGGAAGCTAAGGTTCTTAACTATAATAGTTTTGTGCTTAGGGACAAATGAAGTGGTGCCTGATGATTCCGGTTCTTCGTCTAGAATGATCTCATTAACTCGCTTTAAACTTAATCTGGCGTACTGCAAGGAGTGGACATAGCCAATCATGTTCTGTATGGGTCCTGTTAATTGGCCAACGATATACTGAGCAGCCATCATCATTCCTAAGGTCATGCTTCCATTAATTACATTTGATGCTGCGATATAGGTGATGAAAATATTCTGTAGACGTAGAAGAAACATCGCTCCAGTCTCTTCCATTTGGTTTAAGTTTAGTGATTTTACCCTTACCCCATATATCTTATAGCGGCTAAGTTCCCATTTCCATCTACGGCTGTTGCCTAGATTATTGACTTTTATTTCATTGATGTTCTCCAATAACTCCAAAAGGTCATTGGAGTTCGAAGTTCGCGATTCGAACAACAAGTTGTCCAGTTTTCTCCTGCGATTCAAAAAGAGTAATATCCATCCCAGGTATAGCACATTTATGAAGAGGAAAACAAGAAACATGTTAACTTCATAATACAGCATAATGAGGCTATACACCAAAATTAGTAGTAAGTTTACTACCACACCTAGCAAAGTGTTCATGATAAAAGCCTGAATCCTCTCATGATCTCCAATACGTATAAGAAGATCGCTTACCATTTTTCTTTCAAAAAATGCTATTGGCAACTGGATGGATTTCCGTAGGAAATCACTTACCATGCTCATATTCACGCGTTCTGAAACAAAAAGCATCAGTCGACTCTGGATAAAGTTGGAAATCAGGGAACTCACAGCCAGCACAAGCCCGGCCACAAGCATGACATTTACAAATTTTATATTCCCGGTTCCGATACCAAAATCAACAATTGATTGACTGATAAAAGGCGTAAGTACCCCTATAAGAATTCCCGCTATCATCCCCAACAGCACTTGGAGAAGGTACTTTTGGTAAGGTAGCATGTACTTTAAAAAATGCACAAATGATCCTGAAGTTTCATTATTTAATCTATTATTAAACTCTGGTGTAGTTTCTAGGATCAATATTGCCCCCAAGCCATTCTCTTGTTCCCAAGACGCCCTATATTCTAGGTGGCTATAGTCGATTAGTCCGTAAGCGGGATCGGATATAAATACTTTTCGTTTCGAAATTTTATATACCACCACAAAATGACTTTGCTTCCAATGGACGATGAGGGGTAAAGGCATCTTCTTTTCAAGATCATCAAAAGCTACCTTAATGGCTAAGGTACGCAAACCAATTTCTTCTGCAGCCCGCCCTATATCAAACAGGGACACTCCTTCCCTCGTAATATAGCAGAGGTCTCGCAGGTATTTCATTGAAAAGGTTTTTCCAAAATATTTGGCAATGATTTTTAAACAGGCGGGACCGCAATCCATAATGTCATGCTGAATGTATGTAGGGAAACGGAAGCCGGTTCTAGACATGGCAATCACAGCTAAATTTGTTTTCAATTCGACAGGCCTAGTTGTTCCTTATTTCTCAGGCCCCAGGGGAGCAATTCCTC
>DATGQZ010000028.1:0-71548 GCA_035303945.1 Cyclobacteriaceae bacterium
CGGTCAAATGCCATTCTGTTTTCAGGAGCAATTGGCTCGGATGGTGGGATTTTTTCTTTCAACCAGTCCACCTGCTTCCCGTTTTTCCAAAAGCGGAAACATAAATGGGGTCCAGTAGCTAAGCCTGTACTTCCGACATAACCAATTACCTGACCTTGCCTTACACGGCTACCCCTGGCAATGCCTTTACCGATCTTCGACATATGCAGATATTGTGTGGTATAGGTACCGTTATGCTTGATCTTAACATAGTTGCCATTACCGCCTGAATAGCCGGCTTCTACTACTGTGCCATCCCCTACAGAACGAATTTCGGTACCAGTGGGAGCGGCATAATCTGTACCTAGATGTGGCTTGTAGCGCTTCTGCACGGGATGGAACCGGTTTAAGTTATAGCGGGAGCTGATCCTGGTGAATTTTAATGGGTCACGGAGAAAAGCTTTCTTCAAGCTGTTGCCCTCCTGGTCAAAAAAATTGACCTCACCGTTTTGTTCAAACGGAATTGCATGATAGGGTTGGCCAAGGTGCTCAAAATAGGCGGTTTCAATGCCTTCGATTCCAACAACCTGTCCATCCACCCATTTTTCGTTATATACCACTTTAAATTTGTCTCCCTGTTGCAGCCGTTGGAAATCTACAGTCCATCCATAAAGATCCGCAAACTGGTCAATGAGATCAGGTCCAACCCCCTGTTCCACCATATTGACATACAGTGAACTGGAAATGGTACCTCCGACTTCTCTCCGCTTCACTTCAACAGGCTTGCTTTCCTTATATACATCCACGTCATCGAGCTTGAAAACAACGTACTCGATTTGGTTGGGTTCGTATATGAAAAACTGGGCTTTGGAGGAGTCTTTTGGCGTCAATACTGTATATTTTTTGTTAAAGGCGATGTGCTTGACATCAAATATCTCCTTGGATTTTTTTGCTATTTCATCAATAATTTGATAAGGTACATTGAAAGGGCCCAATATGGTGGATAAGGTCTGGTTTTTCTCCACCACCCCCTCAATGATTTCCAGTTCGCTGACATCAATGCCAAACATAGTTTTTTCTTCGGCAAGAACCTCTTCTTCAGGCACTATCTGGACGATCTTTTCTTCGGCGGTTGTTTGGGGAAAATTATATACATAATAGCCGATTCCTCCGGCTGCTAAAAAGAATAAACAGGCGGCGATCCAGTTTTTTTTCATTATTTTTTATTTATGGCGATTATTAGCAGAAATTGAATTTATTCAAATTTGATCAAAAATAAGCTGGGTTACCAAGGTTTTTTTATGTTTTTTGCTATAACCCATGATTATTACACCATTGAAAACGGGAAACTGATGGGGATTAGTATAGCGAAGGGAACTTTTTTGTCCAGTTTAATATCCTATTCATGCCATTGAAAGCATTTCCTGCATAATGCTTATATTTGGCAATTGACTTTTCAAACCAATATAATATATGTTAAGAACACATACCTGTGGAGAACTACGGCTGGTTGATATAAATAAAAAAGTTAGGCTGTCAGGCTGGGTCCAACGTGTCAGAAACAAAGGAGGATTGATTTGGGTGGACCTGAGAGATCGCTATGGCGTAACCCAACTGATTTTTGAAGAAGGTTCTTCGGATGCTGCTCTATTGAAAAAAGCCGCGGATCTAGGTCGTGAGTTTGTCATTGCTGCTAGCGGCACCGTGATAGAACGAACCGCAAAAAATGACCGGATGCCCACGGGTGACATAGAAGTGAAGGTCGAAGAGCTGGATGTGCTGAATCCAGCTAAAGTTCCACCCTTCATCATTGAGGATGACACTGATGGAGGTGAAGACCTGCGTATGAAGTACCGCTATCTTGATTTAAGAAGAAATACGGTTAGGGAAAAACTTCAGCTTAGGCATCGTATGATGCAAGAGACCCGCAAATACATGGATTCTCTAAATTTTATTGAAGTAGAAACGCCGGTATTGATCAAGAGTACCCCCGAAGGAGCGAGGGACTTTGTGGTACCCAGCCGAATCAATCCCGGGGAATTTTATGCATTGCCTCAATCTCCACAGACATTCAAGCAATTGCTGATGGTCAGCGGGTTTGACCGGTATTTCCAAATTGTTAAATGTTTCAGGGATGAGGACCTTAGAGCAGACCGACAGCCTGAATTTACTCAGATCGACTGCGAAATGTCGTTTGTAGAGCAAGAAGACATTTTAGATACCTTTGAAGGTCTGATCAGACACCTTTTTGCCACCGTAAAAAAAGTCGAACTAGGCGAGGTGCAGCGGATGGCTTACGCTGATGCCATGAGGTTATATGGCAATGATAAGCCCGATTTAAGGTTTGGTATGGAGTTTTGTGAATTGACCGCGCTGGCCCAACACCGGAATTTCCCTGTTTTTGATGCAGCAGAACTAGTAGTCGGCATCTGTGCACCAGGAGCAGGTGAATATACCCGCAAACAGCTTGATGAATTGACCAATTGGGTGAAGCGCCCTCAAATCGGCGCCAAAGGTCTGGTTTATGTAAAATGTAATGCGGACGGCAGCTTCAAATCCAGCGTGGACAAATTCTTTAACCAAGAAGACCTCAAAGCTTGGGCAGAAAAAATGGATGCCCAACCAGGAGATCTGATACTGGTGCTGTCAGGGGATGTCCATTCCACCCGAAAGCAGATGTCCGAACTTCGTCTAAAAATGGGAGAAGACTTGGGACTGCGAGACCGTAATGTGTTTAAGCCACTTTGGGTCCTTGATTTCCCACTATTGGAATGGGACGAAGAAAGCCAGCGATACCACGCCATGCACCATCCCTTCACCTCACCTAAACGTTCAGACATTCCTCTACTTGAAACTGACCCAGGTGCGGTGCGGGCAAATGCTTATGATTTAGTAATAAACGGTGTAGAAATCGGTGGGGGATCGATTCGTATTCACGATAAAGCTACCCAACAAATGATGTTCAAACATCTTGGCTTTAGCCCGGAAGAGGCGCAAAACCAGTTTGGCTTTTTGTTGGAAGCATTTGAATATGGCGCACCTCCACATGGCGGGATAGCTTTTGGTTTCGACAGGCTTTGCGCCATCTTCGGCGGTTCTGACTCTATCAGGGATTACATCGCCTTCCCAAAAAATAACTCTGGTAGAGACGTAATGATTGATTCTCCTAGCCCAATCTCTCAGGACCAGCTTGAGGAACTAAGTATTCAATTAGCAGTTAAAAAAGAAAAGTAACTATAAATTAACTTTCGCTAACTGTTCCTAAGGTAGAAAGGCCATGCATCTCACTGTGGTGCATGGCCTTTTACTTGTTTAGACCCAAAATAAAATTTCTGGCAATAGGCATTAGGATAGGAAAAAGGGGTTTCAGTAACTGTATGTTCCGTCTCGCTTTGCGCATCCACCAACTGACGCCTCCCAGTCCCTGTGTCATTACATTGATCCTTCTGACAGTGTTTCGGAGATACGGCTGTCTCAGCGCTGTATAATCCTCCAGCCGCTTTTCTTTGATCAATTTGCTGACGAGATAAGCATCTTCGATGCCCAAGTTCATACCTCTTGCTCCCACAGGAGAATGTAAGTGTGCTGCATCCCCAATAAGCACAACGGGCCCTTCCTGCAACCTTTCCGCTACGCGATGTCCGACCCGAAACGTAGACTGCCATTCAATCGCTCCAATTTTCGTATGCTTAGGAAGATATTGAAGTAGGTCCATCATATTCCCAGCTACCCTCCAAACATTATTTTTCAACCTGATCATGATGACGCCGCCGTCCTCACATATCAACACATGCCCCTCTTCTGGATGTCTTGGTAGCTCAAGCGCGACGTCATACAATTCCCATGGTTGGTGATCGCGAGAACCCTCCATCCCTATACCTGCGCACGCTCGGACTTTACTTCTAGCACCGTCTGCTCCGATTATAAGTTTAAATTCTTCTTGATAAACATGAACATCTGGAGCGTTAAGAATAGCATTTGCTACTCCATCGTTCAAGCTGAGCGCATCCAGCTCAGTTCCGAACTGTACATCAATACCTCTTTCCAGCAAAGACTCCATTAATAACCTTTCAGACTCCTTTTGAGGCTGGATCAGCATAAAGGGGTACTTGTGCCTCACCTTGGTAAAATCGTTCTGAAAAATTAGCTGCTCCCCCTTCCAAAAATTTATGCGCTCCATCTTTCTGCCATTTTCCATAAATCGTCTGGCTAGCCCGATTTTCTCCAAAAGCTGTAAGGTGTTTGGATTCACACCAAGCGCCTTTGAATGCCTGCTTAATTGCTGTTCCTTTTCAACAATCAAGGGCTTTAACCCCTGCTGGTGAAGAAACAAAGCAGCAGCCAGACCAGAAGGTCCAGCACCTACAATCAGTATTTCACTGTTCTTTTTCATAGCGCGACAAGGGAAAATCCCGTATTGGAAGTCACTTCTCGCAACTTACCCGCTAATGATAACGCAAGAAATTCCTTTTGTTTATCCCTATATCCGCGAATACCATTTGAATTGACATTTGCAACTTTAAAACAAGCATCTCATGTTATGAATATGTACCTTTGCGTTTCAATTAGATCAACACAACATGGGATTAGGAAAGGGGTCTAAAATTTACAGTATCATTACATGCACATGTCCTAAATGTCATGAGGGTAAAATGTTTCTTCCAGGAACACTGCTTCACCCCAGAAAATTTAGCAAAATGCAAGCGTACTGCCCCAAATGCGGCCAATCTTTTGAACCCGAGCCAGGGTTTTATTTCGGTTCGATGTTTGTCAGCTATGCCATCAACACGGCGCTGTTTATTGCCTTCTGGATCATCACCAGCTTCATTGTTAAGGACATGTCCTTGACCATGATCTTAGGTATTTTATTTGGCGTAGTCATTGGATTGTTGCCGATTATCTTCAGGGTAAGTCGTTCGATTTGGATCAATTGCTTTGTACACTACGATCCGAATGCTCTCAAAACACCGGCTGCAGAGAAGACCTAAGTTCACATCCAAGGGTACTTCCTGCTCTCTACATCATACAATACCTGATCGACAAGGAGATTGGCAGTCGATAGGGGTATATACGGCAGTGTCAATTTACCCCCGGCCGTGATAAACACGACAGAGGCTAGGGCTCTATTTCTTTGGTAGAAATTCTGGGAAAGTTGCACCTGCTGGATCTTTTTCCAGCTCAGCAGGGAGAACTTCCGCCCAAAAACTCCAGACATTAGTTGGATCCCCACTCCATTTGTCTGCCAGCGAAAATTGCTATACCATTTAAAGTCGTTCCACACCATCAAGGGGTACAGCACCAGGATCACTAACGCTGGCCAACCTAACCAAACATACATCAACGCTGTAGGGATCAAGAGGATGATCAGCGAGCGCCGTGCACTTCTTTTCCAATAATCGGAGGAAATCATCAAGGCTCTTTCAGTATCCCACTCCTCAAAAGGCTGATACACATCCACTAGATAAATTACATCTTGAAAGGAAATCACCGGGATGTGGATGTTTTGCTTTTTATTTTCCTTATGCCCGATAGCCTGGATCTGTACGGTCCAATAATCAATTTTCCGTCTCAGCCAGTTGGCTTTCCATTGAATAATCTGGATTTTATTAATGGGAACAAGCCGCTTTGTTTTGTCAAAAAGACCGTAGGAAATTGTCCAACTCCCTTCTGTTTCCACAAGCCTAAAGCCATAATATTTGATCATGGTTCGGAATATCGAAAACAAGACGGAAATAATAATGACTCCTACGAGCAATGTTATTAAGGCAAAAACTGTTTGTCCTAATAGATTCCTTCCATAGGTGTCAATGTAATCATCTCCGCCAAAAATTTGCTTAACCTCATCTAGGAGGTTAAATAGTAGCGCTGTTAAAATGAAAAAAGCCTCCAAATGATTTGCAGTAAGGCTTAACTTCAGTAAGTCAACCAAAGCCAATCGGTAGGTAGGCGAAGCAACGGACGTACCTACGCCGACTTCCTTCATAAGCTCCTGCGGCTTTCTATCCATCAACAAGCTTTTCATCTCCCCCGCTTTTGCGACAGGTATGGCATCTAGCTTCGCCTCGATATCGTCACTTCCTACACTGTCAAATGACACGCTAGTAACACCAAAAATCTGCTGCCAAAGGTTTTGTTCCAAATGCACCGCTTGGATGGTATGTATGGGAATGCTTAGTGTCTTTTTCTTTAGCCATCCGGATTGGATAACCAATGTATCATGGATGACATAGAACTTTTTGAACCAGTATCCTATAACTGCTCCTAGGATACTCAGTAGGGCAAAACCAATCAGAACAGAAAATATGGTCAAAGAATCATCCTTTTCCTGTCGAAAAAAATAGAGTGCCAATACCGGCCAAAACCCTTTGAGAAGATTAACGGCGGTGCTGGTAATCAGAACACCGATAGCTGCAGGTGATTGTCTCTGAGGCTTGCGCCATAAATCGTTTGCATCGTTATCTTTCATCTTCCTGCGTTTCGGCACTGATCCAAGACTTGATTTTCTGGGCGATCTCTTCGTTGATACCTTTAATAGTAAAATCTGCGGCTGTAGAGCCGGCAGTGAATACCGAAACAGATGCCAAACCAAATTTTCTTTCCAAGGGTCCAGACTGCACGCTGATATGTTGGATGCGGTTGATCATCACAATGCGTGTTTTCCGATTCAACCACCCGCTGCGGTAGAGGAGATCCTTTTCTCTAAGCGCATAACCGCTGTACTTATAGCTGATTTGTATAGCAGCCAGCACAACTATCCAAAAGACGATATAGCCAAGCACAACAGAAACAACTATCAGTGGTTCCGTCGGCTCATCCATAATTAAAAATGACACCAAGCCAAGAACCGCAATGATGCCCATGATAATGCCAAACGTGATTGTTTCGACTGTCAGATAGGCTTTTTCTAAGGGAGTAAAACTTACCTCTTCAACAGATGGAAGATTTTCTGGGCTTACTATGTTATTAGTAAAATTCATTCTTAAAGTTAACAGCATTTTTTCAGAGGTCAATACGTAGGGCTCCTCGGTTGAACCTGATAGTGTGCCAGTTCGATCAGCCGCACAAGTGATTGATTTTTCAATGCAGAAATTAATATCTATTTTGGGAAATGAATTAGCAATAAACCCATTTAGCAATGAAGATTTCAAAGAAATCCGAAACGCTTTTAAGCAATGAGCATAACCCTATTGAATCCAAAGAAGAAACGCAGCTATGGATAGAATTTTTACAAGGAAATGATGTAGCACTGGCAGAGATTTACCACAGATATGCGCCGAAGCTTTTTAATTATGGGCGCCAATTCACGGGCAACATCACCCTTATTCAGGATGCGATACAAGATACATTTTTCAAGCTAGTGGATAACAAGAGGAAGCTCAACATCGCGCAATCCGTAAAATTTTATCTCTATGCTACTTTCAGACGGATTTTGTTAAGATCTATAAAAAAAGAAGAAAAATATGTGGGGAAAGACTACTGGCAAGAAAACGGATTTCAAATTATGGTTGATCCCGATTTCTTTGTGCTTGATGGTCATTGGACCGAGGTGCAGAAAAAGCTTCTTCAAAACACCTGCAATGCCCTGCCTGCACGCCAAAGAGAAATTGTAACCCTGCGGTTCTTTGAGAATATGGAATATGGGGAAATTGCGGATCTGATGGGTCTTGCAAATGCCAAAACCGTCCGGACCATGTTATATCGAGGATTAAAGACAATGGCTGAAGCATTGAACAAAGCGAAAAAAACTTTCCTTTTTTAGTGGTCTTTTAGGGTTCAGCAGTCTCTATAAGAGAAAAGCCAAACCGTTTATTCGATCCATGCCTTTCAATCCTGAAAAAGAAGAAGATTTTTTGACCAATGAGTACTTCGTCCAATGGGCGTTGCATCCAAATAAAGAATCGGATCGATTCTGGACAAGTTGGATGGCTAAAAACCCCAATAAAATACTACTTCTCAAAAGAGCAAAAGAAATTCTACAATCGTTCAAGCCGGTAGAGCATCAAATGGATGAAGCTGCCCACGAAAAGATTTTGGATAACATACTGCTTTACAATCAACAAGTAACTCGAAAAACGACAAATTTTATAAGGATCGAAAATTTCCGGGTTCCCTCGGTGGCAGCTGTGTGGTTGATGATCCTCGGGCTAACGGCAGGATTTCTATATTGGCTATTGCCTCATCCCGACGATACGGTTGTAATACCCCATCAGGAATGGGTGTCAAAAAGCACCAGCAGCGGAGCAAAACTGACATTTAAGTTACCGGATGGATCTCTCGTACGCCTCAATGCCAACAGTTCCATTACCTATCCCAAAATATTTTCAGATAGTTTACGTGAAGTACGCGTCGAGGGACAGGTATTTTTTGAGGTTGAAAAGCAGCCGTCCGCTCCCTTTCTCGTACAAGCCGGAGGGTTAAATATCCAAGTACTTGGGACCTCATTCGATGTGCGCAGCTATCCTGGTGAGGCTTATCAAACGGTGGCCTTGGTATCTGGTGCTGTATCCATTTCCAACTCCGAAGGCATTAATGAGAGACTTCAACCCTTTGAAATGATTTCTTATGCAAAAGAGGAGCACGAAATGACTAAAGCACCTTTTGACCCTGACAACTTGCTCGGTTGGATTACTGGGGTTATTTATTTTGACAACACTCCCTTCACTGAGGTATTTAAGACTTTAGAACAGTGGTATGGAGTAGAGATCTCTATCCGGCCAGGTTTATCCTTTTCTGAGCGCTATACTGGCCGGTACAAAAACCAGAATTTAGAAGATGTGCTAACTGGAATAGCCTTCAGCGAAGGATTCCAATTTACAATCGAAGGCAAACACGTAGAAATATTTTGAGCCAACAATGTGTAATATGAAAACCAATAAATGCAGAAAAGATGAGAAAACATTTACTAAAGAGAAGGAGCTGCTTTTTGATTAGTGTACTATGTCTCGTAGCGCTTTCCCATGCTATTGCCAGGCAGTACGCAATAGAACCTCCAACCATATCTATGGACATGTCTAAAAGCCTGATCAATCTGCAGCTCAAAGAAAAGCCGTTTAAACAAGTAGCCAAAGCACTGGAATCCGCAACAGGTTTTTATTTCGCATATAACAACCGATTGGAGAATCTCCCGATAACGGTCTCTGTAAAGAACTCCTCACTGGAAGCTACCTTGCTTGACCTAAGCAGAGATTACGGATTACATTTTAAGCAAGTCAACAATACTATTCATGTCGTACAAACTGAGCACAAACCTGTGAAAGTAAAGGATGTGAAGGAAGAGCGAGCCATCTCTGGTGTGGTCATGGATGAACATGGTATAACCATACCTGGAGCTAATGTTATAGAAATAGGAACAACGAACGGAATAGCAACCAATATTGATGGAGAATTTAGTCTTACCCTTATCACCACTAACCCTCGGATACTGGTTTCTTTTGTAGGCTATAAGTCTAAAGAAGTGGAAATAGGAAATGCCGAAAGATATGAAATCGTTTTAGAAGAGGATTCCGAAGCGCTGGAGGAAGTAGTGGTGGTTGGATTTGGGGAGCAAAAAAAAGTAAGTCTGGTAGGTTCTCAATCTACGATACGCCCTAAAGAACTTAAACTGCCAGGAAGAAGCCTTACAAATGCTTTGGGAGGGCGCTTGGCAGGTATAGTATCCGTGCAGCGAAGCGGTGAGCCTGGCTATGATGGTTCGGAGATTTTTATCAGGGGTATTTCTACCTTTGGTTCAAGCCCACGGGGACCATTGATGATCGTTGATGGGGTTCCGGACCGATCAATTAATGACATCAATCCTGAGGATATCGAGAGCTTTACCATCCTTAAAGACGCTTCGGCCACTGCTGTATATGGAGCTAGAGGTGCCAACGGCGTTATTATTATTAATACGAAAGCGGGGCAAGCCGGTAAACCGCAGATTACGGTAGAACTTAATCAGGCTGTAACCCGGTTTAGCCAATTGCCGGATTTTGTCGATGCACCCGACTTTATGCGCCTGTATAACGAAGGCCTGGAAATGCGGGGAAGGACACCTCAATACTCCGAGGAGCAGATTCAAAAACATATCAGTGGGGAAGATCCGGATCTATATCCAAACGTCAACTGGTTTGACGAGATTTTTAGAAAGTGGGGTTCTAACAGAAGCGCCAACTTAAACATAAGAGGAGGCTCTGAATTTGCCAATTATTATATATCCGCCGGTTATTTTTCGGAAACAGGCATGTTTAAGACAGATGACATCCAGTCTTACAACTCCGCCCTCAAATTGGATCGATATAATTTTTTGACCAACGTGGATGTAAACGTCACCCATACTACAAAGGTTGAGTTAGGTATCAGCGGATTTATTATTAACGGAAATTACCCAGGCATTGGTACCGGCGAGCTCTTTAACCTGGCAACAATGTCACCTCCGCACATTATCCCCCCACAGTATTCTAACGGCCAATTTCCGAAGGTGCCTGGCGGAGGACACTTTAGCCCCTATCGGGATCTGACCCAATCTGGTTACGCTACGGAGTACCGCAGCACCGTCAGATCCAACATCCGCGTCAGGCAGGATTTAGATTTTATCACGCCAGGACTAAAGGCAACCTCTATGTTCTCATTTGACTCATACAATTGGAACAACCTAAGGCGGACCCGAAATGTGCAAACCTATTTTGCGACGGGAAGAAATGAAAATGGAGAGCTGATCACGCAGGTGGTTGATCCGGGCTCCGATGTGCTTGGATTTAACATAAGCCGTGGGGGCAATCGCAAATTTTATACTGAAACAGCCATAAACTACAACCGAACCTTTGATCTCCACGAGGTGTCAGGAATGATGTTGTATTATCAATCTGATTATATCAACGCTGATGCAGGTGATCTTATCAGCTCTATCCCTTTCCGGCACAGAGGACTTTCTGGAAGGGCAACCTATGGATATAACCAAAAGTATTTTGCTGAAGCTAACTTCGGTTATTCAGGCTCGGAAAATTTTTCTCCTAAAAAACGGTTTGGATTTTTCCCCTCCTTTGGGCTAGGATGGATGGCGTCCAACGAGAGGTTTTTTGAGCCCATCAAACCAATTCTTTCCATGTTAAAGTTTAGGTATACCTATGGGCTCACAGGAAACAGCGATACGGGCTCTAGGTTCCTGTTTCAAACCCGTATTGATGAAGGAGGAGGCTATACCTTTGGCATACCAGGAAACACACGCGGGTGGAATGGGCTGCAGGAAGGACAGGTAGGCTCTGATGTCACTTGGGAAACAGGGAAGAGACAAAATTTGGGCATTGAAATCGGAACTTTCAATGATGATCTATCGATGATTGTCGAACTCTTTCACGAGCGTCGGTCAGGTATACTCCTGAGGCAATATAATATTCCATATGCCTCAGGCTTTACTACCGATAACATCCCTTATGGCAATATCGGCATCACCGAAAATAAAGGTATCGACGTCACCTTAAACTACAACAAATATTTCCCTTCAGGTGCATTGCTGGACTTTATATCCTTCAGGGGTACCTTCAACTATAACAAAAACAAGAACATATATGATGGCCTACCTCCTTGGCAGTATCCATGGTTGGATAGAGTAGGCCATCGCATCGACCAGCGTTTCGGCTATATTGCACTAGGTCTGTTCGAAAGCGAAGAAGAAATCGCCAATTCCGCGACCCAAGCGGGTGATGTAAGGCCTGGTGATATTAAATATGAGGATCTCAATGGTGACGGGATAATAAACAGCTTTGACCAGCGGGCTATTGGCTATGGTTCCGTCCCTCAAATCCTGTATGGTCTGAACTTGGGAATAGGCATCAAAAGATTTGAGCTGGTACTCTTCTTTCAAGGTGCTGGATTGTCTGATTTTATGTATTCTGGGGGTCATGCCACACAACCTTTCTTTGAAGGTCCAACCATCGGGAATTTGTACACCAAAGCTTTAGACAGATGGACACCTGACAACCCTGATCAAAACGCTTTTTACCCCAGATTATCGACTCGCCAAGATGTGACGACCAACTACTATGGAAGCACCTGGTGGCTCTATCGGTCTGACTATCTCAGATTGAAAAATGCTGAGCTAGCGTACAATTTTAAATTAGAATCCTTAGAAAAATTCGGAATGAAAAATATGAGGCTGTATCTAAACGGGACCAACCTACTGACCTTTTCTCCATGGAAAATATGGGATCCAGAGTTGGGAGATGGTAGGGGTACTGCATATCCGAATACGACCGCGTTCAATCTAGGATTAAGAGCAAGTTTCCAATAATTAGAATAACCATGAAAATAAGAGATCTATTCAATCGCATTATCATAGCAAGCACGGTGTTTTCCGCATCCTGTAACGCGGATTTTTTGGACACCGTACCGGACAATATTACCTCACTTGAAGATGTGTTCACCAATAAAGATATGACGGAACGCTGGCTAGCAAGAATCTACAGCCCTATCCCTGATATGTGGGATCAGCCGTACGGTGTGCCTTGGACTGGGCAAAGCGATGAGGCCTATTACGCCTGGGTGCAACCTGGTATTAACTCAGGAGCAATAACTCCTGATAATGCGAGCCCTAACTATTGGAACAGCTATTATCAAACCATTCGTCAAGCAGCCATCTTTCTGGAAAACATCGATAATAACCAAGAAATCTTACGCCAGCCTAATGGTGAGCAACTCATACAGCAGTACAAGGGCGAAGCGAGGTTTTTAAGAGCTTATCTTTATTGGCTACTGATGAAACAATACGGCCCCGTCGTCCTGATGGGCGAACACAGTATGCCTACTGATGGCGATTTTCAAATCCCAAGAAGCCCATGGGATGATTGTGTGGCTTATGTGCTGTCTGAAATGGATAGGGCTATGCAAGACGTACCGGAACGGCATGTAAATCCCAACAATCCCTCAGAACTGGACGTGGTGCAGACAGGCCGAATCACCAAACCTATAATTAAGGCGGTAAAATCCCAGGTATTGCTATATCATGCCAGCCCTTTGTTCAATGGTAATACAGAGCTAAGTGACTTCACCAATCCGGATGGACAAGTTTTGTTTAACTCAAACTATGATCCAGACCGCTGGAAAGCAGCCGCTGATGCCGCAAAAGAAGTAATCGATTTGAACCTGTGGCAGCTCTACAAGGCGGATGATGAAGATCCCTTCCGTGCTGGCTTTTTATCTACCCGCAACTTAATGTTTGATGGTTGGCAAACAGAGGGAATATGGCTTAGGCCCACTTCCAGTACTTACGGAAGCTGGGAGAGACACAGTGCGCCCAGAAATGCCAATGGGTCGGCTTGGAATGGTATTGCAGTGACCCAAGAAATGGTGGATGCTTTTAGAATGGCTGATGGAAAAGAAATAACAGATGCTAACAGCGGCTATTCTGAATCGGGCTTTACAGATCATGCTACAGCATACTACACTTCAGGAACTTACAATATGTATGTGGGTAGAGAACCTCGCTTCTATGTAAATGTTACCTTCAATGGTTCATATGTACCAGTAGTCCCCGTCCCAGGCAACGACGTGGTAGAGTATTTCTTTTCAGGAAACTCAGGAAAAAGAGATGCTCCAAGGGATTGGCCTATTACAGGATATACCGCGCGCAAGAATATTCACCCTAACACAGATTTTAGAGACAACAGAAGCTTCACCCGTCCAGCTATGATGATTAGATTAGCAGAAATATACCTTAACTACATAGAAGCATTAAACGAATATTCTCCCGGACATCCTGACATTGTATATTATCTAAATGAAATCAGAAATCGAGCAGGGCTACCGGATTATGAAGGCCCCCAGGATCAAGAAGAAATGCGTAGACAGATCCGGCTAGAACGTCAGATCGAGTTGATGTTTGAAGGTCACCGCTATTGGGATGTAAGGCGATGGAAGGTTGCCCATACCGATGCGTATCATCAGGGCGGTGCCATGCACGGGATGAATATAGAAGCCGGGGATCATCTATCCGATCCAAGCTTTCATCAACGTATTGTAGCATTTACTAGAGCAGCTTGGCAGCGTAAGTTTTATTTTTACCCAGTACCCCAAAGTGAAATTGACAGAAATAAAGTTTTAGTCCAGTTCCCAGGTTACTAGCATGATCAATAAAAGGGGGCTGATGATCATTGAGCCCCTCTTTTATTAATCCAAACTTAATAGCCTTTGAAAACTTTCAGACGATCGCTGTTTAACCCATATACCAACAAACGACCCGCATGGGTCTGGAGCTCATTGATGCATCTTATATCCCCTCGTAACGTTATCCCCGATCGGACAGGATCAAAAAGCGTAAAATCACCATGCCCATCACCCAAAAATACCATTCCATAATTAGCTGTGGAAGGTCCTGTGCTTACCCTAGCCACCTCACTATTACCTCCCGTTAAAATATCCGGATTACCATCTCCATTGATGTCCTTGACCAACAAGGCGTGAATCGGCGAAAATTGCGCCTGAATAGGCAGTTCACGAATAGTAAATTGGCCTTTTCCATCATTAATGAGAACAACGGAAGCCAAAGTATTTGCGACCAAGGTGTCCGCCTCTGCAAGCTGTTCTTTGGAAAAATAATCCTTTACCGGTGTTCGGGCGAATGTTTCGTAGTCACTGAATTTCTTTTTTATTGAAGGAACTTGCCCGATCAGCTCATCCCTGCTATAAGCAAAAGAAAGCGTATCATTTATGGAATATAACAGCAAGGGGTCCACAGCACCATTATTGTCGAAATCCTTATATACCATCATTGCCACCCGATCACCATCAAGGTTATAGGAATGATTAAGACCATGGTTGCCGGCAACAATATCAAGATCACCATCATTGTCAATGTCAGCCACAGTTACAACCTTCCACCATCCTGAAATGCCGTTCACGCCAGTGTTTTTGCTATGACTGAAACCCTTTCCTTTTAAGTTTAAATATACACCTATTTCCATCCACTCTCCCACAAGGAGCAGATCGTCCCAACCATCCCCATTAAAGTCGCCGATAGAAGAATCAGTAACCATGCCTGGGTTCATCAATTCAGGACAGTATAGCTCTGTAACATCCTCAAATTCACCATTCCCCATATTTCTCAACAAGTAGCTTCGCGGAGGGACAGGATAATTTCCCGGAGTGAGCCGGCCGCCCACAAATACATCTACATGCCCGTCTTTATCAATGTCCACTGCTGAAACCGTAGCTCCACTAGTTAAAACAGGCGGTAAGGCAGATGTATTCCGCTCAAATAAGCCTTTTCTATTATTAATATACAGCCTGTCTTGATACCAAGAAGATCCTGATGGATACCTTGCTCCCCCGCTAACCACATACAAGTCAGGAAAACCATCGCCATTAGCATCAAAAAAGACAGCATCCATATCGTGATAGGCACTGTCCTGCTGAAAATCAGGCTGGAGAACCTGCATAAAGCTGCCATTTTGGTTCTGTTTGTACAAGACGCCCGCCTGACCAGCGGCACCGGGGATATATAGATCTTCCAATCCATCTCCATCATAATCCGCCTTTACAAGGATAGGGCCTTGGTTGGAAATGGCATTAGGCATTAAACGGTTTTGTTTGAAGTCTAAATAGTCCCCATCATGGTGCTGGTAGTCCAAACCAAGTTGGATATCGATAGCTTCAAATAAAGGAGGAGCGGCCGCTTCCTTTTTTGATATAGTAGAAGTAGGCATTATGGCTTCTGCTTGCCATAGCACGATGTTCTGGTTGGCGAGAACTTGGTGAAGTACCTGCGTGTTGCCATCTGGCCACTGCACAGTCAGACTATCTACTTGATCAATTTTACCTAGCCCAAACAGCAACTCGGGATTAATTGAGGATTGAAAGCCTCGCATAGGAATCAACTCCTGATGAAACTGTTTGCCTTGCGCATAAAGGCTCACTTTCGACCCAATTCCAAAAGCGTTGCGTTTATCCCCTTTCAGCACCACTTTCAGAAAATTGTTCCCCGTCAGTGTCTCGCCATTATTTCTATAAATCACCGCTTCTTCATTTGTATGGCAAATGATCAGATCAAGATCTCCGTCATTATCAAGATCCGCATAGGCCGCCGCGTTGGATACGGATATACCATCTAATCCCCATGACACTGCCACGTCGTTGAAGCTGAGATCCCCATTATTTCTGAATAGGTTGTTGCGGATTTTTATTGGAGGGATTTTTTCTATCAGATCCATGAGATTTTCCTCCTTTTCTCTACCTGGTTGGTTGATTCCCTTGTTGACCAGATAGGTTAAAAAATCCATGTCCAGGTAGTTTTTCATATAACCATTGGTGATGAGGATATCTTTCCACCCGTCATTGTCATAATCTGCCGCTAACACTGCCCAACTCCAGTCTGAATTCGATATTCCGGCCAATTGACCAATCTCACTGAAGTAACCATTTGCCTGATTAAGCTGCAACATATTGCGCATGACTTGTGGGAAAAAGCCTTCAACCATCATGTTCGTATACTTGTCGTACGCTTCGGGGCCTAGAATTTTCTTTTGACCGTAATTGCTGACGGGCAACATGTCGGAGGTGATGATATCGATTAATCCATCGTTATTGATATCGGCAGCATCAGCTCCCATCGAAAAAAAAGATACGTGGCCAAAATGATCTCTTAAGGCTTCTTTAAACGTACCATCCTGCTGGTTTAAGTAAAAATAATCCTCTTCCGTATAGTCATTGCTCACATAGACATCCAACCAGCCGTCGTTATTGGCATCCAAGACAGTCGCCGCAAGGCCAAAACTTAAAACATTATGTACGAGGCCGGCGGCATCGGTTATATCAACAAAGCCGCTGGATCCCTGATTTAAATAAAGCTTGTTGCCGATATAACTATCTCTTCTATTTTTAAAGCTGCCATTAATCCGGCTGAAGCCAGCGTATTCCTGAATGGAATGATTGACCAAGAACATATCCAAATCACCATCCCGATCAAAATCAAAAAATGTCGCTTGGGTGGAGTAGCCCGGATCATCCAATCCATATTCACGGGCAGACTCTTTAAAAGTCAGGTCGCCATTGTTGATAAAAAGAAGATTTCTTCTGTTGTTCGGATCATGGGCCGCTGACCTGCATACATAGATATCCAGTAGGCCATCTCCATTGACATCTGCCATTGAAGTACCAGTATTCCATAGACCGGCTGCCGCAACTCCTGCCTTATCTGTAATATCTTCAAACTTCAAGTTCCCTTTATTCAGGTACAGCTTGCTTGCCATCATATTTCCTGTGAAATAAATATCGGGCAGCCCATCATTGTTAATGTCTCCTACAGCCACGCCTCCACCATGGTAAAATGGCCCATAGGTCAAGACATTAAACTCCTCGGATTCACGGACCATGTTTTTAAAAGCTATTCCCGTTTTGGAGGAGGATAAAGGAGTAAATAACTTTCTTTGATCAGTACCTTCACAGGCTACAAAACAGGCAAATACGACGCAAGCTAGATAATGAATTTTCAATCGTCGAAACAATTAAGGGTTTAGCGAATACTAAAAAAGTGCCGAAGCCTTCGGCACTTTTAGGATAGGGTTTAATTTAAGGTTTGGCATCCCACCATAATCTGGTGCTGTTCTTATTGCCGCCTCTGCTGACCAATTCCGGGAACTGCTCAGCTTCCTTGACAGCAGCATTGTTATTATCATATTCACCTTGGACGAAAATAAGCCTTGACATCTGATCTGCTACACCTACATCCGGATTGTCGGAATTTAAGCGTGGGTAGTTCTTGGGATATTTGGTTCGTCTCAGTTCCGACCAGGCCTCCCAACCATCAGGATACAGCGAAAGCCATTTTTGGGTAATGATTTGCTCCAACTGCTTTTCTTTATCTCCTCCTGTCAAGAATTTTACTGGAATATCTGATGAAGCCGGTGTGTTCCAAGCATCATTCAGTGGAATCGGCGTATTGGTGCTGGACTGATAAGCAGTCACTTGTTCCATAGAAGCTCCAATTCTCTCTTCAGTCATAGACATTTCAATTCCTTTGTTATACAGCTCCTCAGCAGATCCTCCCATACTCCATCCCTCTAAGGCACCCTCCGCCCTAAGAAAATAAACCTCGGCAGAGCACATCACCCGAATAGGTGCGCCAGCTGCACTGCCGCCCCTTCCCTCGTTCAAGAACATCACGCCCATATCCGAATGTTGATGGGCAAGGTTGGAGTTGATATCTATCTTTGCCAAGCCATTGCGAAGACCTTTAAACCTGGGGCCCACACCATTGGAAGTATAGACATTGGTCGGGCTGAAATACACCTCTACCCTTGGATCTTCATAGCCCAGCAGCACACTTTCCATCAGCGCGCTCATACGGAACTCGTTCCAGTCGGTAATCGTCCAATAGGGGTTTCTTGAATTGATGGTAGTTTCCAAAAATGCATTGTCATCATTGCCCATCATCACGCCATCGGCAACAGCCTTTTCAGCTTCCGTTTTGGCAAGGGCAGGCTCTATATACTTCACCCGCATCGCTAAGCGTAGCCTTAAAGAGTTGGCAAATAACAGCCATTTGTTCACGCTGCCGTTGTAAATCTGATCGTGCGTAGCAAATGCAGCCGCTCCCAGGTTGGATTTTAACACTGCGACAGCTTCATCCAGTGTTTTGAAAAAGTCCTTGTATACTGCTTCTTGTGTATCATAAGGAACGGTCCTTTGGGCATTTCCAAAATGCGAGTAAATGATGGGCCCCCAATAGTCTGTGATCCTGTGATAAGCTTCTACTCGCCAGATTTTTGCTAGCGCATTCTCCAAGGGCATATTATTTTCTGCGGAAAAGTCTTCCACAAACTTGATGGCGGGTGCAGCTTGCCCATAGAAGTTGTTCCAAGCCCCGTTTGACCATCCGCCCACCTGGGTATACCTATCAGAGTCAAAATTGACTTGGGTATTGGCAAAATACTGGGAATACAAATCAGCAAAAAGACTTTGGGCTGTTTGGAAGCCACCAGCGCCCCCTCCTGGAGCGCCATACATGGCACGCATTTGGGCATTCGCAAAAGCCTGCCCCAACAAACCCGCATTGACATCCGTAACCAAAATCGCATCCGGCCGGGTGTTAAGTTCTTCAAAGCTCTCCGTACAAGCTTGGAATACCAGCACCAGGAGGAATGATAATAAAAGCACTTTATATCTTTTCATAATACTTTCTACTTTAGTAAGGGTTAGAATCCGATATTCAAGTTAAGGCCATAGGATCGTGATGTGGGAGGACCAAAGGCATCAAAACCCGCCGCTGTGGCTGCCGTACCTACTGTGACATCGGGATCTATATTCTTGGCTTCATTGAGAAAAAAGAATAAGTTCCTCGCAACGAAGTTGATGGATATAGATTTGAAGGGAAGGTTGGAGAGCTTTTCGGCAGGCAAGGTGTAACCGACCACTGCCTCTCTCAAGCGGATATTGGTGGCTGATACGGAGAAAACTTCACCAATGGGGGCATTCCGCCCGCCCATGGTCACCCAGAACTTCTCAGCGTCAATTCGAATATCGTTTGGTGAGCCGTTTTCAAGAACTGCTGTTTCGTGCTCGAAGAAGTTTTCTCCGAAAATCAGCCCTCCCTCTCTACCTTGAAGCGTCTCTTCGGTCAAACCATCCGCATAGATGATCGCATTGGTCAAGGAGGCTATACTGCCGCCCTGACGGAAATCAATCGTAAAGTTGGCCCTGAAATTTTTATAGCTGAAGGAATTCTGCATGCCTCCCAGCCAGTTGGGGTTATAATTCGCTACCCTCACCGTAAACCCCGTGGTTGTTTTAGGCAAACCATCCACACCTACAATGACCCGTCCTTGCTCATCTCGTTGGAATCCTCTCGAATATACTTCACCAAACGGTTTTCCTGCCTCCACCCGATACTGCCGCAAAAAATCGCTGCCGACGAGCAAGCTGGGACTTTCATCCGTAATTTCTTTGACCAGGGAGTTGTTTTTGGCAAAGTTGGCCGTAATATCCCAGCTGAAATTGTTGCGTCGAATAGGAGAGATGCTGATCATCGCCTCAATGCCTTCGTTCTCAACCTCTCCACCATTGGTAAAATAGCTGGAGGCACCCGATCCCACCGGTAGGGAAATGGAAAACAGCTGGTTGAAGGAATTTGTCTTGTAGTACGTAACATCAATACCCAATCGATCATCAAAAAATCTTAGGTCTGCACCAGCTTCTATAGATCTGGTTTTTTCTGGAAGAAGATCTTCATTGGGAAGTACCGTATTGAGTGACAGGTATCCTCCCTTACCTCCTGCAGCAATTGTGGCTGTTCGATGTAGCTGATACGGATCGGTGTCGTTACCTACTTCAGCAAAATTGCCTCTTAATTTGAAGAAGGTCACTACAGAAGGTAGGAGAACCAGATCAGAGATCACCGCATTCAAACCCACCGTTGGATAGAAGAAAGACCAATTTTGTTTAGGTAATGTAGAGCTCCAGTCATTTCTGGCGGCCACATCCAAGAAGATACTGTTTTTCCAGCCAAATTGGGCACTTCCAAATAAAGAGTTAACATTTTTGGGAAGGCCCACACCATGGGTAGAGATTACCTGCTGGGTGTTAGCCAAGAAAAACAGATTCGGCACGGTCAACGAGGAACCGGTGTTGGAGCTTAGGCTAGAGTTTCTGTTGATCCTGCTGTTGCCACCGGCTGTCAAGTTCATATGCCAGGTCTCATTTAATGCTTTATCATAGGTGATCAAGAAGTCCGTGTTGATTTCCATAGCCTCCTCTTTGCCTACCGTAAATCGTCCATTTTGTGCAATTACATAGGTGTCGGCCCACAATTTTTCATTGTTACCACGATGGCTGCGATCCAAAGAGGCACGTGCCATAATATTTAGGCCATCTGCTAAGGTATAATTCAACGAAGTGAACGCAACTACCCGATCCAGATGGTTAGCACGCAGGTTTCTATTGATGGTCCAATAGGGGTTAGCACCGCCATTCGATCCGGGGTTAAAGTAGTTTTGACGAATGAGACCAGTTTCTGTATAATACTCATACTGCGTCAGATCCTCCGTCCTGATATTTCTTGGAATGCGATACGCATGTCGGATGGGGTTAGAGAAATTCTCCCCTAGGGCTAACTCATTATCTATATCCTGTCTGATGTAATTGATCTTTGCATCTAGCGTAAGTCTCTCGGTGAGGTTATTGGTAATCCTCAAATTGACACTATGTCGATTAAGGTAGTTATTAGGGACCACACCCGCTGCATCAGTAAAAGTATAGGAGAAATAGGTTCGGTTCTTGGCATTTCCTCCACTGATGGATAAGGTCGTGGCCAGGTTGTGGCCGGTTCTGAAGAAGTCCTTCACATTGTTGGGTTGAGGGGAGTATGGAACCGTACTAGGCGCTCCTTCTACCCTTGACCAGCTATCCACGCTCGATCCATCCATTCTGGGACCCCAAGAAAATTCGGAGGAGGGAGAAAATTGCCCTCCACTTCCTTGACCATACACATTTTGATAGTTGGTGAGCAACAATGGTTGGTCCATCATAAAGGAGGTATTGAGACTGGCAGAGAAGCCATCTGCAGAGCCCCGCTTGGTGGTCACGATGATGGCCCCGTTGTTGGCGCGGCTTCCGTACAAGGCAGCAGCATTAGGTCCTTTGAGTACGTTGATACTGGCTATATCATCAGGGTTAATATTAGAGATGCCGGCGGCAGGCACGCCATCGACGATGTACAGCGGCTGGCTGTTCCCATTGATCGACCGATCGCCGCGCATGACCACACGGCTTTCTCCGCCTACACCAGTACCGGAGCGGGTGACCGAAAGGCCAGCTACCTTGCCAGAGAGCGAATTAAGCACATTTAGCTCCCGGGCTTCCGACAGTTCCTTGGAACTGACGTCCTGCACGGCATAAGTTAACGATTTCTTTTCTCGTTCAAGACCAAAGGCTGTTACTACAACTTCTGATAAATCTTCCAATTCGGGGTCAAGAGCTACATCAACGACATTTTCGTTACCAATAACTCTCTCTTGGTTGGCATAGCCGAGATAAGAAAAAACCAATGCATTGCTTCCGGAAGGCACCTCCAGTTTAAAACTACCATCGATATCTGTGACCGTACCGACAGAGGTACCCTTGGCTAGCACACTGACTCCAGGAAGGGGTTCTCCGGTATCAGAAGCTGTTACCTTACCCGTTATTGTCCTCACTTGCGCCTGCATGGTAAAAAAACAAAGCGCAAGGAGAACCGTGAGAATACTCTTTTTCATAAACAATAATAGGTGGTTAAAGTGGAACAGTTTTAGGTTATAACATGCGTACAGGTGAATGCTTAAAATTTAGTATTGTATAACAAACATCCTAAAGAAGTTTCAGCTTCTTAGAACTGTTAAGTAAATAAAACATCAAATTTCGTTTAAACCAAAAAAATACCGTTAAAAAAATAATATCGCTGAATTAATACAAAAGCGCTTTGCTATCCCTTAATATTTAGTCAGAAGCATGAGCTATATATATCGGTATAAGGGAACCGGAAGGAGCGGAAAACCGTGAGAGCACAAAGAATAAAAAATAGCGGAATAGAAGCGGTTATAGATCCCTGTTCCAGATTTCCCAAGAAGCCTCAGCTTGTAGATGCAGCATTTCAAGACCATTCTTTGCCATTCCTCCTGCATCTAATACTGCCTTCATCAACTGGGTGGTTTCTGGGTTGTATACCAAATCATACACCAAATGCTGTGGTGATAGCTGTCTAACCGGCAATGGTGGCATTTGTTCTGTATTAGGAAAAGTGCCCAAGGGGGTCGTATTTATGATTAGACGGTACTCGTGCAAGATATCAGGGTTTTGATCTAAGGTGTGATAATTCACTGTCCCTTGCTGCTCCGACTGAGTACGGGAAACCATCAAGAATGGGATGGATAAATCATGCAGCGCCTGCTTTACGGCGCGTGAAGCCCCCCCCGTACCCAATATTATGGCCTTTACCGATTGGGTCGGCAACCAATTGAGCAAGGACTGCTTAAATCCTATGTAATCTGTATTGAAACCAACGAGCTTATCACCAGCTACTTTGATGGTATTGACAGCGCCAATAAGTCGGCAACCTGGCTCCAGGTCATCCAGATAGGGAATAACTTTTTCTTTATAGGGGATGGTCACATTTAGACCGACCAATTGGGGATTGCTTGACAACACTTGAGGAAACTTGCCGATCTCATCAATCTCAAACATTTCATACTGGCAGTAATGTAGTCCCTCCTTCAGAAATTTCTCTGAAAAGTACCTTTTGGAAAAAGAATGCTTAAGGGGAAATCCAATCAGGCCAAACGTTCTCATCGGGTTTTAATGTAATAAGCAGCTCTTTCTAAACCAATAACCAATACAACGCCAAAGCAGAAAGCAAATATGGCCGCCAAAAAGTAAGGCTCTTCTCCTGTTATATTTAAGTAATGGTGGGGCCAAATGTTTTGTGTAAGAAAGGGTTCCTGCTCACCGGAAGATGAAAGTCTATAACTCAACACCTTCTTCCACGGCCAAAGCTTGTTGATGGACCCAAGCATAAAGCCAGAAAGAACAGAGATAGTAATGGCAGGATAGTGCTTTAGAAGCCATGATATCGCTCTGGAGGCTGCCATGATCCCAACCACGCAACCTATTGCGAATACGCCTAAGGTAACTAGATCTCTTTGAACAAGGGCATTGAGAATGTGTTCATACTTTCCCATCACCAACAAGAGGAAACTTCCTGATATGCCGGGCAATATCATGGCGCAAATCGCTATCATACCGGCACCAAAAATGAAAAACAAATTGTTATCAGATGATACCGGTGCCATGCCGGTGATCCAATATGCAATGGCAATACCCACGGGTAATGCAAATACAGCTAGGATGTTCCAACGTTTTACATCCCTAAGGATCATTAAGGCACTGATAATGATCAGTCCACAGAAAAATGACCAAACGGGTATGGGATAATTTTTCAGTAAAAAGGTGATAAGATTCGCTAAGGTAAGAATACTGGTAAAGATGCCTAATACCAAAGCAAGGAGAAAGGAGCCATTGATCTTACTCCATAATGCTGGAAATTGACCTTTCCGCAACAAATGAAAAGCTTCTAGGTCCACCGCATTGATGCTATCCAGTAGTTTTTCGTAAATACCCGCTATCAAGGCAATGGAACCACCAGACACTCCTGGTACCACGTCGGCAGCTCCCATGGCCATTCCTTTGAGGTAGGTCAACAAACTAATTTTAAAATTTTTCATTCAAACGGATATGGAGGAACATCGGCTTAACAAAGCCCACAAAAATAAATAGGGTTACTGCAGATTGAGGAAATGATCAAAAGTATCTCCCCGAAGACCCAATCGGATAGTTTCCAAAGGAATCACTTCATTTGGCGCAATATTTCCGAGATTGACATTGGCGCCGATCAATTTGATAAACCAAACTTGTTGTTCTTTTTGAGGGGCTTCCCAAATAACTCTTTCTGCAGGGATTTTGGTTAATATTTCCTCGACCAAACCTTGCCTTACTTCTCCTGAATCACGGAATAGCCCCACCGTGCCGCCTTCGCGGGCTTCACCAATTACTTTCCAAGCACCTGCATCCAACTCCCGTTGCATCTGCTCGATCCATTTGTAGGGAGGAATAATTTTAGCTGCATCTTTTGAACCAACTTCCGAAAGTACTGTCACATCCTTGGACAGGATCTGGATATATTCGCATTTCTTCTTATGATCCAGGGTGATGGAACCATCAGACACTTCAGCAAATGCTAATTCATAGGTTTCCAGCAGTTTGCGGTAATCATCAAATTGACCCCTAATCACGAAAGCTTCAAAAAGCGTCCCTCCCAAGTAAACCGGAATACCGGCATCCCGGTAAAGCTTTAGTTTTCTGTCAAAATTCTTGGTGACATAAGAAGTAGCCCAACCCAGCTTCACAATATCTACATAATCACCACATGTTTCTATAAAATCTTCCACTTCTCTTAGGCTAAGACCTTTATCCATAGCCATTGTAAATCCAAAAGTTCGTGGTTTTTCTGTACGTACGGGGATGCTTTTAAGCACGTAATTCATTCTATAAAATTTAGATATGTATTTCTAACAGGTCAATTATTGGGTAATCCGCTGTTGTATTGGCTTATAATTTTAAATATGGCCGTCTGCTGTTTGAGGTCAGGCATCAGCTCATACAAAATTACATGCTTTTCAAAATCCAAAGTTAACGCATTTTCCAAAAATGGAAAGGCTTCTTTGTATTTACCCATCTTTATTAGATATACCACCTGCCTGTAATACAACTCTGCTTCTTCCGGAAGTTCCTCTATTCCTTCCTTAATAACATCTATGGCCTCTTCAAACCTATTCTGATCAAAATATATGATGGAAAGGTTGACATAGGTCTCCATTATGCCCGGTTCCAAATTAATGGCTTCTTCATAAGCTTCTGAGCTGGCGTGCAGGTTGCCAAGATTATATTCTGCTTCAGCAAGCCCCACCCAATAGTTGGCATTTTCGCCCGTCAGCTTGATCGCCTTTTTAAAGTAGTGAATAGCTTCGAAATACTTGTTCCTCTTCAACATACACATGCCCAACCCAAACCAGGCATCATCATACTCCGGATCGAGCTTCGCCGACTTTTTAAAATATTTGAAAGCCATATCAATTTGCTCCAGCTTTTCATAAGCCGCAGCCAGATAACAGGCATTTTCAGCATTGATGCCTTCACAATTGATGGTATTTTGATAGGCCTCCATCGCCTGCTCATACTGATGGGTATTCATCAAGGCGTTGCCCATATTAAAGTAAGCAGACGCAAAGGAATCATCGATTAACAAGGCATAGTCATAGGCATGTATTGCTTCTTCAAAGCGCCCTAGCCTGTTATACACGACACCCAGATTATACCAAGCTCCGGCACTGTAAGGATCCTGATCAATAAAATTTTGGTAAAACTCCAGAATTTCATCGAAAGAACCTTCCTCTTCCGTAATCAGCGCCAGCTGAAACAGGGCATCTTCATGGTTGATTTTTAGTTTAACGGCTTCTTTATAGCAATCTACGGCCTTAGCAGTATTATCTTCAGCCCGATAAAAATTACCTAGCGCATAATAAACTTCAGCTTTATCTTCTGCCAAAGGCAAAAAACCTTCTAAACTTTCTATTGCTCCCCGTGTGTTGCCCGCCATAAACATGGCATTGGCCAAAGCAAGCACTATTTCCTCATTATTGGGAGAAAGGTTGTTGATATTTTCCAGCAGGTCCAGGCCCTCCTCCAGCTCATTATTAAAAATGAGAGACTGGGCCATCAACAATTTTATTTCTATAGAAAAAGGGAATTTTAGTAGAGCTATCTTGCTGGCTTTATAAGCCTTCTTGAATTTCTGTTGTTCAAAATAGAATCTGATTATATCCTCTAGTTCCTCTTCGCCGAAGTAAAGATCAAGATTGGATTTCAAGGAGTTTTCAAATCTCTGAACCAACTCTTTTTCCTCATCCCAGTTATTTTCGAAATCTCCAATCATCACATATATATTTAAGTATTCAAAGCATCTGCTACATTGATGCCATTTCAACTACACTAGTTACTTCTTCAACGAAAAATAAACAAGTATTTCAGCAGAAACTATTGAAAACCAAATTCAGTTCCCCGCAGCCCAATCAAAGGTGGATTCTAAGGGTGTGTATTCAAAATTGGTTGCTTTTGTGGCTTTATGATTACAGAAAGTGACAGACTGTTGTGAAAGCCTCATGGTCTGTGGCTTGAGGGGCGAGTTACTTTTGCCAAATATGCTGCCCAGCTTGATGGCTATCAGCGCCAAATTCATCATCCAAGATGATACGGGAATAGTAGGAGCCTTTTTGTTAAAAGCCTCAGCCATCTGATGAAAAAATTCGCGATAGGGGATGCTGGTATTATTTAACACAAACCGTTGGTTCCATTGCGCTGCCCGATAAAGCTTCAGCACCAGCTTAGCCACATCTCTGGCATCTATGTAATTGATACTACCCAATGGATAGTACCGGTTTTCTTCTAAGACATAATTATAAATTGCGGTACTGCTTCTTTGGTCTGATAGCCTGCCCAAAACTACCGAGGGATTAAAGACCATTACATCCAGTCCCTCTTGTGCTGACCGCCAAACTTCCAGCTCACCTAGATATTTGGAAGTGCCATAGGCGGTATTAAGCGGAGAGGAAACCCACTTAAAATCCTCATCTATTAGAGAGACATCTGGCGCTCTTCCTATCGCTGCCACAGAACTGATGTATAAGAGCTTGCGGAGGCCCAACTGCAGCATGACATTCACGACATTCGCAGTACCTTCTACATTTATTCTGATCAATTCCTTTTTGTCGTTGGGGTCATAACTGACGAATCCTGCTGCATGCACGATCAAATCCATTCCTTTAAAAGCCTCCTCTAAAGAAGTATAGTCGTTGATGTCCCCTTCATGCCAAATGATCTGATCAGCCAATCCGTCCAACAAATCCAGCTGGCTATGCTTCCTTCTAAGACCATGAAGCTCGCCTACAGCAATAAATTCTTTAGCCAAGTAGCTTCCTACCAGTCCAGTAATACCCGTAATTAATATTTTCATAAAGACTTGTTGAGCAGGTCAAGCGACTGCAATTTATGAAAATATTTTTCGTCGGGTAAGCGTTCCATAAAGTCCAAATAACGCTCATTGTGGCAATCTGTCCCTACCAGTTTAACCAAACCCTCATCAATGAGCCGTTCAGCAAACTTCTTCACCGGTTTGGAGTAGTAGCCAGTAATAGAGAGGAGGTTCAATTGGAAACTAATGTTTCTATCGATCATAGCTTCTAAAAGCTCTGGATCCTGATGTAAATAAAGATAACGTTCGGGATGAGCCAGTATAGGCTGGTAGCCAGCCATTTCCAGCTGAAAAAAACTTTCCAACAGCATAGCAGGCTTGCTCATAAAACCCGTTTCCACGAGTACATGATTGTTCCCAAAGGTCAAGAGCTTTTGCTCGCTGGAGATTTTTTCTAAAAATATTTCGTCCAGATAATATTCGGCGGCAGCCCCAAGGGCTATGTTAACCCCTTCCAACTTCATTGCAGACTTTAACGATTCGAGTCCTGAAAGAATGATTTCTGGGGTGTTTTTGTAAAATTCCGTCATCACATGAGGTGTAATGATCAGCTTTTTCAATCCATAGCCCTCAAGCCTTTTAATTAATGTTATAGACTCCTCTATAGACTTAGAGCCGTCGTCAATGCCTGGGATTAGGTGACTATGCATGTCAGTCACCATCCAGGTCAAATCCAACGATTTGACCACTTCCGTTTTACTGCTTCTGAATAAGTCTAATATTGACATCAAAGCCCCCCTCCGCTAATTTCTTTGAACTTCTCAATAGTTGGCCAAGTCTTGTCCTTATCGGATAATATCGGATTATCAACTTGCCAATTTATGTTTAACTCAGGATCGTTCCATATAATTCCGCTTTCGCTCTCTCTATGATACAGGTCTGAGCACTTATAGGAAAATACCGCATCTTCCAAGACAGCAAAACCATGAGCGAAACCTTTGGGAATGTACAACATGTTGTGACGGATACTGTCGAGAATCACGGCATGATGCTTACCAAAAGTAGGAGAGTCTTTCCTTAAATCCACACAGACATCCAACACTTTTCCCTTTATAACCCGCGCTAATTTCGCTTGTGCATACGCTCCTGTTTGAAAATGAAGACCCCTCAAAATCCCTGCCATTGAAAAGGATTGATTGTCCTGCTGCCACTCTGTATTCAATCCATGCTTTTCGAAAACATCACGGCGATATGTTTCCAAAAAGTAACCCCTCTCGTCATTAAAAACTTTGGGATAGATTTCATAAACATCCTTAATTGGCGTTTCTAGTACTTCCATAATTATTTCTGATTAAAAATATCAAAGTTCCCGCTTTTTTTGCGTAAAATCTACTAAGATAGGTGGCATTTTCACAAAAGAATGATTCTTACCATAAATAGTGGTACTTTTATTGTTTTTTCAATACGAACCAAACTTCCTGCGAGTTGCATTGGTTATAGAGAGGTAAATAGGTATAAATGAGCAAATATTCCAGAAAATTAAATAAATTATTTGAAACGGCTCCTAAGGAAAAAACAGCTGTTTTAGTAGCGTTGATTCACCAACAGCAAACCGACCAACAGGTTCAAGAGTATCTGGATGAACTTGCATTTTTGACAGAAACATTAGGCGCGAGGGCGGTGTACCGTTTTACGCAGCGGTTGGAAAAACCAGATGTTAAGTTTTTTGTGGGTACCGGTAAGCTGGAGGAAATCAAGAGCTATATAGAACATTTTGAGGTTGATATGGTAATTTTTGATGAAGACTTGTCTCCCTCTCAGATGAGAAACGTCGAAAACGAACTGAAGGTGCAGGTTTATGACCGCTCCCTCCTGATCTTAGATATTTTTCTTAATCGTGCCCAAACTGCTCAAGCAAAGACCCAGGTGGAGCTTGCACGTTTCCAGTATTTATTACCAAGACTGACCAGGCTGTGGACTCACCTTGAAAGACAAAGAGGGGGTACATCCACTCGTGGTGGTGCCGGTGAAAAAGAAATAGAAACGGACAAAAGAAATATCCGCAATCAAATCAACCTGCTTAAGGAGAAATTGAAAAAGATCGAAAAGCAGGGCATCACCCAACGAAAGGGACGCGAAGGCATTGTGAGGGTTGCACTGGTGGGATACACCAACGTTGGAAAAAGCACCCTTATGCGGCTTATAACCAAGGCAGATGTATTGGCCGAAAATAAATTATTTGCTACCGTAGACGCTACTGTAAGAAAGGTGGTGTTAGGAGACAATATTCCGTTCTTGTTATCTGACACGGTCGGATTTATCCGCAAACTGCCCACACACCTGATCGAGTCATTTAAATCTACGTTGGCAGAAATCCAGGAGGCAGATATTTTGGTGCACGTAGTGGATATCTCTCATCCTACCTTTGAAGATCAAATCGCTGTCGTGAACCAAACCTTGGCTGAACTGGGCGCAGGCGAGAAGCCCACGGTTTTGGTGTTCAACAAGATAGATTTGGTGCCGGAACTACCCTCCGAAGAGGCCCTTCAACACATGACAGAGCTGGAAATAGAGGAAGCGAATTTTATTGATTTTGAAAAGCTGCGACAAACCTACGCCAAAAAATCGTCGATTCCTCCGGTATTTATGGCTGCCGAATCCGGCAAGAACATAGAGGAGTTGAGGGATACACTGTTGGGAGCGGTAAAGAAGCGTCATCTCCAGATATATCCGCATTATCTTCAAGATGAAACGTATGACTTGTCTCAGTTTGATCATTTAGAAGAATAAGCCAGTGCTTTGAATGTCAATGAAGGTATTCGGAAAAATCGCCGGTTGGCTGGGAAAGATCCTGTTGGTGTTTTTAATTTATTCTGTTGGTCTTACCCTTATTTATCGTGTGATGCCGGTTCCCTTTACGCCGCTAATGGGCATTCGTCTCGTGGAGCAGGCCTTGGATGAGGAGAAAGTGATAAAATTGCACAAGAAGTGGACGCCCATAGAGGAAATTTCACAGCATATGGTACAGGCTGTAGTAGCTGCCGAAGACCAGAAGTTTGTAGACCACTTCGGGTTTGATACTGAGGCCATTCAAAAGGCATTAGAAGGCAACAAAGCCGGAAAAAATCTTAAAGGTGGCAGCACCATCAGCAATCAGACGGCTAAAAATGTGTTTTTATGGCCTGGAAGGAATTATTTCAGAAAAGGGCTAGAAGCTTATTTTACGCTGTTAATCGAAATCTTCTGGTCCAAAGAAAGGATCATGGAAGTGTACCTCAACGTTATAGAGACAGGCGAAGGCATCTATGGTGTAGAAGCTGCCGCACAGACCTTCTATAACAAGCGGGCGGAAAACCTGAGCCGAAAAGAAGCAGCGATGATAGCTGCAGTACTGCCTAACCCCCGTCGTTGGTCGCCCACAAAGCCGACAACCTACAACTACCAGCGACAAAGCTGGATTCTTCGCAATATGGGGAATCTTCATCCAGTGGATTTTGGCAAGAAGGATCTCTCACGGTAAATGTTGAACCTTCTGTTAATGATACTTATAAAAATAACTGGAGCCTATGCTGCTCCCGTTATTCTTTAAAAAGCTTTCGATGTTTCCACCTTCTCCATGATCTTTTCATAATCTAAGCTCTGCCAATTTTGGGTTATCAAAGGATCTTCCATCACCTTGTCCATAATACTTTCTTGAAGCTTACCTTGGGCAAAAGCATCTGAGTATTTCATATCTGTAAAGGTGACCATTGAATAAAGTGGAATCCATTCCTCAGGATACAACTTGTGGAGTTTTGCTTCTATTTTTTTGCGAATAATGAATTTTGGATCAGAAACGCTATCCCGCATTTCGGTGAAGTTGTCCATAGCCATTTGGGATATTGCATCAGTATCCGGCTTCCTTATCTTCTGGAATTTTTCAAAAATCAGTTCCCAAGAGGTTGTCCCATATTTTTCGATCAGATTGTTTAGGATATAACAGTCCTCAAAGCCGCAATTCATACCCTGTCCAAAGAATGGAACCATGGCATGGCAAGCATCTCCAATCAGCAAATTGTTGTTAACCGTCCAAGGATAACATTCCACATTAATTAATGATGATACTGGATTTTGAAGATACTCTGTGACCAAATCCGGCATTAATTGATGAGCATCGTCAAAATAGTTTCTAAACAAGCTCACTACGTCCCGCTCGTCGGTAATTTTGTCAAAGCAAACCTTACTTCCTTCAAAAGGCAAAAATAAAGTACAGGTAAACGATTTATCCAAATTGGGCAGCGCAATGAGCATAAATCTTCCCCGAGGCCATATGTGCAAAGCGTTGGGATCCATGGCAAATTCTCCCTTAGGAGTAGGAGGAATTGTTAATTCTTTATAGCCATGGGAAATATATTCCTGCTTGAAATTAAAGCGGGTTTGTCGCTGGATGGCTCCTCGGAGGGTGGAATAAGCACCGTCGGCGCCTACAATCACACCGGCTTGTTCCATTTTTGTGCGATTACCAGGAAGTGAGAAGCGGATCACATGACTCTGTACATCGATATCCTCACATTGATGTTCAAAGAAAAACTTCGCACCTGCTGCTTCGGCTTCATCCATTAGCAGCTCGTTAAACTTCTGTCGGGAAATAGAATATATAGCCTGATTATCTATACCATATGGCATTAAGACGGTATTACCGTGTTCATCATGGATTCTCCTGCCATACATGGGAATGGTCATAGGCTCGACCTTTTCCCTTAAACCCACTTTATCAATGGCTTTCCAGCCACGGTGGCTCAAAGCCATATTGATGGAGCGACCCGCTCCCGGTGTTACATATTTTCTAGAATCGTTTCTTTTCTCATAAATGGAGACCTCCAGCCCATTCTGCCTGAAGAAAATTCCCAGCAATGAACCTATTAATCCCGATCCTAAAATGCTTACATTATTATTTCTTATCAAATTCATGTTCATCCTTTATCACGTTTCGCCAATATGCGTTCGAAAAGCTTGGCAAAGTTGTATACTTCTTCGAAACTGTTATACAAGGGCACCGGCGCCAATCTGATGACATTTGGATTTCTCCAGTCACCTATGATACCGTTTTGGTAAAGCTCATCGAATATTTCTCGCCCTCCGTCCTCAAATAGAAAAGAAAGCTGGCAGCCTCTCGCTCCAGGATTGGCCGGAGTGATTATTTCTATGGCTTGATCTTTCACCAAACTATTGATTAAAAACTCCAGATAACCCGTTAAAAGTTCACTTTTACGGCGCAAATTGGCTATACCTGCAGCTTGAAATATTTCCAAAGATGCCTGATGCGCAGCCAATCCCAAAACATTGTCATTCGACAGCAGCCAGCCATCTGCACCTTCCATGGCCTTGAACGGACCTTCCATAGCAAATCGTGTCTTTTCGTCATGACCCCACCAGCCTTGCAGTCGTTTCAGCTGGGGCTGCCGGCCGTGTTTCTCATGAACAAAAATGCCTGCCACATTCCCGGGACCAGAGTTAAGGTATTTATAGCTGCACCAAGCAGCAAAATCCACCTCCCATTCATGTAGTTGCAGTGGCACATTACCTACAGCATGAGCCAGATCAAAACCCACCTTGGCCCCGACTTGGATGCCGGCATGAGCGATTCTCTTCATGTCGAACCATTGTCCGGTGTAATATTGGACGCCGGACATCATGATCAAGGCAAGCTCATCTTTATGCGCGTTGATCAAGCTGACAATGTCCTCGGTCCTCACAAAATGCTCCCCACTGCGGGGTTTAACTTCAACGATTGCTTCTGCAGGGTCAAAGCCATTTAGTCGCACTTGGGATTCCAGCATGTAACGATCTGAGGGAAAAGCATCAGACTCGGTAATGATCTTGAAACGTGTTGAGGACGGCTGATAAAAGGATATCAAGAGCAAATGAATATTTGCCGTTAGGCTTCCCATAGCCACTACTTCTTCAGTCTTCGCCCCTACAAGGGTAGCAAGTAGTGGTTTAGACCGTTTACGTGCATCAACCCAGGGATTGTCTCCCGTAAAATGACCTTCAACACCGCGTTCAGCCCAAGCGCGAATTTCCGTCTGGAGAAAATCATTCACCGCCCTTGGTTGTAGCCCCAAAGAGTTACCACAAAAATAAATCACATCCTTGCCATCGATTTTTGGGAAAAGAAACTGCGCTTTAAAATGCCGGAGTGGATCCTTCTCGTCCATCTCTGAGGCAAATTCTTTAGAAAAATGAAAGGCAAATGTTCTCATTTAGATTGGATCAGCCAATGCTCATCAAGGCTTATTATTTAGTCATCACTGTCCCACATTCCTTGCAGGTTGTATGTTCGGGGTTGCTCCAGAACCTTTCCATGATGGGGGGAAGCTGCGTTACGATATCCGTCACCTCCGCATACTCTTCATAAAGCTTATTGCCACAGTTTTCGCAATGCCAGATGAATCCATCTACCTCACCCTCTCTGCGATAGCGTTCAAATACCAAACCTATGGTGTTGGCAGGACGTCTCGGGCTATGAGGCACCCTAGGGGGCAACAAGAACATATCGCCTGCCTTAATGTGTATATCTTTGGGAGTGCCTTCGTCAATTACTTTAAGCACAATATCCCCTTCGAGCTGGTAAAAAACCTCCTCACCCTCATTGTAGTGATAATCTTTTCGTGAATTGGGACCACCCACCACCATTACAATAAAGTCTTCGTTATCCTTAAACACTTGTTGATTTCCCACTGGGGGCTTCAACAGATGCCGATTTTCTTCTATCCATTTAGAAAAATTGATGGGATTCACAAGTGCCATAGCTGAGTTGGTCTATTAAGGTTCAAATGATAATGTTATTAAGCATCTCAAATTTATGGTAAAATCGGAACTGCAACGAAAAAAGGGATGGGGATTTAAGAAATTTGTCCCTCCTGTAGTTTTAGAGCTAGAGGAAAGGTAATTATCTTATTGCTGCAACCATTCGGTCTTTGCCGTTGAGATCCTGCATAAGTCTCACATGACGGTAACCTAGAGAGGACAATAAACTCACCATTTCGGCACCCAAAGATTCATTAATTTCAAAATAAAGCTTTCCTCCGGGCTTCAGCGCCATAAGTGACTTTCTGGCGATAACCCTGTAAAACACCAAAGCATCATCTTCAGGGACAAAGAGGGCTAAATGCGGCTCATGGTCCAACACATTTTGATGCATACTCGCTTTTTCTGACTCCCTAACATAGGGTGGATTGCTCACTACAATATCCAGGGCGGTGACAGGCAGTGCCTCGCTCAGCACATCGCATAGGATATAATTAATGCCCACTTGATGCCTTTCTGCATTCCGTTGAGCGACCACAAGAGCATCTCGGCTTAGATCAATAGCTGTTACTATCGGGTGGGGCATTTCTAAAGCCAGTGTGATGGGAATACATCCTGACCCGGTGCCCACGTCCAAAATTTGAAGACCCTCCTCCTGGTTTTCTTGGAGGATAAGATGCACCAATTCCTCCGTTTCATTTCTAGGAATCAACACAGACGGATTGACATAAAAATACCTGCCGTAGAAAGGAGCCTCTTCCAGCACATACTGAATGGGCACCCCTGTTTCCAACTTCTCAATGGCTGCTTTGAGATCCGTATTTATTCTGACACATCTATTCTGAAGGATATCCTTACGCTGTACGCTCAAAAAACGCTCAAATAGCCAAAGCACCAAATTTTCGGCTTCTTGAGCATCATAACGAGGCAACAGACGATATTTATAATCTGTAAATAATTGTCTAATGTACATATTTAAGTCTCCTCACTGAATGACAACCATTTTTGTATAATTTCTTGTTTTGCTCCTTATCATCACCGTGTGAACCCCCGTCGGCAGATTGACAATCTGGAATTCATACCTTCCTGAATTAGGTCTTTGTGAATAGACCGTTTGGCCTAAGGCATTGTAAATAGTGACTTCTGCAATAGAGGATATCCCTTGGGTGAATACTTTAATGTCACCTGTAGAAGGATTGGGGTATACGTTGAATAAGATCCCTCGTTCCTCTTCCTCAATAGCCGTGATCAGATTGACATTGACCTCGAGCTGTTGGCTTTCACCTTCATCACAAGCGTTCATCGGCTTTACCGATAGAACAAAATCTCCTTCTTTTTCCCAAAGTACCCTTACCGCTGCTGTGCCTTGACCACTGATGATTTTTCCTCCACCTCCTGTGTTCCACTGGTAGTTGATATCAGGATGTGCAGTTACAGCATAGTCCGCTTCCTGTAACCCGACTCTACTGGATCCTTGAATGGCGGAAGGCTTAGCGGGAGCACTGGATACGTTAAGGATTTTCTCCCTTACAGGACCCTGTCCACAAGCATTGGTAGGAGTGACAGTCAAAGCTTGTCCTCCAAGCTGCGTCCATTCGATACTAACCTTAGCGGTTCCCTGTCCCGATCTTATCACACCGCCTTTAGTTTCCCAGATGTACTCCGTGCCCGCCTGCTCCTCAACTTCATATTCTTCAACGGTGTTTAAACAAACTGCTCCATTGCCTACTATGGCTGTGACTTGCTCGGGTTCAACAGATACTAACACTTCCAATGCGGCAGGAATACCGTTGCCACAATTGTTTCTTCCGCGCACAATTACAGCATTGCGACCGGGCGTATCCCACCGTATCAACGCCCTTGCCGTCCCCTGACCTTCAATCACGGTTCCTCCATCTACCCTCCATTCATAAAAAATACCGGGTTCGGAGCTTTCCTGTACCGCGTAAACCTGTTCTCCTAAACAAATATTGTCCTCTCCAAAAACAGTTGTGAGGGTTTCGGGGACCATGCAACTGTAGTTGAACAAAGCTCCGTTTTCACCCACTGCATAACCCGTATTCATATCGCCGAAACTGACTCCAATCAGGTTTTGAAAAGTTCCTGTACTCATGCGTTCGAATGTCTCTCCGGCGTCAGAGGTTTTTAGGATCAAGCCTTTTTCACCCACTACAAAACCAACCGATTCATCCAAAAAATCGAGATCATTAAAGCCTCTTAAATAGTCTGTTTCAATTTTTCGCCAGCTGAAACCCTGATCAACTGTTTTAATTATCGTTCCATTACGTCCCACTGCAATGGCGGTGTTTCCATCCAATATCTCTAGGGCGTTCAGATCCTCCTCTGTAATGGACTTTATCTTGGTCCACTCCTCGCCATCAGCTGAACGGGATATCCACCCTTTATCCCCAATAATTAGTCCCGTTTTCTCATCAAAAAAACCGATAGCGCGGTAGTCAATCTCCCCGTTACCCGGCGCAATAGTGGTCCAATTCACTCCCCGATTTTCTGTTTTGGCTATATAACCTCTGCTCCCCACTACATAGCCGACATTTAAGGAGAAGAAGTACATGCCATATACATTTCGGTTTGTTGCAGGGTTAAGAGCTGTCCAGCCTCCACCTGAATTGGTGGTACTGATGATGTTACCATTGTTTCCTGCTATATATCCTGAAGTGTTGTTTACAAAGTGCATTGTATTAAAGGGAAGAGAGAGTGGCCTTGACCGATCTGTAAAAGATGTTCCGCCGTTACCCGTCAGCAGGATCAAGCCTCTTTCGCCAATGATATAGCCCCGGACATCCGAGGTGAATTGAACTCCCGTATAGTTGTTGGCTCGGCCAGAATACCTTAGGCTCCAACTTGAGCCCGAATTGGTGGAGGAGATTACCACGCCACTACCCGCCACAGCATAAACAATATTGGAATTTGGGCGGAAGGCAATGCCATTGATGCCTTGGGTTGTCCTGCTTCCTGCAGTAGCGAAGGTGAGTCCTCCGTTAACTGTTCTTAAAATGGTACCATTTTTCCCCGCCACAAGTCCGATCAAAGGATTATCGGGATGGAATACCGCTTTTGAAAAATCAGTGTCCATGCCGCTATTGATATAGGACCAGGTCTGTCCAGCATCTTCACTTTTAATGATCGTACCGCCATTTCCTACGGCATAGCCTATGGTGTCATTTAAAAAGTAAATATCATTAAGCTCAGCATTAAAATCGGTAAGGATGACTTGCCAATTAGCTCCTCCGTCTACGGTTTTTATTATTTCTGCGCCTGATGTGGCAATGTAGCCAGAGTCCATATTTGCAAAATACAAAGCATTGAAGTCAAAGGTGCTAGGAAGCATTTTTTGCTCCCAACTACTCCCACCGTTTGTTGATTGAAAAAAATTCCCTTTTTCTCCAGCAATTACTATGGTACTTTCCGTCACAAAACAAACATCTTTCAGTTGTACTGATGTCCCGAGATCTATGGATTCCCAACTTCTTCCCCCGTCAGAAGTTTGGTAAATCACGCCTTTTGTCCCTACAATAATTCCCTTCTCGGTATCGTAAAAATCCAGAGAAAGCATCAGGTTATCAGTAGGAGCTTCTTGTTCAATCCAGCTTAAGCCTCCATCAATGGTTTTTAAGATGATATTGTCACCTGCTATATAGGCAACATCTTCAGTAACCCAGATGATATCTGAAAATTGATTTCCCCACTGTCCGACCCGTCTCCATGATTGGGAAAAAACAAAATTGACCGTCACAAGGGTGAAAAATGCGAAAAGTAAAGCTTTCTTCATAGGATCAACAAAGGCAAAGAATTTTTACAAAAATACCTATTCTTGAATGAGTTCCACTCCAAGCGAATGGTAAAGTGTAATAATACTGAAAGTTAGCCTCTCAAATTGCCTCATGCACAAAAAAAGGGAGCCAAAAGACTCCCTTGCATAGTTAACTTGTACCAAAGACTACCTATCCTGCGCTCCGACCGAAATCATGGCGCACCTAAAGCCAATATGGTTCGTGGCTGAGTCTTGATGAAGGAATCTTCTTGTACCTGGCGCTAACCAATAGGCGACATCCCTCCATGATCCCCCTTTATAAACCCTAAAGTTATCATCAATAAGAGAGGTGGCGTAATTGTCTTCTTCGTCATACCGACCGTCTTTTCGTACAGGGTTAAGGTCATCAAAATCCTGATAAGACAATGGGCGGTAAACGTCATATACCCACTCGTTCATATTGCCCGCCATGTTATATAACCCGAAGTCATTAGGCGGAAACTCGTAGACGTTAGTAGGAATAATTTCGCCATCATTGGATGCGCTACCAGAAATACCCGCATAGTCACCTCTACCACGTTTGAAGTTTGCTAGGAAGTCACCTTGTCGTGAAATCCTTTTAATATTATAGGGGTTTCGGGGTCCTCTGCCATCCCAAGGATAAATACGGCCACTCTCCTGATTTTCATCCAAATATTGAGTACCGATCATGGCCTTGGCCGCATATTCCCATTCTGCTTCGTTAGGTAATCTATACTCTGGGAAGACCACACCACGTTCAATCAGTTGGCTTTGAGATAAGGTGGAATCCAGCTTATTTTTCTCTCTGCTCAACTCGTTAACATATTCTGTTCTCCATCTTGAATACGCGTTTGCTTGCGTCCAACTTACCCCTGCCACAGGATAAAAGTTAAAGCCGGGATACCTGAAATAGTAGGTATTGTAAACATCGTTATAAGACATATCATTTGCCCAAACGTTTTCTCGTGGTTCGAGTTTCTGAAGGGAGTCGGCACTGATATTTTTAGCAATGTTGAACAGAAATTCCTTATAATCCACATTTGTCACCTCTGTTTCATCCATGTAGAAGGAGGCAATGGTCACGGTTCTCTCCGCATTATCCCTAAAGCCCATGATATCCTGTTCCTGAGATCCCAACACCGCACGACCACCCTGAATATACTTCAACCGTGGCCCTACGATCTCCTGCGGCATCCTAAAAACTTGGAATCGGGTGGTGTCGTCTTCATTAAAGTTATAAACTGCTCCGGTAGAGGGACTGGTCTTTCCCGGATTTCTGGCCGTCCTTCTTGAAGATTGATTACAAGAAGATAAGATGAGACAAGCAGCTGCTACCCAAACTGCCATGAAAGCCCATCTGTTGTTTTTAGTATTAAGTATCATTCGACCTTGATTATTTTCTCCCTAATTAAACGCTAATATAAAAGCAATTAATATTTTATCACAATAATTTTGTTTCAAGCCACCCACCAAAATGTCGGCAGACTAAAACGACTTAGCTTACTTAAGCTGCTGGCACTGCCTGTGCTTTCATATTCATCATCCATTCCCTCGCTTTACTGACGGAATCTACCCCAGCAATGGTAAGGATTAAACGGTTTTTATGCTCTTTTATTTTGCACTTGCTACCTTGGGTCTGTATAAACCGCATGATATCACCAAACACTTTAGACTGGAAATACCGCTCATTAGAAGGTGGCACAAAGTAGCATTTCATCTGCCCCTTTTTCAATGCTAATTTTTCGAAGCCCAACCTTTCGGCAAGCCACCGTAGACGTACCGTCTCAAATAATGCCGTTACCACGTCAGGAGCGGGGCCAAACCGGTCAATAACGGAATCTTTAAATTTCTCCAATTCTTCCTCCGTCTTAAGTCTGTCCAAAGTAGAATAGAGATGCAGCCTTTCCGAGATGTTGCTGACATATTCTTCTGGAATCAATAATTCCATATCGGTTTCAATCACACAATCCTGTACCAAAACTTCCGCCTTCTCCTTCAGATCTACCTCAAACAACGCTGCAAATTCGTTTTGCTTTAACTCCTGGACAGCTTCATCCAAGATCTTGTGATACATCTCGAAGCCCAAATCGGTGATGAAGCCGCTTTGTTCAGCGCCGAGCAAATTACCCGCTCCACGGATGTCCAAATCACGCATCGCAACTTTTATGCCATCTCCTAGGTCTGAAAATTCTTCCAAGGTCTGCAGACGTTTTCTCGCATCTGGAGTAAGTGCTGAGGTAGGAGGAGTAAGCAGGTAGCAAAATGCCTTTTTGTTGCTTCGACCCACGCGGCCTCGCATCTGGTGCAGGTCACTCAATCCAAACATATGCGCGCGATTGATGATGATGGTGTTCGCATTGGGGATGTCCAGTCCAGACTCAATAATATTGGTCGACACTAACACGTCATACTCACCTTCGATGAAGTCCACCATTATCTTTTCCAGCTTTTTGCCGTCCATTTGCCCATGCGCACCGATTACGCGTGCATCCGGTACAAGCTTCATGATAAGGTTACAAATTGTATCTATCTCTCCTACGCGGTTATGAACAAAAAAAACCTGTCCTCCACGACGCAATTCATAGGATATAGCATCACGTACCACTTCTTCTTGAAAAGTATACAGCTCCGTCGTAATGGGCTGGCGGTTAGGCGGCGGGGTAGCAATGACTGACAAATCTCTGGCGCCCATCAGAGAAAAATGCAAGGTTCTGGGAATGGGCGTCGCCGTCAATGTCAATACATCGACATTTACCCGCATTTCCTTCAGTTGATCTTTGACTTTGACGCCAAACTTCTGTTCTTCATCAATGATCAGCAAACCCAGATCCTTAAATTTAATGTCCTTGTTGACGATTCGGTGAGTCCCTACCAAAATATCAATTTCACCAGAGGCCGCCTGCTGGATGATTTCCTTAATTTCTTTGGCCGTTCTGAAGCGGTTTATATAGTCCACTTTCACTGGAAAACTCCCTAAACGATCTTTAAAAGTTTGGTAATGTTGCATGGCCAAAATAGTGGTAGGCACTAATACAGCCACTTGTTTTCGGTCATTGACCGCTTTAAAAGCAGCACGCACCGCCACCTCTGTCTTGCCAAATCCAACATCTCCGCACACCAGCCTATCCATCGGATAGGGTTTTTCCATATCTGCTTTTACATCGCTTGTTGCTAGGGCTTGATCAGGCGTGTCTTCGTAAAGAAAAGAGCTTTCTAGCTCTACCTGAAGCACACTGTCTTTGGAATATTGAAAGCCCGGTGCATTCTTTCTTTTAGAATACAATGCGATCAGATCTTTGGCAATATCTTTAACCTTACTTTTGACCTTTTTCTTTTTGTTTTCCCATTCCGGTGAACCCAACTTAGACATTGAAGGCATGGTACCTTCCTGTCCGGAATACTTGGAAATTTTATGAAGCGCATGAATGTTGATATAAAGCAGGTCATCGTCTCTAAACACCAACCGGATAGCCTCCTGCATATTTCCGTTAACATCCACTTTTTCCAAACCAGCAAATCTTGCCACACCATAATCCACATGGACCACATAGTCCCCCGGCTGCAAGGTTTTCAGTTCCTTCAGCGTGAGTGCTTTGGATTTGTTGATCTTATTTTTGGTTTTGAAGCGGTGGTACCGGTCAAAGATCTGATGGTCGGTGTAGCAAGCGATCTGTAAGGAACGGTCGATAAATCCGCCTCTAATGCCAATCCGCAAAGGTTGCATTTTTAAGGTTGGGTCGAGCTCATCAAAAATATTGCGCAACCTTTCCATTTGCCTTTCACTCTCCGAGCAGATGATATTCAGAATACCTTTCTTTTCGTTATCCAACAGATTAGCTACCAGGAGGTCGAAATTTTTGTTGAAGGAAGGCTGAGGCTGTACGTCCATCTCAAAAACCTGATGCGCTTCTAAGTAAAATTTGTTGCCAAACTCCACCTTAGTTAATGAGCTGACCGACGAGGCAAAGGCGGCACCATTATCGAAGAGATCTTCCGGCTTGATGAGCAGCTGATTTCTGCCATCTTTCTCTTGAATCAAATGAAACTTGCCTACAGCTTTTTTGAACGCCTCGTCTATTGCATCAATGGTCAACTGATAGTCCTTCACCCATAAAATGGTATTCTTTGGTAAAAACTCCAGGAAGGATTGTCTTACCTCCCTGAGCATTTTTGTCTGAATATTCGGAACGATGCTTATTTGCTCAATGGATGCGATAGAAAGCTGGCTTTCAGGATCAAAGGTCCGTATGCTTTCAATCTCCCTCCCAAAAAGTTCTATCCGAAAAGGCAGTTCGCTGGCATAGGAAAAAACGTCGATGATCCCCCCGCGAATAGCGAATTGCCCCGGCTCATATACAAAATCGGTCTTTTCAAAATCGTAAGTGCTAAGCAATTCCGCTACAAATTCCACATCCACCTTTTCTCCAGCCTTAGCAGTAAATGTGTTTTCCTTTAACGTGCTTTTATTGACCACCTTTTCGTAAAGTGCGTCCGGGTAGGTAATAATGATCTCGCTGGGGTGGGGCTTGTTTTGAATGCGGCTGAGAATTTCCGCCCTCATCAGCACATTCGCGTTCTCTACATCGTCTAATTGATACGGGATCTTGTATGAAGAGGGAAAAAGCCGAGCATCTTCCCTTTCTTGAAATTCCTGAATATCTCCAGCAAGATAGGAAGCCTCTTCCTTATCATGTGCAATAATTAAGTGGCAGCCTCCGGTAGAACGGGCTATAGCTGTCACCAAAATCATGTCCAGGCTTCCAGCTAATCCTTTGATTTGTATATTTTTCCCTTCTGACGACCCGATGCCAGAGGCAATGGTTTTTATAAAGGGATCATTCTCATATAGAGATAAAAATTCTTTTTTGTCCAAAGTATCTTCTAATGTGTTGTTGACTGAACCGCAGCAATGTTACGTCCTGTTATGGAATAGTTTAACAAAATGAATGAAAAAAAGTTTTGTAGCAAACCTGTTTTTGGTTTAGGAATTTGCCTGTTATATCACCGCGCACCCGAGCCACCTACCATATATGTCTATTTTAACTATATTTATCCAAATGAACCGCATAAATTACGGTTTTAGTTGATAAAAGGAACGAATGCTTGTACTGGACTGGCTTAATCTACGATGTTGGTATTGGTATTTACCATCTTTAAATTATAATAGACCTTGGATACCAAAATAATAAATAACACATTTATGGCTGTTCAATTTTAAATCTACCATACATGAAAAATTTAACATTGTTTTTCTACTTTTCTCTTTTGGCCTCTGTTCTATCAGCACAGACCAAACACGATCGACTGTATTTACACGATGACGTAAAAGAAGTTACCGTGGAAGAAGTCGGGGCTAATGCGATTAAATATAAGCACCCGAACGAAAACACATCCTATGTCATCAGTAGACACCAAGTCAAAAAAATAGAATTTTCCAGCGGTAGGATAGAGGTATTTGAAACACCGTATAAACCGGTCAATGCGCTCAGGGACTATGAGAATGTATATGTGACCTACAGTCCGCAAGATATCGAAGGCATGCAAGCTAAAGGGGGAGTCTATTCGAAAGCTGTCGGAGTGACAGCGCTGTCAAGCATCAATAACGTTCAAAACCGAGCGGTAAAGAAAATCAAAATGGAAGCTGCCATGCTTGGTGCCAATGTCATCCTTATCGGCAATACTTATCAACGTGGCAATCATTTTGGGAATGAATATACAGCAGCTAATTCCACTATGACCGCCTTATCAGGTACAGCCTACAGCACCGAAAGGAAGGATTTGTCAGGTGTTTTAGATGAAGTGAAAAATAACCGCTACCTACTGTATCAGATTGACCGGCTTAATCGGAATGCTTGGGATAGTAAGACTGAGACGCCCATAACTACGGACCGAGAAGGAAATATGCTATTACTGACTTTTGACGAAGCCTATATCAGAGACGGTGAGCTGTTTGTTAAATCCAAAGACTTAAAGCCCCGCAAAAAAGAGCTGAAGGTTATCCATGCGGATGATGTATCCGTTACATTGATGGTAAGAGATGGAAAGAAGATCACCAACTATTACCTGCTTTCCGAAAAAGATTCACGGGTGAAAAAGGGAATCGAAATAATGGAATCCAGAGTCGATAAGGTCAAATAATAGTTAATTAAAACAATCCCCTGAATCGACAGGGGATTTTCTTTGAATGCTTGCCCTATGCTATTGAGGGCGTAGATTTTTTTACAAGCATAAAGACTGTTAACCAAGTTTGTCTAACACCTGATTGATTTTGACTCTCACGTCGCCCACTTCTATCCAATGCAGGCAGGCATAATCTCCCCTGAAACAAGGCTTATTACCAAATACCGAACAAGGTCGACAGGTTAAATCTGCCGGATCAACCTCCACTTTCAAGGACTTGTTCTTTCCCAAGGGCTCAAATCCCGCATAAGAATGGGTTTGTCCCCATACCGATACGGCTGGTGTTCCTACCAAAGATGCCATATGCAGGTTGGAGCTATCCATGGTTACCATCAGGTCCATTTGTTGGATGACACCGAGATCTTCGCTAAGCGAAAATTTTTCGGCCAATGAGTAAACCTTTGGATTCACAGAGGCCCACTCTTCCATTTTGGCCTTTTCTATTTCACCTCCACCAAAGAGAAAAACAGTATGACCGTTTTCGGTAAGCTCCTTTACCAATTGCTTTATTTTACTCTCGGGCCAATTCTTCCCTTTGTGTCTGGAAAAAGGTGCTATTCCAATCCATTTCCCTCTCTTCGGAAGCAACCGTTCCTTCTGAAAATAATATTCGGGAAAATGGGGGTGGTGAATCCATGGACCTTCATCAATGGCAAAAGGAAATCCTGCTCTGCTAAATACATCCGCATACCTTTCGTAAGAAGGCTTTAATCGCTTGAATATCTTATGCTCTTTTCTAGTGAGCTTCTTTTTGTCAGCCCGCCCCTTGTCAATCCGGTACACAGGGATGCCCAAAGCAGCAAATTGTGCAGTGATGACCCAGCTTCTCAAAACGGAATGCAGGTCCAAAACAAGATCAAAAGGGCCCAGTTTCTTCAATTGAGAAGTAAGCTTCAGTATTCCCCAAAAGCCTTTGTGTTCGGACTTGTAATTTGCTCCATAAAATGTCAATCTTTCCATTCCATCGAAAAAAGGAGCAAATTCCTGGTGGGATAACAACGTAATTTTTAAGTCAGGGTAAGTGTCAAGGACCGCTTTTACCGCAGGAACGGTCAAAGCAACATCCCCCATGGCAGAATTTCTTATTACCAGCAGATGCTTCATTTTACGTCCCCATACAACACAGGATTTAGGGAAGGATCATTGTACATCTTCATCTGCCGGTACACCTTCATGATTCTTCGCCCAGCCCGTAGGTCTTCCAACAGTTGTCCAATGGCTTGGGTCAGGTCTTTTCTTTGGATCAACAGGATATCCAGCTTGTTTTTAACAGCGTTAAGATGGTCCTCATCCACATCCGTTCTATAAAGCTGCTCTTTCATATGAAAGATCTTCAGCGCTAAGATGGACAATCGATCTATTGCCCAAGCAGGACTTTCGGTATTGAGCTTTGCGTCTGGTTGGAGGGTTACCGTACCAAACAGGTTTAAAAAGTAATCGTCTATCAGCTCGACCACATCTGTCCGCTCCTGATTGGATGCATCTATGCGCCTTTTGATAGCCAAGGCCTCCATGGGGTCTATGGATGGACTTCGGATAATGTCTTCGAGGTGCCATTGCAACGTATCGATCCAACATTTATGATAAAGCAGGCTATCGATCCCTTCCTCTTTGTAAGGATTGACAAATTCTTGGTCTACGTGATCACGGAGATGATAATCCGCAATGACTTGATCAAAGAGTCTGTTAAAAGAATCGATATCCTGCATCAGTAGTTAATTATTTAAGTTTTCCTACGGCTTCCTTAATACGTTTCAGAGCCTCCACCAATTCTTCATCTGAAGCAGCATAGGACAGCCTTACACAATTAGGTGAGCCAAAAGCGGCTCCGGTTACCAAGGATACATGCGCTTCATTCAAAATGTAGAGACAGAAGTCATCTGCATTCTCTATTTTTTGCTCACCTGCGGATTTTCCAAAAAAGGCCGAAACGTCTGGAAAGAAATAAAACGCTCCTTCTGGTACATGGGTTTTGATTCCGGGAATATTTTGCAACAATCCCAGTACCAAATCCCTTCTCCTTAGATAGGCATCCGCCATTTCCTCAGTAGGGCCTTGATCCCCTTCAATTGCAGCAAGCGCCGCCCTTTGGGCAATACCGGTACCTCCCGATGTAAATTGCCCCTGAATTTTCTCGCAGGCCTTTGCAATAAATAGAGGAGCGCAGATATAGCCTACTCTCCATCCTGTCATAGCATAACCTTTGGAAAAGCCGTTGACGGTAATGGTGCGGTCAAACATGCCCTCAAAAGAAGCAATACTGGCATGCTTCCCGGTGAAATTAATCAACTCATAAATTTCATCCGCAACGACATAAAGATCTTTTCGCCTTTTCGCCACTTCTGCAATTGCTCGGAGTTCTTCCTCACTGAACACGGAACCGGTAGGATTACAAGGCGAAGAATAGATGATCGCTTTTGTCTTATCTGTCAAAGCTGCTTCTAACTGTCTGGCAGTTGCTTTAAAATTATTATCCAGCGTGCCCTCAATCAAAACCGGCACTCCTCCCGCCAGCTTGATGATTTCGGCATAGCTGACCCAATAAGGCGAGAATATTACCACTTCATCCCCTTCGTTAAGGAGACACATGAAGATGTTGGCTATAGAATGCTTAGCCCCTGTAGATACAACGATGTTTTCGGCCTTGGCGTCCTGAATATGGTTGACTTCTCTTAGTTTTTTTGCAATAGCTTCCCTCAAATCCTGATATCCAGGGACTGGGGAGTAGGAAAAATACTTACCTTCATCTATGGCATCTTTTGCCGCTGTCTGAATATGTTTGGGGGTCTTGAAGTCAGGCTCACCCAAACTGAGACTGATGATATCGATGCCTTGAGTCTTAAGTTCACGGGCTTTTTTGGCCATAGCCAAGGTAGCCGACTCCTCCATGTTGTTTATTCGGTCTGAAAGGATTGGATTCATATTGTTATACAGTTTTTGACTAAGTTGCCAAAATTAAGGATTATGGCTGTTAATTCTAAACCTTTAAACTTTTTAGAAGATATAATATTAAATAGTCAGTAGAAACTATAAAAAAAAGTACAGCGTTACACAAATTAGATTCCAACAAAGGGTGCATTTCCCCTAGATTTACAATACAATTAAAAACAGCCATATTGCCAACATGAGATCAAAGCTATTCTTTTGCTTCCTCTTGACTATATTGATAAGCCGCCTGGGTTTCAGCCAGGAAGGGGAGAAGGCAGATCCTGATTCTTCCGGAGTGGTTAAAAATGTGCTTACCCCAATCTCTACTCCAGTGCTTTTATTTACTACGGTAGAAGAGGAAGAAAAAGCGAAAAAAAAAGAAAGAAAAAAAAAGAAGAACAAAAACATCTACTTCGGAGAAAAAACCAGAAGAAGTGTTATTAAGCAAAGTTTTAGAGGCCAAACCCATAGTGAGTATTTTCATTTCACCCAAAGAAACCAACAAGTAGATCCCTATATCCGGGATATCTACTGGTATGATACAAAGGAAAAAGTCATTCGTAACAGAAACTTTGATCCTTCACGAGGCTACCTGCTGCATGGGCCTTACGAAAAAAGGCTGGATGAAACCGTGGTGGAAAGCGGCATGTATTATTTTGGTACCAAGCATGGTCGATGGATGACCTATGATGGCAACAATATCTTGTTAGACAAGTCGCATTATAGCGAAGGATGGCCTAAGGCGTCAAGGGTGACCTATTATAACCGCGCAGCACAACAGATCGAAAAAATCATCCCCATTGAGTATGATTTGGAGGAGGGCAACTTTTACCATTTCTTCGAAGATGGTCGTGTGGCCGTCATTGGGGAATATAAGTTTGGGGAAAAGGTGGGCTTGTGGACCGAGTACTGGAGCAACACCGGAGATAAGACCATTAGAAAGCGGGAAATACAATATCAGGAAAAACCGTTTACCAAGAATTTTAGACCTTATATCCGAGCAGAATGGGACAAGGAAGGAAACTTGATCTACAGAAAAGATAGCTGATGAAACTGACTTGCGTTAGTGCATGGAGCCCTACCTTATTCAGTCAATTGTAGCCGAACAAGGTTAGCGTAGAATCCCCCCTCCTGGAGTGCAAGTCCTTCATGGGTACCTTCCTCTACAATTTCACCATCTTTAAGTACATAGATACGGTCCACCTTCCGAATGGTAGCCAACCGATGGGCAATAATAATGGTAGTCCGGCCTTTCATCAGTTCATCCAAGGCTTCCTGCACCAAAAACTCTGATTCAGCATCTAAAGAAGAGGTAGCTTCATCCAGTATGAGTATGGCTGGATCTTTAAGAATCGCCCGTGCAATGGCAACCCGTTGCCGTTGACCACCTGATAGCTTGATGCCTCTTTCACCTACTAAGGTGTCCAACCCCTCCGGAAACTTTTGGATAAACTGCCATGCATTGGCTTTTTTTGCTGCAAGAATAATTTCTTCCTCGGTGGCATCTGGCTTGGCATAGGCAATGTTTTCCCTGATACTGCCACCGAACAATAATACTTCCTGAGGAACAATCCCCATATTAGAGCGGAGTTGCTTAAGATCCCAATCTTTGATGGACTTTCCATCCACCTTGATATCCCCCGCATTTACTGCATAGAAGCGAAGAAGCAATTGTATAATGGTGGATTTGCCGGCTCCGCTATGTCCTGCTAGGGCCACTTTTTCACCTGCAGCTATGTGAAATGTAATGTTCTTAAGCACTTTGGCATCAGGACGAGTGGGGTAGCTGAAAGCAACCTGTTCGAAACTTACCTGACCATTCATCCTTAGAGGCTTGGCCGCAGCATAGGAAGCTTCTGGCTCTTCCTCCAGTATCTCCAATACCCGCTCAGAGGAACCCACTGCTTTTTGCACCTGCCCATATATATCACCCAAGCCTGCTATGGAGGCTCCTATAAAGGTGGTGTAGAGCACAAAAGACACCAAGTCGCCTATGCTCATCTCTCCCGAGCTTACCAAAGAGGCACCATACCACATCACTGCTACAATGCCGCCAAATAGCGCAAAGATGATAAACGAAATAAAAGCTCCTCTAAATCCTGCCGCCTTCAAGGCGACATCTACAACACGATTTAAACCCTTACCATAGCGGTTAGCCTCGTATCGTTCTCCAGTAAAGGATTTCACTGTCATTATTGACTGCAAGGTCTCCTCCACGATAACGTTTGCCGCTGCTAATTCATCTTGTGTGGCCTTGCTAAGCTTGCGGATAAACCTCCCAAATATCATGGCGATAATGACCAATACCGGAAAAGTGGCCAACATAAAAAGGGTTAGCTTAGGCGTGGTGATGATGAGAAATGCTGTGCCTGCCACCAAGGTAACCAACTGGCGGAACAATTCTGCCAAGGTTACGGAAAATGTATCCTGAAGCAGGGAGACATCCGTCGTGATTCGGCTGATAAGTTCTCCCGTACGTCTTTTATCAAAAAAAGTCATGGGTAGGTTGACCAGTCGGCTGTAAAGTGCGAGCCGAATATCGCGCATGGATCTCTCACTGACCTTAGCAAAAAACCAAACCCTGAAAAAAGAAAATACACTTTGGACAAACAGTATCCCCAGCAGGATCAATGCAATGGAATTTATGTCTGTAAAGATCCAGCTTTCTCCGGAAGCGGTATCAATCAGCTTACCCGCGACAAATGGAAAGGTCAATAGCAGCGAACTGGAGAATACCAGAAAAACCAAGCCGATGATGAAGTGGAACTTATACGGAAGCATGAAATTGAATATTCCGCCCAGCTTCCTCATGTTCTGCTTATTCAATTTCCTTTTTTCGCTTTCGTCCAGCGATATGCCTCTTTTTTTAGCCATGAAATACCACTCCTTTTTTAAACGACCACAAAGGTATACCTTTTGAACTACAAATGGTAGCTGGCGGTACCTGCTTCATGGTCTATCAGTCTCGGGAAAAAAGCCTTCCCATTCGTTTTATAAATTGCTTTTCCTTCTCCCAGAAAAAATGGAATTGGCCAAATAAAAAGCCATAGATCAACAGAAAAGCTTGGTACAAGGGTAGAACTAAAAGCAGATAAAGGACGGTCTTCCAAAAGCCGCCCTTCTCCATGTCTACTCCTAAAAGCGAAAAGATGGGTTCTTTTATCAGCAAGACAGTCGTACCAGTACAGGCAAAAACCACCAGTACCAGCACCACCTGCCAAATGCTTTTCAACTTCCATTTTGACTGAAGCTTAGCTAAAAAGCCCCCCTTCTTTTGCTCCTGATTCAATATTATAGAAAATTAAATAATCCAGAGTTGAGCCGTTTTAAAGCATCAATTTTATACTGCTCATCCACGAGGATAGAGACATTGTGTCGACTACCACCATAAGAGACCATCCTCAGCGGGAACTCCACCAGTGCATCCATTACGCTTTTGATGACACCCTTGCTTTCGGCAATTTTATTGCCCACGATACAGATGATGCACAGGTTGTGATCAACCTCTACAGTACCCAGTACATCCAGCTCCTTTACAATCTGCTCTAGATGGCTCACATCATCAATGGTCAAGGAGATAGCCACCTCAGAGGTGGTGATCATATCGATCGGTGTTTTATACTTCTCAAATATTTCAAACACCCTTCTCAAGAAGCCATAGGCCAAAAGCATTCTACTGGATTTAATTTTTATGGCGGTGATGCCTTCCTTGGCAGCAATGGCTTTTACCCCTTGACCTACTTCCTCAGCCGTGATGGTCGTACCCAATGCATCGGGATCCATGGTGTTCAATAATTTAACCGGCACATTATACATCTGCGCAGGCCATATGGACGCTGGATGGAGAATTTTCGCTCCAAAGTAAGCCAGTTCAGCAGCCTCGTCAAATGATAGCTTTGCAATGGGTCTGGTCTGATCCACAATCCTAGGATCGTTGTTGTGCATTCCATCAATATCCGTCCAAATCTCTACCACATCAGCACTCGTGGCCGCACCGATAAGAGAAGCGGTATAGTCACTTCCTCCCCGTTTTAAGTTGTCCACTTCGTTACGGTGATTTTTACAGATATAACCTTGGGTGACAAACAAATTGTCGTCCGGGTATTCAGCAAGAATGGCATTGAGCTTTTCGCTGATTTTTAACAATTCAGGATCTTGGTTTTCATCTATGCTCATAAATTCTAAAGCAGGGAGAAATACTGCTTTAATGCCCGATTCCTTTAACAGCGTATAGAAAAGCTTGGTAGATAATAATTCCCCCTGAGCTAAAATATCTCTATTGATCGCCTCATTAAAAGAAATCTTCAAGATAATATTTAGAAACTCAAAATGTTCCTTTATAATAGCTGCAGCCTCATCCCTAGCAGCTTCAGTGCTCAAAAGTTCGGGATAAAAGTTAAGGTAATGCTGATGTAGTGTATCGATATGCTGCTTGGCAAGTTCCTTGTCCGCATCAGCCATCGCCGCTCCTATAGCCACTAAGGCATTGGTAGTGCCTGAAAGGGCTGAAAGAACAACAATCTTTCTATCTTGGTCCTTTGTTATCAGGCTTTTTACTTGTTGCATTCTTTCGGGTCTTCCAACGGAAGTACCACCGAATTTCATGATTTTCATGGGGAAGTTGATTTCAATAGTTGTTATTTGAGAATATTGGGTCTTGCGTTAGGTGGATGGCAATAGCCTAGAATCCTAACATTTTAATGGCTGTGATGGCAGCTTCATCTCCTTTATTGCCGTGAACACCACCCGCCCGATCAAGCGCCTGCTGTTGGTTATTAGGGGTCAGTACGCCAAAGATCACCGGCTTATTGTACTTCAACCCTACTTGGGTAAGGCCATGTGCCACTGCATCGCAGATAAAGTCAAAATGTTTTGTTTCTCCTTGGATGACGCAGCCCAAGCATATCACAGCATCCACCTCCGGCTTCTGTGCCATCCACTGTGCACCTAGCGACAATTCGAAGGAGCCCGGAACATTCTTTCTGATGATCAGCTGCTCACTTGCTCCGTTTTTGAGCAAGGTATCGACTGCTCCACGGTACAGGGCCTCTGTCACCTCTTCATTCCATTCAGATACAATAAGTGCAAAAGTCTTGTCTGAAATATCCTGAATGTTTTTATGGGAATGTTTGCTGAGGTTTTTTTCTGAACTCGCCATAATATTATATTTTGTTGATTGGTACAAATACAAAAAGAGTAAGACCTTGAGGGGCCTTACTCTTCAAAATGTCGGTTAACACCATGCATTAATTAGCAGCAAGACCTTCCAGTCGTGCCTTATGCTTTCGTGCTGCAGTAAATTCATAAGATTCGAAAAACTCCTTTTCGATCCTGTCATACGCTTTGATGGCATTGTCAATCTGACCAGCCTCTTCATAGGCGATCGCCAATTTGTTAAGGTACATCGGCGTAAAATACTTATTAGACTTGTAATTTGCTGCTTTATTGTAGAAGTTGATGGCTTCGCTATGGTTGCCTAATTCAAGATAAGCATCTCCAAGGAGTGCATAAGCTTTGGCTTGCACAAAATAGTCATCAGAAGAGAATTTCTTCAAATGATCAATTGCTTTCTGAAACTCACCTTGAGAAAGATATATTGATCCAGCGTAAAAATAAGACAAGTTAGCAGCAGCTGTACCACCATATTCGTCAATGATCGACAAAAAACCCGGATTGACACCGTCACCGTTTAATGCCAGATCCACACTATCCTGCTCATAAAAATAAACTGCCTGGAACATCTCGCCCTGGGCGGTTTCGTTTTTGTTAGCTCTGTTGATTTGGAAAAATAATATGCCGGCAATGACCAGAACAGCTAATCCTATAATTCCCCCAACAATTTTGGCATTCTCTTTCAGAAAATGTTCCCCTCTACCTAAACTTGTAGCAATTGCATCTGGATTTTCCAGAAGATCATTGCCGTGTTCTTGCTGGGCACGGCCTTTTTTTAATTTTTTAGTCATTGATTCAAAATTTCAGCCACAAATATAGATATGTTTTATTTAATACAAAATCCTTTCTATGAAGTAGCTATGAAACGAAAGGAGTGGCTATTTGACCCTATAAATGCATGTGAATCGACTGATAAATCAGCGGCATTTCTTCAACTACCGCTGCTTTATCAGACTTAATAGCTTATTCTCTTACGAATGGATAATCCTCCTGCATATATACATCCACAAAAGCATCTTCACCATCAGGCCATGGAGATTCTTCAGCAAATCTGACAGCGTCTTCCACCTGCTTCTTTACTTTGGCCGTAATCGCATCGATTTCTTCAGTAGTAAGGATGTTGTTATCAATAATGGTCTTTCTTACCAGTTCGATAGGATCTTTTAATTTGTATTCTTCTACTTCCTCGCGGGTTCTGTACTTCTGTGGGTCAGACATGGAGTGACCTTTATAGCGGTAAGTTCTAAATTCCAATAAGCTTGGACCATTGCCGCTTCGAGCGCGTTCAGCGGCTTCGGCTACTGCCTCATGAACATCTTCCACTTTCATCGCATCTACCGCAAAAGAAGGCATGCCGTAAGCTTGTCCCATGGTTGAAAGATCCTCTACTACAGACGATCTCTTTACAGAGGTACCCATAGCATAGCCATTGTTTTCTATTACAAAAATAACAGGTGTTTTGTAAAGGGTGGCCAAATTAAATGCTTCGTGAACAGCACCCTGTCTTACTGCACCATCCCCCATGTAGCAAATACAAAGATTTTTTGTGCCCTTATATTTCTCAGCAAAGCCGATTCCCAGACCCATAGGAACTTGTGCTCCTACGATGCCATGGCCTCCCATGAAGTTAACCTCTTTATCAAAAATGTGCATGGACCCACCCTTGCCTTTGGTCGTGCCAGTGGCTTTACCAAAAAGTTCGGCCATTACAGCACCGGGATCAGTACCCAATCCCAGTGGGTGGGCGTGACATCTGTACGCAGTGATCCATTTGTCATCTTTTTCTAGCGCAGTAATCGCACCGGAAGCACAGGCTTCCTGACCTATATATAAATGACAGAAACCTCGGATCTTTTGCTGTCCATAGAGCTGGCCTGCCTTCTCCTCAAACCTCCTCATCAACAACATACTCTCGAACCAATAAGAATAGGTTTCTTTCGAATATTTTACTTTCGCTTTCGTAGTCTTCGAACTCGTCTTTGCCATACTGTTTATATAAATATGCTAACTTTGGGCTCCAAATATAAGCAAATCAACCGGATTTAAACCTTTTGTGCGAAATTAGTCAAAAACAGTACAGTTTCCCTATATGCACCTGAAAAATATACAGTTGACCCAGTTTAAAAATTTTTCAAGGGTGCAAACCTCATTTTCTTCTGAAATCAACTGCCTCTTGGGGGTCAATGGAAGCGGCAAAACCAACCTCCTGGACGCCATCCATTATCTCTGTCTCACCAAAAGCGCATTTAATCCCCTGGATGTCCAAAATATCCAACATGATCGGGATTTCTTCGCCATTAAAGGGGACTTTCAGCTGGGGGAGAAAACGCATGAAATCACTTGCCTGCTGGAAGCTGGAAAGAAAAAACAGCTACTGAACAACGGAAAGGCTTACGAGAAGATGAGCGAGCATGTGGGCTTGTTACCGGTCGTGCTGATTGCGCCAGACGACACGCAATTGATCAAAGGCGGCAGCGAAGAGCGAAGAAAATTTTTCGACAGCTTACTTTCCCAGCTTGACAAAAACTATCTCGACAACCTCATCCGGTATCAGCATTTCTTAAAACAAAGAAACGCTTTGATCAAACGCTTTTCGGAGCGTCAACGCCTGGACAAGGTATTGTTAGAACCCTACGACAACGAGCTGATTGCTTTGTCAATGAAGATCGCCAAAGAAAGAGATTCCTTTATCACCCAATTTATTCCCCTGTTGCTGCAACATTATGCGGAGATATCCGATGAAAAAGAAGCTGTCAACGTTAGCTACCAAGGTGAAGGTACAAAGGATGAGTTCGAGCAGCTGTTTAAGGATTCACTTAAAAAGGACCTTCTGCTAAAACGAACCAATGTAGGCATCCATAAGGACGATTATAACTTCGAGATCAATGGCTACCCAATCAAAAAGTTTGGATCCCAGGGACAGCAAAAATCTTTTTTGATCGCTCTCAAACTCGCACAGTTTCATGTATTTAAAGACATGAAAAAAACAAAACCCATCTTACTGTTGGATGATATCTTCGATAAACTGGATGATCTGAGAATCAAAAAAATGATAGCATTGGTCGCCAACAAAGAGTTTGGACAGCTCTTTATCACTGATGCCCGGCCAGAGAGATCAAAAAAAATTCTAGGTGGTATAGCAGCACACACTACCTATTTTGCCGTAGAGGACGGCCATATCCAAGCAGAAAGCGATTGATTAAATTAATAGAAAGCATCCTGAAAATGCTTAAATGCTATTTGTCCGTTTTGGCTTTTGTACACGCCTACAATATCAAAACGGATATCTTTGTGCCAGTCGATTTCGTAGATGAAATGGTCAGCAGCCCTAATGATAAGCTGCCGCTTTTTGTAATCCACAAATTCCTCTGCGTAGCCAAAACCAGTGCCGCTCCTAAATTTGACTTCAACAAAGACCAGTATGCCCTGATGCTGCATAATCAGATCAATTTCAGCATGCTTATACCGGTAATTGGATCGTAGCAGCTGGTAACCTTTAGCTTGTAACCACTCGCTGGCCATCTTCTCCGATTCATTGCCGATATCTATGTGCTCTGCCATTCCGACTATTTTGCCTACTTTTGACTCCTTAGCCGGACATGGTGCAAAAAGAACCCGGAAGGGGAATCTGTTGTTTTTCTTCTGATAAAAAGGAAATAAGGTGAATCAAATTATCAATAAAAAGGTAAAGTTTCTAGATCTTGGACGAAAAGATTACAAAGAAACATGGGACTATCAGGAAGAATTGTTTGCTAAATCAGTAGCAATTAAAATAAATAACAGACATTTACCTGCTGAATCGCAAAAAACTACTCCAAATTATCTTCTTTTCGTGGAGCATCCCCATGTATATACCTTGGGAAAAAGCGGGGAGGCCGACCACCTGTTGTTAAATGAGGAAGGGTTGAAGGATAAAGCAGCCAGCTTCTATAAAATTAACCGTGGGGGTGATATCACCTATCATGGACCCGGCCAATTGGTCGGCTATCCTATCTTGGATCTGGAGAACTTTTTTACAGATATCCACAAGTATCTGCGACTGCTGGAGGAAGCGGTTATCCTTACCTTGGCAGAGTATGGCGTAGTGGCTGGACGCATTGAGGGTCTGACAGGAGTCTGGCTGGATCACGAGGAACAGCGGAACCCACGCAAGATCTGTGCACTGGGGGTGAAGACCAGCCGCTGGATCACCATGCATGGCTTTGCGCTCAATGTCAATGCAGACGTATCCTACTTTGGCAACATTGTCCCCTGCGGGATTCCCGATAAGGCGGTGACTTCCCTTCACCTTGAGTTGGGACAAGCCGTTGATGAAGATGGGGTAAAAGAAAAAGTGAAAAAACATATTGCAGCTCTGTTTGATATGGAACTGGAAGAATCAGTAATTCAATGAAAAAAGATATTCATTTTCACCCCGTAACAGGGGTAAAACTCGCCATTGCCAAAGAAGAAAAAGACGGTAAAGAAGAATGGGCGGTATATATCATCAATAACAATCTAATCGAACTTCACACGGTAATGATCACCTCCAAAGGCTATGGGCTGATCTCTGGGGAAATGAGAAAAACCTCCATGCTCAGACATATGATTGAGGAGCTCGGACCTCAATGCATCGCAAAAGTAGAACCCATAGATCCCGCTTTGTTTGGTTTGAACAATGAATTTTGGGTAAGTTATTTTATATTAGATCAAATATTCGACAAAAAATTCATTTTTGTAGAAGGCAGCATGCACCAAAAAAACATCACTTATATCCCGGAGATTGATCTATATGGCGTAGTACATTCCTAACCTCAACACACATGGCGGATTTTTTCGGTGAACTAAAAGACATTCTCTTTTTGGACATAGAAACGGCATCTATGACCGCAAGCTTTGACGAACTGGAGCCGAGAATACGTGAGGAATGGCATAAGAAATGCAAAAACATTAAGCTGGAAGAAGCATTTGAAGCAGAAGACCTTTTCTTCCAGCGTGGAGGCATATTCGCAGAATTCGGCAAAGTGATATGTATAGGCGTAGGGTATTTCACTTATCAAGAGGAAAATGGACGGCTGCTCTACCGCACTAAGTCATTTGCAGAAACGGAAGAACACGATACCCTATGGTCCTTCAGAGAGCTTCTTGAAAAGAAAAATTGGACCTTGTGTGCCCATAATGGTAAGGAATTTGATTTCCCTTACTTGTGCCGAAGGATGTTGGTTAACAGAATTCCCTTACCACAAATTCTGCAACTGGCGGGAAAGAAGCCTTGGGAGATCCGACACCTAGATACCCTGGAGCTATGGAAATTTGGTGATCATAAACATTACACAAGGCTGGAACTGCTAGCTTCGATCTTTAATATCCCCAGTTCCAAAGAAGACATCGACGGAAGCCAGGTGAACGCCATGTATTACCTTCAAAAGGACCTCAAAAGTATCAGAAACTATTGCCTAAGGGATGTGGAGGTGACCGCTAGGATTTATTTGGCCTTTCAGGGTTTGCCTTCTGACATCGAGATCGAAGTCATTAATTTGGATGAAGAGGCAACTAAACACTAAGTACTATACGTTGTAGTATTATTTACTCCTAGCATATTGTTAAGGAAAACACATTTTACATATTAAAATCAATTAATTTTTATGGGAAGAAAATCCGATAGAAAAAAAGGACGACGGGAAGGAAAACCGATGGATTCCGCCAGACTGGCGCAAAAGGTCCTTGATTTTTTGGATAACCACTTTAACGAAGGATATTCAGAAAAACAGTTAATAAAAAAACTTGAGTTAAGAGATGCGGCTTCTAAAGATAGCTTCTCTTATGTCTTACAGAAGCTCACCGAAGCAGGCTCTATTCACAAGAGCTCCAGAAATGAATACTACTCCACCAGCGAGCCGGAATATGTATTGGGTTATGTGGATTATGTTAATCCTCGTTTTGCCTTTATTATTCCTGAACACCAAGAAAAGTCTCCTGAGGACATTTTGGTCAAAGAATATGACCTAAAAAATGCATTGGATGGAGATCTGGTGAAGGTAATGATTTACCCCAAGAAAAATAGAAATGGTAGACAAGAGGGCAGGGTCGTTGAAATTGTCAAAAGGGAAAGGGATGAGTTTGTCGGCAGGGTAGAAATCTCACCTCGCTTTGCTTTCGTCGTGCCGGACTTTAAAAAGATGCACCACGATATTTTTATCAAAAAAGGAGACCTTATGGATGTGGAACACAACCAAAAAGTGGTGGTCCAAATAACGGAATGGCGGGATGGAGACAAGAATCCTACCGGCAAAGTTGTGCGTGTGTTGGGAAATTCGGGAGACCATGAAGCGGAAATTCATTCCATCATGGCTGAATTTGGCCTTCCATTCGAGTACCCGGAAGAAGTAGTGCGTGAAGCGGAGGCTATTTCCGAGAAAATTTCAGCCAAAGACATAAAAGCGCGTAAGGATTTCAGGGATGTACTTACCTTCACCATAGACCCCGCGGATGCCAAAGATTTTGATGATGCCATTTCATACAGAATGCTCCCCAACGGCAATATAGAGTTGGGAGTGCACATCGCAGATGTGACGCATTATGTCAAGTTAGATACATCTTTGGAAAAAGAAGCCTACGAAAGGGCGACCTCAGTTTACCTGGTGGACAGGACCATCCCCATGCTTCCTGAGCGGCTCAGCAATGGCCTGTGTTCCCTTCGTCCCCATGAAGATAAGCTGACTTTCTCATGTGTGTTCGAGCTCGACCAAAATGCGAACGTTCTTGACCATTGGATTGGGAGAACCATTATCCATTCCGATAGGAGGTTTGCATATGAAGAGGCGCAAGCAAACATCGATCAACAGCAAGGAGATTTTTATGAAGAGCTGACACTTCTGAATGAACTTGCAAAGAAACTGAGGGAGAGAAGATTCCAAAAGGGCGCGATCAACTTTGAGACACAGGAAGTAAAATTTAAGTTGGATGAAAAGGGTACTCCCTTAGGTCTGGTAGTCAAAGAGAGGAAAGATATCCACAAGCTGATCGAGGAATTTATGTTGCTGGCCAATAAAACGGTGGCTGAATTCATCTTTCATAAAAACAAGGGCAAAAATACCTTTGTGTATAGGATCCATGATCATCCTGACCTGGATCGATTGGCAACTTTTGCCAATTTTGCCAAAAAGTTTGGCCATGAGATTACCATTGATGAGGGAAGCAATATCTCCCGCACACTAAATAACCTCATGGACGAGATTATGGGCAAACCGGAACAAAATGTCCTCGAGCAACTGGCTATCCGCAGCATGGCAAAAGCCAAATACACGACAGTACCCAAAGGACATTTCGGATTAGCTTTTGCGCATTACACCCACTTCACCTCACCCATTAGAAGGTATCCTGATATGATGGTCCATCGGCTGTTGCAGCATTATCTGGATGGGGGCAAATCACCAGAGCCGGAGCCATGGGAGGAGAAATGCCTCCACTCCTCGGAGCGGGAAAAGCGGGCCGCCGACTCAGAACGTGCCTCGATCAAGTACAAACAGGTTGAATACATGGCACTGGCCGAGAAGAAAGACTATGAGGGCATCGTCACGGGGGTGACCGAATGGGGTGTATTTGTGGAGATTACGGAAACAAAATGTGAAGGGATGGTCCGGCTGCAGGACATCAAGGATGACTATTATGAATTCGATGAGAAAAACATGCGTCTCGTCGGCACGAAAAACAAAAAAATGATCACCTTGGGGGACAAAGTCAAAGTAAAAGTGGTTAACACTGATATTAACAGAAGAACCATCGACCTGGAATTTGTAGATAGATGATTGACACGTTTCGTTCCCATATCCAAGAGATACAACAAACACTTGAAAAGCATATCCAGCAAATCGACTTCGGCTCCCATCCCAAGGAGCTCTACGAGCCTATCACCTATTTGATGGGCTTGGGTGGCAAGAGAATTCGACCTTTGTTGACGCTGTTGGCCTACTCCCTCTACCGGGACGATTACCAAAACATCCTGACTCCTGCAGTCGCTGTTGAAGTTTTTCACAACTTCACGCTCATGCATGACGATATTATGGACAATGCTCCCTTAAGAAGAGGAAAAGCCACGGTCCATGAAAAATGGAATGCCAACACGGCGATTCTTTCCGGAGATGTGATGATGGTGAGGGCATATGACATGTTGCTTGAGGTTCCTGCTGACAAACTTGCCTTGTGCATGAAACATTTTAACCGGACGGCGGCAGAGGTATGTGAAGGGCAGCAGCTTGACATGAATTTCGAAACCCGCGATCAGGTGACGGAAGAAGAATACCTTGACATGATCCGGTTGAAGACGGCGGTCCTGTTGGGTTTTGCGCTCCAATACGGGGCTTTTTTGGCGGGTGCTCCAGAAGAAGACGCGCAGCGGTTATATGATTTTGGTGTAAGCATAGGCATCGGCTTCCAGCTTAAGGATGACCTGCTGGACGTGTACGCCGACAAAGCCAAATTTGGAAAACAGGTAGGAGGAGACATCATTGCTAATAAAAAAACCTATCTGTTGATCAAGGCCAAGGAGCTTGCTCCTGCGCAGGCTGAAGAGCAGCTGCGCTTTTGGGAAGAGGCCATGGAATTCGACAAGGAAGAAAAAGTAAAGGCAGTCACGGCACTCTATAACGAATTAGAAATAAAAAAACTGACAGAATCTAAAATGGAAGCTTTCTTTGCCCTAGGTTTTGAGCAGCTCGAACAACTGCATCCAAGTAACAAAGATGCTTGGCAAACTTTGAAATTTTTGGCTGAAGATCTGATCAACAGAGAACACTAGGCAACACCTGTCACAATTTATTTAGCCCGATGGAGATCTCGATTACGGTAATACTGATCATTGTTACCTGCTTAAGCTCATACTATGCGTGGAGTAATCCCGAATATATGTACAAAGCTTTATTCACGCCTTATCTGGTCAACCGTGACAAGGAGTATGTGAGGTTCGTCTTGTCCGGGTTTATCCACAAGGACGGCACCCATCTACTCTTCAACATGTTTACCTTTTACTTTTTCGGAAGTGTGGTGGAAGAATTTCTGTATTACTATTTTGGGCCGGGAATTGGCGGGATTGTTTATGTGCTTTTCTATCTTATAGCCATCGTGGTTGCGGATATTCCTACTTACCTAAAGCGAAAAGATGATCCATCCTATCATGCACTAGGAGCTTCCGGGGGAACATCAGCAGCAGTGTTTGCTAGTATCATGTTGATGCCTTTGGCGGATATCTGCCTTTTTGCAATCCTATGTCTCCCAGGCTTCATCCTAGGTCTCCTATTTTTAGGCTATTCCATCTATCAAGGAAAACAGCAGGATGGAAACATCAACCATGATGCCCACCTATATGGGGCTTTGTTTGGTATCCTGTTTATCCTACTGCTTTCTCCGATGACCGCTATCTATTTTATAGAGCAAATCCAAGACTATCGCCCCTTCTAAACAACAATAGGCTTATTTCTTCTGCAATTGCCGGATCAGCTTGTCACTAACAGCCTTGATGAGCGAAATCCAATTATCCCCTTTTTCTTCAGCGAATACATCCGGACCTGGAACCCCTAACCTGATGCTGACACTGCTGAGCGCCGCATTATTGCTTCCGTCCACTTTAAAATAAAAATCAGCGGCATTAATATTTGAGGTAAAGCGGGAGATCTTATCTAAAGCGGCCCTTATTTCTTGCTGCACCGCATCGCTGATATCAGTGTTTGGACTTTGTACGTCCACCTTGATTCCCTTGTAGTTTTCAGTGTAATTCATGTCTGTTGTTTTAAAATGAATGGTTTTATCCATTTACGCCAAGGCAAGGTTTTTGTTTTACAACCCTCTCAATTTGTACGGAATTTATCCCCACCCTAAATACTACAATATGAAAACCATAAGTGAACAACAATTCAAAGAATTGGCCGGTAGAACTGGTGACGTGGTAATATCCATCTACAGCCCCACAAGCAAGCAGAGCACCGACAGCTTCCAAACGGACAAAACCCATTTTAAAAACAAGCTGAAAGAGGTGGGTAAAGAGCTACAGACGGTTTTTCAACTGGAGGAGGAAAGAATCAAAACGCTGCTCAAGCCCGCACAGGCATTGCTTGACGACCAAAAATTTTGGCAGAGCAATGAGAAAATGCTGGCTTATTTTATATTTGATGGGGAAGTGGAATACTATCAGTTGCCGGCTCCCATCAGTCAGCCCATTCATTTGGTGGGCAAACGACCCTTTTTGTTGCCCCTGATCCCCCAGCTTAATAATGATGGGGACTTTTATCTCCTCCACCTCAACACGGAAAAAATACAATTATTTAAGGGTTCCAGAAATACCTTCGAAGAACTGGAATTGGACGAGGATGAGATTCCGATGTCCTATGCTGAAGAGGAAGAGGCAAATGATGAATTCCAAGGCATCAGAAAAAGACAAGGAAGTACGGGCAGTGGGGGAGACTTTGCCGCTCACGGAGAAGGCCCTGGAGAAGAACGGAAACAACTGGTCCAAAACTATGTCCAACGTCTGGCAAATAAATTAGATAAAAAATTGGCGCAGGATCCGCTTCCGCTATACCTGGCAGGACTGGATTATCTAATACCAATGTTCAGGCAAGCCACACGCTATTCGCTATTGCAGAAAAACTACATGGGCACCCTAAGTGGCAAGTCGCGTAAGGAAATTCATGAAAAAGCATGGGAATTGGCGCAGGATCATTTTCTGGAAGAAAAAAAGAAAAGGAAAGATGAGTTTGGTTTCCGCGCCTCTAGAAACTTAGCCATTACCAAACACCCCGAAAAGTTGATCAAAACGGCGATCACTGGTGGTGTGGATACATTGTTGGTGAATATCAACCATAAGCATCTTTGGGGAACCTATGACGAAGAAAATTTTAAGGTTTCCTTTGATGAAGAACCTAGTGGAAATAATCATTGCATGATCGACCTAGCTGCCCAAAGTGTCATCAACTCTGGGGGGAGGGTATTTGTATTTCCACCCGAAGAAATGCCCGACAAGGCATTGGTAGCGGGTACCCTACGCTACGAGGTGCAGTAGGCTCCTCTATAGGAATCTGTTAAAAGAAAGAGCCATACGTAATTGTATGGCTCTAATTTTTTTGTCTATATAGCGCGGTTTACTCTCCCAACACTTCCAAGATCGGCTCACCACTGGCTCCATTTGGAATGCGTGTCTTTAGCAACATGGCCAAAGTAGGTGCAATATCGGTCACGGTAGCATAATTTGCGCTTTGACCCGCTTTGATGCCCCAACCGTAAAATACTATGGGAACATTGGTATCATATTTATACCCTGAACCGTGGGTAGTCCCTCTAGATGCATTCGTCAGCCAAGCGGGCTCCATGATGATCATCACATCACCGGAAGACTTATGGTTGAAGCCCATCTGAAGTAGCTTTTTCCTTCCAAAAGTGTATTCCAAGCGCTTCATATCATTGGCAATATAGGTTTCTTTAATCCCATCAAACTTCAACAAGAAATCTGCAATAGCTAGCTGCATTTCGGTGAGGTCAATTCCTTTTTCCTTGGCCAATTCCCGATTGAGGAAAATCTGCTCATTGGTGAAGCTAAGTATCCAATTCCCTTCGCCATAATGTTGATTGGTGAAACCCTTGAGCTGGGTAAGCAGGAATCGGGTATCGAGGCTACCTGCAGGCACATTTTGGCTTTTCATATAATTTACCACGTCAGCCACGCCATGATCAGCCGTCAGAAAAACTAAGTAGTTTCCTTTCCCCAATTCTTTATCCAAATGATCGAAAAACTTTGCCAATTCACGATCCAGTCTAAGGTAATTGTCTTCTAACTCAATGGAGGTTGGACCGAAGCGGTGGCCAATATAATCAGGCGATGAAAAACTAACAGCCAAAAAGTCTGTCTCACCTCGTTTTCCCAATTGCTCTCCTTCCAACGCGGCATAAGCCATATCCAAAGTCAGGTTATTGCCAAAAGGGGTGGAGGTAATCATGCCCAATCCACCATTGTCTTCCATCAAGGCAGGCAGATCGTATGGGAAATTTGTAGATTCTCTTCCCGTAAAAGGTCCTTCAAAATCATTGTCATCCGCTATGCTTTGACGGTAGGTCTCAATGGGGAATAGCGTTTCCCAAGTTTGGGAAAGATACTTTTTGGGCAAGCCTCTCTTATTAAAATCTTTCACCCACTGGGGAAGTTCTTCTTTATAGTAAGTAGAAGTCATAAATTCCCCTGTATTCCCATCGTACCAGTATGCATCACCTAGATGTCCGGCGGGTAGGGCAGCACCGCGGTCTTTTATAGCAACTCCCACAACTTTAGATCTTTTGTTGGTAGCAAATCTAAGCTCATCCGTGATCGTGGTGGTCAGCAGATTGCGGGGAGATATATTCCCGCTCTTCTCGGTACCGCCAACTGCATGAACGGTACTGTCGCCTGCACAATAGATGGTTTTGCCCAAGCTTCTTACATACCAATCGTTACCGATAATGCCATGGGTAGCCGGGGTAGTTCCTGTGTACACAGAGGCATGACCTGGACCAGTATAGGTGGGAATATAATTGTAGTGGCCATTTTTCATCATAAAGCCTTCATACATCAGCCGCTTCAATCCTCCTTCCACATATCGGTCTTCAAATTTGTAAAAATACTCCTGTCGCATTTGATCAACGACGATTCCGACTACCAGCTTGGGCCTGTTTGGCTCTTGACCGGAGGAGTTGTTTTGAGCTTGGGTGGCAGTGAGCGAGAGCATCAAAGCCAACCCGGCTAGTATCAATTTTTTCATTTTGTCATTTAATCTTATGTCCGACAAATATATAAAACCACCTCCTTGCATGGTAACTCAAGGGGAAAGAGTCGCGGTTTTTGCTTGGTATTTTTTTTTAACGGTTTTGATTATCTTTAAAACTCATTGTCAAGCATCTAAAACATAAATTTCACCTTAAAACCCAAAAAGCCATGAAATTTATCTCCCTTCTGTTGCTTCTCCTTTCTATTGCCGGTAACACTTTTTCCCAAGATAAAAAACCCTCACTTCTGCCTATTAGATCCCCAGCGCCGGACTTCAATCTCCCCGGTGTGGATGACAAAAACTACTCTCTGGCAGATTTTAGGCAGTATGATGTGTTGACGGTAATCTTCACCTGTAACCATTGCCCAACTGCACAAGCTTATGAGGATCGCATCATCAAGATGGTCGATGAATACAGGAAAAGGGGAGTGGGATTCGTGGCCATTTCTCCCAACGATGCCTCGGCCATCAGTTTGGCAGAATTGGGATATACCGATATGAATGACAGCTTAGAGGAAATGAAAATCCGTGCCAAAGAAAAGAATTACAATTTCCCTTACCTTTTTGACGGGGACAGCCAGGCAACTTCTATGGCTTATGGACCTTCGGCCACCCCTCATGTTTTTGTATTCGATAAAGAAAGAAAGCTGCGGTACAGCGGGAGGATTGATGATACCGAAAATCCCTATGTGACACCCAAACAAAAGGATCTGGAAAGCGCCCTGGAGGCGCTCCTAGGCAATCAATCACCTGAAGTGGCAACTACTAAGACTTTCGGCTGCTCAGTCAAATGGGCCTGGCAGAACGAATATGCAGAGAGGTTAAAAAAGGAATGGGCGGAAGAGCCGGTCGCGATCGAAGAAATCGGTTTGGAAGCCGTTGCTGATCTGGTTCGAAATAAAGCGGGTGAAAAACTACGGCTGATCAATATCTGGGCAACTTGGTGCGGGCCATGCATTGTGGAATTCCCCGATTTTGTTGACATCAACCGCATGTACCGCGATCGGGCTTTCGAATTTATCTCTCTCAGTGCGGACAAACTGGCTCAAAAGGAAAAGGCCTTGGCTTTCCTACAGAAGAAAGAAGCTTCCAATACCAATTACATCTTTGCCGGAGAGGATATTTATGAGTTGATTGATGTCGTGGACAAAGATTGGCAAGGTTCCCTTCCTTACACCGTGCTGGTGGATGCGTCGGGGAAGGTACTTTACAAAGTCGAGGGTACAATTGATCCGCTTGAGGTCAAAAGAGCCATTGTGGGCAGCTTGGGAAGGTATTATGCGGATAATTAAAAGGCTTTATGCCGAGAGGCACGAAGGCGATAAGGTCTTGTTGTTTGCAAAAGTAGGGCGAGCACTTGCAATAGGATTTTTAGGGGTTACAATATAATTCCTACCGCTTACAATAGGATTTATTTCTCTTGCAATAGGATTATCCGGTCTTACATGCGTATTGACACGTGTTGCATTTGTATTAAAACAGCTTACAATAGGATTTTCTACTGTTGCATGCGTGCTATCAGGCCTTACATGTGTGTTATCAGACCTTACATGAGCATTAACGGGACTTACATAGGTATTAACAGGGCTTGCATACTTCTTTCCAAGACTTACAATGGGTTAAAATAGGCTTGCAGTTATATCATCAAGAGCTGCAGCGGTTTGGGGAGGGCTTGCAGGAAGGCAACATGAATTAGCTGATAACCGGATTTGATTTCAAATTACTTTTTTTGTATCGCCAAAAGAAACCATTTATACGGGTGGTCAATACCTCCTATACAAGTGCTCTCATAGTCTCCCTTAACTAGATTTCGTCATAATACCCTATCTTCTACAACAAACCACTGGTGTCCTGCCTTTTTCCATTAAAGACAATTGCTACAATCCCTATCTTTGCCCCATCTCAAACAGGAAATCGAGCAAAACATGAACAACAGTCATATCATCATTATAGGCGCCGGTGCGGCGGGGATTTTTGCGGCTGCCAATCTCTCTGCCAAGCATCCGAGTGTCAAAGTGACCGTGTTGGAAAAGTCGCCCAAGCTCCTGTCCAAAGTGAAAGTCTCGGGCGGTGGCCGGTGCAATGTCACCAACGCCTGCAAAGAACCGCACCAACTGATCAAAAACTATCCCCGCAGCAACAAAAAACTTGCCCAAGCCTTTGCCCAGTTTGGTACCGAAGATACTGTAAGCTGGTTTGAGAGAAGGGGCGTGAGGCTAAAAACAGAAGCCGATGGAAGGATCTTCCCTGTCAGTGATAATTCCCAAACTATAATCGACTGCCTCTTGGCCGCCTGCGACAAAAACAAAGTGCGCATCCTTCCCCGCACGGGTGTTGTAGGGATTTCAAAGGCCGAGAACGGCTTTAAGCTGACCACCGACTCCGGAGAAACCCTACCATGCGATAATGTGCTTGTTGCAACGGGGGGAGCCAATAAGGCAACTGCCTATCAATGGCTAGAACAACTTGGCCATTCCATTGCTCCTCCGGTTCCCTCACTGTTTACGTTTAATCTCCAAGACAAAGCCATCACCGCGCTGGCGGGGGTAGCAGTGCCGGAAGTAAGCGTAAAGATTGCAGGCACCAAACTGGAACAGAAAGGGCCGATCCTCATAACCCACTGGGGATTGAGTGGACCGGTGGTGCTGCGTACATCAGCTTGGGGAGCCAGAATACTCCATGACAAAAACTATAGCTATACCGTCTTGGTGAACTGGCTTTCGGATCTCAAAGAACCCGAGGCCAGACAGGCTCTCGAAGCCTATAAAGCCAAGCACCCTAAGCAAAAGATTATTAGTAACCCCCTTTTCTCCCTTCCTAAAAGGCTATGGGAATTCCTTTGTGCCAAGGCGGGCATAGGGGAGGCGAACCTGTGGAACAACTATTCCGGCAAAAGCTACAACCGGCTGATCAATATTTTGGTCGCTGATGCATACCAGGCTTCGGGCAAAACGACCTTTAAGGAAGAGTTTGTTACCTGCGGCGGCATTCCGCTATCTGAAGTAAACCTCCAGACCATGGAAAGCCGGATCTGTCCGGGACTATATTTTGCCGGGGAAGTCTTGGATATAGATGGCATCACTGGCGGCTACAATTTCCAAGCTGCATGGACCACCGGATGGTTGGCTGCCCAGGCCATGGCTGAAAAGGAAGAAGCGGGTTGATCCACCCGCTTCAACGTTATTCGCCTAAGATATCCGATGGCTTAGCCTGCTTCCCTTGTTTGATTCGGTAATTTAAGGTCAGGTTGATCTGTCTGATTCTTTGCTGGCCATCGCCAACCGTATAAAAGCCCGGCCCTTCGCTGATATACCGGTTGCGCCTTGAATTAAAAACATCCATCACATTCAAAATAAGTGTGCCCCTTCCTTTCAACACATCCTTACTAGCGGAAAGGTCCGCATAGGTAAGCGACTTGCGCACCCCTTGAGCCGTTTTTTGACGGGCTTCGTAGTTTCCTCTCACCTGTACTTCCAATCCATTAGAAAAGCTGAACCTAGAGCTATATCGTGCGAACCAGCTAAATGTTTTGGCTGTATAATCCTCCATGATATTGCTGCCATCAATGTGGGCATGAAACAGGTTGACGTTGAGGTCCATCTTCCACCAATCGTTGGGGCTGTAATCCCCGGTGAATTCTACGCCCATAGACTTTTCTGACAATAGGTTTTGGGTAATGGTCCTGGAATTACCTTCTTCATCGACGGTCCTGATGCGATCAATCTTATCTGTGGTGCTACGGTAATAGACGCTGGAAAACAGGGAAGCCTTGTCAAAATACTTAATATGGCCCATCTCATAAGCATTGGTAAATTCCGGTTCCAAATCCGGGTTGCCGCTGAAAAAGTTTCTCGAATCAGAGAAAGTCACAAAAGGGCTGAGATCATTGTAAAATGGCCTTCTAACCCTTCGGCTATAGCTTACCTGAAATGAATTGTCAGGATTGATGGTGTAGGTGACATGGGCGCTGGGGAACAGGTTTACATAGTCGCGGGGGTTGGTTTCATTGGCGCGCACCAAGGTCGTCTCCACGTCGGTGACTTCCGCTCTTAAACCGGCCTGATAGGAAAACTTGTTGGTTTTGTTACCCAAGATCCCGTACACAGCATGGATATTTTCCTGATAAAGAAAAATATCATCCATTCCGGGTAGGGCGACAAAATCCCCTGATTCCGTTTTTTCGCTTACATTGAAATCGTTCTCCATATTCCTGAAGCTACTTCTGATGCCGGTTTCCAGATTGCCTTCCTTTCCAATCGGTTTGGTAAAATCCAGCTGAAAAAGCCACTGTCTTTCAAATTCATCATTGACAGAAGTTTGGATAACTGATTTTGAGCGTTGCTCCGTACCATCTGGAAGAAAGGTATATTGCGTGTACAGCTGATCAGAATTCTCCCAATAGTCCAGATAGGTCACTGCAGCGGTAAGCTCATGCCCCTTTTGCCCAAAACTCCGCTTGTACGTCAGGTTAGCTTCTGAGTTGGGCTCCTTTTCATCTTCCTCTTGTCGCCTCCGGGTATAGCTCAGCATATTGCTTTCACTGTTGAGGTAATCGTTGTATTGGATATCCAACACGCGGTGCGCGTCACTTCTGCGCAGCATGTAAGACCCTGTCAGGATACTTTTTTCATTGAAGAAATAGTCCAATCCAGCCCTAACATTGTTATTCAGGCTTTTCACCACACCGTCATTTTCCTGCCTTAGCAACTGTGTCCCTTCCTCCGTATATACCTCTTGATACAGGGTGCTGTTGAAGGGTAAGCGACGATGGGCCACACCATAGTTGATAAACCAATTGATTCTGTTGTGTCGGTAATTAAGGTTAGCAGCAAGTCCAAGATTGGTAGGCGTGCCGGTGATGACTTCAAATGAGCCATTAAAACCTTGGGTATTTTCTTTTTTCAATACAATATTGATTACACCGGCCATACCTTCTGCTTCATAGCGGGCAGAGGGGTTGGTGATCACTTCAACAGTTTCGATCATACTCGCAGACAACTGCTGAAGACCGCTACTTCCTTTGAAGCTCACCAAACCGGAGGGCTTACCATCGATCAATATCCTGACGTTTTCACTTCCCCTAAGCCTTACATTTCCTTCCGGATCTACCGTGACTGAGGGAAGGTTCATCAGAATATCTGTTGCGGTGCCACCTGCATTAGCCAGATCCTGCCCTATATTGAATATCCTTTTGTCTAGGGAAAGCTCCATTTTAGTCCTTTCTCCCTGCACCACTACCTCATCCAAATCAGCCGTTGTTGCACTGATTTTAACTGTACCTAAATCATGTCGTCTATTATCTCTATCGATTGTAAAAGCAGGCGTCTGAAAGGAGTCGAAGCCCATAAAATCAATGACAGCATAGTACGATCCAAAGGGGATCGCTATTTCGAACTTTCCATCATCATCCGTAATGTTGCCATCCACCAATGCTTTTGTTGCGTTGTCATAAATAGCCACAGACGCAAATCCCACAGGAGCAGATGTGGCGGCATCCAACACTGTTCCTTGAAGACTGCCGTTTTGAAAAGATTGCGCCACGGTCTTTTCCCCAACCGTCAAAAAAACAAGTACCACCAAAAGGATTTTGGCAAAAGGGTGAAGGCGCTGAAAATTGTTCATAGAAATTTATTTAAAAGGGCTACAATTGAAATTGGATGTGGATTGGTTAGGTATATAAACCTTCAAAGATATGGAATATGTTGCTTTTCAAAGTAAAATATTACAGGAGTGAAATCATCTGTGGATAAAATCTCTTTTTTATCAATGAGTGTACCTGCAAGATGTATTTCAATCAAGGATCCAGCATATAACGACCCTGAAACTGTATTGACATCCCTATATTTTCTGTCTACTCAACATGAAGGGTATATAAAAAAAAATTGCCACATTGAGCCATTATGGAACAACATTTAACTATGCCGTTACTCAAGGTCTCTGTTAATCGGCATTACCTCGTCACTGAAGACGAACGGCCATTTTTCTGGCTGGGGGATACAGCATGGGAATTGATCCACCGACTGAACCTGGACGAAATTAGCCTCTACTTTAAGGATAGGGCTGCGAAGGGGTTTAATGTTATACAAACGGTTATTTTGGCAGAACTGGACGGTTTGAATACACCAAATGCCTATGGACAGTTGCCATTGCTCAATAATGATCCTACCACACCTAACGAAGCCTATTTCGATTTGGTGGATACAGTCATCCGGCGGGCTGCTGAAGAAGGACTGTATATAGCCCTCTTGCCAACATGGGGAGACAAGTTTAACAAAGCTTGGGGACTGGGTCCAGAAATTTTTACCGTACCGAACGCTGAAATCTACGGTGCTTATTTAGGCCAGCGCTACCGGGATTTTTCCAATCTAGTTTGGGTAATAGGTGGAGATAGAATTCCGACTGAAGCGCATCACTACGCCATCATCA